>CAXTVX010000029.1:0-35921 GCA_964247755.1 uncultured Acetobacteraceae bacterium | reverse complement strand
GCAGGTGGAGTTCGACATCATGTACGGCGAGGGCGTCAGCAAGATGGGCGAGCTGATCGACCTCGGCGTCAAGGCGAACATCGTCGAGAAGTCCGGTGCCTGGTTCTCCTACGACAGCACCCGGATCGGCCAGGGGCGCGAGAACTCCAAGCAGTTCCTGCGCGACCACCCGGAGATGGCCGAGGCGATAGAGCAGCGCATCCGCCAGCAGGCCGGCGTCGTCGCCAATGCCATGACCGTGGCACCCGAGGAGAACGAGGCTGCGGAAGCGGCCGACTGATCGCGGGGCTCAACGCGCCGCGGACGGGGAGATGTCCTGCCGCGGCGCCGGCCGCACCGGCCCGATACTCAGGTTGCGATCGCCCAGCGACGCCAGCAGCGCGGTGATGTCGCACCCGTCTTTCGGTTCCGGGTCGGCTCGTCGCTGCGCTGCCATCAGCGCGCTCAGGAGCGTGCTGCCGGTGGAAAGATGTCTCTGCATGAGCATGACTCCGGTTCGGATGCCTCCTCCACAACCTTGAATGATAATCATTCGCAAGTGACGATCGGTTGGCTTGCCGATGCCCGTTCCAGGTGCGATCACTTCCCCAAGGCAACTACGTCAGGGGCAGGACAATGGCCAGGATCAAGGTGAAGGAGCCCGTCGTCGAGCTCGACGGCGACGAGATGACCCGGATCATCTGGAGCTTCATCAAGGAGAAGCTGATCCTCCCCTATCTCGACGTCGACCTGAAGTACTACGACCTCGGCATCGAGTATCGCGACCAGACCGACGACCAGGTCACGGTGGATGCCGCCCACGCCATCAGGACCTACGGCGTCGGCGTGAAGTGCGCCACCATCACCCCGGACGAGGCACGCGTCGCCGAGTTCAAGCTCAAGAAGATGTGGCGCAGCCCCAACGGCACCATACGCAACATCCTCGACGGCACCATCTTCCGCGAGCCGATCATCTGCAACAACGTGCCGCGCCTGGTGCCGCACTGGACCCAGCCGATCATCATCGGCCGCCACGCCTACGGCGACATCTACCGCGCCGCCGAGTTCAAGGTGCCCGGCCCGGGCAAGGTGACCATCACCTTCCAGCCGGCCGACGGCAGTACCCCGGTCCAGCACGAGGTGCACGACTTCAAGGGTCCCGGCGTGGCGCTCGGCATCCACAACACCAAGGCCTCGATCGAGGGCTTCGCGCGCGCCTCCTTCAACTACGGCCTGTCGCGCTCGCTGCCGGTCTACCTGTCGACCAAGAACACCATCCTCAAGGCTTATGACGGCATGTTCAAGGACGTGTTCCAGGACGTGTTCGACGCCGAGTTCAAGTCCGAGTTCACGACACGTGGCCTGACCTACGAGCACCGCCTGATCGACGACATGGTGGCGGCCGCGCTGAAATGGTCCGGCGGCTACGTCTGGGCCTGCAAGAACTACGACGGCGACGTGCAGAGCGACATCGTGGCGCAGGGCTTCGGCTCGCTCGGCCTGATGACTTCCGTGCTGCTGTCCCCCGACGGCCACACGATCGAGTCGGAAGCCGCGCACGGCACGGTGACGCGTCACTACCGCGAGCACCAGAAGGGCCGCCAGACCAGCACCAACCCGATCGCCTCGGTCTTCGCCTGGACCCGCGGCCTGGTCTATCGTGGCCGCTTCGACGACACCCCGGACGTGACGCATTTTGCCGAGACGCTGGAGAAGGTGTGCATCGACACGGTGGAAGCCGGCCACATGACCAAGGACCTATCGCTGCTGATCGGGCCTGATCAGCCCTGGCTCACCACCCAGGACTTCCTGGCCAAGATCGACGAGAACCTCCAGGGCGCGTTCGCCCGCAGCTGACCTGCCGCCCGGCCCGTCACGACGGGTCGGGCATCACTGCTGCGTCCTGTTCCTCCTCCTGGATCTGCCGCAGGGCGAATTGCCAGTACTCGTCGTTGCGGCCATGCGGGCGGCCATCCTGCTCCCACAGGTGGTAGGCGCGCAGCCTGACCCGCTCGTCGTTCCTGCCGATCTGCCACGACATCCCAGGCTTCTCCCGCCGTTCGGCCTCAATGGCCGATCGCGGCCCGGGTTGCGCCGGAATCAGGCCTCCTCGTCGCCCCGGCGATAAGGCGATAGGGTCGACAACGCCTGCATCTCCTCCAGCCGCGCCGGCCGTTCCTGCCGGAGGTAGTCGGACACAGCCGCACGCAACCCTGGATGCTCGATCCAGTGCGCCGAGTAGGTCGGACGCGGCAGGTAGCCGCGCTGGATCTTGTGCTCGCCCTGTGCCCCCGCCTCGACCCGCTTCAGGCCGCGCTCGATCGCGAAGTCGATGGCGCGATAGTAGCAGAGCTCGAAATGCAGGAACGGCCAGTCGCCGATGCAGCCCCAGTTGCGGCCATACAGCGCGTCACGGCCAAGCAGGTTGAGCGCCCCCGCCACCGGCTTGCCGTCCTGCTCTGCCAGCATCAGCACCACCTTGTCGCCGAGCCGCTCGGACAGCAGCGGGAAGAACCGCTCGGTCAGGTAGGCGCTGCCCCACTTGCGGTCCACCGTCGACATGTAGAAGCGGTGGAACGCCTTCCAGTGGCGCGCCGTGATCTCGCGGCCCTGCAGGGTGCGGAACTCGAGGCCGGCGGCGTTGGCGTCGCGCCGCTCGCGCCGCAGCCCCTTGCGCTTGCGCGAGCTGAGCGCCCCCAGGAAGTCGTCGAAGCTCGCGTAGCCGGCGTTCTCCCAGTGGAACTGCATGCCGAGCCGCTGCAGCCAGCCGGCCGCGCCCAGCGCCTCGTACTCGTCCTCGTTGCAGAACGTCACGTGCACCGAGGACAGCGACAGCTCGCCGCAGGCCTGGCGCAGTGCCCCCGCCAGCGCCGCCATCAGCACCGCGGGCGGGTGCCCGGCACCGGGATGCACCAGCAGGCGCGGACCCGGCACCGGGCTGAACGGCGCCGCCACCTGCAGCTTGGGATAGTAGCGACCCCCCGCCTGCTCGAACGCCTGCGCCCAGCCGTGGTCGAACACGTACTCGCCGTAGGAATGCGACTTGGCATACATCGGCGCCGCACCCAGCAGGCGCCCGTCCTCGTCGCGCAGCACCGCGTGCTGCGGCATCCAGCCGGTACGACGGCCGGTCGAGCCGCTGTCCTCGACCGCGGACAGGAAGGCATGGCTGACGAACGGGTTGTCGTTGCCGCCGCAGGCGTCCCACTCGACCGGGTCGATCGCGTCGATCGACGGATGCAGAGACAGCGAGAAGGTGGGTGCCGGTTCAGCCATCAGCCGGATATGGCCCGCCCGGCCTCAGCTCAAAGCCCGTCCACCTCGAACAGCGCTTCCACCTCGACCGGCGCGTCCAGCGGCAGCGACGGCACGCCGACCGTGGAGCGGGCATGTCGCCCGGCCTCGCCGAACACCGCCACCGCCAGGTCCGACGCGCCGTTCATCACCGTGGCATGCTGTGTGAAGTCCGGGGTGCAGGCGACGAACCCGCCGAGCCGCACCACACGGCGCACCGCGTGCAGCCCGCCCAGCGCCGCCTCAACCTGGGCGATCACGTTGATCATGCACCAGCGCGCCGCCTCCGCACCCTTCTCCACCGTGACCCCGCCGCCGAGCTTGCCGCTGGCGCTCAGCCGTCCCTCCACCAGCGGCAGCTGCCCCGACACCACCAGCAGGCCGCCGCTCCGCACCGCGGCCACGTAGTTGGCGACCGGCGCGGCTGCGGCCGGCAGCACGATCCCGAGAGCCTGCAGGCGCCCGGCCGGGGTGTTGCCGCTCATCCGTGTCCTCCCACCAGGCGGAGCCCGCTGCGGCCGGCGGCCCTCGGCCGGGTGCCGGTCTCCGGCAGGTCGAGCGGCAGCAGCGGCCGCTCGTCGTGCGCATCCGCCTCCGGGTGCGGCGCGTCCGGCAGCGGCCGCCCGAGATAGGTCTCGGACAGCATGCGGAAGGCGTAGTCCAGCAGCGAGGTGGCGTGGGCGATGCCGCCGTCGCCGTCCACCGCACCGGCCGGGCCGAAGCGCGTATAGGCGAAGGCGTCGACATAGGCCTCCAGCGGCACGCCGTGCTGCAGGCCCAGGCTGACCGAGCGGGCGAAGGCGTCCATCAGCCCGCGCATCGCCGGCGTCTCCCGCGGCGGCGTGATGGCGAGCTCGCCCAGGCTGCCATCCTCGAACTCGCCGGTCTGCAGGAACACGCGGTGACCGCCGATCGCCGCCTTCTGGGTGAAGCCGCGTCGGCGCGCCGGCAGCTCGCGACGGGCCGGGCCGGCCGCGGCGAGCACCGGCTGGTGCTCCGGCAGCGGCGGCATGTCGTCGACCAGCCCGGCCAGGGCGCGGTGCATCGCCAGCCACGCGTCGCGGCCCGGGCGCGGCAGCACCCCATCGCCGGACAGGCTGAGCGCCAGCGCCGCTTCCGGGGTCAGGCCGCGTCCGGACAGGCGTGCCAGAGTGCTGGTGGACAGGCGCCCGTCCGGCCGCAGGGCTGAGAAGATCGGTGCCAGGCCGCAGCCCTCGACGCCGAGCAGCGTGTCGACCGCGCCCGGCTGCGAGAAGCCGGTCTCGATCCGGCAACCCGGCGGCGGCGCCTCGCGCACCACCGCCGCCAGGGCGGCCAGGCCCGGCACCGCGCAGCGCGTCGGCGGTCGCACCAGCGACAGCTGCCCGCCATCCGCGTCGCCGCGCAGCAGCCCGGCGGCGGCGGTGGCGAGGCAGCGCGCCACGTCGCGGCCGGTCTCGTCGTCGTAGTCGAGCCCGAGCCCGGCCAGGCAGGCATCGAGGTTGGTCAGCAGCAGGCGCGGCGGCGCCGCGCCGGGCCGTGCCGACACGAGCCGCAGCGCCTGCGCCACCACGCCGAGTGCGGCCTCGTAGCTGTCGGTCTCGAAGCCGCTGCCCGGCTTCACGAAGGCGGCCAGGTTGAGCACGAACGACGGCGACGGCCCCGCCGGTTCCGCCTCCGCGCCGGCCCAGGTTCCGGGCCCGGGTGCCGCGCGGCGCAGCAGCAGCAGCACGGCGAGCGCCCGTCCGAGGCCGTCGGGCACGCCGGGCAGGCCCGCCAGCCGGTCGATCCAGCGATCGGCCGCCTCCGCCAGCGACGCGTTCCCGTCGCCCGGAACCAGCGCAGCCAGCGCCTGCGCCGCCCCGTCGTCCCAGTCGGCCGGCAGGGTGATGCGGCGCGGGGCCGTGTCCGGATCCGCGGCCTCGTGCGCCGTGCGCATCCTGACCCCGTTCCAGCGCCCACGGCTGCTCGGCGCGGCGCTCATCGACGGGACGGACGGATCGGGAGATAGGCCATCGGCTGACCCTAGACGGTCGGTCTGCCCGGAGAAAGCCGTATCGGCGGCAGCGCCGCGGTTGCCGCGGGCGCGGATGGACCGGACCGCCTCGGCTGCGTATAGGTGGCCGCCATGACCAGCATCGGCACCCGACTGTTCACCTTGCTCCGGGGCCGCCTGATCGGCCGCGACGCGGACGGTCGTGCGTACTACGAGTCGCGCCGGCCCGGCGGCTATACCAACCGCATGCGCCGCTGGGTGATCTACAACCCGGGCGACGACGCCTCCGCGGTGCCGGCGGAATGGTGGAACTGGCTGCACCACGCCGACGACGCGCCGCTGCCGCCGGCCACCCGCCAGCCATG
This sequence comes from uncultured Acetobacteraceae bacterium, assembly GCA_964247755.1. Lineage (GTDB taxonomy): Bacteria > Pseudomonadota > Alphaproteobacteria > Acetobacterales > Acetobacteraceae > Lichenicola. The sequence goes on along the minus strand of CAXTVX010000029.1, from coordinate 30,308 downwards.
GCAGCTGCCGTTCCAGCCGAACCGCACCGGCGACCCGGGCGCCTACCACCCGCCGGGCAGCGATTACCGCGGCGGGCTCCGGCCGCAATCCACCGGCGACTACGAGTCCTGGACCCCGGACGCCTGAGTCGTGCCCGACACAGCACCTCCCGACACCACCATCCTCGCCGCGGCGCCGCAGCGCACCCGCGGCGGCGGACGCGCCGCGATCGAGTTCCTCACCGGGCTTGTGGTCCTGCTGGGGCTGGCCGGGCTGCTGGCGCTGGCGCTGCTCGGCAGCGGGCGCAAGTCCGACGGCGGCTACCGGCTCCTCGCCCGCTTCGCCCACATCGACGGGCTGTCGGTCGGCTCCGACGTGCGCCTGGCCGGGGTGACGGTGGGACAGGTGGTGTCGGAGCGGGTCGATCCCGCCTCCTACCAGGCCGAGGTGGCCTTCACCGTGCGCGACGGCATCCGCCTGCCCACCGACAGCTCGGCGATCGTGACCAGCGACAGCCTGCTCGGCGGCAAGTACCTGGCGCTGGAGCCGGGCGGCGCCGACCAGGTGCTGCACCCGGGCGCGCGGGTGACGCTGACCCAGGGCTCGATCAGCCTGGAGCAGCTGCTGAGCAAGTTCATCTTCAGCGTGACCGACGCGATGTCGGCGCAGAAGAAGGGCGCTGCATCCGCTGCCCCGCCTGTTGCCACCCCGCCTGCTGCCGCCCCGCCATGACTGCCGCCGTGCGCTGGCCGCAGCCGGACGGCACGCCGATCTCCTGCACCGAGAAGCTGCGCGTGCTGGCGGAGAACCAGTCCGAGCTGCGCGCCACCCTGCGCGACGTGTTCGACGACGCGGTGCTGATGGGCGTGGACGACGCCGCCATGCGTCGGATCCTGATCGACGAGATCCTGGCGCTGCCCGGCCCCCGCCGGCCGGCCGACGCATGAGCCGCCGCCTGCCCCTGCCGGCGGTCCTGGCCGGCGCCGCCCTGCTCGCCGCGCCGGCCTCGCGCGCGGCGGACTACGTCCCGCCGCCGATCATGCCGGTGCCGAACGCCTGGCAGGGTCGGTCCGAGGCGGTGGTGCGGGTGCTCGACAAGCTCGACGCCCACATCGAGACGCTGACCCTGAAGGCGGGCGAGACCGGCAGCTACAAGAGCCTCGGCGTGACGGTGCGCTCCTGCATGGACCGGCCCGACGGGCTGCCGCGCGACGCCGGCGCCTTTCTCGACATCCAGGACCACCGCGCCGGCGACGTCCCCCCGTTCAACGGCTGGACCTTTTCCGGCGACCCGTCGGTGGGCGTGTTCGAAAGCCCGGTCTATGCCGTGCAGCTGGTGACGTGCCAGGGCGACCTGGTGGCACCCATGGCGCCGCCCCTGCCGCCGCCGGTGCCGCCGCCGCCCTCGATGCTGCCGCCACCGCCGCCGTCGACGCCCCCTGGCGATGCCGACGACGGCGCCCCGGATGCCCCGGTGGCCATGACCCCGTCGCAGCCGGCCGCACCGGGAGCGTCGTCGTCCGGAGTCGACGACGTGACGCCTCCCGACCAGCCGGGGCAGCCGGACGCGGCCGTGCAGCCGGACGCGGTGTATCCCGACGGCGCTCCGCCTCCCGCGCCGCCGCCCCCTCCCGCATCGCCACCGCCGCAATGAGCCGGCGCACGCGCCCCGCTGGGAACCCGGCCGCCACCCGTCCGGTTCTCGCCCCATGAGCCCGCATCCGTTCCCTGCCGACCTGCCGGCGCCGTCGCAGGCCGCCTTCCTGCTCGACTTCGACGGCACCCTGGTGGACATCGCGCCCACGCCGGAGTCGGTAGTGGTGCCGGAGCGGCTGCCAGACACCCTGCGCGCCCTGCGCACGCTGTGCGGTGACGCGCTGGGCCTGGTCAGCGGCCGGCCGATCGCGCAGATCGACCATTTCCTGCCCGGCATCCCGTATGCGGTGGCGGGCGAGCACGGCATCGCGGTGCGCCACGCGCCCGATGGCGAGGTCGAGCGTGCGGTGCTGCCGGCCGTGCCGGCGGACTGGCTGGACGAAGCGGAGCGCATGGTGGCGGCGCATCCGGGTGCCCGCGTGGAGCGCAAGCACACCGGCTTCGTGCTGCATTTCCGCGCCGTGCCCGAGGCCGCCGGACCGTTGCGGGAGGCGGTGGACGCGCTGCTGGCAGCGGATCCGGAGCACCGCTTCCACCTGCAGCCGGCGAAGATGGCCTGGGAGATCAAGCCGGCCGGCATCGACAAGGAGAGCGCGGTCAGGCTGCTGATGCAGCGTCCGCCCTTCGCCGGACGGCTGCCGATCTTCGTCGGCGACGACGCCACCGACGAGGACGGCATACGCGGCGCGGTGGCGCTCGGCGGGGTGGGGTTCCGGATCCCGAACGATTTTCCCGACCCCGACGCCTTTCGCGCGTGGCTGGCCGTTCTCGCTGCCACGCCTGCCGAAGCGGAAGCATGGGAAGCCGGGGCATGGGGCGGCTAGTCGTCGTCTCCAACCGGGTGCCGTCTCCGCGCGAGGTGAGCCAGGCGGCGGGCGGGCTGACGGTGGGGCTGGCGGACGCGATCAAGGGCCAGCCCAGCCTGTGGTTCGGCTGGTCCGGCAGCTCCACCGCCAAGGAGGGCAGCGAGCCGGAACCGAGCCTGGTGGAGCAGGACGGCGTCACCTATGCCACCATCGACCTGACCGCCCGGCAGCACAAAGGCTTCTACCAGGGCTTCTCCAACGGCATCCTGTGGCCGGTCTGCCATTACCGGCTCGGGCTGATGCAGTACAGCCGCGAGGAGCTGGACACCTACCTGGAGGTCAACGCGCAGTTCGCCCGCGCGCTCAAGCCTCTGCTGCGGCCGGACGACACGATCTGGGTGCAGGACTACCAGCTGTTCCCGCTCGGTGCGGCATTGCGGCGCGACGGGATAGGCAGCCGGATCGGCTTCTTCCTGCACATCCCGTTCCCGCCGGAACAGCTGTTCCGCGCCCTGCCTGGCGCCGACCTGCTGCTGGCCGACCTTGCCGGCTACGACGTGGTCGGCGTGCAGACCGAGCAGGATGCCGCCAACATGAACGGGGCGCTCCAGGCGGTCGGCGTCGCGGTGCGGGCGCAGGCCTTCCCGATCGGCATCGACCCGAAATCGTTCGCCAGGCAGGCGGCGCGCGGCGAGACCAGCAAGGAGATGGGCCGTCTCACCCAGGCGCTGAACGGCCGGGCGTTGATCCTGGGCGTGGACCGGCTGGACTATTCCAAAGGCATCCCGGAGCGGTTCCGCGGCTTCGAGCGGCTGCTACAGCGCTACCCCGCGCATCGCGGCAAGGTGTCTTTCATGCAGATCGCCCCGGTGTCGCGCGGCGAGGTGGCGGAGTACAAGGCGCTGCGCCGACAGCTCGACGAGCTCGCCGGGCGGATCAACGGCGACTGGGCCGAGATCGACTGGATCCCGCTGCGCTACATCACCCGCGGGCTGCCGCGAAAGGTGCTGGCCGGGGTGCACCGCCATGCCGCGGTGGGGCTGGTGACGCCGCTCCGCGACGGCATGAACCTGGTCGCCAAGGAATACGTCGCCGCCCAGGACGCGGCCGATCCCGGGGTGCTGGTGCTGTCGCGCTTCGCCGGCGCCGCACCCGAGCTCGGCGACGCCGTGCTGGTCAACCCGTACGACCCGGACGAGATCGCCGAGGCACTCGACCAAGCGCTGACCATGCGGCTGCCCGAGCGGGTGCGCCGCTGGGAGGCCATGAATGCCGCCGTGACTCGGGTGACGGCCGCCAGCTGGGCACGCGGCTTCCTCGACGTCCTGAACACCGTTCACGTCCGGGACGCCGCGTGATCGTGCAGCGGCATGGTGCCGCGACGTCATCGGGCGTCGCCGGCGGGGTGTTCTGGATCCTGGCCGGGATCTGGGCACTGGGCTGGGTCTGGTGGGCGCAGCACGTGGCCGGCATGGCGCCCTGCGCGCTGTGCTTCTGGGAACGCTGGCCATACCGGGCGCTGGTCGTCCTGGGGCTGCTGGTCGCGGTTCTGTGGCGTGTCGGGCGTTCGGTGCGCATCGTCCTGTCGGCGCTGGTGGTCCTGACCCTGCTGGCGGCGATCGGCCTATCCGGGCTGCATGTCGGGGTGGAGCAGGGCTGGTGGCCGAGCCCGCTGGCGGAATGTGCGGCGCCGCACTTTTCCGGTGGCACCTTCGCCGAGCGTCTGGCCTCGATGCCGCTCCGCCCGGCCAAGCCGTGCGACGCGCCGAACCGTCTGTTCGCCTTTCTGCCGGTGTCGATGACGACGCTGGATTTGCTCTACGCGATCCTGCTGCTCGGCATCTCGGCGGTGCTGCTGCGCGACCGTTCCGGCGCAGGTCGGCTGGGGCGACGCTAGACCAGCCGCCCCGGCCGGTCCCCGGTCAGAGGCCGCTGCGGCCGCGGCCGCGGCCCATGATCAGGCTCACCACGAACAGCACGATGAAGACGAAGAACAGGATCTTGGCGATCGAGGCGGCGCCGGCGTAGATGCCGGTGAAGCCGAACACGCCGGCGATCAGGGCGATGACGAGAAAGATCAAGGTCCAGCGCAACAGGTCCACGGCGGGTCATCCTTTCGATCGGAAACCGGAACGGGCGCCGACCGCGTCGTAACGGCCGCGCACCGGTCCGGTTCCGTGCTGCGGTTTTCAGTAGCCGTGACGCCAGTGGCGATGGTGCCAGTGGTGCCAGTGGTGGTGGTAGCGCGGCCCGACGACCACGCGGATCTGCGCGTCGGCGACGGGCGCCGCCAGCGTCAGGCCGAAGCCCAGCATGGCGCCGAGCAGGATGAGCGTACGCATCATGTCTCCTGTTGAGGATGAGTGTTCCTTCGCCTAACGCGCCAAAACACGTTTCGGCTGCATCATCATGAGCATCTCCAGTCGTGCTGCCCGATGCGCCGCCGTGTGCGCCGACAGGATGCGTCGTCGCGCTGCGTTCCCGGCCTCCAGGCGCCGCCCCTCCGGCCAGTGCAGCAGCGACAGCACGTCGGCCGCCGTGTCGGCCAGCATGATGTCGCGGCCCGGCTCCAGCACATCGTCGATGCCGTCCCAGCGGTCGGACACGATCGGGCACCCGCAGGCGCCGGCCTCGAACAGCCGCACGCTCGGGCTCCAGCCGGCGCGGATCATGTCGGCGCGTGTGACGTTCAGGGTCCATCCGCAGGCGGAATAGAACTCCGGGTGTGCGTCCGGCGGCAGGTGCGCGATGCGTTCGACGTTCGGGGGCCAGTCGATCCCGTCCGGATATTGCGGCCCGGCGACGACGAAGGATCGTTCCGGCGCCTGCCTTGCCGTCTCGATCAGCAGGCGCTGGACGGTCGGCTGCCGGTCGTCGCTGTAGGTGCCGAGGTAGCCCAGATCCCAGCGTCGTGCGGCGCCGGTGGGACGGTAGCGCTCTGGATCGACCGAACAGTAGAAGCCCTGCGCGTTCCGCACGCCGAACTCCTGTTCCAGCCGGCGCAGGGTCGGCCCGGCGGTGAAGGAGAGCACGAGGTCGAACCCCGGCAGCACGTCGCGCGACACATAGGCGCAGTCGCCCCGCTCCAGCGCAGCCAGCGTGACCGGCGTGTCGATGTCATAGTAGGCGGTCACGCCGCCGGCCAATGCCTGCACCAGCCGTGCCGCCTCGATCCCGTCCGGAACGTAGGAGCCGAGGATCACCGCATCGGCCGAGGCGATCGCCTCCGCATGCGCCTGGAGCCCGTCCAGCCCGTCGTACAGCGCCAGCCGGCAGAAGCCCGGGTCGGGCAGGTCGCGGTTCTGCGCGTACCAGGGCACGTCGCGCTCAAGGAACAGGACCTCGTGGCCGCGCGCGGCGAACGCCGCCAGCAGTGCGCGGTAGGTGGTGGCGTGGCCGTTGCCCCAGGAGGAGCTGAGGCTGAGGCCGAGCACGACCAGGCGCATCAGCCGCGCGCCCGACGCACCGCCACCGCGTCCCCCAGCACCTGCTCCAGCAGCACCGCCCGCCGGTCGTAGGTGTGGTGCGCCAGGATGCGGGCGCGGGCGCGCGCGCCGATCGCCCGGGCCCGTTCGGGGGTGAGGATGCGCAGGTGCTCCGCCACGTCCTGCCCGTCGCGGGCGACCAGGATCTCCTCCTCCGGCTGGAGGAACAGCTCGATGCCGTCCCACAGGTCGGTGATCAGGCAGGCGCCGGCGCCGGCGGCCTCGAACACCCGCGTCGCCGGGGAGTACCCGACGGCGGCCATGCTGTCGCGGGCGACGTTCAGCACCGCACGCGCGGATGCGTTCAGGGCGTTGTGGGCTGCGGTCGGCACGTGGCCGATCGCGTGAACGTTGTTCACGAGCGGCTTGTCGTGCCAGCCGGAACCGCCGAGCAGGAACCGCTCGTCGGGCAGCAGGGCGGCCGGACGGAGGAAGAACTCCTCGATCCGCGCCTCCCTGTCCGGCAGCCGGTTGGCCAGCAGCGACAGCGTCGACGCATAGGCCGGATCGGGCGGCACCGGGTGGTGGGTGTCCGGGTCGAGCGCGTTGTAGATCGGCACGCAGGCGTGCGCCCCGAAACCAAGGTAGGCGTCGCGCACCGGGTCGCCGCCGCCATAGGTCAGCACCAGATCCAGCGTCGGCAGCACCAGGCGAAGCGGATGCCCGTCGGACGCCCGCAGCTCGGCCAGCGTGGCCGGGGCGTCGACGTCAAGAAACGCGCGCACCGCATCGACCGTCCGGGCGTTCAGGATGCCGACCAGCAGTTCGTCGTCGAACACGCCGACGCCGCTGCACTTGATCACCACCTCGGCCTCGCCGGCTTCGGCCAGCGCGCTGCGCACTCCGTCCGACGTCGCCTGGTAGACCACCACACGGGCCCAGTCCGGCGGCGCGATGTCGCGGTGCTGCTGCCGCCCGAACGCGTCGGGCTCCAGGAAGACGATGCCATGCCCGCGCCTGGCCATCGCGCCGAACAGGCCGCGGTAGTAGGTCGCCGCCCCGTTCCAGTACGAGGACAGCAGGCTGGAGCCGTAGACGGCGATCTGCATCAGGCGGGCATCTTGTCGGAAACGGGTTGCAGGGCCTGGACGATCGCCAGCAGCTCCCGGGCGCGGTGCGCGCAGGAATGGCGGGCGCGGATGGTGTCGAGCCCGTGCCGCGCCAGCGCCTCCCGAAGCGACGGATCGTGGGCGAGGGCGCGAAGCTGCGCCGTCATCTCGTCGCCGTTGCGGGCGACGAGAAAGTCCCGTCCTGGCGTGAACAAGCCCTCCGCATCGTCCCAGGGTGCGGACACCAGCGGGATTCCGCAGGCCAGCGCCTCGAACACCCGGATGGTGGGGATGCCAGGCAGCAGGGTCACGTAGGGGCGCCGCGGCACGTGCACCGTGAGGAGATGGCGCGCGAACACCTCCGGCGCCCGGGGGTTGGGAAGCCAGCCGCGCAGGGTGGCGCCGTGCCGGGCGAGCAGCACCCTGGCCTCGTCCGGATAGCGCACGCCGTAGATGTCGAGCTTCAGGCCGGCCGCCTCGGCCGGGCGGAGCAGGAACTCCTCCAGCTCGGCGCTGCGCTCGCCGTCGCCCCAGTTGCCGATCCACACTGCGCCGTCGCGTGATGTGGGCTCCGCCGGCGGGGCGAAGCGGCGCAGGTCGGCCGCCTCGTGCCAGACGAACACCCGGCCGGCCCAGCCCCAGTCCTCGTAAACCTGCGCCAGGGTGGCGCCGAAGGCGAGCACGCCGTCATAGCCCGACAGGTCGAAGTGCCGGATCGCGTCCGGATCGCTGACCGCACGGTGGTGGGTATCGTGGAACAGCAGCAGGAACCGCCCGCCCTGCGCGCGCTTGGCGCCGATCGCCGCCACCAGCGCCGGCGGGTTCCACTCGTGCACCAGCACCAGATCGGCGCCGTCCAGCAGGACGTCGAGATCGGGTGAGTCCGGCGGGTAGAACCCGGCCCGGAGCTCCGGATAATGCTCGGCGAACACTGCGAGCCCGGCTTCGCCGCCATCCGCGAGCAGGTTCTGGCGGCTCCAGGACCCGTCCGGCTCCCAGGCGCGGACCACGTGCCCCATCGCCTGCAGCTCGCGCAGCACGCCGCGCAGGAAGTGGGCGTTGCCGTGGTTCCAGCAGGACGACAGGGAATGGGTGAACGCGACGACCTGCACGGTTCAGGCGGTCCTTCTGGAGGCAGGGAGCGGGTGCAGCGCACGCGTCGCCGTGGCCATGGCGGCGGCCGAATAGCGCGAGGCGCGGTTCCGAGCAGCCTCGGCGAGCGGTGCCGGATCGTTCAGCGCATGCCGCATCGCGTCGGCGAAACCGGTTGCGTCACCGGGCGCAACAAGGAGGGCGGCGCCGTCCCACAATTCGCGGAAGGTCGGGATGTCGGACAGCACCAGGGCCAGGCCCGCCTGCGCCGCCTCCAGCACCGCCAGGCCGAACGGCTCGTAGCGCGCGGTCGAGACGAACATGCGCGCCGCGCCGAACGCGTCCGCCAGGCCGTGCTCGTCCAGGCTGCCGAGCCGGTGCAGCATCCGCGTCATGACCGTCTCGTGGTTCGGGCCGCGGAAGCTGCCCGCTGCCCGCACCGGCGCGTCCAGCAAGGCGGCGGCGGAATCGAGGGTGGCCGCGTCCTTGGCCTCGTCCCAGAACCGGCCGGCGGCGAGCGCCGCGCGCGGACGTACGGCCACGGACAACGCCGGCATCGGCAACGGCACGCGGCCGTTATGGATCGCCGCGATCTCCCGCCCGGTACGGTAGGCGTCGCGCACGGCGTCGCGGAACGCCCGGCTCGGCGCCAGCACCCGGTCGGCCCGCTCGATCCCCAGGCCGGTGGCCTCGATCCGCCAGGCGAACCCGTCCGGAGGCGGGCCCGACCGGATCGCCCGCCACCAGGTGAGGAGGCAGGAATGCAGCACCGCCACCACCGGCGCCGGCCAGCGCGCGTCGCCGACCAGGGCAGGGGCGTGCAGGTGCACCGAGTCCACGCCGCGGCGCCGCGCCAGGGCGGCGAGGCCGGCGGCGCTGCGCCCGAGCGCGTCGGGATCGGCGGCGGTCCAGTCGAGGTCGAGCCCGGTCCGGTGCAGCACGAGGCCGGGGATCGCCTCGGCCTCCGTCGCCTGCGCCGGATCGGGGTCCGGCCCCAGCACCGCCAGCTCCACCGCGATCCCGTCCGCGGCCCATTCCCGCGCCAGGCCCAGGCTGTAGCGCCAGACGCCGCCCACCGCGTCGGTCGTGACCAGGATGCGCACGCGGCTCAGCGATCGCAGCAGACCGATTCCAGCGTGCCGAGCGGCAGCGGCGTGTCGTCCTGGATGTCGGACAGGCGCCCGAACAGGCCGAGATAATGCGCGTGCGCCCGTTCCCAGGCCTGGTCGTCGGGGGTGCCGAACAGGCGGCGGTAATCCGGCGAGCTCGGATACGGGTAGAGCGGCACCGGGTCGTTGGCCCACACGCCGGCCTCCTGCAGACGTGCCCGCCACGCCGTCACCAGCGCCGGATCGTCGCCGCTGACCTGGATCAGGTTGGCCTGCACGAAGGCGACGTGCCGCTTCGCCAGGATCAGCCGGTCGGCCAGCTCGTCGGTGGACAGCTTGCAGTTCTTGTCCAGCTCGGCCCGGCCCTCCACGGTCAGGCTTTCCACGCCGGCCTCGATCGACACGCAGCCGGCGGCGCCCAGCAGCTCCAGCATGTCGGGCTTCCACAGGTCGATCCGGGTCTGCACCCCGAACTTCAAGCCGCGCCCCACCAGGGCTTCCAGCAGCGGCCGGTTCGGGAGGAAAATCTCGTCGATGAAGTAGAGGTAGCCGACGCCTTGCGCCCGGAGCGCGTCGATCTCGTCGAGCAGCGGTTCGAGCGCACGCCGGCGGTAGCCGTCGCGGAAGTCGATCTTGGCGCAGAACGAGCAGGAATACGGGCAGCCGCGCGACGCCTCGACCTCGGCTCCCGGCAGCTCGTGGCCGGAACCGGGATGCGGCTGGTCGTAGCGGTGGTGGTGGTGGGCGTGGCGCGCGATCCAGCGGTCGGGCCAGCGCAGCGCCGGCAGGTCGGTGAAGCGGGTCGCCTGCGGCCCGCCATTGGCGAGCAGGCTGCCGTCGGCACGCAGGATCGCGGTGCCCGGGACCAGTCCGGGCGTGCCACCGTCGGCCAGCGCCAGCACCACCTCCTCGCATTCGCCGCGCACCACCACGTCGGCGCCGAGCTTGCGCAAGGCCGCCTCCGGGGTGGCCGAGCCGTGCGGCCCGACCGCGACCAGCCGGGCGCCCGGACAGGTTTCGCGCAGCGCGTCGAGCAGCAGGCGGGGGATGCGCAGCTCCGGCTGGGCGCAGCGCCAGAACAGGTAGGTGGGGGCGGTGGTGACCACGATCATGTCCGGGCCGAAGGCGGCGCAGGCCGCGGCCATGGCGGGAACGTCGAGCCCGTCCAGCAGCCCGTCGTGCAGAAGCGTGTTGTGACCGGCGCGGGCGAGCAGCACCTGCGTCGCACCCAGCTCGATCGGCAGGTGCGGGGCGCGGCAGCCGAAATAGATGCTGTGCTCGAAGCTCCAGGGCGGGTTCAGCAGCGCGACCTTCATGCAGCACCTCCCAGCACCGGCGCGGCACCGGCCTTGGCCAGGCCCGGACGGCTGACCAGATGCGGCCGTTCCGTCTCGATCCAGCGCTTCAGCCGCGCCACCCCCTCGCGCCAGCCGAGCGGCTGGCGGAGCCCGAGCACCTCCCGCGCCCGCCTGGTGTCGGCGACGAAGTAGCGCTGGTCGCCGGTGCGCCACGGATGGAAGTCGCGCTGTACCCGCCGGCCGGTCAGGCGCTCGATCTCCTCGATCAGCATCAGCAGGGTGATGGCGTTGTCCGGGCCGCCGCCGAGGTTGAACGCTTCCCCCTTCACCGCCTGCGCCTGGTCGCGCGCCGCGAGATAGGCCGACACCGCGTCGCCCACCTCCAGCGCGTCGCGCACCTGGCGACCGTCGCCGTACAGGCTGAGCGGCCGGTCCTGCAGGGCGGAGAGCAGGAAATGCGCCAGCCAGCCCTGGTCGGCGGTGCCGAGCTGGCGCGGCCCGTAGATGCAGCTCATGCGCAGCACCACCATCGGCAGGCCGAACGAGCGGGCATAGTCGAGCACGTACTGGTCGGCAGCGCCCTTGGAGCAGCCATAGGGGGTATGGAACGAGAGCGGGCGCCCTTCGCCGATGCCGTGGGCGCGCAGCTCGGGGTCGATCGGCAGGTAGGCGTCCTCGTTGTGCGACAGCCGGATGTCGGCTAGGTCGCCGTACACCTTGTTGGTGGAGGCGAACACCAGCGGCACCGGCTCCGCGCCGGGACGGGCGGCGCGCCGTCGCAGCGCTTCCAGCAGGTTGACCGTGCCGCGCAGGTTGACGTCGAAGTCGCCGAGCGGATCGACCAGCGAGGTGGTGACCGCGACCTGGCCGGCGAGGTGGAACACGCTGGACGCGTCGCGCGCCGCGTCGGCGACCGCGCCTTCGTCGCGCAGGTCGGCGATCGTCACCGACAACCGACTGCGGTGGCGGCGCCGCAGCCAATGGAGGTTCTCCTCGACTCCCGGCCGGGCCAGGCTGTCCAGTACCAGCACCTCCTCGCCGTTCCTGGCGAGCCGGTCGACCAGGTTGGAGCCGATGAAGCCGGCGCCGCCGGTGACCAGTACCGGGCGGGCGCCGGCCAGCGCCGGGCGCGGCAGCCCGGCGTCCAGCACCGCGCGCACCGCGGGAACGCCTCCCGAGGCCAGCAGCCGGCCGAGCAGCTTCGGCTGCCCCTGCCCGTCGTGCAGGCCGAAATGGTATTGCCGCTCGTCGAAGTGCAGCCCTTCCTGCACCGGGACGTCGGTGCCCACGTCCTGCAGGCCGTACCAGTAGACGCGCTCCACGGGGAGGTCGAGCACGTCGTTGAAGTGGCCGAGCTGGGCGAACGGGTCGCGGCGCCAGGTGGAATAGCCGGCCTCGGTGATCCACAGCTCGAGCTTCGGATTGAAGACGTGCACGGTGTCACGCACCGCGCTGATCAGCGCCTCCCAGCCGCGCCAGGAGCGCGCCTCGGAGTCCCAGGTGCCGGGGAAGCCGTGCAGCCCGACCGCGTCCAGGGTGCCGAGCAGGCCGCGCTCGCCCATCAGCCGCAGCCAGTTCAGGTCGACCGGGGAGGGGCCGCCCAGCAGCGCCTTGAGGCCGCGGGCGCGGATCCAGTGCGCGGCGTTGCCGGCCATCTCGGAGAACAGCAGCCAGTCCTGGTCCTGCTGCCAGTCCCAGTCCAGCTGGTTGTTCGGCTCGTTCCAGATCTCGACGACGTCGAACCGTCCGCGATACCGGGTGATGAGGTGGTCGACGAAGTCGGCGTAGTCCTTCAGCACGACCGGCGGGCCGTTGGCGCGCCCGGTGCGCGACAGGCTGGGCGGCGTGAAGTGCACGCAGGGCAGCAGCTCGACCTCGCCGGCCAGACGCGGCAGGAGCCAGTCGTACCAGTCCGCCCCGCCCTCGGCCACGTATTCGGCCCAGGAGATGTGGGTGCGCAGCCGGGAAATGCCGAGCGCACGCAGCCGCTGGAGGCTCCATTCCACCCGCGCGTGCTCGCCCGGATGGAACCACTCCACCAGGCCAAGCGGGCCGTTGCGCGCCTGGACCGGGGCCGAACTCGGGACCGGCCGGGCGGGATCCGCCGTCACGCGACCAGCCCGCGCGCTTCCAGTTCCCGCCTGGCTTCCTGCACCCGATCGGTGGCCTGCTGCCGGCGCACCCACTCCATCTGCTCGGGCAGGGCGTTGTCGAAGGTGCGGGTGGGGGAGTACCCCAGCGTCTCGCGCGCCAAGGTGATGTCGGAGAAGCAGTGGCGGATGTCGCCCGAGCGCGCCTTGCCGACGAACTCCGGATGGAGGTGGGCGAGGTCCATCGCCGCCGCGGCTTCCCGCGCCACCTCGGCGATCGACACGTCGCGGCCCGACCCGATGTTGAACACCCGGTTCGCTGCCGCAGGATGGTCGAGCGCCAGCAGGAACGCCTGCACCACGTCGTCCACGTGCACGAAGTCGCGCCGCTGCTCGCCGTCCTCGAACACCAGCGGCCGCTCCCGGTGCAACAGACGCGAGGCGAAGATCGCCAGCACCCCGGTGTAGGGGTTGGAGAGCGCTTGGCCCGGCCCGTACACGTTGAACAGCCGCAGCGCCACGCCCTCGATGCCGTAGGCCGGCGGAGCGCACAGGATCATCCGCTCCTGCATGTACTTGGTGATGGCATATACGGAGGCGAGGCGGGTCTGCTTCCATTCCGGCGTGGGCGCCGGCCGGAGCGGCAGACCGTCCGGCCCGAGCGGGTCCCAGCCGGTGCCGCCCTGCCGGTCCGACTCCTGGCGCGCCGGCCGCATCACGTCGGGCATCACCGTGCCGTCGGTGGCGGTGTAGAGCCCCTCGCCGTACACCGACATGGAGGAGGCGACCACGACCCGCTGCACCGGATGGTCGATCAGGGCCTGGCACAGGCAGGCGGTGCCGCCGTCGTTCACGCCGACATAGCGCTCGATCAGGTACATGCTCTGGCCGACGCCGACATCGGCGGCCAGGTGCACGACCTTGTCGATGCCGGCCAGCGCGTCGGTCAGCCGGGCGGTGTCGCGTATGTCGGCCCGGATCAGCTCGACATCGTCCGGCACCGACTCCGCGGTGGCTCCCAGCGGATGCACCTGCTCGATCAGGCTGTCATAGACACGCACCCGGTCGCCGCGCGCCAGCAGCGCCCGCACCACGTGCCGCCCGATGAAGCCGGCCCCACCGGTGACCAGAACCCGTTCCGCCATGCAGCCTCGTTCCCCGCCCCGTGATCTCGGCGCGCATCATCATGAAGAAGAAGGCCGACGGCAACCTGTCAAGGGACGGGAGGGATCAGAAGTAGGTCAGGGTGATGCTGACCGCCACGTTCTGCGCCTCGATCCGCAGCGCGCAGCTGTTGAACGAGGGCGGCCCGAAGCGGAGCGAGGGGTCGCGGGAGAAACCGGTCCCGTTCTTGGGGATCCCGAACAGGCTGCGACGCAGGTGACCAAGGTCGGCCTCGTCCTGGTAGGCGGCGACGGCATAGATCCCGGGCGGGACGCCGGCAACCGTCGCGGTCACGGTGCCGGCGCGTGCCGACACGATAGCGTTGTAGGGGCAGGTCTCGGACAGGAAGTCAGCCTTCGGGCAGATCCCGATCCGGACATGGCCGAGCGGGTTGCGCACGCCGTGCACGCTGACCGTCACGGTGGCAGCGTGCGCCGACCCGACGGCGCCGGACAGAAAGGTGGCACACAGGGCGGGAAGGGCGGCGAGCGCGACCGGGAGCCGGCGAAAGGTCGTCATGAAGGGCGTCGAGACCCCTGGTTCAGCGTCCGGCGCATCCTGCCCGCTTCAAAAGGAGGCGCCAATATGTCCGCCGCGCCGGCGCCTGCTTCGTGATGCCGGTCCGGGCGGCCGTCGCCTCAAACGAGGGCGTTGCCGGTCGAGGCAGCCATCAGGCGCTTGCGCTGCGGGTCGAACCAGCCTTCCAGCGTCGGCTGTCCGCCACCGGCGCACTCCGCCAGGGCATTCTGCGCCTGCACCTGGCCCAGGATGCGGTAGCTCTCGAAGTCGATCTCGTCGAAGAATTGATCGGCGGTCGCGGTGTGCGGAAACAGCTTGTGCAGCGCCTTGTAGGATTGCAGCTCGATCGGGGCGTTCTCCGGCAGGCAGGCCTTGACGTAGAGCAGGCAGCCGGTGAAGGCGGCTAGGCCGGGGCGCTCGGGATAGCGGATGAGGCCCCAGGCGGCGGGTGGGCGCAGCTTCGCATCCCCGACCTCGATCCTCGGGTCGAACTCGACGCCGACCCCGAAATCGATCCCGGCGTGCAGCAGCGTGCGGGCGAGGTCCTGGTGCGCGTACTTGTCGTCCGCATCGGCATCGATCACGACGATGCGGGCGCAGCGCCTGCGAAGCATCTCGTACAGACCGAGGTTGTCGAAGTGCCCGCCGTCGGACAGGTAGACCGACTCGCCGCGGTCATTGGACCGGCCGAGCAGCTCCGCGAGCATCGGCCGCAGCCCGTCGCCCGGGCTCGACCGACGCATCGCGTCCCTGGCGGCGCCCGGCAGGCCCGGGTTGGGCAGCCACGCGCCGAGCCGGACGTTGAACAGTGTCATCACGAACGCCGCCAGCATCGACGAGTGGTAGCCCATGTTCGGACTGGCGGCGGCACCCGACAAGGCCATCGCGGTGCCGAGCGAGATCCCGCGCCTGCGGTCGTCCGGCCCGGTCTCCTGTTCCTTGCCTCCGGCGTAATAGCGGGTCGGCACGAAGGCGCCGGTGTCGCGGCCGGTGTCGGGATCGCGTCCGCCGAGCGACCACGAGCCGCAGTGGCGCGGCGTGATGGTGAAGGACTTGGCCTTGCGTTCGGCGCGCGCGGTATCCTCGCACCTGGTGACGTTCAACGCCACGTTGATCACCGGGAACAGGAACGGCCGTCCACAGGGCGGCAGCAGGTCCGCCACCCGGATGTTGTCCGAGGGGTCGAACCGCGTGTAGCCGTCCGGGTTGCGCTCCGCGTCCGCCCGGGCGGAGCCGAGAAAGGCGCGCACCAGCCGGTTGGCATACACCGCGTGCATCGAGAATCGGTTGACCTTGACCAACCGGCCGAACAGCCAGGCCGAACCCGCGAACACCCCGACCACCAGGACCACGGCGCAGAGCATGCTCCCCGACAGGGCAGTCAGGCCAAGGCAGCGGACCGCGATCCACAGCACCAGCACCGCGTCCAGCCGGCCGAACAGCATGAACAGGCCGAAGACGAACACCAGCGCGATCGCGGACAGGATCCAGGCCAGCCGGAACCGGCCGCCGATCCCGTCGCTGGCCGTGGCGAAGGCGGTGTGCGCGCTCTTGCCGAGCAGGGCGCCGACCGGTCCCGCCGAGAACACCGCGATGCCGGTCACTGCGCCGGCGCCGGATCCGTCGAGCACCAGGCGCGGCAGGACCAGCACCGCCCAGGCCGCCGCCGCGTAGCCGAGCGCTGCGCGCAGCTTGCTGCCGTTCAGCCGGCCGAGCCATTCCCGGTCCAGTGCGGTGCGTATACCCTCGCGCCGCATCGCCACGAACAGGGTCGAGCGCAGCACGTCGGTCGCGACGATCCAGGCCGGTCCCAGCACCACGATCCAGCCCGCGTCCCGGCCGATCGCGAGCGCCACCCCGAGCCAGAGCAGCAACGCCGACCCGAGGCAGCTCGCGAACCATGCCGGCAAGTTGGACCTGAAGCTCCTGCTGTGGCGCGCCCGCATCCGCCATTTCCTCCAGTCGCTGCTACGGATGAGCCTGAGCCAGGCCATCAGGTAGGCCGCGACGCCGGCGATCAGGCTGCCGGCCGGAAGCGAGACCGCCCACCATGTCAGCGCGCCGGCCTGGATCTCGCTCCCGTCCGAGGACGTCCACTTATCGAACGTCTTCGCCACGACGATCCGGACGATGGCTGACCTGATGTGCCCGAGCACGGCGCTCGGCGTCGTGCCGGCGTGGAACGGCCTCCAGGCGTCGCAGGACGGCGTCGAGCCGGAGGATGGCGTCGGCCAGCAGTCGGGCGCGTCCGGCGAGAATGGCGGATCCGTCCACAGCACCTGCCAGGCGGGGGCATCCGCCGGGCGTTGTGGCTGCAGCACCGGTGCGACGGCGAGCGAGGCGAGAATCGCCCAGAGCAGGGCTGGCCTGACGACCCTGTCGGACACGTCCCGGGCCGACCAGCCGAACGGAACCTTGGGTCGTGCGGCAGCGGCTTCCGAACGGCGCAGGCCTGACAAGATCAGGCGATGCAGGACGGCCACCGCCGCCAGGCCGGCCAGGACGGAGCGGAGGCGGACCAGCCTGAACCGGATGACCGCCACGATCAGCAGGGCGCCGGATACCCAGGGCAGGGCACGATTCGTGTCGGCAGACCCGGCAGGCTTGTCCGGCCGGCGCCTTGGCCTGGAGCGGTTCGGGTCGATGTCCGGATGGGAGTGGCTCGGCAACCCAAGGCAGCCGTGCAGGATCGAGCGTAACAGGAAGCCCAGCGCAGCCAGGCCCAGCAACACTGCGACCGCGGTGCGGATCCGTCCGGGCTCCCCCAGCACGCGCAGCAGCAGCAGGTGCAGGATCGGCAGCGCCGCCGCCGCCATCATCAGCGGTGCGAACAGGGTCCAGTTGATCAGCGTGTTGCGCAGCCAGATCGTCACCGCCTGCCAGGTGTCGGTCGAAGCAAGCCCCGGATCGGGCGTAAGGTAGTTGGTGTAGGCGCGCAGGGCGTCCAGCGCCGGCAGGGCCTGACTGTCGCGCAGTTCCTCGCCACCGGGAGACGCGAACCAGCGGCTCAGCCAGCCGCCGACGTAGCCGCCGCCGGACACCGTCGAAAGGTAGTGGAACCGGGTCAGCAGCCTCCTGTGCGCGAGCGCCTGGATCACGCCGAGGCAGAACGCGGCGCTCCGTATGCCGCCGCCGGACAGGCAGAGCGCCGCGGTCTCGGCGTCGTCCGAAAGGCCGAGGGCGAGCCGTTCGTCCGCATCGGCCTCCTGCGTGTCCCGGATCTTGAACACCTGACCAGGCGCCGGGCAGTCGACGCGCGTGAGGCAGGTGTCCGGCCAACAGGGGTACCTGCCGCCGCCGAACAACGTGTATTGGCACGGCATCTAGCGCGCCGCCGGCCGCTTGCGCTTCGCCGCCGCCCGCGGCCTGGCCAGCGGGGCCGCGGCCACCGCCACCGGGGCGAGCAGGTCCCTCACCCGGAACGCCACGGCGTCGATCACGGTCCGGCAGGCCGGGGAGGGGGAGGCACCCACGCGGAGAAGCGGGTTGGAGTCCGCGGCGTGCAGCCCGGTCGGGTCGTTCTCGCTCAGGCAGGCCACCAGCAGCGCTTTGACCGCCTCCTGCTGCGCCAAGCCGGTGGACAGTGGCGATGCCGGCGCCGCCGGCGCCGCGGCCGGCTCCCCCTTGGCGGCGCCGGCTGCCGGCGTTCCGGCGGGCGCCGCGGCGGGCGCGGGTGCCGCGAGCGCCACCAGGAGGTCGCCGTACTGGCTGAGGATCAGCGCATACGCGTCCTGCCCGATCACCCCGTTCGCATAGGCCTGGCAGGCGCTGTAGAGCCCGTCGCGCAGCGCTACCACCCCTGCGGTCCGGCCGGCGAGCTGGAGTGCCGCCTCGCTGTTGTTCACGGTCCCGTTCAACGAACCGCTGGCACCACCGCCGGAGCCGCTGCCGGAGACCTGCACCATGCGGCTCAGAGTGGAGGCCCAGTCCGGGTTGGGCTGCACGCAGAGGATGGCGCGACTGGAGAAGGCGCCGGAGATCGGCCTCTGCCGCTCCGTGACCATCGACATGGCCGGGTTCACCAGCAGCAGCTGGCCATCCGTAGGCAGCGCGGCGGTTCGCGGCGGATGAGGGTCGCAAGCCGCAACCAACATCGATGTCGCCACGGCGACGACCCCGGACAGGCCCAGCCTTGTCGCGCCCGCTGCCATGTCGCCTCCCGTTCAGGGGGAACTCAGCCATCCGCATTAAGGAGGAAACTGTAACAGATCGTTTCCGCCAGCGCATCAATTAATGGACGAAGACGCCGGAACTAGACGGCGGCGGATCCGGCTCCCTGGCCGACCGCATAGAAGCGGCCGCGCCAGCTGGTCGGCTTGCCGGAACGGGCCCGGAACAATGCCGACCATTGCAGCGTCAGCAGGAACAGCACTCCCACCGGATGCAGCGCCACGCTGCGCAGGCTCTGCCGGAAGCGCCGTGCCAGCAACAGCCGCACGGCAAGACCGCACAGCACCGCAGCGCCGGCAGGACCGCGCGGCGCGCGCATCGCCAGCAGCAACGGCAGGACATGGCCGCCGCCTAGCAGAACCGTCCAGACCGGCAGCGCGCGCGGGGTCGCCATTCCCTCGGTGGCGTTCTTGCCCAGGCCCTCCCACAGGTCGCGGGCGTTGCCGTACATCCGGCAGGTGGCGAGCCCGGTCGCGTCGAACAGCCCGGTCTGGAAGCCCGCACGCCGGAAGGCGCGCGGCAGGGTGAGCCCGTCATGCAGGGAGGCGCGGATCGCGTCGTGCCCGCCAATCGCGCGGTAGGCGTCCCGGCGTGCGACGAACAGCTGGCCGCAGCCGGCGGCGAAGCCCGGCTCGGTCCGGTCGCGATCGAGCCAGATCGGCCGGTAGCCGAGCAGGAGCAGGTGGATCAGCGGCAGCAGCAGCCGTTCCGACCAGCTGCCGGTGATCTGGCGCGGCACGCCGCTGGCGAGTCCCAGCTCAGGATCCGCCTGCATCGCACCGGCGAGCCGCGACAGCGCGTCCGGCGCCAGGCGCACGTCCGCGTCGACGAACACCAGCAGCTCGTGTTGCGCCGCCCGGCCCAGGCGCGCACAGGCGTACTGCTTGCCCGACCAGCCCGGCGGCAGCACGCCGTCGCCCGCGATCATCCGCAGGCGCGGATCGGCCACCGTTGCCAGGATCGCCGCCGTGGCGTCGGTCGAGCCGTCATCGAGCACCAGCAACTCCAGCTCGACGTCCCGGCAACGCAGCACGCAGGCGACCGCATCGGCGATGTTGGCGGCCTCGTTCCGGGCCGGGATCAGCACCGAGACCGCCGGCCGTCCGGCAGCCGGAGGGGGCGGGCGCAGCAGGCGCAGGTTGACGACCGCCACCGCGAGGGGGAGCGCCGACAGGCCAAGCGCGGTCCATCCGGCGATCCGCGCCGCCCGGCTCCTCACGCTTCCTCGCCGTGCGCCGCAACGAAGCGCCGTCCGGACAGCAGCGCCCGCAGCCGGCGCCAGCCGTCGTACACGCCGCCCACCCCGACTTGGCCGCGCACCAGACGGGTGAAGCGGAGGGGGTCGCGCGCCTGCGAGTCTGCCGCCAGCGCGTCCATGGTCGCGGTCAGCGCCCGTTCCAGCCGGGGAGCCCACTCGGCCGGGCGCATCGTCCGGTCGGCCTCGATCGGCGTGCCGAAGCGAAGCAGCAGCTCCGGCCTGGACTCGTTCCAGAACACGTACTCGACCGCCAGCGGCACCAGCAACGCGTCCGGCGTCAGCGCGGCCAGATGGGAGATCCCGGCACGCAGCCGCACCGGGCGGCAGCGCGGATCGGTGAAGGCGCCCTCCGCCGTCACCCACAGCACCGCCCGGCCGCCCGGGCCGCGGCATGTGGCCAGCACGCGACGCGCCACTGACAGGAAGCGACGCGCGCCGACCGCGCTGTGCAGGTCGATGCCGAAGATGCCGAGCCGGGCGAAGAACCCGTAGCGCCCAAGGGCCTCCTGATCCATCGGCCCGAAGCCCGGTCTGCCGCGGAAGCGGAGATCGGCCAGCAGGATGTAGGTCGCCGGGTCCCACCAGGATGGGTGGTTGCCGAACACGATCAGCGGCCGGTCGCGCGGCAG
Organism: uncultured Acetobacteraceae bacterium; assembly: GCA_964247755.1. GTDB lineage: Bacteria > Pseudomonadota > Alphaproteobacteria > Acetobacterales > Acetobacteraceae > Lichenicola. The sequence goes on along the minus strand of CAXTVX010000029.1, from coordinate 10,003 downwards.
CGAGTCGGTGTCGAGCCCCGACATCCGGATGGCGCGGAACCGACGCCCGGCCCACCAGCGCAGGTAGAACGCGAACAGCCGGAACAGCGGTTCCGAGCGGAGCGCGACCGGGTCGGGCGCAGTCAGGCGCTGAGCCTCGGCTCCACCGAGTTGCGCCGGACGTCCTGATCCAGGCTGTCGGCGGCGATCCAGCCCGACATCATCACCATCGGCATGCCGGGTCCCGGGTGGGCGGCGCCGCCGGCGAGGTAGAGGCCGGGCAGATCGCGTGACCGGTTGCCCGGCTTGAAGGCGCCCATGAACCGCCCGTGGCTGGCCAGGCCGTAGATCGCCCCGTCCAGCACCCGGTAGCGCTCGTGGATGTCGGCCGGCGTCAGTACCCGCTCGACCCGGATGCGGGACTCGAGGTCCTTCAGCCCGGCGGTGCGGGCGAGCTTGTCCAGGATCACCTTGCGATAGCCCGGCAGCATGGCGTTCCAGTCGTGGTGCGGCCGGAGGTAGGGCGTGTGCACCAGCACGTAGAGCGCCTCGCCACCGGGCGGAGCGACGCCGGGCTCGGTGCGGGCAGGGGCGGCGATGTAGCAGGTCGGGTCCGGTGCCGGCTCGCCCTTCTTGTAGATGAAGTCGAACTCCTCCTCCGGATCGCGGGAGAACACGAAGTCATGGTGCAGCAGGTGGTCGTAGGCGCGGTCCAGGCCGAGATACAGCACCACCCCGGAACAGGCAGGCTCACGCTTCCAGCGGCGGGAGAAGGTCTTCTGCGGCACGCCGCCGACCAGGTCGCGATAGGTGCGCACGCTGTCCATGTTGGACACTACCGCCGACAGCGGCACCGTCTCGCCGGCTTCGGTGACCACGCCGCTGGCGCGACCGTTCTCCTGCGTGATCCGGCTGATCCCGGTACCAGTGCGGATGTCGACGCCCAGCCGCTCGGCCAGCGCCGTCAGCGCTTCCGGCACGGCGCGCGTACCGCCGATCGGGTACCACACGCCTTCCTGGGTCTGCATGTGCGCGATCGAGCACAGCACTGCCGGCGCCAGGTAGGGCGAGGAGCCGACGTACTGCACGAAATGATCCAGCATCTGCGACACTCGCTCGTCGCCGATGCGCTTGCGTATCTGCCGCGCCACGGTGGAGCCCATGCGCAGGCTCATCACGTCGCGCAGCGTGTCCAGGTCCATGTTCTTCTTCATGTCCATGGTGTCGCCGAGATCCTCGACCGACTTCCAGAAGAAGAACTTCGCACTTACCTCGTGCAGCTTCCCGCTCATGGCGAGGAAGTCGCGGTAGCCCTGCTCGGTGTTGGCCTCGCCCGCCCCGGAGAAGCCGCGCAGGCGCAGCGCCATCGCGGTCACGTCCTCGTCGAGGTCGAGCACCGCACCGTCGTCGAAGAAGCAGCGCCATTGCGGGTCGATGCGGCGCAGGTCGAGGCTGTCTCTCATCGTCTCCCCGGCCTCGGAGAAGATGCGCGCCAGCACCGACGGCACGGTGAGGATGGTGGGCCCCATGTCGAAGCGGAACCCTGAGTCCTCGTGCAGCGCCGCCTTGCCGCCGAGCCAGTCGTTCTTCTCGAACAGGATCACCTTGTGGCCGCGTGCGGCGAGCGTGCAGGCGGCGGCCAGTCCGCCCAGCCCGGAACCGATGACGCCAACGGGGTCGATCACGCCACCTGTCCTCCAAGCACGGTCTGCTCCAGCCCCTGTCTCGGGGCGCCCGGCGTTCCGGTCCATTCCATCGTCGTCGCGACCGGCTCCAGCCCGAGATCCTCCGCCAGCAGCTTGGCGCTGATCCTGGCGCCCTCGAAGATCACCGGCAGGCCGCTGCCGGGATGGGTGCCGCCGCCGACCAGGTACATCCCGTCCGCGTCCTCGAACCGGTTGTGCGGCCGGAAGTTCAGCATCTGCCCGAGGTTGTGCGCCAGGTTGAACACCGCGCCCTGGTGCACCGACAGGTCACGCGTCCAGTCCGTGGGCGTCATCACCTTCTCGAACACGATGCGCTGCTCGATGTCCGGCAGGCCGGCACGGGCCAAGCGCTCCAGCACCAGCTTGCGATAGCGCGGCGCCGCCTCGGCCCAGTCGATCGCGCCGCGCTCGTGCCCGACCGGCACCAGCACGTAGAGCGTGGAATGGTTGGGCGGTGCGAGCGCCGGGTCGGTGACGCAGGCGTTCTGTATGTAGAAGCAGGGCTCTTCCGGCGGCACCCGGCCCTCTTCCACGTCCTGCAACGTGCGACGGTAGTCTTCCGCCAGGTAGATGGTGTGGTGCGCCAGCCCGTCGAGTCGTCCCTCGATGCCGAGATAGAGCATGAAGGTGGAGCAGGACAGCTTGGCCTTGCCGATCCGCTTGGTGGTCCAGCGCCGGCGCTTGGGAGCCGGCACCAGGTTGGACATGGCGTGGAGGAAGTCGGCGTTCACCACCACCGCGTCGGCGTGCGTGGAACCGTTGTCGGTGCGCACGCCGACCGCGCGCCTGCCCTCGAACAGGATCTCGCGCACCGGCTCGCCGAGGCGGAACTTCGCCCCCATCTGCCGCGCCGCGTCCGCCATCGCCCGCATCACCGCGCCGTGGCCGCCGCGCGGGTGGAAGATGCCGAACTCGTACTCCATGAAGGCGAGAATGGTGAACAGGCTCGGGCAGCGATACGGCGACATGCCCAGGTACTTGCTCTGGAACGAGAAGCCGAGCCGCACCCGCGGGTCCTTGAACCAGCGCTTGAGGTCGTCGTCCACCGAGTTGAGCGGACGAAGCAGCCGCAGCGACTTCAGCACGTCCGGCTTCAGGAGGTCGGACAGGCCGTTGAACGGCGACTCCAGCACCGGCCGGAACGCCGCCAGCTTGGCGCGGCTGTCGGCCAGGAAGGCCGGGATCATCGCCGCGTCCTCCGGGCAGAGCTCGGCGACCGAGCGCTGCAGGCGGGGGATGTCGCTGCTGGCGGTGATGCGGCCCTGGTTCTCGAAGATCACGTCGTAATGGGTGTCGAGCCGGATCAGCTCGACCGCATCCTCCAGCCGGCGCCCGCAGGAGGCGAAGATGTCCGCAAGCACGCGCGGATACAGGAAGAAGGTGGGGCCGATGTCGAAGTGGAACCGGCCCCGCTCGCTGGCAGCCTCGATCGTGCCGGAGCGGCCGCCGACGGTCTCGTGCCGTTCGAACACGGTGACGTCGGCACCGGCATGGGAAAGCAGCATCGCCGCTGCAAGGCCGCCGGGACCGGCGCCTATGATTGAGACGGGACGCATCATTCGTCGCACAAGTTACACGCTTGGTTCTGCCGCACCAGATCCCCGGGCGGTCACATCGGCGCTAAGTGCGTATCCTCGCCGGGGCCGGGCCGCAGCACCCGTCGCCGGCGACGGGTGCTGCAACCCGCGCCCTCGTCCCGGCTTCGTTCCCGGTGACAACAGGAGATCGTTCATGGCCGACGAACCGACCGACCGGGCGCACGAGAAGGCCCGCGACCTGGTGGAGGAGGCCCTCGGTAAGCTCGCCGAGGACAAGCCCCGCGAGGCGGAGAAGCTGATCGACAAGGCGCAGGCGATCGATCCGTCCGCCGCCAGCGAGGTGGTCGCCGACCTCGACGAGGATGCCGGCTCCGACCACACCCCGCAGGCCGGGTCGCCGAAGGCGGGCTGAGGCGGGTCCGGGACGCCCGTCGCCCGCTTGCCTCTGCCGCTCCGCCGTCCCATCACAACGTTCCACATGGGGCAGGAGGCATCGGTGCCGGAGTTCCGCTCGCTCTACCGACACGGCTTCGCCCGCGTCGCCGCCTGCACCCTGCCGGTGGCGCTAGCCGACCCGCTGCGCAACGCCGAGGCCACGGCGGACCTGGCCGCGGAGGCCGGGCTGCAGGGCGCGGTGCTGGCGGTGTTTCCCGAGCTCGGGCTGTCCGGCTACGCGATCGACGACCTGCGCCTGCAGGACGCGCTGCTGGATGCGGTCGAGCAGGGGGTGTCGTTGCTGCTCGAGCGTAGCCGTTCCCTGCTGCCGATCCTGCTGGTGGGCGCGCCGCTGCGGCACGCGGGGGCGCTGTTCAACTGCGCGGTGGCGCTGCATCGCGGCCGCATCCTGGGCGTGGTGCCGAAGTCCTACCTGCCGAACTACCGCGAGTTCTACGAGGTGCGGCAGTTCGCGCCGGGTGCCGGACGGGTGGCCGAGACGATCCGGATCGCGGGCAGCGAGGCGCCGTTCGGCACCGACCTGCTGTTCGAGGCGTCCGACCTGCCGGGCTTCGTGCTGGGGGTCGAGATCTGCGAGGACCTGTGGGTGCCGCTGCCGCCGAGCACGGAGGCGGCGCTCGCCGGCGCCACGGTGATCGCCAACCTGTCGGCCAGCAACATCGTCATCGGCAAGGCGGAAACCCGGCGCCTGCTGTGCCAGGGGCAGTCGGCGCGGGCGCTGTGCGCATATCTCTACGCCGCCGCGGGCGAGGGCGAGTCCACCAACGACGTCGCCTGGGACGGGCAGGTGTCGATCTTCGAGGCCGGCGCGCCGCTGGCGGAGTCCGAGCGCTTCCCGTCCGGCCCCAGGGCGCTGGCCGCCGACGTCGACCTCGACCTGCTGCGCCAGGAGCGGGCGCGGATGAACACGTTCGACGCCAACCGCGCCGCCCGGCCCGGTCCTGCGTATCGCCGGATCGGGCTCAGGCTGGAGCCGCCGGACGGCGACCACGGCCTGCGCCGGCCGCTGGAACGGTTCCCGTTCGTGCCGTCCGACCCGGCCCGGCTGGAGCAGGACTGCTTCGAGGCCTACAACATCCAGGTTTCCGCGCTGATGCAGCGGATGCGGGCGATCAACTGCCGGACGCTGGTGATCGGCGTGTCGGGCGGTCTGGACTCGACCCAGGCGCTGATCGTCGCCGCCCGCGCGGTGGACCGGCTCGGACTCGGGCGAGCCGCGATCCGCGCCTACACCATGCCGGGCTTCGGCACCGGCGACGCCACGCGCACCAACGCCCTGGCGCTGATGGACACCCTGGGCGTCACCGCGGACACGCTCGACATCCGCCCGACCGCGACGCTGATGCTGCAGCAGATGGGCCACCCGGCCGGCAGGGGCGAGCCGGTCTACGACGTCACCTTCGAGAATGTGCAGGCGGGGCTTCGCACCGACTACCTGTTCCGGCTCGCCAACCAGCATGACGGCATCGTGGTCGGCACCGGCGACCTCAGCGAGCTCGGGCTCGGCTGGTGCACCTATGGCGTCGGCGACCACATGTCGCACTACAACGTCAACGCCGGCCTGCCCAAGACCCTGATCCAGCACCTGATCCGCTGGGTGATCGCGGCCAGGCCGTTCGAGCCGGCGGTGCTCGCCACCCTGCAGCTGATCCTGGACACCGAGATTTCGCCCGAGCTGGTGCCCGCCGGCGCCGACCGGGCGCTGCAAAGCACGGAAAGCAAGATCGGCCCCTACGCGCTGCAGGACTTCTCCCTGTTCTACCTGCTGCGCTACGGCTTCCGCCCGTCCAAAGTGGCGTTCCTGGCCCTGCGTGCCTGGGAGGACGCCGAACGCGGCGGCTGGCCGCCCGGCTTTCCCGAGGTGCTGCGCACCGAATACGGCCTGGCCGAGATCCGGCACTGGATGGAGGTGTTCCTCCAGCGCTTCTTCGCCTTCAGCCAGTTCAAGCGCTCCGCGGTGCCGAACGGACCCAAGGTGTCCACCGGCGGCTCGCTGTCGCCGCGCGGCGATTGGCGGGCGCCGTCGGACGCGAGCGCCCGCGCCTGGCTGGACGAACTGCGCGCCAACGTGCCGTCGGAACAGGCGGTCGGCGGGCCGAACGTTTCATTGCATCGGGCGCCAGTAACCAACCGTTAAATTTTCAGCATTCCACGGCGGCTTGGGTGGTGTAGAGAAGAGGGAAGCGCACCAGGAAGCGGATCGGGACGGGATGATGGCGGATGATCAGAGGGTGGCGGCGGCTGACACCATTCCGGTCCTGCTGTCACGCGGTGATCCGGAAGCCTGCGCGGTCTGCACTCCGGACCATTCCGGGCTGAGCTACCGGGAGCTGCGTGCGCTGTGCGCGCGGACCGCTGCGTTCCTTCGGGTGCGCGGCATCGGCAACGGCGACCGGGTGGCGATCCTGTTGCCGAACGGGCCGGAGGCCGCCAGCGCCTTCCTCGCGGTGGCCTCGGTCGCCACTGCGGCGCCGCTGAACCCCGGCTATGGCACCAGCGAGCTTCGCTTCTATCTCCACGACCTCGGCGTGCGGGCGATCATCCTGCAGCGCGGGGAGGGGGGCGTCGCACGCGCGGTCGCGGCCGAGCTGGCGATCCCGGTCGTCGAGCTGCACCCCGATCCGGCGATGCCCGGCCGCTTCGCGCTCGACGCCGAGGACTGGCCGCCGAGAGCGGACGCTTCGGAGGCGCGTCCGCCCGGCCCTGGGGACGTGGCGCTGGTGCTGCACACCTCCGGCACCACTGCGCGGCCGAAGATCGTGCCGCTGAGCCAGGCGAACCTCGCAGCCTCCGCGCAGGCCATCGCACGCAGCCTCGTCCTGACCCCGGACGACCTCTGCCTCAACGTCATGCCGCTGTTCCACATCCACGGGCTGGTGGCGGCGGTGCTGGCGAGCCTGTCTGCCGGCGGCGCCGTCGCCTGCACCGGCGGGCTGGACGGGTTCCGCTTCTTCGGCTGGCTGGAGCGGTGCCGGCCGAGCTGGTTCACCGCCGTGCCGACCGCACACCAGACCATCCTGGAGATCGCGCCGCGCTACCGGGCGACGATCGCAGGCAGCCGGCTGCGGCTGATCCGCTCCTCCTCCGCTGCCCTGCCGGCGCCGGTGATGACGGCGCTGGAGCGAACCTTCGGCGTGCCGGTGATCGAGGCGTACGGCATGACCGAGGCCAGCCACCAGATGGCGAGCAGCCCGCTGCCGCCGGCACCGCGTCATCCGGGCTCGGTCGGCATCGCAGTCGGGCCGGAGCTCGCGGTCATGGACGAGGCGGGCGCGCTGCTGGGAGCGGGCCGGATCGGCGAGGTGGTGATCCGCGGGCCAGGGGTGATGGCGGCCTACGAGAACAACCCGGAGGCCAACGCGCGCGCCTTTTGCGGCGGCTGGTTCCGCACCGGCGACCAGGGGGTGCTGGACGAGGCCGGATACCTGCGCCTGACCGGCCGGCTGAAGGAGATCGTCAACCGCGGCGGCGAGAAGGTGTCGCCGCTGGAGTTGGAAGCCGTGCTGCTGGAGCATCCGGAGGTGCGGGAGGCGGCGGCGTTCGCGATGCCGAGCCGCCTCTACGGCGAGGAGCCGGCGGCGGCCGTGGTGCTGTCGCAGGGCGCGTCGGCGACCCCGGACAGCCTGCGCGGCTTCATGGCCGGGCAGCTGGCGGCGTTCAAGCTGCCTGCCCGCATCGTCGTTCTGGACGCCCTGCCGAAGGGGCCGACCGGCAAGCTGCAGCGGATTGGGCTGGCCGAGCGGCTCGGCCTGGCGGAGGGAGTGCCTGCATGATGACCGACGCTCAGCTGGTCGACGCCGCGACCGGCATCCTGCTCGAGCAGTTGCGCCAGCCGAACCTCCGGTTCGACCCGGAAGCAAGGCTGAAGGCGCTGCCCGGCTACGACTCCGTGATCGCGATCCAGTTCGTGCTCGGGCTGGAGCAGGCGTTCGACCTCGTGCTGGACGAGGACGAGGTCGAGGAGATGAACACGATGGACGACGTGCGCCGGGTCCTGCGCGCCAGGGTGGCGGTCCATGCCTGACATGCCGATGCCGGACCGGGCCGGCCGTCACGACGAGGCCGATCTCCGGCCTGCCGCCCCGGACCTGCCGCCCGACCCTGCCGCCGCCGCGGTGCCGCCGTTCCGGTTCGTCTCGCTCGGCGCCGACTGTCAGCCCGCGCGGCAGATCAGCCGGATCCAGCCGTCCAACATGTCGGGCGTGTTCGACTGGGTCACCACCCAGATCCAGCACATCGGCCGACTGATCGCCGACGACTTCGCCGGCTTCCTGGAGCCGGAGAACCTGTTCCCGGTGTTCCATGACCAGACCTTCATCGGCCTGGTCGACACGCTGTACCGCGTCGGCCTCAACCACGATTTCGCCGGGTTCGACGCTGTGGACGTGTCGTCCGTCCAGACCATCTACCGGATGCGGATCCGCTGGTTCCGCAACCTGTTCGATCCGCGCCGTCCGCCGCCCTACTTCATCCGGCGCCAGCATCCGCGCGACGGTGCCGAGGACGAATCCCTGGCGATCGCCCTGTTCGAGCAGCTGCGGGCCAAGCGGAGCGACATCCGCTTCCTCTATCTACATGCCGATCCGAACCGGCGCGAGTTCATGATGGACGGCTACCGCAGCGCCTTCCTCAGGCAGCGCGACCCGTTCGAATGGCGTGGGGACGACGAGGCGTGGAACACCATCCTGTGCGAGTTCGCGGTCAGGCCGTTCGTAGGCGACCGGGCGGCATTCCGGCTCCCCGACTACGTGCCGCAAGTCAGGCGGCCGAGGTTCCGCTGAACCCGGCTCAGCTCGTCGGATCGAGCGCCTCCGCCACGATCTCCTTCTTCCGCTGCGGCAGCAGCTTCATGGTCAGGATGAAGGCGGACAGGCACAGGCAGATCACGTTCTGCACGATGATCGCCCATTGTCCCTGCAGGACGCCGTAGATCAGCCAGGTGATGAAGCCGGCCACGGTGATCAGGTACATCTTGAGCGAGACGCCCTCGGTGCTGCGCGACCGGATGATGACCCAGGCCTGCGGCACGTAGCTCACCATGGACAGGGTGGCCGCGAACAGGCTGACCACGGTGACGGCATTCAGGTGCATCGGTCGGCTCCCAGGGTCCGGCAGAAGCGGAACGCAGCCCGACCCGTCAGGATTTCGCCAGCGCCTGGCGCAGCCATCCCGCGGTGCCGGCCAGTCCCGCCTCCCAGCCCACCGCCGGCGACCAGCCGGTCCGCTGCCGCAGCCGGGAGCTGTCGAGGACGTTGACCGGAACGTCGGCGCTGCGTCCCGGCATGGCCACGATCCGGGCCGGGCGCCCCGCCACTCGCGCGGCGTCGTCGATCACCGAGCGCACGCTGCGGCCGATGCCGCTGCCGACGTTGAACAGCCTCGGACCGTCCTCCGCCTCGGCGACCGCCAGCATCGCCGCGACCACGTCGTCGACATGCACGTAGTCACGCACCACGGTGCCGTCGCCCCAGACCGGGATCGGCGTGTCCGTCAGCAGCCGGTGCAGCACCGACGCCACCAGCCCCTGCTCGCGCAGCGGATGCTGGTGCGGGCCATAGGCGTTGCCGATCCGCAGCACTCGGTACTCCAGCCCGTACAGGTGGTGGTAGAGCGCCAGGTATTTCTCGACCGCCAGCTTGCCGATGCCATAGGCCGAGATCGGGTCGGTGGGCGCGGTCTCCGGGATCGGCCCGTCACCTCCCGGGCCATACACGGTGCCCCCGGAGGAGGCGAACACGATCCGCCGCACCCCCTGGCGTCGGCAGGCGTCCAGCAGCCGGATCCGCGGCGGCATCCCATCGGCGACGATCTGCGCCGGGTTCCGGTTCGAGCTGTCCGGCAGCCCGGCGCCGATCAGGTCGAACAGGTGGCTGTGGCCGGCCACCAGCGCGTCCGGGTCAGGGAGGCGCTCGACGTCGCCATGCCGCCAGGCGAGCCCCGCGATCCCGGCCAGCGCTGCGGGGAGCGCCGCCCCACGCCCGAACCCGGTGACCGGCAGGCCGCGCGCCACGAGCGACAGGCACAGGTTGGTGCCGATGAAGCCGCCCGCCCCCAGCACCAGGCAGCGTGCGGGCGCGGTCAGGGCCGCTTCCGGGTGGCGCGCATGCGCAGCCTGAGCCAGGGATGGCGCGCCTCCACGAACCCCACCATCCGCCGCTTGTTCTCGTCCTGCTCGGTGATCGCGTTCACCATCGAGCCGGGATGCACGCGGTAGAACGCCAGCTCCTCGGCCACCGGAACGCCGAACTGGCCGAGCTCGACCAGCCGGCACCACAGGCTGAAATCCTCCCAGCCCATGGCGTCGCGTCGCACGTAGTAGCCGCC
>CAXTVX010000028.1:0-37729 GCA_964247755.1 uncultured Acetobacteraceae bacterium | reverse complement strand
GGGCCGATCAGCTCGATGCCGGCCTGGCTGACCTGGCGGTCGTTGCTCAGCGCGCCGCCGTGCAGCTGCACGCAGGCGCCTGCGTAGGACAGGCGGAGCGGACGCGGGGCGTTCGCCAGGCGGGTCGCAGCGATCCGCGCCACCTGGGGCGTCATGTCCGGACGCAGGCCCATCATGCGATGGGTGTCGGGGTCCATCAGCCGGAAGGTCTGCTCGGCCACCGCCGAGCCGGAGCCGGACAGCAGGCTGTCCTCGAACTCCAGGAGCGGCGGCTTCACCCGCTCGTAGCCGTGGGCGGAGAACACCCCCATCAGCGCCTCGACGCCGAGCGCTTCCGCTTCCGCGTCGGGCGGCAGCAGGTCACGCAGGCCAGCCGGCAACAGGGCCGGGCTGGGGGCGGAGGTGTCGTCGTTCATGGCGGGGTCATATCACCAGGGCCGCCCGGCTTGAAGCGGAGGCGGACGCGTTGAGGTGCGGAGGTGCCCAGGCGCGTGACGGGTTCGGGCGGAAGCGGTGCCTGCGGGGCGGTCGGACACCTGCTGCGCCTGGTTCCGGACCGGGCCAAGCGGAGATCCGCGAGTTACGGGGTGGGGACGGCTGCCGCACTTCGGTCGCTCGGAGTGTTCGTCAGGGTATTGCCGATCGCCAGAGGGTCGTCCGGCCGCGCGGTTGTCGCGCCGATACGGCGACTGCGGTGCCGGAGCGGGTAGCCAGGACCGGAGCTCCAGGGCAGGTTCCATGCCACCTGCGATCTCGGCGGCGCTCCTGGCCGGCGGCGGCATGTCGGGGCGGTGACGCTGGCGATCTGAGCCAGAACGGATCCGGTTGAGCTCGTCACGGCGGGCGAGGTCGTCACAGGCGAAACGGCGTGGGTCGTCGGTCTGGTTCCACTCCGCCACTGACAGCCCTGCGTCTCATAGCCGACTTTCACACGCCTGACTGCAAGTCTCGTAAGCAGACATGAACCGGAAAGCCGCTCGTGGACCGCCTCCCGCCCTCAGGTCAAACTGCTGCATGGTGATCGGAGGGTGCACACCATGTATCTCGAACACCCAGGCAGCAGAAGGGCCGCAAGGTCACTGCGGTGGGCAATCTGCTCCCGCATGCTGATCCGCACCCCGAAATGCCTTCTGGCTGCGCCTCATTGGCAAGGGAGTCAAAGATCGAACTCAAGACTCGCCAGCACCGTCCGCGGCGTTCCGAGATATGCGGTGTTGGCACCAGGACTACCCACGATGTTGCCGTCTGCGATCGACGAGTAGTAGTGCGTGTCGGTCACGTTGATCGCGCCGAGCCTCGCGATCACCGCATGGCGTAGCACGCGGCTCGCATAGCGGACGCCCAGGTCAAGCGTCGCATACTGCGGTGCAAAGGAGTTGTTCGTATCGGTCGCCGCGCGTTCGCTCTCGTAATGCGCGCTGCCGGTGAAGGCGAGGCCGTGCAGGAAGACGGGATGCCAGTCAAGCGTCACGTCGCTCTTCCACTGCGGAACACCCACGATCATCCCGCAATTGGTTGCGGGGTTGCCCGAGTTGAGCAGTCGGGGGTCGATATAGGTGAAACCGCCGAGCATGCTCAGCGACGGCAGGAGGTTCCCTTGTGCAAAGGTCTCGAAGCCCTGGTCGCGCTGCTCGCCGATCACCTGGAAGACGTTGTCGGCAAGCATGGTCGCGTAGGGCCGCGTCATGCGGAACGCGTCGGCTGTCAGCAACAGGTTTGCGACCGGTGCGTATTTGACGCCGGCCTGGACCATCTCGTCGTGATACGGGGCGAGGAAGGCGTTGGCATTGATCGCAGTCGTGGGCGCTTGGTCACTTTCCTCGACGCTGCTCGCGTAGGTGAAGTAGGCGGTGATCTTGGAGGTCGGGGTCCAGATCCCGCTCACCGTCGGGCTAAACGCGCCGTTCGCATCGCCCGTGCTCGTCACCGCATCCTTGGCGCTGTAGCTGGCCGAGCGGAGGAAGGATTCGCTGAACACCGTCTGTATCGCCCAGTGGCTGTCGACATGCAGCGTATCTCCCTCGATGATCGACTGCTGGAACAGATCGCCCGCGAGATACTGGCGGCCATGCGACGGGATCGCCACGTAGGGAAAGATCGCAGGATCTGCCAAGTTCGACTTGCCAAGCGTCGTCACGATCGAACCGCTGAAATTGTACTGATCGTTGATGAAGCCGTTGGTTCCCAAACTCAGGTCGTTGCGCATGCCGGCGATCGTCACGTGCCCGTTGAGCGAAGCCTCGTTGCTACCGTCGGTGAAATGCGGCACCGCAGTGAAGTTCTTCGTCGTCGTGTAGTCACCGCGATCGTCGGTGAGCGTGTTGGTGATGCCGAACAGGTTGCGCTGCGCGTCCTGGTAGAGGCCGCCAAGCTCAAGCCGCCAATCGCTGCCGAAATCATGAATGATCTTCACGAGCCCGGTGTCGGTAATGAGATCGGTGCCGGCCCCCGGCTGGCCGAGGCCGTGCTGTGTCGGATCGGGCGCATCGGGCAGGATCGTGTTCTTGTTCGTCGAGCTCGTGCTGGCGCCGTCATAGACGATGCTGCCTGGCAGGCCGTAGCCGCTGTCCTCGTAGTGGCTGCCGTCGACCTGGATCACCGTATCGGGGTCCAGACGAAGGTCGAAATCCGCACTGCCGAGCGTGCGGTCCGCGAAGCTGCCATCCACGAAGCTCTCACCCTCGCCATGCACGAGGTCGATCCGATAGCCGAGCCAGCCGTTCGCTCCAACACGGCCGCCAACATCCGCCTCCGTGGTGAACAGCCCGTCGGTCGCGAAACTGCCCACGAGGCGAGCGAGCGGCGTGTCGGTGGGACGCTTGAGGATGTAGTCGAAAACGCCGGCCGGCGTTTCCGGTCCGAACAGTGCGCCGCCGAGCCCATTCAGCACCTGGATGCTGTCGAGGTTCTCGACCGGGACCGCGGTGGTGCCGATGATGTTGAGGCCGTCGAGCCGCGTGTTCTCGGTGATCGAGCCCTGAAAGCCCAGGGATTGCGGCCGCGACACTTCGAGCCCCTGCTGGTCGCGCACCTCGACCGAGGGCAGCGCGCGGAGGGCGTCGTTCAGCGTGCGTAGCTGCTGGTTCGCCAGGAAATCCTGCGTCAGCACCGTCACGGACACCGGTGCCGTCAGGATCGATGTCTGACCAAGCGGCCCCAGCTGCGCGGTGTTCGCATGAAACTGCGCGGTGGACGCGTACGGTGCCTTGCCACGCACCAGGACGTTCTCCTCGCCGACCTGCGGCGTTGCGGGCGTAGCCGGGACGTTATCACTTCGAGCTCCCGCACCTTGGGCGAGCGCCAGCGTCTTGCGCTCCGGTATGGTGGCGACGGGCGTGATGGCAACAGGCGTGCCGGTGGAGGTGTCGGCGGCGGCCGCCATCAGGGTGTGCTCAGCGTCGGCTGCGGCGGCGGCAGGCGCCGCGGCCGGCAGCCCAGCCGCAAGCACAACGGCTAGCAGCCGCGTCGATCCAGATGCCATGCCCAACCCCCCAAGCACTGGCGTCGTTATATCGCATCGAACATAGCGGGATGAACGCTATCGCGTGAGTAGGGCTGCAAGCCGGGCCAGTGTGACATTTGTGGCAGCCTGCGCCTCGGTTTCCAGTTGGTGATTGCAGTCGACGAGGGCGCTGCCTCCGGCAATCAGCGTCGCACCGTCGCCGCCGGTGTCACCCGGACGCTGTCATATCCGTGAGCCCAGGCTTTTGCTCATCGCCTCGACCAGTGGCCGAGCGCGCCCGCAAGACATGCCTCTTTCGGCTCGCGGCCGCGATCGAGCCGTGCCTGGCAATCAGCTCAAGCCGCCGCAGCTTGCCGAGCCCGAGCCACCTTCCCTTTGAGGTGTCGACCTGGGGCATGAGCCGTAACATCGGGATGCCAGGGGCTGGCGAAGTCGGGCTCCGGTCACATGTAGCTTCTGGTCCATGTCGTGATAGCTCCTTCAGCTTCCGCGACGGCAAGACCAGCGAACGAAGCTCGGCCGCCACGGGGACTTGCGCTCGCATGAAGACGGCAGCGCAACCCGGCGACAGCTAGGCGTTGCATGTCTGGCGCGGCCACACCTGCAGAACTGCAGGGTCGATCGCCACGAGCACGTTGCGCGTGGACGGCCGGGACCAGCCGGGATCTCCGTCAACAGACAGCACACTGTTTCCGAGCCACCATTGCAGTCGTCGCTGCCTGATACGGACCGGTCAGGCGGATTACTCCAGCTGGCTGAACGTCCGCCCTCTCCAGATATTGCCCGGGAGCGGACAGCCTGCTGTCGGCCACACTCGGCCGTTTCGGTTTACGGATCGGAGATCAGCTTCTCGTCGAAGAAGTCAGGATGCCTCGAGTTCTCGCCGCCGATGTAGACGCAAGTCAGGTCGACAACAGCCTCCGGACGTACCGCCGACGAACAGGATGCAGCCACAGGCACCTGTCCCCGACGAGTGTTCCAGACGGTGAGCGTTCGGTCGGCTTGGTCCTGCGCGACCCATCAGGCCTTGGCCAGTTGCGCATCAACGAGTGTGAGAGCCTGAACTTCCAGTGGCGCGCTCACGGCGGACTATGGAAGCACGCCATCCCGCGCATGGACGCTTTCGCCCCCTGGCGTCAAACAGAGCGGGGTGCAGGGGCCGCCGGCCCTTGCCCGGTTCGGGCGGAGCCCGATCTTTCTAAGCTTGCCCGCTCAGTTCAGATTGCGATCAGTCGCATCGTTTCCGCCCAGACCCAGTCGAGCCAGGGAAGTGCCGCTTCAAGGTCGGTCGTTTCGACGGTGGCGCCGCCCCAGAGACGCAGGCCGGGGGGAGCGTCGCGGTAGCTACCGGCGTCGAGAGCGGCATTCTCGTCGTGCAGGCGCTTCGCCAGCCGTCTGGCAACCGTCGCGCGTTGCTCCGTCGCGAGGGTGTCGAACCAGGCGCCGTCGAGGCGCAGGCAGATCGAGGTGCTGGAGCGGGTGCGCGGGTCGGCGGCGAGGAAGAAGGCCCAGTCGGACTGGCTTTCCCACCGGGCCACAGTGTCGAGGTTGGCGCTGGTGCGGGCAATCAGGGCCGGCAGGCCGCCGATCCGCTCCGCCCAGCGCAGGCCGTCGAGCGCGTCCTCGACGCAGAGCATCGAGGGGGTGTTGATGGTGTCGCCGTGGAAGATGCCCTCGATCAGGCGCTGCCCGCCGGCGGGCGACGGGGCGGTCAGACGGAACAGCTTGGGCAGCGGGCGCGGCGGCGGGGTCGCTTCCAGGCGCTCGACTGCGCGGGGCGACAGCGCCAGCATGCCGTGCGCGGCCTCGCCGCCGAGGACCTTCTGCCAGGACCAGGTCACCACGTCGAGCCGGTCCCAGGGCAGCTCCATGGCGAAGGCGGCGGAGGTGGCGTCGCAGATCGCGAGGCCGTCATGCTGCGGCGGGATCGCCTCGGGACCCGGCAGGCAGACGCCGGAGGTGGTGCCGTTCCAGGCGAACACCACGTCGCGCGACCAGTCCACCGCCTGCAGGTCGGGCAGCGTGCCATACGCGGCCTCCAGCACGCGGGCATCGTCGAGGCGGAGCTGGGCCACCACATCGTTGGCCCATGCGGCGGAAAAGGTGTCGAACGACAGCACGTCGACGCCGCGGGACCCGAGCAGCGACCACAGCGCCAGCTCCACGGCGCCGGTGTCGGAGCCGGGCACGATGCCGAGCCGCCAGTCCGCCGGGATGCCCAGCAGGGCGCGGCTGCGGTCGATCACCTCGGCCAGCCTGGCGCGGGCATCGGAGGCACGATGGCTGCGACCCAGCAAGGCGCCTGACAGCGCGTCGAGGTCCCAGCCGGGACGCTTGGCGCAGGGGCCGGAGGAGAAGCAGGGGTTCGCAGGCCGCCGGCTCGGGCGATCGATGGGCATGCAGGACGGTCCGCCGGAGGGGCTGGTACGAGAGGGGGGATTCGAACCCCCATGCCTTGCGGCGGTCGATTTTGAGTCGACTACGTCTACCGTTCCGTCACTCTCGCGCGGGCCCTGGTTACCAGGGGAGCAGGCCGCGGGCAACGCGGCGCTCAGGCCTCGGCCGGCACGCGGTGGATGCCGCACTCGACCTTGGCGAGGCCAGACCAGCGGCCGGAGCGGTCGGGCTCCTGGGCGCCGACCGCGCGGGTGCAGGTCGAGCAGCCGATCGAGCGGAAGCCGCGATCGGCCAGCGGGTGCTGGGGCAGATGCAGGCGCGTCATCTCGTCGCGAATCCGCTCGGCGGTCCAGTCGGCAAGCGGGTTGAGCTTGATCCGGGTGCCGTCGAACTCGACGAACGGCATGGCGGCGCGGGTGGCGGCCTGATGGCGCTTGCGTCCGCTGATCCACGCGTCGAAGCCGTGCAGCGCCTGCTCCAACGGCTCCACCTTGCGCAGGGCGCAGCACGCGTCGGGATCGAACTGCCAAAGCTCGCCGGACGGGTCGCGGTCCGCCACCGCGGGGGCAACCGGCACGACGTCGCGCACGTCGGACAGGCCCAGCCGTCGCGCCAACTCGTTGCGGTAGGCGAGGGTTTCCGGGAAGTGCCTGGCGGTGTCCAGGAACACCACCGGCACCGACGGGTCGATCCCGGCGATGATCGACAACAGCACCGCCGATCCCGCCCCGAAGGACGACACCGCTGCGATCCGTCCCGGCATCGCCGTCCGCATCGCGATGCGCAGGATGTGGCAGCCGTCCGCGCCGCCCAGCTCGAGCGCGTGGAGCCGCCGATACGCCGCCGCGGCGTCGGTCCGGTTGCGCAAGGCCAGCGGATCGAGAGGTGATGATGAAATCACGTCCATGATTGTGCTATTTCTAATGCCGCCTAGAATACAGAGAATAGCGCCCGGATCGAAGGGTTTCGGACGGACGGTGCAACTTCCGCGTGAGGCTGTGGCGCGTCTGCCGCATGCGTGGCGCCGGCCCGGACCCCGGGCGGTGCTCATCCGTGGATGACGGTCGGACAGAAGCGTCCAGCCAGCGCGCCGGAATCCGCCTCGTCGGGCGCCAGGCCGATCAGCTTCATCTCGTCGATGTACTGCGCCACCTGCTCGCGCAGCTCGCGACCCAGGGGATGCACCGCGTGGCCCTCGGCGCGCAGCATCCGCTCGAGCGTCAGCTGGTCCATGTCGGGCAGCTGGTCGGCCAGGATGCTGGCGGTCTCGCCCAGATGGCGCTGCACCGCCTCCGCGGCTTCCTGCACCGCCAGCACCAGCGACACCGCGGCTGCCGGGTCGGCGCGCAGCAGGCCGCCGCCGATGCCGAGCACGCGACTGACGCGGGTGCCGTAGCTGCCAGTCATGCTGCTCGCCAGCTCGTGGAGGTGCAGCTGCTCGCGCAGGTTCCAGATCACCGGGTCGTGGCCCGCCACCGCCTGCACGCGCCGCTCCGCCAGGGCCTGCCCGAACTGATCCGGCGGCAGCTGCACCCAGGACACGTCGTGGTTCGGGTCCATGCCCTTGCGGCGCATCATGATGGAGAAGAACAGGCGGTCGGCGCCGGAATCTGCGACGCCGATCGCCTTGCGGTGCAGGTCCTCGATCCGCCTGACCGGCGAGTGGCGATCCACCAGCAACCGGGCGCTGCCGCTCTGCAGGCCGCAGACCAGGCGCGCGTCCAGGCCGCCCAGCAGCCGCGGCAGCCAGGACAGCGCCGGCGCCACCGCCACGTCGGCAGCGCCCGGGTGTAGCTGGGCCACCGCTTCCTGTCCGGACGCGAAGCCGCCTTCCACCGTGACGTCGAGGTTGTAGCGGGCGAACATGCCCTGGTGCACCGCGACCATCAGCACCGGGTCGTGCTCCGGGTGCGGGCAGCTCAGCACCAGGCGGCGGTAGCGGCCGTCCGGATGGGAGGTCTTGTCGCGATACGGGTGGCGGAGCTGGTTGCGCACCACCAGGGTGCTCGCGACCGCCAACCCGATTCCGGCGCCGGCGCCCAGAAGCGGGCGGCGGCCGAGACCCGGACGTGCGGGCTGTTCCATGCTGGCGGCCCCCTTCTTCCGGCCCGGCCCTGCGGCAACGGCGGCCTTGCGGCGAAACCCGTTCCCCGAAGGCTTTACGCGCCGGCGCAGGCTCCGCTATAGGGTGCGCCGCCGGTCCCGGATAGCTCAGCGGTAGAGCAAGCGACTGTTAATCGCTCGGTCGTAGGTTCGATCCCTACTCCGGGAGCCAGGCCGCCGACGACGACCCCGGTTCCGCGCTCGATAGCGCTTGGCAACCGGCGCGGTTGGCGGCAAGAACGGTCGGATGTCCGAACCCTCCGATCCCGTCGGCACCGACGTTTTCGCCCAACTCGAGATACGGGTCGGCACCATCACCGACGCGCAGCCATTCCCGGAGGCAAGGCGCCCGGCGATCAGGCTGTGGATCGATTTCGGGACGCCGCTCGGCATCAAGCGCTCCTCGGCACAGGTCACCCGGCACTACAAGCCGGACCAGCTGATCGGCCGGCAGGTCTGCGCGGTGGTGAACTTCGCGCCGCGCCAGATTGGACCGTTCCTGAGCGAGGTTCTGGTCCTCGGCCTGCCGGATGCCAACGGCGAGGTCGTGCTGGTGCGGCCCGACCACAAGGTGCCGGACGGCGGCAGGCTGTTCTGATGGCGGCGGCCGGCTATGCCACCGTGACCTGGGACCAGCTGCATCGCGACGCGCGCTCGCTGGCCGGGCAGCTGATCGCCGACGGGCCGTTTGCCGGCATCGTCGCCATCACGCGCGGCGGGCTGATCCCGGCGGCGATCATCGGCCGGGAGCTCGACTGCCGGCTGGTGGAGAGCGTGTCGGTGTCGTCGTACGACCAGACGCCGGAAGGGCAGCACGCGCTGGATAGCGAGCGGCTTCAGGGCGAGCCCACGGTGCTCAAGCCGCCGAGTGCCGCCGGCGACGGCGACGGCTTCCTGATCATCGACGACCTGGTCGACTCCGGCGTGACTGCACGGGTGGTGCGCCGCCTGCTGCCGCGGGCGCGGTTCGCCTGCCTTTATGCCAAGCCGGCGGGGCGGCCGTTCACCGACCGCTACGTGGTCGAGGTGCCGCAGGACACCTGGATCCTGTTCCCGTGGGACACGGCGCCGTCGTTCGTGCCGCCGCTGGCGCGGCAGGGCGTCGATCCTGGCTGACCGACCGGCTGCCACCGAGGCGGCCAGCGCCCGGCACCTGTTCCTGGACGGCTGGTCGGTGCGTGACCAGGTCGAGGGGCTGTGGGAGGGCCAGCTCGCCGCGGTCGCCGCGATCGGGCCCGCGCTGGGCGCCATCACCGATGCGGTCGAGGCGGCGGTGCCGCGCCTGCGCGATGGCGGCCGTCTGGCCTATGCGGGCGCAGGCAGCTCTGGCCGGCTCGGGGCACAGGACGGAGCGGAACTGGAGCCGACCTTCGACTGGCCGCGCGACCGGCTGGTGCTTCTGATCGCGGGCGGCGTCCGGGCGCTGACGCAGGCGGTGGAGAACGCGGAGGACGACGCGGACGACGCACGGGCGCAGGTGGCGTCTGCCGGGATCGGGCCACGCGACGTGGTGATCGGCGTGGCGGCGAGCGGCGGCACCCCGTTCACCGTGGCCGTCGTCGCGGCGGCCCGGGAGCGAGGCGCGCTGACGGTCGGGCTTGCCAACAGTGCCGGCAGCGCGCTGCTGGCGGCGGCCGGGCATCCGATCCTGCTCGCCACCGGCGCGGAGCCGATCGCCGGATCGACGCGGATGAAGGCCGGCACGGCGCAGAAGGTGGCGTTGAACCTGCTGTCCACTGCGATGATGACCGGGCTCGGCCGGGTCCATGCCGGCCGCATGGTCGACATGCAGGCACGCAACGCCAAGCTGCGCCGGCGCGCGATCGCGATGGTGGAGGAGCTGGCGGGATGCGATGCGGACGCGGCGGCGGAGGCCCTGGCCGCGACCGAGGGACGGGTGAAGCCCGCGGTGCTGGTGGCGCTTGGGCTGTCGGCACGGGAAGCGGCGGCGGTGCTGGACGCCGGTGGCGGCCGTCTGCGCCCGGGGCTGGCCGCGGCCGCCCTTGCCAGGGGTAGTCCGGATCCATAGGTTCTGGCGGTTCGGGGCGTGGCGCAGCCTGGTAGCGCGCGTGTTTTGGGTACACGAGGCCCCCGGTTCGAGTCCGGGCGCCCCGACCAGGCCGGCCCGGCGAAGGCGACCCAGAAAGGTGGCAACGTGACGCGAGCCCGCATCTTCCAGCAGCCCAAGGACTCGAGCCAGTCGGGCCAGGCCCATAGTCATGACTGGATCCTCGACTACGGCCAGGCCGAACAGCGCCAGCAGGACCCGCTGATGGGCTGGTTCGGCAGCGGCGACACCAGGAGCCAGGTGGCGCTGCGCTTCCCGAGCCGCGAGGACGCGGTGGCATATGCGGAGCGTCAGGGCATCGCCTACGACATCGAGCTGCCGGCGCCGCGCATCCGCCGCCCCAAGGCGTATGCCGACAATTTCCGCTACGACCGCCGGCAGAACTGGACCCATTGATCCCCCGCTGGTTCCCGCGCGCCCTTAGCTCAGCCGGATAGAGCAACAGCCTTCTAAGCTGTGGGTCGGTGGTTCGAGTCCACCAGGGCGCGCCATAACGCTTCATCGTTCAGATCCTCTTGACCGGTGGCAGGAAACGACGGTCATCCCGCTGCTGCGCGGCGTTCCAGCGACACGGCGAGAGACAGGGCCGTCAAGACACCGAGCGCGATCGATTCGAACGAGAACTGGCCGACGCTCAGCATCGCCGTCGCCGCATCCGTCCGGGCATAGAGAATGTTGATGAAGGGTTTGAACACGGGTCCCGTGGCAAGCAGGATCAGCATGGCCAACTGCGCGTTCCGCGTCGGTGCATGCCGCGACAGTCGATCCCACGCCAGCAGGCCAACTGCAAAGCTTGCCGCGACCGGCTCCGCGAAGGAGAGGTAGGCGGGGATCAGGATGTGGTAGTCGTAGGGCGGGTCGAAGCGGTTCGCGGGATCGAGATACTCGATGGAAGCGAGCAGGTGCGCGAACACGCTGTCTGTCGCGGTCTTGATCATGAAGACGAGGCTGCCGACCAGGATCCCTCCGAACACCTTCCGCAACGTCGTCGGCATCAAGGCAGAAGACCAAACGACGCTCGCAGCCAGCGCCGCGAGCGGAACGAGTTTCGGCAGCCATTGCACGACTGGATAGATCGTGACCGGCCTGGCATTGATCATGTTCATGTAGACGTCCCTGAACAGCTCCTCGTTCAGGCCGCCGACGAGAAGAAACAGGACGAGGATCCGCGTCGCCGACCCCAGCGGCTCCAGCCTCGGCCGTGCTGGAGCGTAGATCGCAACGGTGGCACAGCTCATCGCGACGAAGTCCGGAAAGACGGACCATCCCGCACGCGGCAACGTGTACGGGTAGGGCACGTGCAAGTACTGGATCATCGCCGCATGGACACTCAACGACGCGACCATCGTGACGACAAGCACGCTCCGACGCAGGCGACGCGGTTCACGGTCCGACCTGCCATCCACGTCGGAATCCTTCTGCAGGCAAAACGAGTCCCTCGGCATGCCGACACGGTTTGCTGGAAGACCCCGCCACCGGTGACACCGTCATCGTTACCGCCGTTCGAGACGCCGTCATGCCGTGCTGGTTCGTCGGATGGGTGCCGGAGGTCGCGGTCGCCAAGGGGGCCTGTCGTCGGCACGCCTCGCGCTCCGCCTGGGCACGGCCCGTAGCGTCGACCGGGCTGAGGATCACGTCGACGCGAGGATGCTGCATCGCAGCATAAAGCCTCGACAACCCTTGGCGGGCGTCCTATGTTGCGGTGCAGCAAAACAGGAAGCCAGGAGGCTTACATGACCACCACCACAGCAGACACCCTTCGATCCAGCGTCCAGAGCGGCGTCCCCGCCATCGTCCGCTCGTTCCTGACCGCAGTCGGCACCGCCCGCGCCGCCCGTCGCGAGCGTGCCCGCCTGCTCGCCGAGCTGTCGCAGTGCAGCGATCGCGAGCTGGCCGACATGAACCTCAGCCGCGCCGACATCGGCCATGTCGTCCGCAGCTGGCAGCCGACCTGACCGAGCGGCGCTGGCCGAGCCGGTTCCAGGTGACTCGGCCGGTCCTGCGCCGGACCTGAACCGGTCCGCGTCCAACCGGAGCCTCAGAAGTCGGCGAGCAACGCGTCGATCGCGGCCTGCCCCATCGCGGCGACGGGGAGCTGAGGACCATTCAGCAGGTGCGCGTCCGGGCGACCATCCGACGAAAGCGAGACCGCCTGGACGTCGTCCCATCGGCTACGCCCGAAGGTCTCGATGATGCGGTTCACCTTGCTCTCGACGGTCTTGAGGGTGGTGACCACCTTGGTGATGCGCTGGCCGGTGATGTCCTGGAAGCTGCACGCCTCGTAGATGCGCATGGTCGCGTCCTGCACCGTGGCGGCGTCCGGTCCCGCAGCCGAGGCGCACGCGTCGTCCAGGCGCTCGCAGGCTTCGAGGATGGCGTTGGTGGCGTCGGCGGTGTGCGAGACCACGGCGTCGAGCTCCTCGCTGGCGCTCGACACTGCGGTCTCGGACGACGACTCCGTGCGCAGGGCGGCGATCTCCTCCTTGGCCAGTGCGATGGTGCGGCCGAGATCCTCGATCTCGCCGAGCAGTTCGGTCTCGTGCGCCGACAGCTCGCCACCGAGCGTGTCGATCACCGCGCGCACCACGTCGGCCACCATCTGCGGGCGCACCGACGGGTAGGACGCGCAGATGGTAGTCAGCTTCTCGGCCAGCGCCCTGACGTCGACCTTGGCGTCAGCGGCTGTCTCAACCATGGCCGAGCACCTTCTCGATCTTGCCCTGCAGCGTCTCGGCGTTGAACGGCTTGACGATGTAGTTGGACACGCCGGCCTGCTTCGCCGCGACGACGTTCTCCGTCTTGCTTTCCGCGGTGATCATGATGAACGGCAGCGTCGCCAGCTTGGCATCGGCCCTGACCGCCTGCAGCAGCTCCAGGCCGGTCATCGGCGACATGTTCCAGTCGCTGATCACCAAGCCGTAGCGCTTGGCGCGCAGCTTGCCCAGCGCCTCGGTGCCGTCCGCGGCCTCGTCGACGTTCTCGAAGCCGATTTGCTTGAGCAGGTTGCGGATGATTCGAAGCATCGTCTTGTAGTCGTCGACGATAAGGACATCCAGGCTTGTGTCGATTGTCACGTGCGGCTCCATCGGCGTCAGGACCCCGATCATGCCGACAGAACCTTAATCAACCATTTCCAGGCCTGACGTCGACGTTCGTTGCCGTGCCAATAGGCGGTCGGCCACCTCCACCAGAACCGCGGCGGTAAACGGTTTGGACAGGCAGTAGCAGGGCGGCAAGGTGACGCGGTCGGTGACGGCGTCGGTGTGCTCGGTGATGAACAGGATCGGCACGACCGGATCGTGCGCGCGTGCGCGACTCGCCACGTCGAGGCCGCCGAAGCCCGGCATGTCGACGTCGGTCACCACCAGCCCGATCCCGGTCGGACCCTCGATCAGCCTGAGCGCTTCCGCGTCGTCGCACGCTTCCACCGTCGCATAGCCGGCAGCACGGAGCGCCCTCGAGATCACCGCACGCACGTCCGCCACGTCGGCGACGAGCACACGAGTCCGCGGTGCGGCCGCGGCGGGGTCCCTGCTCCGCGCCGCGCCGCAACAGGTGCCGGGCGTCGGCTCCGCCTGGCCGTTCATCCCTGCCCCGGCAGCTCGCGCAGCAGCTGCGCCAGCTCGTCGCGCAACGCCGGATCGGCACGCGAGGCGATCGCGTCATGAACCCGCCGCATGTGGCGGCGCGCGGCATAGAGCTGGTCCAGCAGCGACAGCACCATCGGCAGGACGTCGTCGCCGACATGCAGCTCGTCGCGCAGCTCCAGGATCAGCCGGGCGCGCGCCTCGTCGATCGGATGGAACAGGTAGTGTCCGGGCACCCCGTCCGGCCTGACCCAGGCACGCGCCACCCAGTCCTCCACCTCGGCCGGATCGGCACGCCCCAGGCGGATGCACAGCGTCTCGATGGTGATCATGTCGCACCAACCGTTGCCAGCGGCGGCGTCCAGCCGCGCAGGAAGTCGCGCAGCGCGTCGTCCACCGGGCCGATCTCGACGCGCAGGGTGACCAGGAGGTTGCCCGCCTCCCCGCCCGCCCGGGCCGGCACGCCGCGGCCGCGCAGCCGCAGCACCCGGCCGGCGTCGGAGTCGGGCGGCACGGTCATCGACACCGGGCCGGCCGGGGTCGGCACTTGCACCGAGGCGCCTAGCACCGCCTGCTTCAGCGTCACCGTCAGCTCGGTGCGCAGGTCGTCGCCATCGCGCACAAAGCGGGGATCCGGCGCGACCTCGATCCGGATCAGCGCGTCGCCGGCCGCACCACCGTCGCGGCCGGCCTCCCCCTTGCCGCGCAGGCGGAGCACCTGCCCGTCGGTGATCCCCGCCGGCACCTTGACGTCCAGCGTGGCGCCGCCTGGCAGGGTGATGCGGCGGGTGGCGCCGTTGACCGCATCCACGAAGCCGACGCCGAGCGAGTAGCTCCGGTCCTCGCCGCGGCGCGGGCCGTGCGGCTCCGGGCGACGCCCGCGTCCGAACAGGTCGCCGAAGATGTCGCCCAGGTCCTCCCCGTCGAGACCGGCGCCGGCGCCATAGCGGTGTCCTTGCGGGCCCTGCGCGTAGTCGCGATAGGCGCTGCGCGGCGGCGGCCGCTCCTGCCCATCGCCGTCGATCTCGCCGCGGTCGTAGCGCGCGCGCTGGTCCGGGTCCAACAGCAGGGCGTTGGCCAGGCCGACGCGCTTGAACCGTTCCTCCGCGGCAGGATCGCCGGGATGGAGGTCGGGATGGCTGTCCTTCGCCAGCCGCCGGTAGGCCTTGCGGATCGCCTCCTTGTCGGCGTCCCGCGGAAGCCCAAGAATCTCGTAGGGATCGTCCGCCATCATCTCCTCCGGATCGGTGCGCCGGGCCGGCACAGGAAGATGGGCGAGCCGGGGACGCGGATCAACACGGGCCCGCCGCGCCGCGCTAAGGTGTTGGACGCGCGGGCAGCTGGGATGGACGTAATGGACACGATGCAGGACGACCGGACGCTCCGCGGCATCGCACCCGCCCAGGCGCGCGCCTTCGCACCGTCCTGGCATGCCCGCTCCGACACCCGCCGCCGCATCACCGCCGACACCAGGCGCCCCGAGCCCGACTGCGTCACCGAGCTGCTGCGGATCGCGCCGGTCACGCCCGACTCCGCCACCGGTCTCGCCACCCGGCTGGTCGAGGCACTGCGCGCGCGTGGCCGTCCGGGCCCTGTGGAGGGACTGATGCGCGAATACGCCCTGTCCAGCCAGGAGGGCGTGGCCCTGATGTGCCTGGCCGAGGCGCTGCTGCGCGTGCCCGATCCCGCCACCCGCGACCGGCTGATCCGCGACAAGATCGGCAACGGCGACTGGGGCGCGCATCGGGGGCAGAGCGCGTCGCTGTTCGTGAACGCCGCCACCTGGGGCCTGCTGATCACCGGCCGGCTGCACGGCAGCGGCCGAGGCGGCGAACAGGGCGGGCTGCCCGGCGCGCTGCTGCGCGTGCTCCGGCGCGGCGGCGAGCCGCTGATCCGTGCCGCGATGGACCGCGCGATGCGGGTGCTGGGCGAGCAGTTCGTGGTCGGCGAGACAATCGAGGACGCGTTGCGCGCCGCCGCCAAGCGCGAGCGGCACGGCTTCCGCTACTCGTTCGACATGCTGGGCGAGGCGGCGCTGACCGAAGCGGACGCGCAGGCCTACCTCGCCGGCTACGAGCGTGCCATCCGCGCGATCGGCGCGCACAACCGTCGCGCTCCGGGTCTGCGGGACGACCGCGCCCCGGGCGCGCAGGACGGCCGCGGCCTGCTCGACGGCGCCGGCATCTCGGTCAAGCTGTCGGCGCTGCATCCGCGGTATTCCCGTGCGCAGCAGGACCGGGTGCAGGCCGAGCTGCTGCCGCGGCTGGCCGGGCTCGCCAGCCTGGCGCGGCAGCACGATGTCGGGCTGAACATCGACGCCGAGGAGGCCGACCGGCTCGAGATCTCGCTCGACCTGCTCGAAAGCCTGTGCGGACAGCCGGATCTCGCCGGCTGGAACGGCATCGGCTTCGTGATCCAGGCCTACGGGCGGCGCACGCCGGCTGTGATCGCGCACCTGGTGGCGCTGGCACGCGCGACGAACCACCGGCTGATGGTCCGGCTGGTGAAGGGCGCCTACTGGGACAGCGAGATCAAGCGCGCGCAGGAAGCGGGGATGCCGGACTACCCGGTGTTCACGCGCAAGCTGCACACCGACCTGTCCTACCTCGCCTGCGCCCGTCTGCTGCTCGACGCGCCGGACGCGGTGTTCCCGCAGTTCGCCACCCACAACGCGCAGACCGTCGCCGCGATCATGGCCATGGCCGGCCCGGCGTTCGCGCCCGACCAGTACGAGTTCCAGTGCCTGCACGGCATGGGCGAGGCGCTGTACGAGCAGGTGGTCGGGCCAGCCGGGCTGGACCGGCCGTGCCGGATCTACGCCCCGGTCGGCACCCACGAGACGCTGCTGGCCTACCTGGTGCGGCGCCTGCTGGAGAACGGCGCCAACAGCTCGTTCGTCAACCGCATCGCCGATCCGGACGAGCCCGTGTCCGACCTGGTGGCCGATCCGGTGCGCCTCGCCGCGGCCGCGGTGCCGCCCGGCGCGCCACACCCGTCGATCCCGCTGCCGGCAGACCTGTTCGGCGCCGCACGCCGCAACTCCGCCGGGCTCGACCTCGCCTCCGAGGACGTGCTGGCCGCGCTGGCGGACCAAATCGACGCGCCCGGGGGAACCCTGCTGGCCGAGCCTTTGCTGGCATTCCCGGCCGCCGACGGTGCCTGGCACGACTGCACCAATCCGGCTGATCGTCGCCTCGTCGTCGGGCGCTGCCGCGACGTGGACCCGGGCGACGTGCCCGGCGCCGTGACGGCGGCGATCGGCGCCACCGCGCGCTGGAACGCGCTCCCGCCCACGGACCGCGCAGCCCGTCTGGACGCCGCCGCCGACCGGCTGGAAGCGATGCTGCCCGACCTGCTCGGACCGATCATCCGCGAAGCCGGCAAGTCCGCCGCCAACGCGGTCGGCGAGGTGCGCGAAGCGGTGGACTTCCTGCGCTTCTACGCGGCCGGAATCCGAGAGCCCGGCTTCGAGGCAGGTGCGCCGCTCGGCCCGGTGGTGTGCATCAGCCCGTGGAACTTCCCGCTCGCGATCTTTGTCGGCCAGATCGCGGCAGCCCTCGCCGCCGGCAACGCGGTGCTGGCGAAGCCCGCCGAGGAAACGCCGCTGATCGCCGCCCTGGCAGTGCGCGTGCTGCACGAGGCCGGCATCCCGCGCGACGCGCTGCAGTTCCTTCCCGGCGACGGCGCGGTGGGAGCCGCCCTGGTGTCCGACCGGCGCATCGGCGCGGTGATGTTCACCGGCTCCACCGCGGTCGCGCAGTCGATCGCCCGCGCCCTTGCGCCGCACGCCGACGCCGTGCGCGGCGCGATCCCGCTGATCGCCGAGACCGGCGGCCAGAACGCCCTGGTGGTGGACAGCGCCGCCCTGCCCGAGCAGGTGGTGGTGGACGCGCTGGCCTCCGCGTTCGACTCCGCCGGCCAGCGCTGCTCGGCACTGCGCGTGCTGTGCGTGCAGGAGGAGGCGGCGGACCGCACGCTGCGCATGCTGGAAGGCGCGCTCGTCGATCTGCGCGTCGGCGACCCCGGCCTGCTGCGCACCGATGTCGGCCCGGTGATCGGCGACGAGGCCAGGACCGCGATCGAGGCGCACGTGGCGCGCATGGCGGCGGGCGGCTGCCGGGTCACCCGCGCTGCCCTTGCGCCGGACTGCGCCCACGGCTGCTTCGTAGCGCCGGCCCTGATCGAGATCGGTACGATTGCCCAGCTCGGCGCCGAGGTGTTCGGCCCGGTGCTGCATGTCCTGCGCTATCCCGAAGGGGGCATGGAGGCACTGATCGACGCGATCAACGCCACCGGCTACGGCCTCACCTTCGGCGTGCACACACGGATCGACGAGACGATGCACAGGGCCGCCGGCCGCAGCAACGCCGGCAACGTCTACGTCAACCGCAACCTGATCGGCGCCGTGGTGGGCAGCCAGCCGTTCGGCGGCACCGGCCTGTCCGGCACCGGACCGAAGGCTGGCGGCCCGCTGATCCTGCACCGGCTGCGCCGTGCCGCGGCCACCGCCGCGTTGCTGCCGGGCAGTACGCCGGACCCGGCACGGCGGCTGCTTGCCCTGCTCGCAGCCCACCCGGCCGCGCCGGCCTGCGCCGCCCTCCTCGCGCGCAGCCCGCTCGGAGAGGAGCGCGTGCTGCCCGGCCCGGTGGGCGAGCGCAACAGCTACGCGCTGCGTCCGCGCGGCCTGGTGCTGTGCGTGGCCGGGCACGAGGACGACCTGCTGCTGCAGCTCGCCGCAGCGCTCGCGGCCGGCAACCAGGTGCTGCTGCGCCGCCCCGACGGCGACGCCGTCACCCTGGCGCAGGTGGTCGCGGCCATGCCGGAGCTGGTGTCCTGGGACCACGCTTCCGCAACGCCGGCGGCGGCCCTCGCCAGCGCCGGCTGCCTCCCCGCCCTGGCGCGGGAACTGGCGGCGCGCGACGGCGCGATCGTCCCGCTGCACCGGCTGGACCGCGATGACGCCGGCCTCAGGCTGGAATGGCTCACCCACGAGCGCAGCCTGAGCGTCAACACCACCGCTGCCGGTGGCAACGCCAGCCTGATGGCGCTGGGCTGAGCCGGTGCACAGGTGGCGCCGTTGCCGTCCCTGGACTATGAGCGGGGACGGAACGGCCTGCTTCAGGATCGGCCGCGCGTGGAGGGCACCGTCATGAAGGGCTGGCTGTTCGTGTCGCTGGTGATCGGCGGCCTGTTCGTGTTCATCTACCTGATGAGCCTGGTCGGCAACCACATCGGGGGCTAACCGTCCCGCACAGGCTCACGGACCCGGCGGCGGCTTGCCGACATCGGCCTCGAACTCCTCCTCGGAGTCGGCGATTACGGTAGGATCCCGGTCGCCGCGTCGGCGCAGCGTGTCGCGAACGGTCGCCAGCATCCCGACCAGACCGACCACGACGACCAGCAGGGTGAACGCCAGGATGAGGTAGGTGATCGTCATGGATGGCTCCAAACCAGTGCCCGTCGGGAACCGCAACGCCGCAGGAACGCCGAAAGCACCGCGCGAGAGCGCGGTCAGGCGCAGGAGGTGGTCGCTTCTCGCCAGCCTGGGCCTGGTCTGCGTCGGCCTCGCCGTCGCGTCCTGCGCCTCGGACTCGCAGGATCGCAGCCCCTGGCACCAGTACCTGCACGATCACGGCCTGGAATAACGCCGCCTATCGTCGTGCCAGGTCGAGCAGCCGGTCGACATCCAGGTGCGCCTCCAGGTGCAGCGCCAGCGCGTCCAGCGCCGTCTCGACCCCCGCCTCGTGGTCCCGCGGCGCGGGATCCAGGCCGATCCGCCGCAGCAGCGCCGCCCGTGCCGCGTCGCCGGCGAACAGGCCGTGGAGGTAGGTGCCGCCGACGCGGCCATCCGCCGACACCGCCCCTTCCCCGCTGCCGTCGGCGCGGCGCAGGAACGGGCGCTCCCGGTCCGGCCCGCGCGTGCGGCCGAGATGCATCTCGTAGCCGCTGCACAGCAGGCCCTCCGGACACAGCGTGCCGTCTGCCGCGGCGAGACGCTTGGTGCCGCCCAGCACGGTCTCGACCGACAGCAGGCCGAGTCCAGGCACCTCGCCCGGCGGTCCCTCGACCCCGTCGGGATCGGCGATCCGCCCGCCCAGCATCTGGTAGCCGCCGCACAGCCCAAGCACCCGGCCACCCTGCCGGCGATGCGCCTGGAGGTCGATGTCCCAGCCTTCCCGGCGCAGGCTGGCGAGATCCGCGATCGTCGCCTTGGAACCGGGCAGGATCACCAGGTCGCAGCCGACAGGAAGCGGCCGCCCCGGCCGCACCAGCACGCACTCCACCTCCGGCTCGGCCAGCAGCGGATCCAGGTCGTCGAAGTTGCTGATCATCGGCAGCAGCGGCACGGCGATGCGTTTCCGGCCGCCGGTCCGTGGCTGCCGCGACAGCGCGTCGAGCTCCCCTGCGTCCTCCGCCGGCAGGGCCCGCAGCGCGTCCAGGTGCGGCACCAGCCCGATCGGCACCCAGCCAGTGCGCCCGGCGATCGCGGTCATCCCGTCGGCGAACAGCGACGGGTCGCCGCGCATCCGGTTGACGACGAATCCCCTGATCCGCGCCCGGTCGTCCGGCGGCAGCACCGTGTGGGTGCCGACCAAGCTCGCGATCACGCCGCCGCGGTCGATGTCGCCGACCAGCACCACGGGGGTTCCGGTCGCTGCCGCGAAGCCCATGTTGGCGATGTCGTTCAGGCGCAGGTTGATCTCCGACGCGGACCCCGCGCCCTCGACCAGCACGATGTCCGCCTCCGCCTGCATCCGCGCGAAGCTGTCGAGCACGGACGGCATCAGCCCGGGCTTGATCGCCTGGTATTCCCTCGCCCGGGCCGTGCCGACCACCCGCCCCTGCACCACGATCTGCGATCCGGTCTCGCTTTGCGGCTTCAGCAGCACCGGGTTCATGTGCACCGACGGCGCCACCCCGCACGCCCGGGCCTGCAGCGCCTGCGCCCGCCCGATCTCGCCGCCGTCCGGCGTGACCGCGGCGTTGTTCGACATGTTCTGCGGCTTGAACGGCCTGACCCGCATCCCGCGGCGCGTCAGCGCCCGCGCCAGCCCCGCCACCAGCACCGACTTGCCGACCGAGGAGCCTGTGCCCTGGAGCATCAGCGCCAACCCAGGCGGCGCACCTGTCAGAACTCGATCCCTTCCTGCGCCCGCACCCCGGCGGCGAAGTGGTGCTTCACCGCGGTCATCTCCGTGACCAGGTCCGCCGCCTCGACCAGCCCCGGCCGGGCATTCCGCCCCGTCACCACCACGTGCAGCATCGGCGGCCGCGCGGCGAACGCCGCCAGCACCTCGTCCAGGGCGAGGTAGTCGTAGCGCAGCGCGATGTTGAGCTCGTCCAGCACCAGCAGCGACAGGTCGTTCCGCGCCAGCAGCCCGAGCGTCACCTCCCATGCCCGACGGCAGGCGGCCACGTCGCGATCGCGGTCCTGCGTTTCCCAGGTGAAGCCTTCGCCCATGGTGTGCCACTCCACCAGCGGCCCGAACCCGTCCAGCGCGGCGCGCTCCCCGGTGCTCCACGCGCCCTTGATGAACTGCACCACCGCCGCCTTGCGCCCGCGCCCGACGGTGCGCAGCAGCAGCCCGAACGCCGCCGTCGACTTGCCCTTGCCAGACCCGGTATGGACGATCAGCAGGCCCTTCTCGACCCGCTTGGAGGCCACCTCCTCGTCCTGCACCGCCTTGCGCCGCGCCATCTTCATCCGGTGACGCTCCGGATCGACGTCCTCGCTCATCCCTTCACCACCAGCGGCAACCCTGCCACCACCAGCACCACCCGGTCCGCCACCGCCGCGACCCGCTGGTGCAGCAGGCCCGCCTCGTCGCGGAACCGGCGCGCCAGCGCGTTCTCAGGCACGATCCCCATCCCCACCTCGCTCCCCACCAGCACCGTCGGCGCCCGCCGACGTGCCAGCGCGTCCATCAACGCCGACACCGCCTGCCCGACGTCATGCTCTCCCAGCAGCAGGTTGCTGAGCCACAGCGTGAGGCAGTCCACCAGCACCGGCGCATCCTCCGCCTCGTCGAGCGCCGCCGCCAGACGCACCGGCACCTCCACGGTTACCCATCGCCCGTCCCGCCGCGTCCGATGCACCGCGATCCGGTCCCGCATCTCGTCGTCGAAGGCCTGCCCGGTGGCGAGGTAACGGAACGGCGCCGCGAACCCGGCCACCAGCGCCTCCGCATGTCGGCTCTTGCCCGAGCGGCTGCCGCCCAGGACAAGGTACAGGCTGCGATCCATCGCTCCCGTGTGCCGTGGCGCGCCGGAGAACGCCAGGACTCCGATCGCGACCGGTCGCCAGTGTCCGGCACCGCCACCGGCCGCCGCACAGGCATCGAGTCGCATGGTCCGACCCTGCTTCGCTCCCGCCGTCCGGGTTGCGGCGGCCGGCTGCCGTCCCACAACCCGCGGTCGCCCGACGTCACACCGTTCCATCTTGCGCCGACTCCGCCGCGTGTTGCCTGCTCCGCCATCAACCGCACCCACGAGGAAGCCGATGCCGGTTCCGCACGCGGAGCATCTCGCGCGGGAATTCTTCCGCCGCGTCTGGGCGCCGCCGCACGATCTCGACGCCATCGACGAGCTGATGACGGAGGACTACCGCATCACCACTGCCGGCCGGCTGGTCGAGGGTCGTCCCGCCTTTAAGGCCTGGGTGGCGGCCATGCAGGGCACCGTTCGGGACGCCACCAACGAGCACCTCGAGATCATCACCAGCGCCGCCGGGGACAAGGTGGTGTCGCGCTGGCTCACCCGTGGGCGCAACGGCGGGATGTTCGGCCTGCCGGCCGATGATCGGCCGGTGGAGTTTTCCGGCATCGCCATCTGGCAGGTCCGTGACGGCCGGCTCGCCGAATGCTGGGTGGAGCGCAGCGCGCTGGAGCTCTACCAGGCCCTACGCTGATCCGCGGACCGCGCCTGACCGGCTACCGGCGCAACAGGCAACGGCTCATTCGGCGTCGCCGGCACGTCACCCTCGCGGCGCCCGTCATCCCGGATCGGCCGGACCATCCCGACATGGGACACGGCTCGGTTGTCGCGCTCGTCGCCCCCTGAGGAACCGCCATCCTCCAAGTCAGCGCCTGCGCACGACCGTTCCCGCCCTCACCGTCCGGTACCGGCCGCCCGTTGCAGAAGCGGCCCGGGGCGCTCCCACATCGCCACCCTGCACGGGGCCATGAAGCCTCCGGTCGGCGCGGGAACCCGGTCAGCGCGCGGCTGGCGCGATCCGGACCGGCACCGACGCGTTGCACAGGTCGGTGGCGCCGGCTGCCCGGACGAAGAACGGGTCATGCCGGTTCGCCCGCGCGTCCAGCAGGCCGGCGAAGGCGGGAGCATCGGGGGCCATGACCTCCACATGCGGCCGGTCCGACACCGGGAGGTCGGCGGCGACGCGAACCGAGCGGATCGGCACGCGCTGCGCCGGGTCCGCATAAAACCCGAGCGCCGCCGTTCCCCGCGGCAGCGCCGCCAGCGCTTCCATCCCGTCCACCACCCGCCCCACCAGCGCGATGTTCCGGTCCAGTTGACGCGGCGCCTGCCCGTTCACCGCATACAGTTCCTCCCCGGTCCCGGTGTCCGGCGGCAGGTTGCGGCCGACGCCGACCATGCCGTAGCAGTGCGCCAGCCACGTCCGCGCCCCGTCGCTCCCGACCGGCCACCCGTCGACGAACCCAGGACCGGCTGCATACGCGTCCGGATACCCGAGCGGCCGCAGCGTCAGCCCCGCCGAGGGCCGGTCGTACTCCGCCGGCGGATGCGCCACCACGCCCGCCGGCAGCGCCTGCCCTTCCGGCATGCGCGCCCATTGCACCACATAGTCGTCCTGCACCCGCACGATGCTGGCGCCATCCCACCAGGCGGCGCGGGCCAGGGCGCGGATATTGGCGACGTGCACCGGCGCGAACTCCGGCGCCAGCTCGATCACCACCCGCTGCCCGCTGCCCAGCGTCATCACCAGCAGGTCCTCCGGTGCCACTGCCTGCCAGGCGCTCGCCGGCGCCGCCGCGATGATCCCGTTTGGCGTCGGAACTTCGGGGGCGGCGCCACCCAGCAGCGACAGTAGGGCGAGGGCGAACGGGATCGAGACACGGCGCATTTGGTCAGGGTGCCACGGCATATCCCGGTCCGGAAGCGGGTCCATCCGACCACGTCGGTCGACCGGAGCAGCGCTGAGTTGACCCTGCCCGCCATCGTCGCGTCCACAGGCCCACACCACGCGATCGATCCGCGATGATCCCCCACCACGAGGCGGCTTCGCTGTCGAAGCTGGGCACACGCCCGGTTCCGCTCCCGCCGTCGACTACACGTCACACTCCGGCGCAGCGGCAGGAGGGCGAGGCCGTGGAACAGCTCGGCCTCTTGCAGGCGGAGGTGGCGTGCGGTCCCGGCGGTAGGGGCAGCCATCGCACCATCGCGCCATCGACGCGGCGGCGCCGACGTCCGCCCGGACAGGACGTCGGCGCCGCGCAGGATCACGCCCGCGCCATGCAGCGCCGACCAGCAGCGATGCGGACCCCACGGCACGACGGTTCGAGATGTCACTAAATTGACCCCGGACGACCAAGTCGTGTCTTTCCACCCTGTTCCCGATACGGGCCTCGTCTTCCTGGACGACGGGAGGGCGACGGACATCATGCAACAGGTTGCAGTCATCACCGGGGGGAGTGCCGGGATCGGCCGTGCGACCGCACGCGTCCTAGTCGACCGCGGATACGCCGTCGGCCTCATCGCCCGCGGCGCCGGACGCCTGGACCAGGCCCGCCTGGAACTGGAACAGAAGGGCGGCCGCGTGCATGTCGTGGTGGCCGACGTGGCGGACCCCGAGGCGGTGGAAGACGCGGCGACCGCGATCGAGGCGGCCCTGGGCCCGATCACGCTGTGGATCAACAACGCCATGGCGACGGTCTACGGCCCGATCCGCAAGATGGACGCTGCCGAGCTGAAGCGCGTCACCGAGGTGACCTATCTCGGCGCCGTCAACGGCACCCTGACCGCACTCAGGCACATGCAGGGCGGGACCATCGTCCAGGTCAGCTCGGTGCTGGCGTGGCGGGCGATCCCGGTCCAGGGCGCATATTGCGGCGCCAAGTTCGCGCTGCGCGGCTTCACCGAGTCGCTGCGCGCCGAGCTGATCCACGACAAGAGCCCGCTGCACCTGACCATGGTGCACCTGCCGGCGATCAACACGCCGCAGTTCGACTGGGCCCGGAACAAGACCGGGTTGAAGCCCATGGCGCCCGGTCCCTA
Source organism: uncultured Acetobacteraceae bacterium (assembly GCA_964247755.1). Classification (GTDB taxonomy): domain Bacteria; phylum Pseudomonadota; class Alphaproteobacteria; order Acetobacterales; family Acetobacteraceae; genus Lichenicola. Next base: position 12,858 of record CAXTVX010000028.1, on the reverse strand, counting down.
CCAGCCGGAGGTGGCAGCTGACGCGATCGTCTACGCCGCAACCCACAAACGGCGCGACGTGTTCGTCGGCTCGTCCACGCCTCCGACCATCCTCGCCGCGCGGCTCGCGCCGACCCTGGTCGACCAGCTCCTGGCACGCAAGGGCTACTCGTCGCAGCTCAGCGCCCTGCCCGTGCCGCCGAACGAGGGCAACCTCTTCGAGCCCGCTCCCGGAACCAGCCAGGCCGCGCGGGGCAGCTTCGACGCGCAGGCGAAGGACCGCCGCGATATCTACACCAGCCGCCAGGGTGGCGTCGTCGCCGCCAGCCTGGTGCTCGCCGGCGCCATCAGCCTGCAGATGCTGGCCGCCTCGCCCCTGGTGGCAGGACCGATGATCGTGGCGCGCGCGGTGCTCCGCCGGGCGTCCCGCTGATGGGGATACCGGTCTAACAAGCCTGGAAGCGCCTGCCCGTTCGGCCCGTCAGCGCTTCTTGAGTTCCTCCGGCTTGTGGACCGCCGCCTTTCCGGTCTTGTCGCTCTTGACCAGGACCTGTGGCGCTTCCTTTGACGCCCGTGCGGTATGGCCTTTGACCGTGGTGGTGCCGGTGACGACCTTCTCGACCGTGCCCTGGACCTGCCCCTGGGCCGCGTCCCACTTGACCTTGTCACCCTTCTTCGGAGGCGAAGCCATGTCAATCTCCCTTCGAACCGGACCGTCAACATTGGCCGCTCGTAAAGGTTCGCGATCCGCTCGACCCCGAGCCTGCGGCTGCCTGACCCACCGAACAGGCCTCGGCAGGACACGGGAGCGGTCGAACCCGCCAGCCAGAAGTGACATCGCGAACCCTGCCGCCGACACCGTCCCGGCGCGTGAGGCAGGTCGACGCCGAGTGGCTATGGGACACTCCGCGATCACGTTCGTCGCGTCACCCGGTCGCCTTGCCCAGGAGTGCGTGCGAGCTGACCCGCACCCCGTCCCACACCGACCGACACGTGCCGCAGCCTGATAACCCGGACCGCGCAGGACCGCCCCGCAGGAACCTTCCCCCGCCTCCGCTCCTCTATCCCTCGTTCCACCGAGGAGATCCCCATGGACCAGGACAAGACCGCCAAGCTGTGGTCGATGATGAAGGACGCGAAGTTCGCGATGCTTACCACCGACGACGGCGAGCACCTGCGCGCCCGTCCGATGGCCGCCAGTCAGAAGGAGTTCGATGGCACGCTGTGGTTCTTCACCCGTGCCAGCGCGCCCAAGGTGGACGAGGTGCAGGCCGAGCACCGTGTCGGCGTCACCTATGCCAACCCGGACAGCCAGAACTACGTATCCCTGTCCGGCCGCGCCACGCTGGTGCAGGACAAGGCCGCGATCGACGCGCACTGGAGCGACATCCTCACCACCTGGTTTCCCAACGGCAAGGACGACCCCGACGTTGCCCTGCTCCGGGTCGACGTGTCCGAGGCCGAATACTGGGACGCGCCCAACTCCACGATGGTGCACGCCTACGGCTACCTGAAGGCCAAGCTCACCGGCACGTCGCCCAAGGGCGGCGAGAACGAGAAGGTGCATCTGGGCTGACGGCGCGGGACCGCCCAACCCCGATCGGGCTTTGACGCCGCCCGGTCGGAGCCGCTACATCCACGATTGATGGTCCCTTCGAGAGAAGGGTGAAAAGGGAAGACGGTGCGGGCGCTTGCCCCATTCCGTCGCTGCCCCCGCAACTGTAGGCGGTGAGCGGCCCGCGCAAAGCCACTGGCGGCCCTCGGGGTTGCCGGGAAGGCGGTCGGGACGCGTGGACCGGACCGGTGCAACCGGTCGGTCCGTATCCGCAAGCCAGGAGACCTGCCATCGAACGGCGGCCGCGAGGTCGCTCCATCCGTGCGGTCCGGCGGGGTGCCCGGAACGCGGCGATACGCGTCGTATCGGCTGCCGTGCGAGCGCGGCGGCGGACCCGAGCCCCCCATGCCTGCCGCCCGGATGGTCCGGGCGGCGCCGCCTGACCCGGGGACTCCGCGTGCTCGAACCGACCACCGTCCTGACCGTCTGCACCACCTGCCGCATGGGCAGCCCGAAACGCGACGGCATCCCGGTCGCCGGCCAGGTGCTGCACGACCGCCTGTCCGCCCTGCTGTCGCAGGCCGACGCCACCCCGGTGCGCCTGCAAGGCGTCGAGTGCCTCGCCGTGTGCAACGACGGCTGCGCCGCTGCCATCGCCGGGCCCGGCAAGTGGTCCTACCTGCTCGGCCGCCTGACCCCGGACAAGGCGGCCGACCTGCTCGGCTTCGCCGGCAGCTACCACGCGTCCCGCACCGGCACCGTGATGCCCTCCAAGCGGCCGTCCTCGCTCGCCGACATGATCCTGGGCCGCGTGCCGAGCTTCGCCGGGGAGAGCGCCGCGTGAACCCCACGGGGAACGCCCCGGGCCGACCCCCCGCCAAGGTCCCCGCCACGATCGTCACCGGCTTCCTCGGCGCCGGCAAGACGACGCTGCTGCGCCACCTCCTGGCCCATGCCGGCGGCCGTCGCATCGCGGTGATCGTCAACGAGTTCGGCACGCTGGGCATCGACGGCGACACGCTGCGGGCCTGCGGCATCCCCGGTTGTGCGGACGAGGACATCGTCGAGCTGTCCAACGGCTGCCTGTGCTGCACCGTCGCCGACGACTTCCTGCCCACCATCGAGACGTTGCTGGGCCGTCCCAACCCGCCCGAGCACATCGTCATCGAGACCTCCGGCCTTGCCCTGCCCAAGCCGCTGCTCAAGGCGTTCGGCTGGCCCTCGATCCGCACCCGCGTCACCGTGGACGGCGTGGTCGCGGTGGTGGATGCGCCCGCCGTTGCCGCCGGCCGCTTCGCCGACGACCCCGAGGCCGTGGCCGCCCAGCGCGCCGCCGACGAGTCGCTCGACCACGACAACCCCCTGGCCGAGGTCTACGAGGACCAGCTTACCTCCGCCGACCTGGTGGTGCTGAACAAGGCCGACCTGCTGGGCGACCTGGCACTTGCCGCGCTGGAGTCCGCGATCGCCGCCCGGATCCCGCGCGCCGTCAAGCTGCTCCGCACCACCGAGGGCCGCCTCGACCCGGCGGTGCTGCTGGGCCTGGACGCCCGCGCCGAGGACGACCTCCAAGCCCGCCCCTCGCACCACGACGCCGCCGACGGCGCGCACGAGCACGACGACTTCGAGACCTTCGTGATCCCGCTCCCGCCTGTCCCGGACGCGGACGCCCTGCTCGTCCGCTTGGCCGCCGCCGCCGTCGCCCACGACGTGCTGCGCATGAAGGGCTTCGTCGCCGTCGACAACAAGCCGATGCGCCTTGCGGTGCAGGGCGTCGGCACCCGCTTCCGCCACCAGTTCGACCGCCCCTGGACCCCGGACGAGGACCGCACCGGCGCCCTGGTGGTGATCGGCCGCACCGGCCTGGACCGCGCGGCGATCGCGGCGCTCGTCCAGGGCGGCTAGGCAGCCCGCGGATGCACCTGCTGGTCCGCGAAACGCGCAGCCTCGACGAGCAGGAGGCGGCCGACGACCTCGGCCACGCCCCAGCCGACCTGGTCGTGCTATCGTTTTCCGATAGCGATTTGTCCAGCCTCGCCGCCTCCTGGGAGGTGATGCCGGCGACGGTGCGCCCGTCGCTCCGCCTCGCCAGCCTGGCCCGCCTGCGCCACCCCCTGTCGGTCGACCTGTATGCCGAGAACACCGTTGCCGGCTCGCGCTGCGTGCTGGTGCGCCTGCTGGGCGGCCTGGACTACTGGCGCTACGGCGCCGAGGAGCTGGCCGCCACCTGCCGCCGCCACGCCATCCCGCTCGCCCTCGTGCCCGGCGACGCGCGCGACGACCCCCGCCTGGCCGAGCTGTCGACGGTCGCGGCGCCGGCGCTGTCCCGGCTCGACGGCTTCCTGCGCCAGGGCGGCCCGCGCAACGTTTCGGCCGCGCTGTCGCTTCTCCGCCACCTGGCCGGGTGCGGGCCCGACGACGGCCTCGATCCCGTGCCGGTGCCCGCCGCCGGCATCCACCGCAGCACCCCGGCGCACGGCCGGCCACGCGCCACGGTGCTGTTCTACCGGTCGCACCTCATGGCGAACGACATCGCCCCGTTCGAGGCTCTGGCGGACGCGCTGGAGGCGCGCGGCCTGGCCCCGGAGCTGCTCTACGCCGCCTCGCTTAAGGACCCCGAGGCCGCCGGCTTCGTTTCCGACCGGCTCCGCACGACCGGTCCCGCCGTGGTGCTGAACGCGACTTTCTTCTCCGCCCGGCGCGACGACATCGGCTCGCCGCTCGACGCCGCCGACGCGCCGGTGCTGCAACTGCTGCAGCCGGTCGCCGGCGAGGCGGCCTGGCACGCCAGCGTCCGCGGCCTGTCGCAGACCGACCTCGCCATGCAGGTGGTGCTGCCAGAGCTGGACGGACGGCTGCCCTCCGGCGCGATCTCGTTCAAGGACGGCCGCGCCCATCCCGCGCTGCCGGGACACGTGGAGGCGGTCAACCGGCCGAACCCGGCCGGCATCGACCTCGCCGCCGACCAGGCGGCCGGCTGGGCACGGCTCGCCCGCACCACGCCGGCGGAGCGCCGTGTGGCGATCGTCCTGTCGGACTACCCCGGCCTCGGCGGCCAGGTCGCCCACGCGGTCGGCCTGGACAGTTTCGCCAGCCTCCATGCGATCCTCCGGGCATTGTCCGCCGCCGGCTACGCCACCGGTCCGGTCCCGGCGCACCCCGCCCTGGTGGAAGCGCTGTGCCACGCTGCGCCGACGCCCTTCCTGTCGCTGCACCGCTACCGGTCCCTGTTCGACACCCTGCCCGCCGCCCTGTGCGAAGCGATGCTCGCCGCCTGGGGGCCGCCCGACGCCGACCCGGCGGTGGCCGACGGCTGCTTCGTCCTGCGCCACCTCCGGCTCGGCAACCTTCTGCTGGCGGTGCAGCCGAACCGCGGCTCGACCCTGGACCGCAAGGCCGGCTACCACGACCCGTCCCTGCCGCCGCGCCACGCCCTGGTCGCCTTCATGCTCGGCCTGCGCGACGTGAACATGGTTCACGCCCTGGTACATCTCGGCACCCACGGCACCCTGGAATGGCTGCCGGGCAAGGCCGCCGCCCTGTCGGCCGCCTGCGCGCCGGCCGCCTTGCTGCGCGGCCTGCCGGTGATCTACCCGTTCATCGTCAACAACCCGGGCGAGGCGGCGGCGGCCAAGCGCCGCCTCGGCGCCGTCACCATCGGCCACCTGACCCCGCCGGTCGCCGAGACCGCCAGCCACGGTGCGGCCCGCGATCTGGAACGCCTGCTCGACGACTACGCCGCCGCCGACGGCCTCGACCGCCGGCGCGTCACCCTGCTGCGCGGCGAGATCCTCGACCGCGCCGAGGATGCCGGGCTGCTGGCGGAAACTGGGGTGCGTCGCGCGGATACCGGCGACGCCGACGCGCTGGCCCGTCTCGACGCCTACCTGTGCGACGTGAAGGCGCTGCAGCTGCGCGACGGGTTGCACGTCTTCGGCAGCCCGCCCGCCTCGCCCGCCTCCTTGCTGGAGGCGATGCGCCGGGCGCTGCCGGACGCCGACCCGTGCTGCCTTGGCGCCGACCTCGACGCCAGTGGTCCCGCCGAGATGCGGGCGCTGCTCGCCGCCCTCGACGGCCGCTTCGTGCCGCCTGGTCCGTCCGGCGCCCCTTCGCGCGGACGCGCCGACGTGCTGCCCACCGGCCGCAACCTGTTCAGCCTCGACCCGCGTGCGATCCCGACCCGGGCTGCAATGCTGCTCGCCGCCAGCACCGCCACCGCCCTGCTCGACCGGCATCGACAGGACCAGGGCGACTGGCTGCGGCGCGTGGTGATCGACCTGTGGGGCTCGACCAGCCTGCGCACCGGGGGCGAGGACCTGGGCCTGGCGCTGCTGCTGATGGGGGTGGCGCCGGTCTGGGACGCCGGCTCCGGCCGCGTGTCCGGCATCGAGATCGTGCCGCTGGCGCTGCTGGACCGGCCGCGCGTGGACGTGACGCTGCGCATCTCCGGCTTCTTCCGCGACGCCTTTCCCGGCCAGATCGCCCTGTTCGACCAGGCGGTCGACGCCGTGGCGTCGCGCGAGGAGGACGAGGACTGGAACCCGCTGGCGCACGCGGCCAGGAGGCTGGAAGGCGCCGCACGCTCGGCGGCGACGGCGCGCATCTTCGGCGCCGCACCCGGCAGCTACGGCACCGGGATCGAGGACCGGCTGGCGCGCGGCGCCTGGGACACGGCCGGGGAGCTGGGCCAGGCCTGGCTCGACGCCGGCGCGCACGGCTATGGCGGCGGCCGCGACGGCGTCGCCGATCCGGCTGGCTTCGCCGCCCGGGTCGCGAACGCGGACGCATTGGTGCACGTCCAGGACCACGCCGAGACCGACCTGCTGGACGGGCTCGACGTGGCCGCGCACGAAGGCGGCTTCGCAGCGGCGGCGGCGCTGCTCGGCAACGCTCCCGCGCTCTACCATGCCGACACCTCCCGGCCGGACGCGCCGCGCCTGCGCGCGGTCGCCGCCGAGGTGGCGCGCGTGGTGCGCGGACGCGCCGCAAACCCCCTCTGGCTCGCCGGCATGATGCGGCACGGCTACCGGGGTGCGGCCGAGATCGCCCGCACCGTCGACGCGCTGCACGCGTTCGCCAGCACCGTGCCGAGGCGGTTCGATCCGCAGTTCGAGCTGCTGTTCGACGCCACCCTGGCCGACCCCGACATCGACCGCTTCCTCCGCGACGCCAATCCCGACGCCCATGCCGCCATGGCCTCCCGGTTCGACGAGGCGCGGCGTCGCGGCCTGTGGCGACCGCGGCGCAACAGCGCGGGTGCATCGTCATGAGCGTGCGCGGCTGGTGCCCGAGCCTGTTTCAGCCGATGGCGTCCGGCGACGGCCTGCTGCTGCGGGTCAAGCCACGCGCCGCCCGGTTCGACGCTGCCTCCGCCCGCCTTCTGGCGGGGGCCGCGCGCCGGCACGGCAACGGCGCGATCGAGCTCACCAACCGCGGCAACCTGCAGTTCCGCGGTTTCACCGCGTCCTCCGCCGCCAGGTTCGCGGACTGTGCGGTCGCCGCCGGGCTGGCGGACCCGGACCCGTCGGCGGAGCGGCGGCGCAACGTGCTCGTCTCGCCGCTGGCCGGGGATGACCCGGACTGCGCCGCCGACACCCTCGCGGTCGCGCGGGCGCTGGACGCGGCGCTGGCGGACGGGCACGGCCTCGACCGCCTGCCGGGCAAGTTCGGCTTCGTGATCGACGGCGGCGGGGCGCTCGGCTTGAACGACGTTCACGGCGACGTCGTGCTGCGGGCGGCGGACGGCGGCTGGCGGGTGGAAGCGGGAGGCGCGGCGGCGGATTGCGACGCGAGCCGGGCGCCGGCGCTCGCCCTGCGCCTGGCGCACGTTGCAGTCGCCCATGATCCGCCGTTTCGGCCGGGGCGCTGTCGTGAACATGGTTCACGGTTGTTCCGTGCTGCCGGCCTGGACTGGGAGCCGGTCCCGCCACCGGCAGGGTCGGCACCGGTCGCGGTCGGGCCGCTGCCAGGCGGCGCGTTCGGGATCGGCGTCCCGCCGGGCCGGCTCGACGCCGGGCTGCTGGCGACCCTGGCGGAGCTGTCGGAGCGTTGCGGCGACGGCGTCCTGCGGATCACCCCGTGGCGGTCGGTGCTGCTGGCCGGGCTGCGGCCGCATGGCGTGGCGAGCCTGCGCGCGGCACTTCCGGACGCGCTGCTCGATCCGGCGGATCCGCGTCTGCAGGTCGCGTCCTGTATCGGCGCGCCCGGCTGCGCCCGCGCGGCGCGACCGGCGCCGGCGGATGCGGCCTGGCTGGGGGCGCTGCTGCCGCAAGGCGCGGGGACGGTGCTGCACGTGTCCGGCTGCGCCAAGGGTTGCGGACATCCGGGGCCAGCGCCGCTGACGCTGGTCGGGCGCGACGGCGGCTACGACCTGGTGCGGGACGGGCGGGCCGGCGACGTGCCGGTGCTGCGCGGCCTCGGCCTCAAGGCGGCGGCTGCCGCCATGAACATGGTTCACGCGTCGTGAGCGGCGGGCACGACTACATCCGCGACGGAGCGGCGATCTACGCGCGCTCGTTCGCCATCATACGTGCCGAGGCGGATCTCGCCGGCTTCGCGGCCGACGAGGTGCCGGTCGCGGTGCGGGTGATCCACGCCTGCGGCCTGGTCGAGGTGGTGCGACACCTGCGCTTCGGCCACGACTTCGCCCGCGCGGCACGGCAGGCCCTGCGGTCGGGGTGTGCGGTGCTGTGCGACTCCGAGATGGTGGCGCATGGCATCACCCGCGCCCGGCTGCCGGCCGGCAACGCGGTGGTCTGCACCCTGCGCGACCCGGCGACGCCCGAGCGGGCGCGCGCGATCGGCAACACGCGCTCGGCGGCGGCACTCGACCTGTGGGGCACGCGGCTCGGCGGCAGCCTGGTGGCGATCGGCAACGCGCCGACCGCGCTGTTCCACCTGCTGGAGCTGATCGAGGCCGGCGCGCCGCCGCCGGCGGCGGTGATCGGGATGCCGGTCGGCTTCGTCGGCGCCGCGGAGTCCAAGGAGGCGCTGGCCGGCGGGCGGCTGCCGTTCGCCACCGTGCTGGGCCGGCAGGGCGGCAGCGCCATGGCGGCGGCGGCGGTGAACGCGCTGGCGAGCGACGCGGAATGAGTGTGGGCACGCTGCACACGATCGGCATGGGGCCGGGCGACCCGGAGCTGCTGACGGTGAAGGCGCTGCGCCTGATCGGCAGCGCGCCGGTGGTGGCGTACTTCGCCAAGCGCGGGAAGCTCGGGCACGCGCGCTCCATCGCCGGCGAGCGGCTGCGGCCGGGGGCGGTCGAGCTGCGGTTCGAGTATCCGTTCACCACCGAGCTGCCGGTCGAGGACCCGCGCTACGGGGCGGAGATGGGGGTGTTCTACGAGGCGTGCGCGTCGCGGGTCGCGGTTCATCTCGACGCGGGGCGCGACGTGGCGCTGCTGTGCGAGGGCGATCCGTTCTTCTACGGCTCGTCGATGTACCTGTTCGACCGGCTGTCCGCCGGCTACCCGCAGGAGGTGGTGCCGGGCGTCACCGGCATGAGCGGGTGCTGGACCGCGGCGGCGCTGCCGATCGCGCATGGCGACGACATCCTGTGCGTGCTGCCCGGCACCCTGGACGAGGACCGGCTGACCGCCAGGCTCGGCGCCTGCGACGCGGCGGTGATCATGAAGGTCGGGCGCAACCTGCCGAAGATTCGCCGCGCGCTCGACCGCAACGGGCTGTCGGATCGTGCGGTTTATGTCGAGCGCGGCACGCAGCACGGCCAGGTGCTGTCGCCGGTGTCCGGCACCGACGGTCGGACGGCGCCATACTTCTCCATGGTGCTGGTGCCGGGGCGGCAGCGGCCGCGATGAGCGGGCCGGGACGCCTCCTGGTGGTGGGGCTGGGGCCGGGCGGGGCGGTGCTGCGCACGCCGCAGGCGGAGCGGGCGATCGCGGAGGCGACCGACTTGGTCGGCTACGCGCCGTATCTCCAGCGGGTCGAGGCCGGTCCCGGGGTCGTGCGGCACGGCTCCGACAACCGGGTGGAGCTGGACCGGGCGCGGCATGCGCTGGCGCTGGCGGCATCCGGCCGGAGCGTGTGCGTGGTGTCGTCGGGCGATCCCGGAGTGTTCGCGATGGCGAGCGCGGTGTTCGAGGCGATCGAGCACGGCGAGGCGGCGTGGCGGGCGCTGGACGTGGAGGTGGTGCCCGGCATCTCGGCGATGATGGCGGTGGCGGCCCGGCTCGGGGCGCCGCTCGGGGGGGATTTCTGCGCCCTGTCGCTGTCCGACAACCTCAAGCCGTGGCCGCTGGTGCTGCGCCGGCTGTGCGCCGCCGCCGGGGCCGGCTTTGTCCTGGCGCTCTACAACCCCTTGTCCCGGGCGCGGCCGTGGCAGCTCGGGGCGGCGTTCGAGGCACTGCGGGAGATCCTGCCGGGCACGGTTCCGGTCGCCTTCGCCACCGCCGTCAGCCGGCCGGAGGAGCGGGTCGTCGTCACGACGCTGGAGGAGGCCGATCCGGGACTGGCCGACATGCGCACGCTGGTGCTGGTGGGCTGCGCCGGCACGCGGGTGATCCGGCGCGACGGCGCCGCGCCCTGGCTCTACACCGCGCGCAGCGTGGCGGAATGATGCCGCTCCAGCCAGGCGAGCGCTTCCTGCCAGGTGGCGACGGACGGCGCCGGCACCGGCGGCGCGCGCGCCACCATCACCACGGCGAGACCCGCCTCGCGCGCTGCCAGGAGCTTGGGGGCGTCGCCGCCGGAGTTCTTGGTGACCAGCAGCTCGATCCGGTGCGCCAGCAGCAGCGCCCGCTCCTCCGGCAGCGCGAACGGTCCGCGCCGGGCCAGCACCACGCTGTCGGGCGGCAGCACCTCCGGCGGCGGCGGGTCGACGCTGCGGATGAGGTAGTGGTGCTGCGGATGGGCGAGGAACGGTGCCAGTTCCTTGCGGCCGATGGTCAGCAGCACGCGACGCGGCGGGTCGCCGAGCGAGGCGGCGGCGGCAATCATGTCCGGCACGACGGTCCAGCGGTCGCCTGGAACGGGCTCCCACGGGGGGCGGGCGATATGCAGCATCGCGGTCCCGGCTCCGGCCGCCGCCGCGACGGCGTTGCGGCTGATCCGCTGCGCGAAGGGGTGGGTGGCGTCGACCAGGGCGTCGGTGCCGGTTTCGGCCAGCCAGCGACGAAGCCCGTCGGCGCCGCCGAAGCCGCCGACGCGGGCGGGGATCTGCGGCAGGTGCGGCGTGCGGGTCGCGCCGGCCAGCGACAGGGTGGGCGCGAACCGGTGGTCGCCCTGCAGCGCGCCAGCCAGGGCGTTCGCCTCGGTGGTGCCGCCGAGGATCAGCACCCGTATGGCCATCCGATCCCCTCCAGGGTGCCGGCATGACGCCGTGGCTCGCCATCCTCGGCATCGGCGAGGACGGTGTCGAGGCGCTGCCGCCTCGGTCGCGCACCCTGATCGCCGCGGCCGAGCTGGTGGTGGGTGGCGCGCGGCACCTGGCGCTGGCGGAGCCGCTGCTGCGCGGCGACACCCTGGCGTGGCCGAGCCCGATCGAGGACGCCATGCCGGCGATCCTGTCGCGACGCGGACGGCCGGTGGCGGTGCTGGCCTCGGGGGACCCGTTCTGCTTCGGCGTCGGCAGCGTGCTGGCGCGGCACGTGGCGGAGGACGAGATGGTTTGCCTGCCGGCGCCGTCGGCGTTCTCGCTGGCCTGCGCCCGCCTCGGCTGGGCGATGCAGGACACGGCGCTGCTGTCGGTGTGCGGCCGGCCGGTGGCGGCGCTGCGTCCGGCGCTGCAGCCGGGGGCGCGGCTGCTGGTGCTGTCGGCGGACGAGCGTTCCCCAGCGGCGGTGGTGGCGCTGTTGTGCGCGCATGGGTTCGGCGGCTCGGCGGTGCATGTGCTCGAGGCGCTGGGCGGTCCGGACGAGCGGATCAGGCGGCAGCGGGCCGATGCGGCGATGCCGTCCGACATCGCCCGGCTGAACCTGCTGGGCGCGGCGCTGGCGGCGGACCCGGAAGCACGGGCGATCCCGCTCTGCACCGGCCTGCCGGACGGGTGCTTCGACCATGACGGGCAGCTGACCAAGCAGGAGGTCCGCGCGGTCACGCTGTCGGCGCTGTCGCCGCGTCAGGGGGAAGTGCTGTGGGATGTCGGCTGCGGGTCCGGCTCGATCTCGATCGAGTGGATGCTGCGCCATCCGTCGAACCGGGCCTTCGGGCTGGAGCCGCGGGCAGGCCGGGCGGCGCGGGCGCGGGACAACGCCGCGTCGCTGGGCGTGCCCGGGCTGGTGGTGGCGGAACGCGCGGCACCCGACGGGTTCGACGGCTTGCCGGCGCCGGACGCCGTGTTCGTCGGCGGGGGGGCCACCGTCGCGGGGGTGCTGGACCGGGCCTGGGCGGCGCTGCGGCCGGGCGGCCGGCTGGTCGCCAACGCGGTGACGATCGAGACCGAGCGGGCGCTGTTCGCGGCCCATGCGCGGTTCGGCGGCGGCCTGACCCGGCTGTCGGTGGAGCGGCTGGACCGGATCGGCACCATGCACGGCTACCGGCCGGCGATGACGGTCACCCAGTTCGCGGCCTGGAAGCGATGATCGTGGCGGGGATCGGGCTGCGGCCGGGGGCCGTTGCGGAGGAGATCGCGGCGCTGGTCGAGCGGGCGGCGCGGTCCTGCGACCGTCACCCGTCGGTGCTGGCGGTGCCATGGTTCCGTGGGCACGAGCCGGGTCCGCGTGCGGCGGCGGTGCTGCTGTCGCTGGAGTGGCGTGTGGTTGCTCCCGAGGCGCTGGAGGCGGCGCAGGCACGCTGCCCGACCCGCTCGGAGCGGGCGCAGGCACGGGTCGGCGTGGCTGCGGTCGCGGAAGGCTGCGCGCTGGCAGCGGCCGGGTCGGGATCGCGGCTGCTGCTCCCGCGGATCGCCTCGGCCAGCGTCACCTGCGCCCTGGCCGGGTCGGCGACGCCGTGACGGTGCACTTCATCGGCGCGGGGCCGGGGGCGCCCGACCTGCTGACCCTGCGCGGGCGCGACCTGCTGGCGCGATGCCCGGTCTGCCTTTATGCCGGCTCGATCGTGCCGCGGGAGATGCTGGTGCACTGCCCGGCCGACGCGCGGCTGGTCGATACCGCCGGGCTCACCCTGGATGCGATCGAGGCGGAATATGCCGCCGCCTTTGCCGCGGGACAGGAGGTGGCGCGGTTGCACTCCGGCGACCTGTCGATCTGGAGCGCGGTCGCCGAGCAGATGCGGCGGCTGCGGCGCCTCGGCATCCCGTACACGTTGACGCCGGGCGTGCCGGCGTTTGCCGCTGCCGCCGCCGTGCTGGAGCGCGAGCTGACGGTGCCGGAGGTGGCGCAGAGCGTGGTGCTGACGCGCGTGTCCGG
>CAXTVX010000027.1:0-39034 GCA_964247755.1 uncultured Acetobacteraceae bacterium | reverse complement strand
TCTGTATCGCCGCCGCCGTCATCTTCTGGCTGTGATCAATGAGTCCTGAGCCTAGGTATGGGTGATATTAGATTAGAGATTATGTAATCTCTCTGCCTTCAAATTGTTATGGACGGTACTGCCACCTACCGGCCAACCAGCTCGCTGGCGGATCGATAACTAGTCAATCTTTGGCTTAGTTAATCATTTGGCTATTGGCATCACGCCACCGCGTGCGCGGGAACAGTCACCTTCCGCTCGCGCTTCGGCACCATACCCCAGCCGGAGCTCTCCCCATGCTCACCGACCCCCGCACCCGTTACCCCCGCCCGCCCTTCGACACCCAGGAGCAGACCGACCCCGGCTCCTCCGCCCGGATGCACCCCGAGCCCGACTACGGCGAGACCAGCTACGTGGGTGCTGGCCGCCTCACCGGCCGCGTCGCCCTCATCACCGGCGCCGACTCCGGCATCGGCCGCGCCGTCGCCCTTGCCTATGCCCGCGAAGGCGCCGACATCGCGCTGTCCTATCTCCCCGACGAGGAGCAGGACGCCGAGGCCGCCGCCCGCAGCATCCAGGAGGCCGGCCGCCAGGCGCTCAAGCTCCCCGGCGACATCTCCGACCCCGCGCACTGCCGCGCCCTGGTGCAGGCGACGGTGGACCGCTTCGGCCACCTCGACATCCTGGTCAACAACGCCGCGTTCCAGATGACCCGCAATTCGCTCGACGAGATCACCGACGAGGAATGGGACCGCACCTTCCGCACCAACGTTCATTCCCAGTTCTACCTGAGCAAGGCGGCCCTGCCCCACCTCAACCCGGGCTCGTCCATCATCAACACCTCCTCGGTGAACTCCAAGCACCCGATGCCGAGCCTGCTGGCCTATTCCGCCACCAAGGCCGCAATCGCCAACTTCACCATCGGCCTGGCGCAGATGCTGGTGGAGAAGGGCATCCGGGTGAACGCCGTGCTGCCCGGCCCGGTCTGGACCCCGTTCATCCCGGTCGGCATGGAGCCCGAACAAGTAAAAACCTTCGGCAGCCAGTCGCCGATGGGCCGCCCGGGCCAGCCGGCCGAGCTCGCCGCCGCCTACGTCTACCTCGCCTCCGACGACGCCAGCTTCACCACCGGCACCCTGCTCCCGGTGCACGGCGGCATGCCGATTTACTGACGCGTGCGGCCGGGCTCGCTCAGGGTCCGGCCACCACCGTCCCGTCCCCGCCCGGCACCACCGGCAACTGGATGTAGCTCGCCGCATCCGGCGTCCGGAACACCCGCATCTCCGCCTTCCTGTAGTCGCCCGGCTGCGCGAAGAAGATGTTCGGCACGTAGTTCTGCGGGTTGCGGTCATACAGCGGGAACCAGCTCGACTGGATCTGCACCATGATCCGATGCCCCGGCAGGAAGCTGTGGTCCACGTTGGGCAGGCTGAGCGTGTACGCCACCGTCTTCCCCGCCGGGATGGCGCTCGGATGCGCCGGATCGTCGCGATACCGCCCGCGCAGGATGTCCATCGCCACCGGCAGCTCGTACCCGCCCAGCTCGGGCTTGGCCGGCACCTCGTCCGGATACACGTCGATCAGCTTCACCACCCAGTCCGCATCGGTGCCGCTGGTCGACGCCATCAGGTGCGCCACCGGCGCCCCGGACAGGGTGACCGGCGCCGTCAGCACGTCCGTGGTATAGGTCAGCACGTCCGGCCGGTCGGCGGTGAAGCGCTGGTCGTCCACCAGCCAGTAGCGCCAGGTGGAGTCCTTGGCATAGGTCGGCCGGATCGGCCGCAGCCGGTACGGCACCGGCTTGGCCGGGTCGGACACGTACGCGTCGTAGCCGTCGCCGCTCGCCGTCGGCGGCGTGAAGCTCAGCCCGCTGTCCGGCTGCAGGTACAGCGCCTGCCCCTTGTCCGCGCACCCGGCGCAGGCCTGCGGCCAGCGGTTGTAGGTCCGCCAGGTGTTGGTCCCGGTCTGGAACACCGTCACCGGCGCGATCGTCGCCGGCTGGCCGTCGTCCTTCAGGTGGCTGTCCAGGAACGGCAGCATCACGTGCCGCCGGAACCACGCCCCGGTATCCTCGCCATACTCCAGCGGCCCGAGCGACGACCCGTCCCCGTTCGCCTGACCGTGGTGCCACGGCCCCATCACCAGGTGGCCCATCGCCTGGCCGCCATCCTTCGGCACCGTCGCCTCGTAGGCCGCGACCGCGCCGTAGATGTCCTCCTGGTCCCACTGCCCCTGCACGAACAGCGTCGGCACCGTCAGCGGCGCGCGCGCCAGCAGCTGGTCCACCGCCTGCCCCTGCCAGAACCCGTCATAGGCCGGATGCGCGGTCAGCCGGTTCCAGAACGGCAGCTGCTCCATGCCCATCGCCTTGCCGAACGCGCCGGCGTTGCCGTGCTGCTTGTAGATCGTGAAGTCGTCGTGCCCGGTCGCCCACCATTCCAGGTCCGAGCTCTTGGTCGCGGTCTGGGAGTAGACGTAGTCCATCATCTCCTCCCGGAAGGCGCCGTTGTGGAACCAGTCGTCGTCCTTCCAGACGTCCACCATCGGGTTGATCGGCACCGCCGCCTTCAGCGCCGGATGCGGGTGGATCAGGCTCATCAGCACGGTGAAGCCGTCATACGAGGTGCCGACCGTGCCGACCCGGCCGTTGCCCTCCGGCACGTGGTGCACCAGCCACTCGATGGTGTCGTACGCGTCGGTGGTGTGGTCCACCTTGGTCGGGTTGAGCGGCCCCACCAGCGGCCGGTTCATCACGTAGTCGCCGCCGGAGCCGTACTTCCCGCGCACGTCCTCGAACGCCATGATGTAGCCGTCCTCCACCAGGTCGCGATACAGCCCGCGCATCAGCTCCGACACGTGCGGCGTTTCCAGCCGGCTGGTCATCTCCTTGGCGCTGTACGGCGTGCGGTCCAGCATGATCGGACCGTGCTTCACGGTGTGCGGCACGATCAGCACCGCATGCAGCGACACCCCGTCGCGCATCGGGATCATCACGTCGCGCCGGTCGTAGTCGTAGCCGCCGAGCACCGGCTTGAAGTGCTGCGGGATGTCGCCGCCGGACCCCGACGCGCCGCCGCTGCCACCGCCCGATCGGCCCGGTGCCGTGCCCGCCGCCTGCTGCGTCTTGGAGGACTGCGCCTGCGCCGCCACCTGCCCGGCCGGCTGCGCCGCGTCGGCGGCGGCACCAGACAGGCCGCCCAGGCATTGCGCCGCGCCGGCCAGCGCCAGCACCATCCATCGTCCCACCATCAACCGCTCCGACCTCGAATCGAGCGGACTATGTGGGCGGCCGGATCTTGTTGCAACACGGCATGGCGCGCCCACGGCGTCGCTCCGGATCCCCGGCTGCTGCTGCTGCGTTGCGCTTGAACGGCGTTCACGTCCGGACCCGCTTCCCCATGCAGGAGGATCCATGGAGGACCTGACGCCGATCCTGCCCGCGCACATCGAGGGCACGATCCGCTCGATCGCGCGGCTGCATGCCGAGCACCACCAGGCGGCGACCCCGGTGCAGCGTGTGGTCGACCGCGTCACCGGCTTCGTCGGCCGGCCGCGCTTCATCGGCGCGCTGACCGTGGTCAGCATGGTCTGGATCGGCGCCAACCTGCTCGTGCTGTGGACCGGGCGCACGCCGCCGGACCCGCCGCCGTTCCCGTGGTTCGACAGCCTGGTCGGGCTCGGCGCGCTGTATATCACCCTGCTGATCCTGACCACGCAGCGCCACGCCGACCAGCTCGCCCAGCACCGCGAGCAGCTGACCCTGGAGCTCGCCATCCTCAACGAGCAGAAGACCGCCAAGGTGATCGAGCTGCTGGAGGAGATGCGCCACGACAATCCCAACCTGCGCAACCGCATCGACGTCGAGGCCGCCGCGATGGCGGTGCCGGCCGACCCGCAGGCGGTGCTGGACGCGATCAAGGTCACCCACGCCGAGGCCGAGCTGCTGGAGGAGGCGGACGCCCTTCCCGAGGTGCTGGAGTAGCCTCCGGCACGCCGGACGCCCGGCGTTCTCCGCGCCCCGGGCGGCGCCTCCTGCGATCGGACCCTCCATGACACGCCCGCTCGCCGTGCTCTACCTGGCCGCCCTGATCGACGCGACCGGGGTCGGGCTGATCATCCCGATCCTGCCCACCGTGCTGCGCCGCCTGACCCACGGCCCGATCGCGCTGGACTACGGCGCCCTGATCGCCAGCTTCGCCCTGATGCAGTTCCTGTTCGCGCCGGTGCTGGGCGCGCTCAGCGATCGCTATGGCCGCCGCCCGATCCTGCTGCTGTCTCTGGCCGGTGGCGCGCTGGACTACCTGCTGACCGGCTACGCACCCACGCTGTGGCTGCTCTACCTGGCCCGGATGATCGGCGGCATGACCGCCTCCAACCTGGCGGTGATCTCCGCCACCATCGCCGACCTGACCCCGCCCGCGCAACGCGCCGGCCGCTACGGCACCATGAACGCGGCCCTCGGCATCGGCTGGATCGCAGGCCCCGCCCTGGGCGGCACGCTGGGGCAGGTGTCCCCTGTGCTGCCGTTCCTGGCCGCCGCGCTGTTCAACGGCGTCAACCTCGTCCTCGCGGTCGTGCTGCTGCCGGAGCCGGTGCGCGAGCGCAGCCGGTCGCCGCTGCGCCTGTCCCAGCTCAACGCCTTTGCCGCCCTGGCCTGGCTCGGCGGCCTGCGCGCGCTCGGCCCGCTGATCGCGATCTACTGCGGCCTCTGCCTGCTCGGACAGATCCCCGCTGCCCTCTGGGTGCTCTACGGCCAAAGCCGCTACGGCTGGACCCCGGCCCTGGTCGGCTGGTCGTTCGCCTGCTTCGGCCTGCTGTTCTCCTTGTCCCAGGCCCTGCTCGCCGGCCGGCTGACCGCACGCCTCGGCGAGCGCCGCACGCTGCGGGTCGGCATGCTGTGCGACGCCAGCGGCACGCTGCTGATGGGCCTGTCCAACCGCGGCTGGATGCCGTTCGCGATCATGCCGCTGCTCGCCGCCGGCAGCATCGGCGTGCCGGCGCTGCAGGCCCAGATGTCCCGCGCCGTCGGCGAGGACCGCCAGGGCGAGCTGCAGGGCACGCTGTCCAGCCTGGCCAACCTCGCCGCCGTGGTCGGCCCGCTGCTGGCGACCGCGGGATACGCCGCCACGGAAGCCGGCCTGCCCGGCGCGGTCTGGTTCGCGGGAGCGGCGGGCTACCTGGTCTGCCTTCTGCTGTGACCGTGGCCGCGGCAACCGCTGCCCGCCTCGCGGCTTAACCCTCCACCCACACCGCGGAGCCACCGATGACCGACAGCAGCGCCAGCAGGATCGACATCGCGGAGTCGCAGGAAGGCCCGCAGGGCCAGCGCTACCTCGCCAGCGGCGAGGCGATCTCCATGCGCCTGTGGGACGGGGTCCCGGCCGGGCATGCCAGCGAGCCGGTCCGGCGCGACTATGAGACCGTCGGCTACGTCATCGCCGGCCGGGCCGAGCTGATCCTCCAGGGCAGCACCGTGGCCCTGGAACCCGGGATCTCCTGGATCGTGCCGAAGGGCGCCGAGCACAGCTACCGAATCCACGACGCCTTCACCGCCATCGAGGCCACGCATCCCCCCGCCGAGGACCGCCACCGCGACGCGGTCGACTGATCCTGCCCCGCCTACCCCCGCGCGGGCGGCCTCACCTCGCCCGTCGGCCGCATGCAAAGGCCGACGCCATGGCTTCCCTCGCCGACCGGCCATCCCCATCTGGCAGCGCGTGCGAGGGAAGAACGAGACATCCAGAGCCGAACCGGATGCGCCCGTCGTCTGCGTCCTGTGCGGTCGTCCCATCCCGTCGGGCGCTAAGTCGTCGCTGCATCACCTGGTCCCGAGGCTGAAGGGTGGTACCCATCTCGGCACGGTGCGGCTGCACCAGATCTGCCATTCCGCCATCCATGCCCGCTACACCGAGGCGGAAATCGCCCGACATCTGGCCTTCCCGGACGCGTTGCGGAACGACCCGGAGCTCGCCCGGTTCGTGGCTTGGGTGCAGACCAAGCCGGACGACTTCCATGCCCCGACCCGACGGATGCGGGGCCGGACGGCGAAATGGAAATGACGACCGACCGGTTTTCAGGAATCCCGTCTCCCCGGCCGTCGTGATGGTCGAGCTGGGGCCGCACGCGACGCTGCCCGATCCGACACCGTCCGCTCCGCCCTAGGAGACAACGCGGCAGATGGACGCCGGGGAAGCACGACATACCGCACCACGTGCCGGAGGTGCCGGCAGTCTCGCCCGCATCAACGCCTTCGGCGCCGCCTGGATGGGCATACTGGTGATGCCGGTCTACGTCCCCTTCCTGGTGGCGCGCGGCCTTCCGGTCGGGGAGGTGCTCGACCTCCAGGCGATCTACAGCGTCGCCGTCATGCTGTTCGAGATCCCGACCGGGACGCTGTGCGACCTGCTTGGCCGGCGACGCACGATCCTCCTGGCCGCGTCGATCAACGTTCTCGGCTTCGTGGGCTTCGCGGCCGCGCAGGGCTTTGCCGCCTACGCAGTGGTGCAACTCGTGCTCGCCGCTGCCTGGAGCCTGGTGTCCGGCGCCGACGTGGCGCTGATCTACGACGTGCTGGACCGGGCGGGCGCCGACCGCGAGGCCAGGCGACGCGCGCTCGGCGACTACACGCTTGCCCAGGTGTGCGGCGAGGCAGCGGCCTCGCTGGTGGGAGGCGTCGTGGCCGCCTGGTCGCTGCGCGCACTCGGCTGGGCCACCGCGGCCGAGACCGTCCTGCCGCTGCTTCTCGCCCTTGGCCTGCCGAGGGATGCTCGGCATCCGGAGGCCGCCGCCGTGATGGTGCGCTCGATCCCGGACGCCGTCCGGACCGTGTTCCGCACCGGGCTGCCCCGCCTCCTGTTCGCGAACTGGATCGCCTGGGGCCTGTCAACCTTCATCGCCGTCTGGCTGCTGCAGCCCTATTGGCGGCAACAGGGGATCGGCCTGCGCTGGTTTGGGCTGCTCTGGGCCGGAACGCTGATCACCGTCGGCATCGCCAGCCGCCTGGCACCGGTTCTCAACCGCGCCATCGGGGAGCGGGCGTCGCTGATGCTCCTCGCCGCCCTGCCGGTCGCCGCCTATGGCGGGATGGCACTGTCCGGTGGCACGCCGGGCGTGGTAGCCGGCTTCCTGTTCTACGTCTGCCGCGGCATGAACGCCGTGATCCTTCGGGAAGCGTTCAACCAGCAGGTGCCGAACGCCTTGCGCGCCACCTTCAACTCGCTGGGCAGCGGCGCCTCCCGGTTCGGCTACGCCCTGTGCGGCCCGCTGATCGGACTGGTCATCGACTACCAGGGGCTACGGATGGCGCTCACCCTGCTCGCCCTGGCGTTCGCGCTGGCTTTTCTTGCCCTGGCCATTCCCCTGGCGCGTCGCCTGCCGGGAAGACTCCTGCAGACCGCCGAGGAGTAGGCTGCTCCACGGATAACCTGTCAGGACTTGTCGCTGTCCTTGCCCGACAGGATTTCGGTCGCGGCATCCTCGTCGAGCGCCTTGGCGGCGTCGGCAAGAAAGCGGCTTTCCTCGCGGTCCCCCTGCTGCTTCGCCTCCAGGGCCTCCCTCGCCAGGTTCCTGGCCTCTTCCTCGCGCGAGATGTCCGTGTCGGCCATCGTCGTTTTCCCTCTCTGTCCTGGGAGGACACGCGTAGCCACCCGCACCGGTTTCCAGAAGAACGGACTGGTCTGCCTGGATGGCGGACAGGACGTCGGCCCAAGATTGTTCCGATACTGCCTCGAGCGGACGAACAGGCTGCTTGAACGCGGCGTTTTCCCTGCGTCCGGTGTCCGGCACCATCCAGCCACCTCCGGCACGATCTCCGGCAGCGAAAAGGGGCGGGGCGGAGTGGAGGAGCCGGGAAGACGGATCAATCGGCTGTCCGCGCGCCGTCACGACGATCATCAGGTTCGATCATCAGGTTCGATCATCGTGCCGATGGTGGCGGACTCTATCCGCCGGTCAACCGGATGCGGACCAGGTCCTGGCTGTTCTGCTTCACCCGGGATGGCTGCGACCGGGAGCTGGGACTGGCGAACCTGCCTTCGTGCCTCTGACCGAGGCGAGGCAGAAAGCCCTGCACCAACGCAGCGGCAGCGCTGCCGGCCAAGGCCGTCATCCTGGAGAGCTGCGCGCTGGCCTACATCGAGGCGCACCAGGCCGGCCGGCGCAACGCCAACAAGCATGCGGACCGGTGACGCAACACGCACCAGACCCAACGTCTTCCCGATCCTGGGTGCCCTGACGGTCCAGGACATCGACACCATGCCGGTCATGAAGGTGCTGGAGCCGATCTGACAGGGCAGGACCTAGACGGCGAGCCGGGTCCGGGGCCGGATCGAGAGGATCGCCGCGGACCTGCAGCGCAGACAGAAGTGACGGACCGCCGACATGCGCGATCCCGAGGATGAACCTATTGGCGGCAGCGGGAGTCGCAACAACGGAACCGTCAACGGGAAGCCCGCAACCGCAGCAGCCACGCCGGCTTTAGGCATCACGTCTTGGAGCACGCCAGACATGATCCGGGAAGTCGACAACTACGACTGTATCGTCGTCGGCGCGGCTCTGTCTGATCGGCTGGCTCGCATCCGGAGTGAACGGGTGCTGGTCGTGGAGCGCCGCGATCATATTGCCGGGAGTGCCTTCGATCTGTTCGATGACACCGGCATCCGCATCCACCGGTATGGTTCCCACATCTTCCATACCAACGACCGCGACGTGCTCGAGCATCTGCCGCAGTTCACGGACTGGTGCCCTTGCGGGCATCGCGTTCTTGGCCAGGTTGACGATCAGCCCCTCCCGATCCCGATCAACCTGGATACGGGCAACTGCCTTTGCGGACTCGATCTGACCAGTGAAGGGTTTACCGACCGCCTCCAGGCTAGGCCGCGCAATGAATACGCCGCCATGTTCGCCCGGATGTTCTGCCGCATCGAGGAAGAACATCCGCTGCCTCTGCAGCGAAGGAAGCCGGGCTTGTCGGACGGCAATCGGATGACGGCGCTGGGTATGGACCTGTGATCCAGTCAGCGGATCGGACCGCGCTTGAGCTATGGGGAGGGCTCGAGTGCAGCGTCGTTCGTGTCGGCGATATCTGGCGTGACCAGGTTCGCGAGACAGGACATCACCAGCGCGGCGAACAGGATCTCGACCTGATCGCGGCGCTCGGGATCCGGACGGTCCGCTATCCGGTCCTGTGGGAACGCATTGACGAACGCCACACCGGTGCCTGCGGCTGGGGATGGCACGATCGTCAGCTTGACAGGTTGCAGAGCCTTGGCATCGCCGTCGCAGCGGGACTGCTTCATCATGGTTCAGGTCCACGGTGGACGTCCCTGGTCGACCCGCTGCTTCCGGAAGGCCTGGCGGCACACGCGAAACTGGCTGCCGAACGATACTCGTTCATCAAGCTCTGGACGCCAGTCAACGAGCCGCTGACAACCGGCCGGTTCTCCTGCCTCTATGGGCACTGGTATCCGCATCTTCGTGACAACGACGCGTTCCTGCGGTCAGTCGTCATCCAGTGCCGCGCCGTCCTGTTATCCATGCGCGCGATCCGAGCCGAGATACCCGACGCGCGCCTCCTGCAGACAGAGGATCTCGGTCGCACATTCTCGACCGCGCCGTTGCGGGCTCAGGCACGATACGAGAATGGCAGGCGCTGGCTAAGCCTCGACCTGCTTTGCGGACTGGTCGACCGCGCCCATCCCTGGCGCCGCATCCTTGAGGCGTCCGGCGTCGATCCCCGCCATCTTGACGAGCTGGCGACCGGAGAAGCCGCACCTGACCTGATCGGCATCAACCACTACGTGACGAGCGACCGGTTCCTCGATCACCGACTTGATCTGTATCCGGAACGTCTTCATGGCGGCAACGCACGGCAGGCCTACGCGGATACCGAGGCGAGCCGGGTCGAGCTTGAAGCAGCGAAAACGGGATGGCTGCCTCGGCTTCGTGAGGCCTGGGATCGCTATCAACGGCCGATGGTGCTCGCCGAGGCTCATCTCGGCTGTGAAGATCCTGATGAACAGATCCGTTGGCTGCTCGAAGCCTGGAATGCTGCAGCCAGCCTTCGTGCGACCGGTGTCGACATCCGGGCCGTCACCGCCTGGGCGTTGTTCGGCCTGGTGGACTGGCACACGATGCTCCGCGAGCACCACAACCTGTATGAACCTGGTGTCTACGACGGTCGTGTCGTTCCACCGCGCCCGGCCCTGCTCGCCGAGGCTCTGGAAGGCCTCGCGCGAACCGGTCACTTCATGCATCCGGCCCTGGGGAAGGCGGGTTGGTGGCGCAGACCGGAACGCGTTTCTCTACATCCCGCCTAGGATCAAGACGTGTTATCGGAACTGTTGCTCACGCCGGCGGCACGACGCCACAAGTTCGTCGTGGCGGATCGGTCAGCCCGCTGCAGCAAGTGCCGGTTGAAGGCACGAGTCGTGCCGCGTCAGCGTCTCCTTCCAGTCCCTGATCAGCCGCGAGTAGGCGCGTCCAACCGCGCGCGGTCGACGGTCCAGGTCGAAAAGGCCTCTGGGATTGACGAACCCGCGCTTCTCCCGGAGCGCTACATCCCAGTCAATCTGGTCGGTCAAGGAGTACCAGGTGAAGCCAAGGACCGGCACACCCTCCTGGCGAAGATGCATGAGCCCGGCCCACTGCTTCCACAGCCAGCGCTCGGCCTCATCACCATTGGGTCCTTCATCGCAGTTCGTTTCGGTATGCATGATCGGCAGGCGGTAGCGGTCGTGATAAAGGCGCGTCACCGGCGCGTAGCCGAACACCTCTCCGCCCCAGCGACTTTGCCCGTTGGCATGGATCAGGTGCTCGTTGGTCGCGTACCAGTCATTGCCCATGATGCAGTGCCGACGCAGATTCTGTGAAAGGAAGAAGTGGTATTCCTCGCGCGTCATCCCGTTGTCGAGAAGGAACTCATACATCGCGCTGTCGACGCGGTGTCCGTAGTTCAGGTCCAACGTCAGGAACCGCTCGGCGTTCCGGAACTCGGCGTGGTGCAGGGCCAACGGACACTCGGCGTGAAAATGTTCGGTCGACTCCGACTGGATGAAGAGCGCATCAGGCCGCACGTCCAGGATGGCACGCATGGCAAGAACATTCGCGCGCACGATATTCTTGATGGCCGTGACGTAGGAGCGGTCGTCCCGAGCCTCCTCGTT
The DNA here is from genome assembly GCA_964247755.1 of uncultured Acetobacteraceae bacterium. GTDB lineage: Bacteria > Pseudomonadota > Alphaproteobacteria > Acetobacterales > Acetobacteraceae > Lichenicola. The sequence goes on along the minus strand of CAXTVX010000027.1, from coordinate 27,893 downwards.
CCACCAGCCATACTTGGCCGAGAAGACGGCCGTGATAAACATCTCGTTGACCGGGGTGTATAGCTGCACCCACGGGAAGCGGCGCGCGAAGATACCCGCATATCTCGCGAAGTGGTCCGGAAACTCCGGATTCTGGAAGTCTCCCAGCCAGTCGGGTAGCCCGAAGTGGCAAAGGTCGACGATCGGCAGAGTACCTTGACGGCCGAGTGCCGCGAACGCCTGGTCCGCGAAGGACCAGTCGTAACGGTCGGCACCGAGCATCGTGCGATGAAACTGCGGCCCGTAGCGCAAGTAGGTGCAGCCGATGTCGCGCACCAGGGCAAAGTCCTCCTGCCACCGGTCATAGTGTCCGCATTCCTCCAACTGGTCGCGTCGGATGCGGCCGCCATTGATCAAGGGGGCGCTGTTCTCGATCCCGGTGGCGAACATGAACCGGGGCCCGGCTTTTGCAGAAGGAGAGGGCAGAGCAGGCGCCTTGAGCGGCTCGAGGACATCCAGCATCCCCATTCTCCATCACTCGCGCGCAGTTCCTGCGCTCACGAAAAAGTCATTAGCACAGTCCTCAGCGGTGTTCGACGGGCAAGAACCTCCTAAGAAAGAGATTTCAGCCTTGCTTGCCCTGCAGAGCGGCACCTTGTGCCACTTTAGAGCCTCGAGATCGCCGCACTGACCAGAGAGGCATCCTGTGAAACATCGATGACCACGAAGATGCGTCAAGGGGTGCCGATGGAGCCGCTTCCGTGGACCTGAACCTGGAACCGGAAGCTCGTCTGACCCCGCAGGGCGACGAGTTCCTGGCTACTGACGAGCTGCCAGGAGTCAGGAGGCCCCACGTGGCTGGCGGCCGCGCCGTCAGATAAGCGCCGGCCTGGCGGCCTCGACAGGCCTCTGCCCCGATCACCATCCAGTGGCGCCATCACCGCCTCCCTAAAATCCGCGATCCTGAGCGGCTTCCCGATGTGCCGGAAAGGCGACGGCGCAGAGATGAACGACGTCAAGCTCGGGTGCGCCTGTTCATGCCTACCGGGTTCGGCACGACGCTGCCAGGAGATGCCGGATCGGAGCAACGTCGAGTTCCGCCACCCGGCCTGATCCTGGCGTTCCCCTTTGAAGAATACGGTCCTGGCATCCGGACGGCCGCCGGTTGCCAGTTGTACTCGACACCGTCGGGGGCAGGTCCGGACACCGGTTCTGGCTCCACAACGTGTCGTTTCAGCCCCTAGAACCCGCTCGGCACGTTGCTCACGTACGGGAGAAAGCCGCGCAGCATGTCCACGGGCACGTCGATCAGGGCGTGACTGGCAACGTCCACGAACATCAACTGCTGCGTGCCCTTGCCCAGCAGGTCGCCGGCCGCGCCGCGGACCTCGTGTTCGAGCGTCACGAATTTCCGATTGTGCTTGCCGACCCGGATGCGCACCAGGACCGCCTCGAACTCCCGGGTCTCGCGGACGAATTTGTGGTAGAAATCACGTGTCAGAATGAAGAACCCGGTGGTCTTCAGGTCGAAGTCCGGAACGCATTTGGCGAAGAACAGCTCCCGCGTCTTGCCCACCCAGCGCACGTAGTTGGCAAAATACACGTTGCCGACCGAGTTGGTGTCGTCATAGGTCGGGATCACGTCGTACAGGAACCAGTTGCCTTCGAACCGGCCGCTCAACCAAGTGGCGGCAGATCGCTCGGACGCGCCGGAACTGCTGATCTGCTCGATCGTGTCGCCGGTCGCCTGTGCAATGCCGAGATCCGCCCGGGTCGGTGACCGGGCAGAGGCATCCAAGGCGGCAGCCGGGCTTTCCGTTGTGGCGATCGTGGGCTGGCGCAACAACTGGGTGGCCGCCAGCAGGGGTAACAACGGCGCAACCACCATCACGGGAACCAGCTGTGCATAGTAGCCGATGGTAGTACAGGCTGCCGAACTGGCTCCCAGCAGGAAGCACAGCATCGGGTCATGCGCGGCGGCCCCTGGTCGCGTGGTCTGCAGCAACAGGCAGGCGGAGTAGCCAATGAACAGCGAGCCGAATGGTGCGATCATCATGATCAGCGGCAGTCTGACGTCATAGGCGACAGCGGCGACTCCAAGGGCGGCGGCCAGCATCCAGAGCGGGGTCTGCACCAGCGTCCTCGGCAGCAGTGCGAAGATGGCATTGTTGCTACGTGTCGTTGCCGTCACCAGGTACCAGCGCGTCGCCGCGTAGCCGCTGTCGAGCGTGGAGGCGACCGCGATTGCTGCCCAGATCCCGAACAGCCAGGCGGCCGGCGTCGCGGCCGGCCCGATCGCGGCCATGTTCGCAGCCAGCACGGACTGCGCCTCCACGACGCCGTCGATGCCAGGATGCAGGACGCCGGCAGCGCTGGCCGGCAGATCGGCGGCGAACAACGCGTTGATCCCGATCAGGCAGAAGAACAACGCGCCGCCGCCAGCGTAGGCGCAGGCGATCGAGCTGCCTTCCTGGCGGATCCGCAATCCGCGCTGCCATTGCTGCAGATCAAGCCAGGGTCCGAGCAGGAAGCCGACCAGAGAGGGCACGATCAGGCCGTAGAAGCGTGGTCCCGACGCGATCGGGACACGGTGCGGCCCGAAGATCGGCATCAGGCTCAAAGCTGACAACGCAGCCGCCACGCCGAGCACCAGCATCGCCCCGTGCAACACCTTGAAGTCCTGGATCCGCAAGAGGTGTCCGGCCGCACAAGCCACCAGGGCGACCAACAGCGTGACCGGGATCGCCAGAGCACCGACCAGCGGCTGCATGTAATCCGCGGCGAACGCGTACAGCGTTATCGCGACTGCCAGGACCTGATACGCCAGCAGGATGCCGGCATATCGGGCGGACAGCCGGCTGAACTCGACATCGAGTGTGACCTTTGGTCCGAACCGGTCGACGCCCCAGCCGAACATGCCGAGACCAATGGCGTTCGGCAGGGCGAACGCCAGGAAGCCCGGCAGGCCGTAAACGAAGGTGACGTGAATGGCGTAGAAGAAGCCAAGCCCCCACAGCCAGCTGAGGGCGATGGTCGGTGACCAGGAAAGCGAGCGACGCCACATTTCAGACCTGCATGGACGAGGAGAACGGTCGATCCGGAGCTGATCTCGACCTTAGGCCGCTCCGGCGCGAGGCGCATCCTGGCGGTTTCCGGCCTCTACACCAACCGAGAGACGGCATCGTTACGGCGGCTGTGATCGCTATCGCGATCCGCCGTTGATGAGACCAAGGCCAGCAATCCTGACATGACTCTGGATCATGATGCGTCGCCAGACCGAGGAACCTCACCATCATTGGACGCCCAATGACGTGGAGGCCCGACTGACGCGGCGGTGCCTCAGAGAGGATCCTTGTCCGTGTTGGTTATGGTGCCCACCAGTACGGTAATCGGGCTCGGCGGTGGCGGTGGGCGGAAGAAGTGCAGGCAGGCCGCCGCAACCCCGGTTGCTGCCGCAAGCACCATGACCGAGATGACAATGACGGGATTGGTTTTCATCCTGATGACCTTTATCCCGCTCCGGATGAGGAGCCCAGACGGATCGAGGTGTCGCCTTCGGCTGCCGGTTCGGGATCCAGGCGCGGGGCGAGCAGGTTCGTGCGCTTGGTCCCGTAACGGATAGATCAAGCGGGTCCGGACAGCGGCCCAGCCTACAACAAAGCGGCGACTTTGAGACTTCTCATCCGACAATCTTCCGCGTCTACAAGGCTCAAGTCGGAGCGGACACCTTCACCTCGAACGTCCCATTCTGCCCGGCCTTGATCTCACCCTACCGTGCGAGCTTCAGTCGCGCCACGAACGTTCCGGCTACCGCACCTCGCGTCTGCCGCAGCCGGTCCGGACCTGCCCCACCACCGGCAGTACGTGCGCCAGCGCCCTGCCCTCCGGATCCTCGGCCAGCTTCTTGCGGATCCGCGCCAGCGCCTGCTCAACGAGCCACAGCTGGACCCGCACCGGCCGATGGACCGGTGCCGCTTCCGACCGGTTCGGCCCGCGCAACACCGCGCGGCACGCCTCCATCAGCGCCATCGTCGTCTTGCTGCCGCCCTGCGTCCTGGGCGGTAGCTGGACAAGGACGTCCCGTCCCAGCTGCGCCTCGCCTTCAGCCAGGCTGTCGATGCCCGCATCCGCAGCCGCGCTGCCAGCACCAGCCATTCCGCCTGGCGCTTAGGCGTCACTCGCCCGGGCCAGCCTGTCCATCGCCGCCACGAATTGTTCGACCAGGTCGAGCACCGGGATCAGGCCCGGGTCGAAGCACTGCCGTTCCGCCAGGTTCAGCAGATCCATCGGCTCGCCGAAGCCGTCGAGGTGCAGCTCCGGGATCATGGACACTCGTGCCGGCAGCCATCAACGCCAGCAGCCGCATCTCCTCATGGTCGAGGTCGATCTGGAACATCGCCACGTCCCGGTCAGGGTCAGCATGTGCCGCAGCCAGTCAGCATCGACTGGCGCCAGCACCACGGCGTGGGCCGCCTCGCGAAAGTCCACATCCGCCCTCACCGGGTCCGCACCGGCTTCCTGATCGGCGACCTCCTGCCGGGCGCGCGCCGGGGCTGTAGACTCTCGTCATGCCCCTTCGGCGTCTTGCACCAGGCTCCGGGAACCGGCTCGCGCGCCCTCCCGGCCGCGCCTGAGCGTCGATCTGCTGCAGGATGTGGCGCATGCCGAAGACCGGCGCCTTCACCGCCCGCACCGGCAGGACAAGCGTCCCGTCCCGAAGCGCAGATCTTCACGGTCAAGCCCGACGGCGTTGGTCGGCATCAGGCCACTCACCTGGACCAGCAGCAACTTCCTGCTCAGTTCGCGCTTGCTGGCCTTCCCATCCCAGATGGAGTGACGCCTTCTTCTAGGGACCAGGCCTGAGTTGACGCGGGCATAGCGCCACGGCTCGTGTAACAAACTGAAGTCGAAATGGAGTTGAAACCGCCAAAAATCGAAATCCGCTGAGAGGCTTGATAACCCAAGAAGCCATTATTGGCGGACAGGGTGGGATTCGAACCCACGGTACGCTTTCACGCACACACGCTTTCCAAGCGTGCGCCTTAAGCCGCTCGGCCACCTGTCCAGCCTGCGCCTGGGCGAGCCCGGCCGGCACTACATACCAACATCCCCTGCGGAGGCAAAGGCGCGGGCGACCCGGCTCAGCTGTCCATCTTCAGAGCGGCGAGAAAGGCGGTCTGCGGGATCTCCACCTTGCCGAATTGGCGCATCCGCTTCTTGCCTTCCTTCTGCTTGTCCAGCAGCTTGCGCTTGCGGCTGATGTCGCCGCCGTAGCACTTGGCGGTGACGTCCTTGGACATCGCGCCGATGGTCTCGCGCGCGATCACCCGGCCGCCGATCGCCGCCTGCACCGCGATCTTGAACAGCTGGCGCGGGATCAGCTCCTTGAGCTTGGCGCAGATCGCCCGTCCCCGTGCTTCGGCGGCAGATCGATGCGCGACGAAGGACAGCGCGTCCACCGGCTCCTGGTTGACCAGGATCGAGATCCGCACGAGGTCGCTCTCCTCGTAGCCGTCCATCGAATAGTCGAACGACGCATAGCCGCGGCTGACCGACTTCAGCCGGTCGTAGAAGTCGAACACCACCTCGTTCAGCGGCAGCCGGTACACCGCCATGGCCCGCCCGCCGACATAGGTCAGGTCGCTCTGCTGCCCTCTACGGTCGGAACACAGCGTCAGCACCGAGCCCAGGTAGTCGTCCGGCACCATGATGGTCGCCTTGATCCACGGCTCCTCGATGCTGGCGATCTGCATGCTGTCCGGCATGTCCGACGGGTTGTGCAGCTCGTCCACCACCCCGTTGGTGCGGTGCAGGCGGTACACCACCGAGGGCGCCGTCGCGATCAGGTTGAGGTCGAACTCCCGGCTCAGCCGCTCCTGGATGATCTCCAGGTGCAGCAGCCCCAGGAACCCGCAGCGGAAGCCGAACCCGAGCGCTGCCGACGTCTCCGCCTCGAAATGGAACGAGGCGTCGTTCAGCCGCAGCTTGCCCAAGGAGTCGCGCAGCTTCTCGAAATCGTCCGCGTCGATCGGGAACAGCCCGCACCACACCACCGGCACCGACGGCTTGAACCCCGGGAGCGCCGCCGCCGCCGGACGGCGGTCCTCGGTGATGGTGTCGCCGACGTTGCAGTCCGCCACCGTCTTCATCGCAGCCGTGATGTAGCCCATCTCGCCCGGACCCAGCGCGTCCACCGCCTTCATGGCCGGGGTGAACACCCCCACCTGCTCGACGTTGTGCACGGTGCCCTTGGCCATCATGCGGATCTTGGCGTGGCGGCGGAGGTGCCCGTCCTTGATCCGCACCAGGATCACCACGCCCAGATAGGCGTCATACCAGCTGTCCACCAGCAGCGCCTTGAGCGGTGCATCCGCCTCCCCGGTCGGCGGCGGCAGGCGCGTCACCAGTGCTTCCAACACGCCCTCGATGTTGAGCCCGGTCTTGGCCGAGATCTCCACCGCGTCGTCGGCCGGGATGCCGACCACGTCCTCGATCTGCTGCCTGACCCGCTCCGGCTCCGCCGCCGGCAGGTCCACCTTGTTCAGGATCGGCACGATCTCGTGGTGCGCGTCCAGCGCCTGGTACACGTTGGCCAGGGTCTGCGCCTCCACCCCCTGGCTCGCGTCCACCACCAGCAGCGAGCCCTCGCACGCCGCCAGCGACCGGCTGACCTCGTAGGCGAAGTCCACATGCCCCGGCGTGTCCATCAGGTTGAGCACGTAGGTCTGACCGTCCCGGGCGGGATAGCTCAGCCGCACCGTCTGGGCCTTGATGGTGATCCCTCGCTCGCGCTCGATGTCCATGTTGTCGAGCACCTGGTTGGTCATCTCGCGCTCGGTGAGACCGCCGCAGGACTGGATCAGCCGGTCCGCCAGGGTGGACTTGCCGTGGTCGATATGGGCGATGATCGAGAAGTTGCGGATCAGCGAAAGCGGCGTGTCGGTCATGGACCGGAGCAATAGGCGAATCCGCCGGCAAAGTCAGCCATCAGCCAGGACAAGCAGCGGCATCGGATCCGATGCGGGCGGGGCGGCGGCCAGCGGCACCTCCGCCAGCCTGCGCACTCCGCATGCCTCCAGGAACGCCGCCACCCGGTCCAGCACCCCTGGATCACGCGACGGATCGTCCTCGTCGCCGCGCGGCACCCAGATCAGCGTCTCGTAGCGCGCCCGGGTCAGCAGCACGCGGTAGGTGTTGAGCCGCCAGGCGATCTTCTCGGGGTTCCGCGCCACTTGCCACCCGTTGCCCCGGAACGAGCGCACCTGCCACGTCGGTCCCGGCCCTTCGCGCACCAGGTCGCCGTCCCAGCACAACCCGACCTGGTCCAGCTCCAGCCCCTGCACCGAGAACTGCGTCGCCACCAGCTCCAGCGCGTCGGAGGCCCGTACGTCGCGGTCGCCTACCCAGCTGTTGAGGAACCAGGCCGACACCGCCGTCGGATCCATGTGTGGCACCTCGCACCCGAGCCCTTCCGCACGCAGCCGACGCGCGCCGGCACTCGCCACCAGGCCGGCGCGGTGCAGGCCGCGTGCCCGCGCCCGCAGGCCGTACCGGAGTGCGGGCAGATCCCGCGTCAGGAAGAACGGCACCTCGCCATGCTCGGCGACCACCGCCCTTGCGGCTGCCGCGTCGCCGCGCAGCACGGCGTCCACCCAGGCCGGCGCCGCGTCGTGACGAAGCGACCGCACCGGCACCGACAGGTGCAGCTCCGCCTGCACCGTCAGCCCGGCCAGCCTCGGCAACCGGTTGCGCGGCTCCGGATCCAGCAGCGTCGCGTCGGCGGCGAACACCGCCCAGCCCGGCCGGGTCGTCAGCGCCTCACCCCAGGCGGCCAGCCCTCCCTCCCCGTCGTGGATCTCCTGGCCCTGCCCGATCAGGCACACGATCGCGGCAGAGCCAGCATGCCGGTCCATGATGTCGAGCAGATGCGCCGGCTCCGAACGGTCCAGCGGCACCGGCCGGGTGCGCGTGCCGGCGACCGCATGCGCCGCGGTCCAGCAGCGCTGCGCCTCGTCGATTATTACCACCCGGTCCGGCGGACAGCCGCCCGTCCGCACGTACAGGTCGCGGAACTGCGGCAGGGGCTGGATCACCGCCTTGATGCGATGGAACGCGCCCGCCCGCCTGCCGCCATCCGCCACCGCATCGCGCACCAGCGCCTCGCGCAGCACGTGCACCAGGGACGGGTTGCCGGTCAGGAAGGTCGACCCGGCCCGCGCGAACGCCGCGTTCAGGCCGCATAGCGTCTTGCCCGCGCCGGGAATGCCGGTGACGAACAGGATCGCGTGCCGCCCGTCCGCTTCCGCAGCACGGAGGATCGCCTCGATCCGATTCGCGGTCAGTGACAGGTTGAACGCGTCCGCCCGCATGCTGGCGATCTCCGCCACGTCGTGCCGCTGGTACAGGCGGCAAGCGGCCTGGATGACGTTGAGCACCGGCGCATAAGGAGCCGCCTCCCAGTCCGCCACCGCGACCGGCGCACTTGCCGCTACGGTGGCCGCGCGCAGCGACAACGCGCGAAGCAGATCGGCGAAACCTGCCGCATTCGCCTCCATCACCGCTTCGGCGCCACCGAGCAGCAGCGGCACCGCGACCGCAAGCCGCGCTGCCTCCGTCGCGACCAGGATCGGCAGGATCGCCCGGTTTCGGCTTCCACCGTGGAAGTCCTGCAGGTCGAGCGCATACCCGTGCACCTGCGCCCGTGCCGCGTTGTCGACCCGGGTCGCGCCAATCTTGAACTCGACTGCGAAAATGGCGTGCGGCGACAACAGCACGGCATCGAGCCGTCCGCCGAGACGCGGGATCTCGAACTCCAGCAGCACCCGCCACCTCTCGGCATCGCAAAGACCGTCCAAAGCGGCCCGCAGCAGCTGCAGCTCGCTGGCCCAAGCCCAGGCCTGCTTCGGCTCGTTGCCGCGGTAACGCTCCGCCTGCTGCCGCGACAGGACGCCCAGGATGGCTGCGTCGTCGAGTGCCAGAAAGGCAGGCACGCTGCCGGACCACCACGCGCTCATGCCCGCTGCGGGCACACCTTGCCGCGCCGCCCCGTGCTACCTGCACAGGCAGGGCCGCGCGTCGGCGCACGCGCCGCATCAACCGACGCGCCGCGCATCGCCTATCCCACGAACCCGTACAGATCCGTGTCCCGCAGCAGGTGCACGCGCTGTCGCGCCGCCTCGTCCCGCGCCGCCTGCGAAAACGCGGCGTTGGACGCCAGCACCACCAGGCTGCCCGGCTGCTTGCCGCCCATGGTCGCCGCCTCGTTGATCATCTCGCTGCCAATTACGCTGCGCGAAGTCCGGCACCGCACCACCAGCAGCGTCTTGTCGCGTCGCCCGACGATGTCCGGCCCGGTGCCGTCACCCGGAAACGCGATTCGGGTACTCCAGCCCGCCTGCTCCAGGGCTGACGCGCAGAGCGTGCGGAACGCGTGCGGCGACGGCAGCGGCGGCACCTCGGCGACGGGCGTGCCCAGCGGCCGCTCCGGCGACGGCCAGTCCTCCTCCACCCGGGTGAAGTGCTGGCGACGCCGCGCCACCAGCCAGGCGACGCCGACCGAGGCTGCCATCAGCAGCAGCACCAGCAGCCCGATCAGCAGCGTGTGCCCGGTCCGGTACGCCGTCCCCGCGGTCGGTGGCCACGGCGCCGGCGCGGCGGCGGGCGGCGCGGTCTGGATCACGGGCGGCGTTCCGGCGGCGGAACCGGACGGGGTCGGCGCCACCGGAGACGCAGCCGGCGCCCCCGTCGGCCCGGCGGACGTGACTGTCGGCGATCCGGCGGCGGGCGGGGGCGCGGTACGGTCTGGTCCGGCGACCGGTCCGGCCGAGCCCGTTCCCGCCTGCGGCACCGATGCCGGCGGCGCCACGTCGTCCGGCACCGGTGCCGCGCCCTGCGGCGATCCGCCATCGAATCCGGGCGCGGCCGGCGGCGGAGGTGCAGCGGTCTCCGGTGCGGACGGGATCGCGGCGGGCCCGGCTGGCGCGGACGCAGACGGAGCCGCCGGCGCGGGCGGGGACGGTGCAGGTGCGGATGGTGCCGACGTGGCAGGCGCCGCTGTGGCAGGCGCGGTCGTGGCGGGTGCAGCCGTGGCCGGCGCAGTCGTGGACGGCACAGTTCGGGGCAGCGTCGACGGGGCCGGCGCCGACGTTGGCGGCGGCGCTTCCGCCGGAGCAGGAACCCCCGATCGAACCGGTCCGCCCTCAGGCACCCCTCCTCCCACCACCGGTGGTGCCGCTCCCGCCAACGGTGCCGCCTGTCCCGTAGTAGCCGCCGGAGCCGTCACAGGCCGCGCCTGGGCCACCTGGCTCGCCGGCACGAACAGCATCAGCTCCCGCCTGTGCACCGGCAGGCGGCGCAACAGCATCAGCCGTCCCTGCCGCGCCACCAGCTCCAGGCGCGTCGACGGCGTCAGCATCGTGCAGCGCCCGTAGACCCGCTCGAGCTCCGCCCACCCTTCCGGGTGCAGCGGCCCCGCGTCGCCGCTCAGGGCCAGCATCACCCGAGGGTTGGCGCAGGCATAGACCGGATGCCGGACCGTATAGACCTGCCCTGGCGCCGCCGCGGCAGGACTCCCCGCCACCAGCGCCGACACCAGCAGGCCGGACACCAACGCACTCGACCCGGGCCGGCGGGACGTCCGGGGCCCCGTCGCCGATCCGGAGGACGCTGCCCTGGGCGATGGCTTTGCCATCTTGCACCGCTTCATTTTGAAGTCCCCTCTCTGGTCGAGGACGCGCGAGTCGGTCAATCGTTCCGGACGGCGCCTTAACTCCGCGTCAGCCGCGCAGCACCGCCCCCGTCGCCTTGGCGACCGCCTCCACCACACGGGCCGACGCCGCGTCCAGCTCGGCATCGGTCAGGCTGCGCTCGCGCGGCTGGAACACCACCTCGATCGCCATCGACCGCATCCCGTCCGGCACGGTGTCGCCCTCGTACACGTCGAACAGGCTCACACCGGCCACCAGCGTGCGCTCCGCCCCTCGCGCCGCACGGAGCAGCACCTCCGCCGTCACCCGCTGCTCCACCAGGAAGGCGAAATCCCGACGCACCGGCTGCAACGCCGGCAGGTCCGGCGCCGCCCGGCGACGGCGCTTCGGATCCGCCACCGCGTCCAGGAACAGCTCGAACCCTGCCGCCGGCCCGTCCAGCCCGATCGCCGCCAGCAGCCCCGGATGCAGCGCGCCGAACCACCCCAGCACGATCCGCGGCCCCTGCCGGAACACCCCCGACCGCCCGGGATGGTAATGCGCCGGCGCGTCCGCCGTGACCGACAATGCGTCCGCCGGCACGCCGAGCGCCGCCAGCAGCGCCGCGGCATCCGCCTTCGCGTCCCACAGCGACATCGCCCACACCGGCCGCCCCGGATGCCGCGCCGTCCGCCCGGTGCGGAGGCCCGCCGCCATCAACCGCTGCCCGGTCACGTCGAACCCGGCACCGACCTCGAACAGCGCCAAGTCGGCGATCCCACGCGCCGCGTTCCGTCCCGCCGCCTGGACCAGCGTCGCCAGCGGCGTCGGCCGCATCTGGTCGAGATCGGCCGCGATCGGGTTGAGCAGGCGCAGCGAGTCCGGCACCGCGCCGAACCGCGTCGCGTGGCCGCGCGAGGTGAAGCTGTACCCCACGCATTCCGCCATGCCCCGCGAGGCCAGCACCCGCCGCGCCAGGGCGTTGCGCCCCTGCCGCGGCGTGAGCGACGCCGCCGGCACCGGCCGCAGCGGCGGCAGCGTCACCGGCGGCACGCTGTCCAGCCCGCGCAGCCGCAGCACCTCCTCGATCAGGTCGGTTTCCCCCTCAATTTCGAGTACACCATTAAACAGCTGCGCTTTCCTCGTCGCTGACGTTGAGTCAGAAAACGACAGCACCACAGGCGCCGCGACGTCGTTGCGCCATGACGGCACCGTGAAGCTGGCACCCTCCTCATCGCGCTCCCGCACCGCGAAGCCCAGCCTTTCCAGCGCCTGCATCGCCTCGTCCGGCGCCACCGCGAGCCCGCCCAGCCCGGCGATGCGCCCGAACCGGAGCGAAGCCGTCCGCCGCCAGTCCGGCGCCTGTCCCGCCGACACCACCTCGCTCGCCTCGCCGCCGCACAGCTCCAGGATCATCCGCGTCGCGGCCTCGAGCGCCGCCGCCGGCAGCGCCGGGTCGACCCCGCGCTCGAAACGCTGCCGTGCTTCCGAGACCAGCCCGTGCCGCCGCCCGGACAGCGCGATCCGCACCGGGTCGAACAGCGCGCACTCCACGAACACGCTGGTGGTCGCCTCGGTGCAGCCGGTCGCCTCGCCGCCCATCAGCCCGCCGAACGACTGCACTCCCGCCGCGTCGGCGATCACGCAGTCCTCCGCGTCCGCGACGTAGTCCCGCCCGTCCAGCGCCCGAAGCGTCTCGCCCCCGCCGCGGCGCACCGTCAGCACGCCCCCCGACACCGCCCCCGCGTCGAATACGTGCAGCGGCCGCCCCAGGTCGAACGAGAAGAAGTTGGTCACGTCCACCAGCGCGCTGATCGGGCGCAGCCCCACCGCCCGCAGCCGCTCCTGCAGCCAGTCCGGCGACTGGCCGTTGCGCACTCCCCGGATCGTCCGCCCCAGCACCAGCGGGCAGGCCTCCGGAAACGCGATCGTCCAGCCGATCGGGCTGTCGAACACCCCTTCCACCGTCTGCGCCAGCCACGGCCGCAGGTGCCCCAGCCCCGCCGCCGCCAGGTCGCGCGCGATCCCGCGCACCGCCAGCGCGTCGCCACGGTTCGGCGTCACCGCGATCTCGAACACCGGGTCGTCCAGCCCGGCGTAGTTGGCGTAGCTCTGCCCCGGCGTGGTGTTCTCCGGCAGCTCCGCGATGCCGTCGTGCTCCGTGCCCAGCCCCAGCTCGCGCAGGGAGCACAGCATGCCGTCGCTGCGCTGTCCGCGTATCTCGCCCGCCTTGATGGTGAGGCCGGTGCCCGGGATGAGGCTGCCAGGCGGCGCGAAGATCACCGAGAGCCCGGCCCGCGCGTTCGGCGCCCCGCACACCACCTGCACCGGCGCCCCCCCCTCCAGCCCGGTATCCACCGTGCACACCCGCAGCCGGTCCGCATTCGGATGCTGGTCCGCCGCCAGGATGCGTGCGGTCCGGAAGGCGCTGAGCGCCGCCCCCCGGTTCTCCACCCCCTCGACCTCCAGCCCGATCCGGTTCAGCGCCGCGCACAGCGCCTCCACCGTCGCCTCGGTGTCGAGATGGTCGCGCAGCCACGACAGGGTGAACTTCATTCCCTCAGATCCCCTCGTGCAGCACGACCGGCGCGAGCGGGTTCGAGCCGTAATGCCGCAGCCAGCGCAGGTCGCTCTCGTACAGCGAGCGCAGGTCCGGGATCCCGTGCTTGAGCATGCACAGCCGCTCCACTCCCATCCCGAACGCGAAGCCCTGCCACGCCCGCGGATCGAGCCCGCAATTGGCCAGCACCCGCGGATGCACCATCCCCGAGCCCAGCACCTCCAGCCAGTCGCCCCCTCCCCCTGGGCCGCCCCCGATTTCCCCGGTGCGTCGGTCCCAGCCGATGTCGATCTCCATCGACGGCTCGGTGAACGGGAAGTACGACGCCCGGAACCGCACCGGCAGCGACGGCTGGGCGAAGAACGCCCGCAGGAACTCGATCACCGTGCCCTTGAGGTGCCCCAGCGTGATCGCCTCCGCCCCAGAGGCCGGCCCGACCACCAGGCCCTCGCACTGGTGGAACATCGGCGAATGCGTCGCGTCGTGGTCCGCCCGGTAGGTACGCCCCGGCACGATGATGCGGATCGGCGGCGGCACGCTCAGCATGGTGCGGATCTGCACCCCGGAAGTCTGTGTCCTGAGCACGCGCGACGACGGCCCCTCTCCCTCCAGCGGCGGCAGGTAGAAGGTGTCGTGGTCGGTGCGCGCCGGATGGTGCGCCGGCGTGTTGAGGGCGGAAAAGTTGTGCCAGTCGGTCTCGATGTCCGGCCCTTCCGCGACGGTGAACCCCATCGCCCCGAAGATCGCCACCATCTCCTCGATGGTCCGGCTCAGCGGATGGATCAGGCCCTGCGGCTCCGGCGCCACCGGCAGGGTCACGTCCACCCGCTCCACCAGGAGCCGCGCCTCCAGCGCCCCGGCCTCGATCGCCCGCCCTCGCGCCTCGATCGCCGCACCCAGCTCGTCGCGCAGCGCGTTCAGTGCTGTCCCGCGCACGCGCCGCTCCTCCGGCGACGCCCGCCCCAGCTCCTTGAGCAGCCCGGTCAGCCGGCCCGACCTGCCGAGGATGCCCACGCGCACCGCGTCCCAGGCGCGCCCGTCCGCAGCCGCCTCCAGGGCGGCGAGAACCTCCTGCTTCAGCGCGTCCAGGTCGTCGGGCATCGTCGCAACCTCAAGAACAGGCAGGGCCAGGGCGCCGCCCCGGACCCGCCAAGGGGCCTCGATCCGCTTCACGGCTCGATCCCGTTCGCAACCCCGACTCGGAGGGAAAACGGGCGAGTGCCTTAGCCGATCGGCAACCGGACGGCCAGGGAGCGGCCGGGCAGCCAACCGTTTCACTTCCCTGCCGAACCGCGAAACGATGCCAGGCCAGGCTGGGCCGGCGACGCCGCCATCTTCCCAGAATCCGAAGGCCATTTCATGCGCTCCGGCCCGTTCCTGCTTGCCCTCGCCTGTGCCGGCCTTTGCGGCTGCGTATCCAGCACCAACATCAATCGCAACCAGACCGGGGCAGGCGGCGGCCTCCCCGCCGCCCGTCCAGCACCCCCGCGCGTCATCGTGCTCCGTCAGGTGCCGCACGTCTTCGTGGTGGCGACGACCAAGCGCACGCAGCTCGCCTCGTTCCTGTCGTTGAACGCCGACCGCTCGCTCGCCGCCTACTACACGGTGCGGATCGTGGTCCCGCCGGCGCACGGCACCGCGTCGGTCGAGCAGGGCCGCTTCTTCCCGAACTACCCGCCGACCAATCCGCACGCCGCCTGCAACAGCGCGCCCGGAGACGGCATGGGGCTCTCCTACCGGTCTGTCCCCGGCTATCTCGGACCCGACTTCCTGGAGGTCCAGGCCATCTCCTCCGGCGGCCACGCCCAGCTCCTCGACGACCACCTCGACGTCCGGTAGCCGCCACTTCCGACGCTCGTTTTTTCGTGAACCCGAACCAGGCGAAAGGTGGGGAGGAACCAAGCGAACTCCGTTGCGAATATCCGCGGCCAGGTTTACGGCTTTTCCTGATCAAAACGGACATCCTGCCGGCGCGCGTGCCGGCGGCCGTCGATCGAACGGATCGCTCCAACAAAGGAGCGGCAAGGGAGAAAACCATGACCGACCGCAGATCCATGCTGCGCCGCGCCCGCTTCGTTGTCACCGCCGCGGCGGCACTGGCCGGACCTACCGTCATCGCCCATGCCCAGGGTGCCCGCGAGGTCCCCACCGTCACCGGCCCGATCCCGGGCGACACCGCCGCCAACCACCCGTTCGACGCCGCCGCCTTCCAGGCGGTGCCGATCAACCTGTCCGCCCGCGGCTACCGCGAGGACGAGTACTTCGTCAGCGGCACCGCCAACGTCTACCAGTACGACGACGTCACCGACCCGCTCGACACGAGCGTGAACGTGCTGCGCAGCGGCCCCTACACCAACCGCATCCTGGTGCGCCGTCCCACCGACCCGAAGCGGTTCAGCGGCAACGTGGTGGTGGAACTGCTGAACGCCACCAACGACTATGACCTGCCGGTGTTCTGGTCCTACGACCACGACTACTTCCTGAGCCGCGGCGACATCTGGATCGGCATCACCAGCAAGCCGGTCACCATCGCCGGCCTCAAGACCTTCAACTCCACCCGCTACGCCCCGCTGTCCTGGGCCAACCCGAACCCGAACGAGACCGACGCCTCCTGCCCGACGCTCTACACCATCGTCGGCGGCGCCAACCACGCCACCGAGGACGGGCTGCTCTACGACGTGCTGAGCCAGACCGCCTCGCTGGTGCGAAGTGCCGGCACGCAGAACCCGCTGCACGGCTACGCGGTCAAGGCGGTCTACGCCGCCGGCTACTCGCAGAGCGCCATCGACCTGATCGGCTACGTCAACGCCGTCGCGCCGCGCACCAGCGGTGCCGCGATCTTCGACGGCTATCTGGTCGGCTCCGGCTTCGGCATCCAGGCGCCGCTCAACCAGTGCAGCCCGGCGCCTGCCGCCGGCGACCCGCGCAACATTCTTCGCTCGCGCAACGCCGCCATCGTCGCCACGCAGTCGCAGACCGACTACCGCGACGCCCGCCAGGCCTACCGCACTGACAGCGACGCCGCCGACGACCGCTACCGCTCCTACGAGGCTGCCGGCCCCGCCCATGTGGTGGTCGAGCAGACCACCTCCGACGCCGACGCCGCCGACACCCACGCCGCCGGTGGCACCACCCTGGTCGAGGACTACGCCACCTGCCTTGCCGGCGCCCAGCTTAGCACCTTCCCCGGCCGCTACCTGCTCGACGCCGGCTTCGCCCAGTTGGAAGGCTGGGTGCGCAACGGCGCCACGCCGCCGCACGCGCCGCTGATCCAGGCCACCGGCACTGCGCCGAAGCTGGTCACCGTGCTGGACGCCAACGGCAACGGCGTTGGCGGCGTGCGGGCGCCGGAGCTCGACGTCCCGGTCGCCACCTTCACCGAAAGCACTGGTGCCGCCAGCCTGAACTGCTCCCTGTCCGGCCAGGTTATCCCCTTCGACCGGGCAAAGCAGCAGAGCTTGTATCCCAACACCCTGGATTACCTCGCCCGCTTCGTCGGCGACACCATCACGGTGGCGCAGCGGGGCTTCCTCACCCCGGACGACGCGGTGCAGGCGGTGGAGCAGGCCGCCGGACGACAGGTCCCCTGACCACTCCGTGAATCTCCGGCACGGCGCTTAGGCGCCGTGCCGGGTCTCACGTCGGAACGCGGCGGACGGATGCACCAAATCGGTATCGTGATCAAAATTAAGATCACATTTGGGCGAGATGTGTTAATAAAGCGCTTATCGACGGCTCGTGCCTCTCTCGAACCAGGCGCCGTCGACTGGAAGGCCTCCCCATCCTTCCGCCTGCACCGACGGAGCCGACGATGACGCGCTACCGCGTTTATCTGATGGATGAGGCCGAATTCGTTCAAGGAACCGCGGTTGTCGAGTGCGCGTGCGATGCCGATGCGATGGACCACGCCCGGACGCTGATCCGGCCGGGCGGCCAGGTGGACCTTTGGACCGACGACGTGCCACCGAACGGGCTGATCGGCTGGTTCCGGTCGGACTCCGACCCGTTCAGCTTCGCCCTGGTCCGCCGCATCCGGGTCCGGCCGACACGGGGCAACCCGCCCGCGACCAGGCCGATAATCGAATGGCGCGGGATGTGCCTGACCTAGCGCGCGCCAGCGGGAACGGGCCACCCCCGGAGGAGCGGCCCGATCGGGACGGCGGCGTTCAGGCGGCGATCGCCGCCTGCACCTTGGAGACGATCACGGCGAACGACGCCGGATCGTCATAGGCAATCGCCGCCAGCACCTTGCGGTCGATGGTGATCTCCGCCTTGTTCAGCCCGGCGATGAAGCGCGAGTAGGTCAGGCCGTGCTCGCGCACTGCGGCGTTGATGCGCTGGATCCACAGGCCGCGGAAGTCGCGCTTCTTGTTGCGCCGGTCGCGGTAGGCGTACTGGAGCGACTTCTCCAGGCGCTCGAGCGCGATGCGGTAGTTGGTCGAGGACCGGCCGACGAAGCCCTTGCTCTGGGCCAGGACCTTCTTGTGACGGGCGTGCGTGGTGACGCCCCGCTTGACGCGTGCCATGGCTCAGATGCTCCTCATGCCAGCCCGTAGGGGGCCCACTGCTTCACCGTCTTGCCGTCCATCTCGGTCAGCGTCTGGGAGCCGCGGTTGGACCGCTTCATCTTCTGCGAGCGGTTGATCAGGCCATGGCGCTTGTTGCCGGGGCCTGCGAGCACCTTGCCGGTCGCGGTGATCTTGAACCGCTTCTTGACCGACGACTTGGTCTTCATCTTGGGCATTTGGATCTCCTCGTGCTGAAGCTGCCCTCCCCCGCCCGAAGGCTCTGGGCGACCCACCGTTGGGTCGCGAGCGCAGCCGTCACGGCCGGGCATGCCCTTCCAGGCCCGGACGCGTGAATTCGCCAGCCTCTAAAGCACCCACGGTTCCGAGGCAAGCAACCCGACGTTTCCTTGAAGGGAAGCGCCTCAAGGAGAAACGATCGGCTTCATGCTGCCGATCCCCGACCGTTTCTCGACTGATTAGGCGACATCCTGGCCAGCCGCTCGCTGAGCTGGACACGGGCAGCCAACGATCCGATCAGCCGGCCGATGCGTCGCCAGCTCACCGAGCAGCTTGAGCTTCAAGGTGCCAGGCGCGTCTCCGCCCATGAGATCCATTCCGTGATCAAGCAGCGCATGCTCGACGGCATCGCGGGAGCCCTTGGCGTAACCGGAAGCGCCATGACCGGAGCGATCCACGAGTTGATCGTCTGGATCCGGTCGAAGGAGAAGCCGTCATGATCGACCCGCACCAGGACGCGTCGGAGTATTGGCAGCGGCTCCGCAAGGACAAGCCGAGCAACCTCGCGGTCGGAGGGCTGGTGATTGGTGCCCTCGCGACCACCGTCTCGCTGATGGCCCTCGTCTTTCCGCACAGCGATGGCGCCATGCACAACCGGGGCAACCCGCTCTACTGGCTTCTCATGCTCCCGTTCGCGTTGTGGGGATGGGACCTCAGCACCTTCAGCCCGCGCTCCGTG
This sequence comes from uncultured Acetobacteraceae bacterium, assembly GCA_964247755.1. Classification (GTDB taxonomy): domain Bacteria; phylum Pseudomonadota; class Alphaproteobacteria; order Acetobacterales; family Acetobacteraceae; genus Lichenicola. The sequence goes on along the minus strand of CAXTVX010000027.1, from coordinate 9,185 downwards.
CGGACGATGCGGCCGGCGATGATCGTCCTCCCGACGCTCTGCGGCGTCATCCTCATCGTCGCGCGTCATGATGATCAGGACGTTCTTGGTGGCCTCGACACCGGATCCTGGATGATCCTGGCTGCGTTCCTGGTCACCGCCATCGGGTCACTGGTGTCATGGATGTCCCTGTCACGCAGCCTGCTGCAACGGGAAGGACCCGACCGGCGCCTCATGAAGCCCGTCGAAGCCGCTCGCCGGTCTGCCGTCTCCCGATCGCCGACCGGTACAAGCAAGCCGGTCGCTTCGACTTACGAGCGACACTCCGTCAAGACGCGGCAGATGAGGCGAAGAAGCCCGCCCTGAACCGATCTTCCGACATGACGGGCAAGCCGGCTGTTCCATGGTTCCGGATGCGCTCGCTGATCGGCTTCCTGCGCGCGATGCTGGAACTTCCCGGCAAGCGGCCGCCAGCCCGCATGATCGAGGCGGAGGTTCTGCGGGTCGCACCGGCCGCCTTGCCGGACAACGCGCCGACGAAGCAACCGATCGTGACCCAGGTCGTCTGGCACCAGGTCGATTGTCACGTGGCTACTCGGCATGGCCGGCATCGGTTCCGGATACGCCATTAAGGTCGATGACCAGACCGCCGAGGTCATGGTGATGCGTCGTCGGTGACGGCGATGAACCAGCAGCATCGCGCACAGGCCAGCACATGCCGTAAACGGTCCGGCCGCAGACGTCGTCCGGATGGGTCGATCCTGGCCGAACCCTCCGCAGCCCCGTCGTCAGCTACCCAGCCCCTGCCCCGCCAGCACCGCCTCCACCTGCTCCACCGTCATCGGCCGCCCCAGCAGGTACCCCTGCACGAACCCGCACCCCGCCGCCCTGAGCGCCTGGAGCTGCATCTCCGTCTCCACCCCCTCGGCGATGATGTCCAATTCCAGCGCCTGCCCCAGAGCGATGATCGTGTCCACGATCGCCCGCGTGCTCAGCCGCGTCAGCATCCGCGCCACGAACGACCGGTCGATCTTGATCGCATCCAGCGTGTAGCGGTCGAGATAGCTCAGTGACGAGTAGCCGGTGCCGAAATCGTCCAGCGCGATCCGCACCCCCAGCGCCCGGATCTGCCCCAGGATCGCGCCCACCCGCTCCGGCTGCTGCAGCAGCACGCTTTCCGTCACCTCGATCTGCAGCAGCGGCGGATCGAGCGCCGTCTCCGCCAGCACCGCCTGCACCCCGTCCAGGAACCGCCGGTCCTGGAACTCGACCGCCGAGCTGTTCACGCTCAGCCGCAGCACGGCTCCGGGGAACCGGTCGCGCCAGCGCCGCATCTGCGCGCACGCCTCCCCCAGCACCCAGCGGCCGATGCCGCGGATCAGCCCGGTCTCCTCCGCCACCGCGATGAAGCCGCCCGGCGCCACCAGCCCGCGCTCCGGATGCTGCCAGCGCACCAGCGCCTCCACCCCGGCGATGGCGCCGGTCAGCGCGTTGCAGATCGGCTGGTAGTGCAGGATGAACTCGCCCCGCCCGACCGCATTCTGCAGGTCGGTCTGCAACGCCAGTGCCGCCACCGCATCGGCCCGCATCCCGGCTGCGAACACGCTGTAGCTGCCGCTCTCGGTGCGCTTGGCCTGGTACATCGCGGTGTCGGCGTCGCGCATCAGCTCCTCGGGCTGGCCGTAGCGCCCGCTATCCAGCACCACCCCGATGCTGCACGAGGAGAAGATCTCCTGCCTGCCGAGCCAGACCGGCTGGCGCATCGCCGCGATGATCCGCTCCGCCGTCTCCACCGCCGCGGACGCCTCGTCCACCTCCTCCATCAGCAGCACGAACTCGTCGCCGCCGATCCGCGCCAGCGTGTCCTGCGAACGCGTGCAGGCGCGCAGCCGGTGCGCCACCTCCATCAGCAGCAGGTCGCCGGCGCGGTGGCCGAGGCTGTCGTTGACCAGCTTGAACCGGTCCAGGTCCATGAACAGCACGGCGCAGCGGCGGCCCGAGCCGAGTCCGGCCCGCACGATGGCCGCGTTCAGCCGGTTCATGAAGCAGGCGCGGTTGCCGAGCTTGGTCAGGTCGTCGTGGAACGCGGCGTAGCTGAGCTGCGCCTCCACCCGCTTGCGCTCCCGTATTTCCTGCTCCAGCAGCACGTTCTCGGCCGCCGCGAACCGGGCCCGGATCACCGTCTCCTCGGCCTGCTTGCGGTCGCTCACGTCGCGCTGCACCGACACCCAGTGCGTGTACCAGCCCACCTCGTTCGCCACCGGCACGATGCTGAGCTCGACCCAGAACCCCTGCCCGTCCTTGCGCCGGTTCAGCAGCTCCACCTCGATCGGCTCCCAGCGCGACAGCGCCTGGCGCAGCCGGTCCAGCACCGCCCGGTCGGTGTGGGGACCCTGCAGGATGCGCGGGGTCAGCCCGAGCACCTCCGCCTCCTCGTACCCGGTGGTCCGTGTGAAGGCGGCATTGCAGTACACGATCCGCGGCCCGGGCAGGTCGATCGGCTCCGCCTCGGTGATCAGCACCGCGTCGTTCGCGTTGACCACCACCGATTCCAGCAGGCGCAGGCGCTCGGTGTCGACGCGCGGCTGTGACGAGGACTGTCCGTCGTCGAGCTGCCTGCGCAGGGCGAACAGCTCGAGCAGCACCGAGACCTGCGCGCCATGGGTGCGCAGCACGTAGGTCTGTGCAGCACTCAGCCCGGCCCGCCGCCCTGGATCCGCCACCACCAGCACGCCGGACAGCAACGCGTCGGCTCCGCTCAGCACCCGGACCGAGGCCACGAACCGGAACGACGTATCGCCCGGCCCGCCATCCCCTTCCGCGACCAGGCCCGGCTCGACCGACAGGTCGTTGATGATGCGCAGGTCGTCGTCGCTGCCCTCGATCGCAGCCGCCAGCACCCGGCGGTCGATCGCCTCGCCGCCCAGCCCCTCAAGCCCGTACGAGGCGCCGAGGGTGAAGCCGTCCGCCTCGCGAAAGAAGAACGCCGCGACCGGGCATCCGGCGGCGTGCGCGGCGCTGCGTACCACCTGGTCCAGGTCCGGCCCGATCCGCATGCGCGACGCGGACCGGGCGACCGCCGCAACCACCTCGTCGTCCATCAGGCGGGCCCGCGCGCCGCCGGTGCCTCTCGAACGAGAGGCACGGCACCGGACCGCGGCTCGTGCCCCGCTTCCTCGACAACCGCGCTCGAACTGACCATCTCGACCCCGGCGATGCTCACCCTCGCGCTCAATCACGCGTTGCACCCATCAGCCTGATATCGTGAAATTCTCGAGATTGACAGGAAATTGCACGTGAGCCGCGAGCCGCCGCCGCGTCAGACCAGCACGAACAAGGCGAGCCCGACCGCGATCCAGGCCACGTAGTCGCCGACCAGCCCGCTGTGCAGCGCTCCCAACGCGTCCAGCGCCGGCCCCAGCACCCGGTCGTAGCCCCGCGCCACCAACCGCGGCAGCCTGTGCCAGCCCAGCTCCAGCGCCGCCAGCGCCACCGCCAGCCCGGTCGCCACCCAGGGCAGCCACGACCCGGGCGCCGCCGCCCAGGGCGACGCCACCGCCGGACGCACCGCCGACAGGCCAAGGATCGCGTCGCCGTCCGGATGCATCAGCAGCGCCGCCGCCCGCCAGGCAATCCGGTCCGCGTCGTGGCTGCCGGCGAGCGACAGCACCACCAGCGCCGTCGTCGGCAGCAGCATCAGCCACAGCGGACGGTCCGCCTTTTCCCGCTCCCCGTCGGTCGGCGAGCGCTCCTCCTCGCCCGGCACCGGTCCCCAGCCCACGAACACCCGTCCCGCCACCCGCAGCACCGCCGCCCCGGTGCACACCATGCCCACCGCCACCGCCGCCCGCACCAGGATCTCGTGCTGGCTGCGCATCGCGAACCCGATCCGCTCCAGCCCGGTGTCCATCAGCCCCACCGGCATCCCCGCCAGCAGCAGCCCGCCGAAGCCCATCACCACCCCCGCCGGCCAGATCCGCCGCCCCTGCCCCCTCAGGCCGAGCTCGTCGATGCCGCCCAGGCTGGCCAGCATGATCCCCGCCACCATGAACAGCGCGCCCTTCACCAGCCCGTGCCCAAGCAGGTAGACCAGCATCCCCGACAGCCCGTTGCCGTCGGACAGCGCCAGCCCCACCAGCAGGATCCCGGCATGGCTGATGGTGGAGAACGCCAGCAGCCGCTTCACGTGCCGCTGCATCAGCGCCATCACCCCGCCGACCGCCGCACTCGCCGCCCCCATGCCGAGCAGCAGCGTATGCACCAGGTGCTGCACCACCGCCGATCCCGCGAACACGGTCCAGTCCAGCACCGCGACGCCGTAGATCCCGATCGCCACCATGGCGCCGGAGAAGATCACCGACACCGGGCTCGGCGCCACCGCGTGCGCGTCCGACAGCCAGAAGTGGAACGGCACCTGCGCGCCCTTGATCAGCAGCCCGCTCGCCAGCAGTGCGAACGCCGCCGCGACCGCCGGGTCGCCGGAATGCGCCGCCACGCCCCGGCCGAGCGCGGAGAAGTCCAGCGCGCCCATCTCGAGGTAGATCAGCCCGATCCCGCCCAGGATCAGGTAGGAGCCGATCGTGTTCACCACCGTGAAGTTGAGCGCGCCTTCCAGCGCGTCGGTGCGCAGCGCGTAGCCGGTGAGCGCGAACGCCGACACGCTCATCAGCTCGAACCACACGAACAGGTTGAACAGGTCGTGGGTCAGGCAGAACCCGATCATCCCGGCCATGAACAGCAGCATCAGCACGTGGAAGTGCGCGTGCACCGTGTCGTAGTAGCCCCACGCGAACAGCAGCGTGGCCGCGAACAGCAGCGCGATGAACGCTCCCAGCCACGCCCCTGCCGGCGACACCACGAAGCCGATGCCGATCGCCAGCCCGTGGCGCGGCTCCCACCCGCCGAACCAGTACACCAGCGGCGCGTGCGCGCTGCCCACGGCCATCAGCGCGCACAGCACGCAGGCGGCGACCGCCGTCAGGATCGCCACCACGTCCGGCATCCGCTTCGGCAGCCGCGTGCCCGTCGCCAGCAGCAGTCCTGCCACCGCCAGCGGCTCCGCCACGGGCAGCGGCGGCATCACCCCCACCGGCAGCACCGCCATCAGCCGGGCCCCGACCGTCGCCGCGCCGTCGCCGGCGCATCGGCCGCAGCCGCTCCGGATCCAGCGTCCCGCGCCGCTTGTGCAGCTGCAGCACCAGCGCCAGCAGCAGCGCCGTCACCGTCGCCCCGATCACCACGTCGGTCAGCACCAGCGCCTGCAGCACCGGATCCGCCGCGACCCCCGGCGGATGGCTGTAGAAGATCGGCGCCTGGGCGCCGTTGCGGTATGCCGCCGCCAGCAGCAGCACGTAGGTCGAAGCCTGGACCACCGACAGGCAGCCGATCAGGTGCACGAAATGCCGGCTGGTCAGGATCGCGTACAGCCCGATGCCCAGCAGCCAGGCCGACACGCACCACGGCAGCAGGCTGGTCGCCCCATCAAGCGTGCTCATGCCTCCTTCTCCTGGTCGTCGTCGCCGTCCGCCTCCACCCGCGTCTCCTCCAGGAACTCGCCGAACAGCACCGCGAACCCGCCCGCCACCGCGAACGCGACGCCCGCGTTCTCCACCAGCATCAGCCCGCCCGAGAACAGGTCCTTGATCTTTCCCAGCGGCAGGATGTTCTGCAGGAATGCCTGCCCCGCCAGTACCGAGGCGAACCCGCACAGCGCATACAGCGTCGCACCGCCGCCCTCGCAGGCATCCAGGATCTCCGAGCGCATCACCCGCCGCCAGCCGCCGTACTCCTCGCCCAGGAACACCAGCAGCAGCCCGGACGCCACGATCACCCCGCCCTGGAACCCGCCGCCAGGCGTCGTCATCGCGTGCAGCGCGACGTAGACGCCGAACAGCACGGTGACGCTTCCCATCAGCCGCGCGACCAGCACCACCGCGTCGCTGCGCGCCCGCACCGGCCGTCCCGGCACCTGCTGCGGCTGCTCCGTGCGCTCGCCGCGCGTGCCGCGCAGCAGGGCCGCGGTGCCGGTCACGGCGCCGAGCAGCATGAACTCCTCGCCCAGCGTGTCGAAGCCGCGGTAGTCGAAGTTGACCGCGCTCACCATGTTGGTGACGTGCCGCTCGCGCACGCCGGCGGCGTTGATCGCGTCGCCATACGGCAGCGGATGCGCGCCGAACCGCGGCAGGTGCAGCGCCACGTGCGCGAACGCCGGAAGGAGGCACAGCACCGCCAGCGCGAACAGCAGCACGCGCACGCGCAGGCTCACGGCCGGTCCGCGGCAGCCGCGCCGTCCTTCGCCTTCGCCGCCTTGTCCGTCCGCACGCTGGCCAGCACCACCAGGAACAGCAGCGGCAGCGCCGCGGTGCCGACCGCGAGTTCGGCGAACGCCACGTCCGGCGCCTGCAGCGCCATGAACAGCAGCGCCAGCGCCATCCCGTTCGCCGCCATCGCCATCACCTGCCGACGCGGCACCCGCGACAGTGCCACGCCGGTCCCGGTGGCTGCCACCAGCAGGAACAGCAGCGGGATCAGCACGCTCATCCGCGCTCACCGTCGGCGACCGCGACGTCGGACGCCACCGCCAGGTGCGCCGGCCCTTCCGCCTCGGGCGCCGAGCCATGCAGCAGCAGCGCCCGACCGGTCGCATGCGACATCGCCGCCCCCGCCAGCAGCCCGACGACCGTCAGCAGCAGCATCTTCAGCGCCCGGTCCGACGGCCCGTCCGACACGAACGCCGCCGCCGTCAGCGCGCTGCCGGCGGTTGCATACACGAACGCCACGCAGTGCATGCGGTCGAGCGCCGTGCGCAGGCGCAGGAACCCGGCGCAGCCGAGCCAGGCCGCCAGCACCGCGATCCCGAGCAGCCCGTCCAGCGCCACGGCCGTCACAACCAGCGCTCCAGGAACAGCGTCATCAGCAGCGTGCCCGGCAGCGACAGGACCGTCAGGGTCAGTGCCAGGTCGATGAAGCTCGGCTGGTCGAAGGCCCACGTCATCAGCGCCAGCAACAGGCTGGCCAGCACCGTGGCCAGCTGCACCGCCACCAGCCGCTGCGCCACCGGCCCCCGCAGCGCCGCGACCAGCGCCGCCGCCGCCGGCGGCAGCAGCCCGATCGCGGCCGCCATCCACACCGTCATGCCGGCCACTCCCGGTCCGGCGACGGCGGCACAGGCGCCAGCCGGTGCATCACCATCGCGTCCTCGCCCGCCGGGATGTGCAGCGCGTAGCCGTTCGGCGCGAGCGACGCCGCCAGCACCACCATGCCCCGGCGTCCCGCATCGGCCGGAGTCTCGCCGCCCTGGCGGAACGCCTGCCGCACCACTTGGCCCACCTGCCCCGCCGGACGGCGCAGCACCGCCCGCGCCAGCACCGTCCCGACCCGGCCGGAATCCGCGACCACGCCCCACAGCGGACGCAGCAGCACCCGGGCCGGCGGTACCAGGCGCAGCCGGTGCGTCCGTCCGCGATGCTGGACGGTCGCCAGCGCCGTGACCAGCGCCGTCGCCACCAGCCCGGCACCGATCTCGGTGGCGCTGACCGTGCCGGCGAACAGCAGATACAGCCCGGACAGCACGCAGAAGATGCCAGCCGCGAACAGCCCGTCCATCCTCCGCCCTCGACTCCGTTGCGGAACCCGAACGCCGGCCCGCGAGCGTCGTTCCTCAGCCGATGCGCCGGGCCGATGCGCCGGGCCGATGCGCCGGGCCGATGCGTCCGGGCTGGACCCGCCCTGAACCACACGTGACACCCGGCACCCTTTCGCGGTCGCGACCGCGGCAACACCTGTCCCCTGGCCGTCGCAGCCTGGCGACGGTTGAGGAGCGTCCCTTTGCCCGATCCCGCCCCGAGCCCGACCCGCCTGCTGATCGTCTACTATTCCCGTTCCGGATCGGTGGAAGCGCTCGCCGCCGCCGCTGCCGAGGCAGCCCGGGACGGCGGCGCCGAGGTGCGCGTCCGCCGCCCGCGCGAGGTCGCCGACGCGGCCGTGATGGCCAAGGTCGAGGGCTGGACCGAGAGTGCTGCGCGGCAGAACGCCCTCCATGACGCGCCCACGCACGAGGACGCCGAATGGGCCGACGCGATCCTGTTCGGCACGCCCTGCTACTTCGGCGCGATGGCGACGGAGCTGAAGAACTTCCTCGACCAGCTCGGCCCGCAATGGAAGCGTGGCGCGCTCGCCGGCAAGATCGGCGGCGCCTTCGCCACCGCCTCCTGGCCGCATGGCGGCACCGAGGTGGTCACGCTGTCGCTCTACGCACCGATGGCGCATCTGGGCATGCTGATCGTGCCGACCGGCTACACCGACGAGGCGATGCTGGAAGCCGGCTCCCCCTACGGCGCCTCGGCCATCGTCGGCAGCGAGAACCGCCCGCCGCGCGAGGAGGACTTCGACGCCGTTCGCCACCAGGCCCGACGCACGGTGGCCATCGCCTGCGCCCTGGTCGCGGCAGGCGAGATGCCGAGCCGCCGGCGGAAGGACGGCTGACGCCGCCATCCGGCGTTCCGCGCCGGCCGCCGGAAGTGGTGCCGCCCCACGGCCCCGCGCCGTTCGACGCCGCCGGTCCTGGAGCAGATCGACGTCCCGGCATCCGATGGACCACCGCACGCCGGGCCAACAGCGACCGGGCCACCACCCGCCGAAGCACCCGTACGGCCACGCCAGCACCGGCCAGGTGATCCCGGTCCTCGTCGTTCATCCCGCCCGCGTCGTTCCGGAACGATCCCCTGTCCTCACGGAGTAGCCAGCCGCCCTCCGTCGCGGCATACCTGCCATGCGCGCCAGCGTCCCGGCAGTGGACGCGGCGCGCCGGTCGCGTCGGCCTTCGGCAGGCCGGCCGCCCGACCGTCAGTCCAGGGAGTATCCGCGTCCATGTCGCTTCCCCCCCAGACCGGGCCGCTCAAGCGCGAGATCGGCGCCTGGGCGCTGCTGTTCACCGGCATCGGCTCCATCATCGGCTCCGGGTGGCTGTTCGGCGCCGCACGCGCCGCCTCCATTGCCGGCCCGGGCGCGATCCTGGCCTGGCTGATCGGCGCCGTGGTGGTGCTGGTGATCGGCTGGCTCGCCTCCGAGCTCGGCGGCATGTTCCCGGTCCCCGGCGGCATGGTGCGCTTCTCCCACGCCACCCACGGCCCCCTGGTCGGCTTCCTTGCCGCCTGGGCCAACTGGATCGCCATCGCCAGCTCGATCTCGGTCGAGGCCGAGGCCTC
>CAXTVX010000026.1:0-41031 GCA_964247755.1 uncultured Acetobacteraceae bacterium | reverse complement strand
AGCCCCGCCTTGACGGGGTCGCTCCCACTCACGTCACTCATCCACGCGTCCTTCTTATTGCGTCGCAGACGACCAGGACCGTGCCGCAGCGACAGGTTGATGATGGGGAAGGGAGGCGAGCGCGGGACGGACCGGCCCCTGCGTCGCGGTCCCGGCTCGTCCGGTCGTCGGTTGCGGCCTCCGCGGCGATGGGTGGCGAGGCATGAACGGTTGTCCCCGGGACTGGTCGGTCGATGACAGGATCCTGGTCGTGCCGATTGAACGAGGTATCGCGGCGCGGGCCGGAGTGGCATGCGTCGACGCGTGCGCTCCAAAGTGGCGCAGGCCGGCAAAGTTTCCCGGCACGGGCATCTATGACGGGTTGCCGTTCCCGAGAACGCATTCCTGCTCCCAGGCCAGCTCCGGTTGATGCCGCCCTGATGATCCGGCAGCAGCCGATCCGGGACGAACGAGCCCGCATGGAACCCGGGAACGGAATCGATGCCGAAATCGTTGACCGCCCCGAGGAACACGTTCAGGAGCGCTCACATGTCAATTCTCGGCTGGATCATTCTCGGGCTGATCGCCGGCTTCATCGGCAGCAAGATCGTCAACAAGAGCGGCGAGGGGCTGATCCTCGACATCGTTCTCGGCATCGTCGGCGCCATCGTCGGCGGCTACCTGTTCTCGATCCTGGGCGCCGCCCCGGTCACCGGGTTCAACCTTTACAGCATGTTCGTCGCGGTTGTCGGCGCGATCATCGTGCTGGTGGTGTATCACGCCATCTTCGGCCGCCGCTCGCTCGGACGCTGATCCGGGGCGTTCCTACGCAGACCCAGCAACCCATGATCCCGGCATGATCGTCGTCGCCTAGGGTGGCCGGTCGCCGGGGCGACCAGGACGACGTCATGCCGGAAGACAAGGGGCGGCCGGTGCCGCCGCCAAAGGCCGTCGCCCAAGCGCCGGCACCCGATGCCTCCCGGGTCATGACCCTGTTCGTCATGATCGTGGCGACGTTGTACTTCGGCAGGGAGGTGCTGGTTCCAGTCACCCTGGCGCTGTTGCTCGCCTTCGTGCTGGCACCGGTGACGACGCTGCTGCGTCGGCTGCATCTCGGCAAGGTGCCTTCGGTCCTGCTGGGCGTGATCCTGGCGCTGGGGCTGATCGTGGCGATCGGCGGCGTCATCGGTTCGCAGATCGCCGAGCTCGCCTCCGACATCCCGAAATATGCCACCACCGTCGAGACCAAGGTTTCCAACGTACGCAGCTACACCGTCGGCCGCCTGTCGCACCTCGCCGACCTCATCGGCTCGCATCGGTCGCATGGGGCCCCGGCACCTGCCGCCGCCGCTCCCGGCGCTCCCGCAGCCGTGTCCGCGACCGGCGAGGCGCAGCCTTCCGCGGCGCCTGCGCCCGCAGCGCCTGCCGACAGCGGCCTGTCGCCGCTGCAACTTGCCCGCACCTACCTGTCGCCGATCCTGTCACCGCTGGCGACGCTGGGCATCGTGTTCGTGGTGGCGGTGTTTGCGCTGCTGCAGCGTGAGGACCTGCGCGACCGGTTGATCCGGCTGGTGGGCTCGGACGACCTTCATCGTACTACGCTGGCGATCGACGACGGCGGCCGTCGGCTCAGCCGCTACTTCGTCACCCAGCTCAGCATCAACACCCTGTTCGGCGTGGTGATCGGCCTCGGCCTGCTGATCATCGGCGTGCCCAACCCGGTGCTATGGGGCATCCTGTCCGGCCTGCTGCGCTTCGTGCCCTATGTCGGCTCCTTCATCTCCGCCGTGCTGCCGATGGGCCTGGCGGCGGCGGTGGAGCCGGGCTGGTCGATGATGCTGTGGACCGCGGGCCTCTACGTGGTGGTGGAAGGCGTCACCGGGCAGGTGATCGAGCCGATGGTCTACGGCCATGCCACCGGGCTGTCGCCGTTCTCGGTGGTGGTGGCGGCGATCTTCTGGTCCTGGGTGTGGGGCCCGGTCGGGCTGATCCTGTCCACCCCGCTCACCCTATGCCTGGTGGTGATGGGCCGGCACGTGAAGCGGCTCGAGTTCCTCGACGTCATGCTCGGCGACCGGCCGGCGCTGACCCCGGTGGAAAGCTTCTACCAGCGCATCCTGGCCGGCGACGCCGACGAGGCGCAAGACCACGCCGAGACGCTGCTGCGGGAGTGCTCGCTCACCGCCTACTACGACGAGGTGGCGCTCAAGGGGATGCAGCTCGCCGCCAACGACGCCCGGCGCGGCACGCTCGGCCACGACCAGCTCGATCGCGTCAAGACGACCATCAAGTCGCTGGTGGACGGCCTCGCCAGCCAGGAGGACGAGCAGCCGCCGCCGCCGAAGCGCGGCAGGGAGGCGGTCGAGCCGCATGACGACGAGGGCGCGTTGCAGTCCCATCCCCATCCCGACAGCGTGGAGGGCGACACCCAAAGCCTGCCGCCGATCTGGCGCGGCCCGGGTGCGGTGATGTGCATCGCCGGACGTGGCCCGCTTGACGAGGCCGCCTCCGCGATGCTGGCACAACTCGTCGGCAAGCATGGGCTGGGCAGCCGCCTGATCGGCTACGGCGACGTGTCGCGGGAGAGGGTCGAGACGCTGGACGTGTCCGGCGTGGCGATGGCCTGCATCTCCTACCTCGACATCAGCGGCAGCCCGTCGCACCTGCGCTACCTGATGCAGCGCCTGCGCCAGCGCCTGCCGCGCGGTACGCCGATCCTGGTTGGGCTGTGGCCGCTGGAGGACTCGACCCTGAGCGACCGGGAGGTGCAGCGCTCGATCGGCGCCGACTACTTCACCAGCTCGCTGGCCGAAGCGGTGACCGACTGCATCGAGGCCGCCCGCAAGGCTGAAGCCGCCCTGGCGGCGTGAACGACGTTCACGTTCCAGTCAGCGCATGGGCGGTCCCGGCCTCACTCGCCGGCGAGGCGCAGCCCGAACTGCTGCGCGAGCTGGCTGCGATAGGCGCGCTGGCGCATGCGGTCGGCATCCAGGACCGCTGGCTGCCGCCCGATCAGGCGGTGGATGCGCGCCACCTCGCCCAGGTGCTTCTGCGCGGCCAGGCGGTGCGTGGTGCTGTCGCCGTGCCGGCGGTGGATATTCAGCGGCTCGGCGACGTAGGCCACCTGGGCGCCGGGCTGGTCGAGCAGCTCGATGTAGAGCCGCCAGTCGCCGGCGACGCGGAACGTGAGCAGCTCGTCGCCGAGCCGGGCGAGGGCGGCACGCAGTGCGTGGCGCTCGAACAGCACGCCGCTGGCGTTCAGGATCAGGTTGCGCTCGCCGAGGCAGGCGCGGACGAAGGCCGGTCCCTCGTGCAGGCCGTCGCTGTCGAGCGTGGTGCCGGCGGTGGTGGCGTAGTACGGCTTGTAGCTGTCGGACACCGTGGTGCCGGCGGAGTCCACCGCGCGGCTGTCGCAGAACGCCATCACCACGCGCGGTGCCCCGTCCAGCGCCTGCGCCAGGGACTCCAGCAGGCGGGGATCGGCGGCGTCGTCGGCCTCGGCGATCCAGACCCAGTCGCCCCGCGCTTCCGCCACCGCGCGCTGCCACTGACGGAACACCGAGCCTGAGTTGCGCGTCTGCGCCACCACCCGGATCTGGCGGTCCCAGTCCGCCGCCGCGGCCCGCGCCTCGGCGACGCTGTCGTCGGCCGAGGCGTCATCGAGCACGATCACCTCGTGCACAGGATGGCCTTGCGCGAAGATCGAGGCCAGGCGCTGCCGCATGTAGCGGGCATAGTTGAAGCTTGGCACCACCACCGAGATGCGCCGCATCGCCGGCTGGGCCAGCGCCAGCAGGCGGCCGACGTAGCGGTCGAAGCAGAGCTGCCGCGCCACCTGGCGGCCGCTGCGCGCGCGCTCGGCGCCGGGCTGGTCGTGGCAATCCTGGGCCAGGGCGAGGGCGGCGCGGGCCAGGGCCGCGACGTCGCCCAGCGGCACCAGGGCGCCGGTGTCGAACCGGCGCAGCAGCTCCGGGGTGCCGCCGCTGTTCTCGAACGCGGCGACCGGCAGGCCGCTGGCCAGCGCCTCCATCACCACGCTGGGCAGCGGGTCCTCGCGCGAGGTCAGCACGAAGGCGTCGGCGGCGCTGAGGTGGTCCGGCGCGTCGGGAACGTGGCCCGGCATGTGGAAGGTGCCGGTCGCGATCGCGCCTTCCAGCTCGGCGCGCAGATAGGTGTGCAGGGTGGGGTCGACGTCGCCCAGCCACAGGCAGTGGATGCGCCGGTGCCGGCGCCGTCCGCCCGGGGTGCGCGCGGACAGCAGCCGCCACAGCTGCAGGAACAGGTCGAAGCCCTTGCGCATGTCGGCATAGCCGACGCCGATCAGCAGCAGGTCGTCCGCCTCGACGCCGAACTGCGCCCGGAACGCCCCGCGGTGGCGGGCGGTATAGCGCACCCCGGCGTACAGCCCCTGCGGGATCTGCGCCGTCCGGTCGTCCGGGACCGGCACGAGGGCGCGCAACGCGTCCTGAACGGCGGCGGCCGGGAACACCACGGTGGCGGCACGACCGGCGGCGTCGCGCAGGGCCGGGAGCAGCCCCTTCTCGCCGAGCAGCGCCGGCAGCTCGTGCACCAGCAGGATGAACGGGATGCCGGCCTGCGCCAGGTGTCGGCCGACCGGCGCGGAGGCAGCGCTGTTGACGACGGCACCCGAGAACCCAGCGATGCGCAGTGCCTCCAGGTGGGCGGGCAGGCGGGGATCGTCGGATCCCATGACGACCGTGCGGCCGACCGCCTCGTAGCCGTCGCGCAGTGCTCCCCCGCCCAGCAGCAGGAAGGCGATCTCGACCCCGTGGCACCGCTTGAGCTGCCGCCCGACATGCAGCAGCAGCGACTGCGCCCCGGCGGGAAACGCGTCGTGACCGACCAGCAGCACGCGGCCCTGCGCGGAGGGACGCCCGAAACCGGTGACGGCGCGGCCGGTGGCGTTGAGGTACGCCGAGCCGAAATGCAGGTCCGGCTCCAGGGTGGCGCCTTCGGCCCACTCGTTCCAGGCGTTGACGCAGACGATCGGCTCGCCGTGGAACGGATGCGCGCCGGCCCGACGCACCAGCCCCTCGAGCCAGGTCTCGTAGCGGGCGGGCGTGCTGCCGTGCAGCACCAGGCCGCTGCCCTGCCGGCGTGCGTCGTTGTCCCAGGATGGTGCCGCGGTGCGGATCAGCGGGAACGGCGCGGGCGGCTCGGCGAGTGCCGCGCGCATCACCTCGTCGTAGTCGTACACCTGCCCGGTGAAGTCGGTGTCGAGCATGTTCAGGCTGGTGTTGACCGTGGCGAGCCCGCCCACCAGTTTGTGCGGCGGGAACTCGACCGCGCCGTCCAGGCCGTACGGGCGCGGGTCGTTGTCGCCGAAGGACTGCGACATCACGAACAGCGGGTCCTCGTCGGCGCGGCTGCGGAACAGGGTGCGCCAGCGGGCGATCGTCTCGGCGGCCTCCGGGATCAGCGCGATGCGGTAGATCATCAGCAGCGGGCGGCCGCCGACGCGGATATAGCGTGGATCGGCGAAATGGCGGGCGAAGCAGTCGACCAACGCCAGCTCGTCCTCGGGCCGGAAGTCCTGGCTGATCAGCACGTCCTCCTCCGAGCCGTCCCAGCGTCGGGTCCAGTTCTCGTTGGCCCACATCAGGCAGAACGGCAGGTCGATGGTGCGGTCGGCGAGCAGCGCTTCCAATGGGCCGTCGAGCAGGCGCTCACGGTTGAACCAGTAGAAGTAGAACACGAAGCCCTCGATCCCCGCCGAGCGCGCCATCTCCGCCTGGCGCTTCAGGGTCTCGGTGCCTTCCAGCCGGTAATGGCCGAGGTCGCGCGGGATGCGCGGCTGGTAGTGGCCGGCGAAGCGCGGCAGGCCGCGCTGGACGTTGGTCCATTCGGTGAACCCCTCGCCCCACCACTCGTCGTTGCGCTTCACGGCATGGAACTGCGGCAGGTAGTAGGCGAGCACGCGGGCGCGCCTGGACGCGGTCGCCGGCAGCGGACGCCTGGTCTCGAAGCACGGTCCCGGCTGGGTGTGCCGGCGCACCTCGCGCGCGATCGTGGTCTCGCCGGCGGGCAGGCTCGGATGCACCCCGGGCCGGTCGCGGTTGGCCAGGTAGTGCAGCAGCGGGTTGGCCTCGGTCTCGCCGCCCAGGTAGCGCTGCCGGTAGAAGGCGGGGTCGAAGCCGGCGAACGGGCGGCGGCTCTCGCGGAAGCCCTGCACCATGTAGTGCTCGAGCGGATCGAGCCCGGCCTCCGCCACGTCCGGATAGGCGCGCAGGTAGAACGGGCTGTCGCTGACCAAGCGATATTAACAGTTTACAAGCAAATCAAGCCGTCTGTATACGTCGAGGTATACAAGAAGAACAAATTGGGCGGTGCCCAACAGGATTGGGTCACGTAAGCTGCCAACATGCCGACGAAGCCCCGACATCCGCCAGAACCGAGACGTAACTCGCGGAGGGACGATGTCCGCGAAGCAGCCTTATACCGGCTGATCCCGAAGCTATCACCGGAGGCTCGGCGGACCCTGCTTCAAGCGGCGTTACGGCTGGCTGAGGCGCCGAGGCAAGTGGGTGCTCGAAGCGTGAACCAAGGGGAAAACCGTGCTGGATCCGACGCAGCCGTTCACCGATGAAGACTTCGCCTTCATTTGCAGCCGCGGCACCCTCTACGGCAGTAGTGATGCCTGGAAGACCGAGGCCGAAGCCGCAGCCGGGTTTGCCGATGGCTGGTCGATCGTGGCCAACATGCTGCACCTCAAGGGCGTGTCGGAAGCCGATGCTCGCAAGGCGGCACGGGTATTCACCGACGCAGCCTGGACAGAGTGGCGCAGGGATAGAAGCTGACGGCCCTCAACCTTGCCCCCCTTAGCTAGAGACCGCACAAGGCAGGGGCCAGATGCGCATACTGGACCGCGAATGCATATCGGTGACGACTCCTGGTGGTGGTTCTCCTTCTTTGACATGAAGCGTCAGCATGGGGAGCAGCTTCTTGGCGTTGCCGTGATCCAAGCCCGCGACAGCGGGATCGCTGCTACAGCACTTGCGCGCTTTGGGTATGACCCGGGCGGTGAAACCTGGTGTGCCCAGATCCCGGTTGAACTGGGGGTGCCGCCGGAGCTGTATCGGGAACGGCTGCTTGATCAGGACGAGGCGCGGACGCTGGCTGATTTGCTGGAGGCGCGGCGGCCTGTGCGCCGGGTGCGCGTTCTGGATTACTGATTGGGAACTGATGCCGTGCCCTGTCGATCGGCGACATCGAATTATCTGATCTGATCAACGCCCGATGTTGTGCCAGTAAGGTGCCATCGGCTGCGGCGTCGTCTCGCCCCGCCACACCGCCAGCGCTCCGGACAGCACCAGGTCATCGTGCATCCCCTCGCGCCATGCCTCCATCGTCTCGTTCCCGCCGGCCGACACCTTCACCCGAAAGTTTTGCAGCTCGGCCTTGAGGGTGCCGGAATGGGTCGAGTCCGGAGTGATGTCGAGCCTGTCCTCCGCGAAGGTGATGTCCAGGGACGAGGCCAGGATCTTCTTCGGCACCGTGTAGTTCCGCCAGTTCCGCTCGTTGACCTCGCTGCCGGCCGTGATGGTGACGGCCAACGGGTTGATCCCTAGCTCGTTCATCGCGTCGACCACCGGCATCCCCACACCCGTCGCGTCGACCACCAGCTCGGGCGGCAGGTCGCGGGGTGGAAGCTGCGCCAGGACCGACTTCACGCTGCGATTGATCTCGGGATAGGGCGTGCCCAGCGCGTACCGGTAGACCGTCACGAACCGGTGGAACGCGACCCGCCGGCTACGTACAACGCCCTCGGTTGGCTCGTACTCGGTGCGCTGGATCCGCACCCGGCTCGCGAAGTGCAGATCGTTGACGATCAGGGCGGTGAAGTCGCGTTGCTTCCCCAGATCCAGCCCGACGATGAAGCGGTGTGGACGGATGTCCCGCGTCTCGTACCGGTCGACCACGATCCGCGGCTCGATGCCGGGGCGGCGCTCCTGTGCAGCCTTCCAAGCGATCAGGGACATGCGAACCTCAACTCCAGCGCCGGCAGGTTGTGCGAGAAAGCTCGCTCGATCAGATCATCCGAGAAGTACTGCCCTTCGGCTTCCACGAACTTGCACTCGAACTCTTGGCTGAACTTCCACGGGCCGAACTCGGACCGCATGTCGTCCAGGTAATCGCGGCTGATGCGGGGGACCTGGTAGCAGTCGACGCTTTCCCGCTGCCACTTCGGATCGCCCGATGACCAGGCGGCGTGGAAATGCCCGCGCTTGCCGTTCGGCGTGCTCATGAGGATCAACCGGCCGCCATCTCTGGACGTGGCCAGCATTGGCAGGAACGCCTCATAAAGGTCATCATCCACGAAGCCGGCTTCGTCCTCGACGATCAGGTCTGGAGCCGAGTAGCCGCGGATGTTGTCGGGGTTGCTGCCGGGCAGCGACACGATGCGCGAACCGTTTTGCAGCCGCAGCTCAGTCGCACTGTCTTTCGCCAGTTTGGGCGCGTCATCCATGGTGGTGATGTCAGTCGCGACCTTGAGCAGCAGCTCGGTGCTCTGGCGCTGCCCCTTGGAGAACAGCAGGGTCAAGCTGCCCGGCTGGTAGATGGCGGTGTGCAGCGCCCGGATACCCGTCACGGTGGTCTTGCCGGCCTGCCGGGTGCAGTTCATCAGGATGCGGCGTCGGGTCGACCGTAGTACCCGCGCCTGCCAAGGGTCACAGATGAAGCCCAGGCGGTCACGAGCGAAGGCAACCGGGTCTAAGGCATGTACCAGCGCCCGGGCAATGTCAGGCGCCTCGTCAGCCACCGGGGACGTCCAGCGCCAGCACCACGGCCGCCTTCGCCTCCGGATAGGGTGCAAGGGCCGCCAGCACGTTCGTCTGCACCGTCACCCACGTCGGAGACGCGAACACGTTGATTGTGGTGCTGTCCGCGATCTCGCCCCGCAGCTTGCCCAGCAGCTCTAGGCACCCGCGCATCTCGCGGATGGCGGTGGTGGCGCCGCGGAAGTCCTTCTCCGCCTGCATCGCGGTCAGCAGGTCGTTGGCCCTATCGAACAGCTTGTCCACCCGTTCGGTCAGGTCCAAGCCGTGCGCTGCCTGATCCGCGTCGAACGCCTGCACCGTCTCGGCCTTGAGCACAGATGCGATGTGCAGCGTGCGGTGCCTGCCGAGGCTGGTCCGAACCAGCGGCGGGTACCGGGCCGCAATCTCTGTCAGGCTGGCGCCAGGCTCCAGTAACTCGCGGTCGATCGCCTTGAGGTTCGCGTGCGCGCAGACGGTGCAGGGCCGACCCTTATGCGGCGCGGCGGTCCGCATCAGATGGTCTCGATGGCACCCAGCGCGGCGCGGATCGTCGGCTTGTTCGTGACGAGTTGCGTGCGCTCGATCGGCGTCAGTAGGTGGCCGCCGGTCAGGGTGATCCCGCCATCAGGCGCGGGAGCGAGGGTGACGCCGCGAGCACGGATCTGTGCCAGGAATGGCGTCCAATCGGGCGCTGCGTGCACGACCGCACCGTGTGCACCACCATTGAAGGTTGAGGCGCGGAAGTTGGCGCTCTCCTGCCGCCCTGTCGCCTGCCGCTCCATGTCGCTCATCTTCTCCCAACGGGCGGTGAACTCCACCACGACCGCCAGGGCTTGCAGCGACATGCGCAGCAGGGTGATCGCGCAATGCCAGTCCGCTGCCTTGCGGCCGCCCGGCTCCGGGTTGGATCGCTGGATGTTGCCGACCTCGCGCCAGAACGTTTCTGCCCGATCGTCCAGCACGTCGGCCGGGGCGGCGTAGAGGTTCCGCGCGTGCTGCTGCGCCTGTCGTAGCGCCGTCTGGATGCGGGTAGTGGGCTGTCCGCGGGCCAAGTGTGCGATCAGCACCTCGTCAGGCGCCGTGGCGGTCAGCTCGGGCAGCTCCATCTGGTGCTGATACTTCGCCAGCGCGGCGGCGATCGGATCGGCCGGAGTCTCGGCTGCCTTCATGTTCGTATTCCTCATGGGTGCGTCGCTGCAGGAGTGGTGCAGGACACGAAGCCGCCGGTGCAGATCAGCAGCGGACCGCCGATGTAACCGAGAGAGCCCGAAACGAGGTCTGCCTGCTCCAGGACCATCGATGCGCCGGCAGGGATGCGGAACACTCCCCCCAGGTCATAGCCGATGGGCGTGCCGGGAGGACCGAACCGTAGGAGTGCGTCCTCCCCATCGTTGCGGATCAGCAGCGTCTTGTTGTCGGTCCCGAAGGCCAGGAATGCCGGTGCTCCGCTAGGCGCGCGCGCCGCGACCTGCGGAAACGTCAGGTCGAACTGGTAGTGGTAGGTGGGCGAGGTGATGAACATTGCTACTTCGCTCCATACTTCGCGGTCAGGCGGTCGAGAGATGTCGCCACGTCACGGTCGTACCGGCGACGACCTTCGGCCTGCTGCATCTCGCGCCACCGTGCGTCGACCTCGGCTTTCGATGCCGTGCGCGCATCGAACACGGGGCGGAACGCGGCCGGGAACTGGCGCCGTAGCTCCTCGATCGCTTCGGCTGGCGGGATGTCGGTCCGCGCGGCCTTGACGATATCGGGGTCGATGGCACCGGCCGCGGCGGCGGCCTTGATCAGGGTTGCGGCCATCTCAGGTTCCCATCTTGAACTTGCGGCCGAACCGGGCCAGCGCGGTGTCGTCCAGCGCCTTGTTCTGCCGGCCGGCTTCGGCGGAGGTAATCTCGCGCAGCCCGGCCCGGAACTCGGCGCGCGTCATGTCGCGCGTGGCGTGTCGCAGTCGGAAGGCACCAGGAAACTTGCTCTGTAGCTCCGCCACGGCTTCGCGTGGCGACACGTCGGTTCGGGCCAGTTTGAGCAGGTCGGGGTCGGTCAGGCCGGCGGTGGTGGCGGCTTCGGATAGGGTGTTGGGCATTGCTCGGATCTTTCAGGAATGAACGACAGCAGGCGTCGGCGTCAGGCCGGCGGCCGACTGCACATTGATCGTCGCCCGATTGAGGAACCCGCCGGCCGTCGCAGCTGCGGACGCGGCGCCCGCGCTGGCTATGGCGGCCTGTAAGTCAGTCATGTTCGCCACCAGGTTGCCGCGCCCGGCCGCAGCGGACAGCGCCTCCAGGTTTGTGCCGGCCTGCGCCAGCGTGGCGTTGAGATTCGCGCCAGCGGACTGTAGTCCGGTGATGACAGACGCCGCAGCGGCCGGTGCAGCGGCGAAGTTGACGCCCGCTCCGGTCAGGGTGCCGACCACGGTCAGCTTGTCGTCCACGCCTGCCAGCAGCCCGCCAGCGCCGATCAGACCAGCGACCGGAGCAACCTGCTCGACAACCGCCTGCAGCTGCCCTGCAACCGCCCCTGCGGCAGCGGATGCCTGCGCCACCGTGTTGCTGATCGTGGTGGCGGCGGACGCGATGTCGGGGCCTACCAGCGACGATAGCGCGGAGGGGGTGGTGCTGCTGGCTGCCGGGATCGTCGGCTGGATGACGACCGTCACCTCGAACGGAACGACGGCTCCCTGCTGCTGGTAGGTGTAGCTGGAGGACTGGATCACCACCATGAACGACAGGCCGGCGATGCTCAGGCGGAGTTGTCGCCCTGCATCGTGCATCCTCGCCAGCGTTTCCGCTCGGCTCTGCGCATCCGGACCGATGAACATGCCGGACAAGCTGATCGGGGCGGGGTTCGGCCCCATCGCACGAATGACACGGTCGCCGCCGAGTAACGTCGTGACCGCGAGCTGTTGTTCGCCCGCGATCTTGAGTGCGCTCGGCACTTCGACGCCGGTCAGGATCATGCCGCCGAGCGTGACTGCACCCGATGAGGCTAGGCGACTGAGCGAACCGATCGCCGTTTCGAGGTTGAGCAAGCCGCTCATCCCTGCTGCCGCCCATGCAAGGCTTCATGTGCAGTGAAAGCAACAACCGCCATGCTGGTCTGAAGACCTACGGTGGTTGAGACGAAGTTGCTGACCAGTATGCCAACAGCGGAAAGTGCTGTGTCCATATCCATACGCTCCGGCATGGCAGCGAGCATTTTCCGCGCAATGTCGTTCGTCTCGTCGGTGATCACGCCGCACGCTGCCCGGCGTCCGACGCCCGGCTGTCGAGCCACGCCAGTAAGTGATCATCCCGCACCAGCACCCGGCCCTCGATCCGCGTCACGACAGGGCCGCGCCCGGCAGCGATCCATCCGCGCAGGGTGTCGACGTGCACGCCTACCCGACGGGCAGCAGCAGCAACGGACAGGCAGTTAGGGAGCGGCATCGGGCCTCCGGAGCATGACAGGCGGCCGGTGCATCACATCCCAGCACTACACCGGCCTGTCGTGATCCTACAGAGGTCGAACCTGCAAGTATCGGGCGCCGATTACCGGTGTTTCCGTCTAGTCCCGCGTGCTACATGAGGGAGCGGTTATTAGCCGGTTCCGGAGTGAGGGCGGCGGCTCTAGGAGGACACATGGGGTTCAAGTTCACGGATGAGGCGGCGATCCTACAGGCCGCCGCAACTATCGCAGCCGCACAGATTCAGGCAGCGGCTACGATCGCTGTGTCTGGTGGTAGGAAAGTTGACCAACCAGGCCCTGGCTACCCCGGCTTGCTTATCTCGAACATCATCGAGTCAATGATCGCTCGGGGCCTGATCGACAGCAGCTATGCTCCTGATCCGCTACCAGCGCCACCTGCAAAGGTTGAGGCAAAACTCAATGAAGACGAGGATATTTACAAGGTCATCCCAATAAACCCGCCATCGGTCTAACTGTTTCGTAACCGCAACAGCTACGCCGCAGGCGCATCCGCAAGATCCAGCCGACGCTCGATCCGGTCGAGCCTATCCAGGATCCGGTCGAACCGTCCGCCGACTTCGGCGCGAGCCTCGGCGCCGTCCCGTTCGATATGAGCAAGCGATCGCTCAATCGCAGCCAGCCGGCCGCGCTGCTCGCGCTGCTCCGTCCGTATCTCTGCGATGTCGCCACGGATGGCGCGCAGCAGCTCCAGCACCAAGTTGTCGCTCATGGTCTCACTCCGCTGCTAGAAGGCCGGATACCGCTTTAGCCGTCCAGGCGCCACCGCGAGGCGTCCGGACGTTGCGGGCCTCCAAAGCAGCAGCGATGCCCCGCAGGGACAGGCCCTCGCCGCGCATCTGTTGGACAATCGGTCCCACGTCGGCCGCATAAGCTGCCACTTTGGCCGCGATAGCAGCCCGTCCAGCGGCAGGGTCGACCGGAACGCCCCGGTAGCCGCCCAACACCGTGCCGCGGGCCTTGGCGGCTGCCAGAGCGGCCTTTGTGCGGGCGCTGATCGCCTCCCGCTCCTGCTCAGCCACCAGAGCCATGATCCCGACCGTCAGCCGGTTCGCGTTCGGCATATCAGCCGCCACGAAGTCGATGTCGCTGTCCCGCAAGCCCATCAGGAAGGTGGCGTCACGGCTCAGGCGGTCAAGCTTGGCGATGACCAGCGTCGAGCGGGTCAGGCGGCACTCCGCTATGGCGGCGGCAAGCTGCGGACGATCGTTGTTCCCGCCGCTCTCGACCTCTACGAACTCGCGCAGCAGGTCCCAGGCGCCGCCGTTGAGGTAGTCGCGGACTGCGGCGCGCTGGGCATCCAGGCCAAGGCCGGACTTGCCCTGTCGCTCGGTGGACACGCGCAGGTAGCTGATGAACCGGCCAGCTGGCATGTGTGTAACTCCCGCTCAACCCTCGTTGACCGAAATTGCTACACGTCTTGACGGAGCGGTGCAAGGCTTTCGTTCGGTCTTCCCATGAGGCGAAGATTGCGCCGCATCAGCACCGGAATTGATCCCGCTCGATTAAGCAAGCACGAGATGATGAAGATGCCGGCGGCAGCAACCGATAAGCTATCACACCGCAAGTTATTTCACGAAAAATCGCGTGGATTAGTTACAAACGGCCGATTTTCGCGCGCTGGATTTTTTTGATGCAGCGGCGGAAATGAGGCTTTGAGGGTGCCGGCCTCAAAGAAGGATCGTAGATGCACCTCACTCTGGCTTGAGCTACCAACACGTCACTCAGCCAAGGGACAGACATGCAAGCCATCAGCTTTCAGGCGCTGAACGAAGGGTACCCCGACCCGTGGATCAATCCAGCTCACGTGATCTACTGGGTCGAGATGGATACCGGAACGCTAATCCACCTGACGGGCGGTGTTTCTTTGGCGGTGACGGCTAACCCGGTGGCAGTGTCTAGCGCCTTTCAAGGCCTCAAGCGCCAGTAGCGGCTCCTTTGGTGCGCCTCCGGCACCAAGCCGGGCAGCGCACCCTCTACGTAGTAGAGGACACTCTCCCGACCCCACCTTCGCCCACCTTCGCCCCAGCAATGGTGGGAGCTTCGCCCACCTTCGCGGAACACCTTCGCCTAACCTTCGCCCCCACCTTCGCCCCCCTCGTCAGCACCTTCGCCGGGAGCTACGCGAGCGATATGGTTGGTCTTGTCGGACGGCTTCCCATAGTGCTCGACGCGGATGGTGCCGACCGCGAACAACTCGTTCATGGCGAGCTCGAAATCACGCCGCTTGAATCCCTGGCGCCCCGGATGCTGGGAGAACAGCTTGGGGGCATAGTTGGACGAGTTGCGGCTTTCGGATGCGTGCCTTCCCATCGGCTTCATCGCGTCCAGCAGTTCGAGAAACACCTCCTCGCACTTCCGCCGGTCCAATCTCGCCACTACGCCGCCACCGAGGCCACCGTCGCGCACCAGCACGCCATCCCGGAACTGCAGCCGGATCTCGTCACCGCGGGTCGAGTAGTTCGCCTTCTTCTTCGTCAGCACTCGGACCGACTCGTCGACCGGTTCGCCTTCCTCGCCCTTCGGCGTCATGAGCGCCCACCGCGACCGAGCGGCGCCGTTCCAGCCGGTCGAGCCGCCGTCGAGGTCGCCGCTGCTGATACCGGCTCGGCTCGGGTGGGCGTTGAGCAACACGGCCGCATCGAGGTCACGGGCTAGGCTGCCGAGGCCGAACTTAAGGAAAGTCGATACCTGCTGCCGCACGTTCTCGTTGCCGCCGAAGAGGTCGGCCGCCACATCCAGCACCACCAGGTCGGTATCGAACGCCTTGGCCTGCAGCTTGAAGTCCTCGAAGCGGTCGGTGAAGACGGGTTGCCCGTCGCCCTCGAACCGGATCAGCGTGTTGTCGTCGCCGACCGGAGCCGACCACCGCATGTCCGACAGGTCCGAGAAGTCGAGCCCATAGGAGCGGTTGATGGCGTCTTGGCGGCGGTGGAGCTCGTCGGCGTCGTCCTCGCAGAACAGGCCGATCGCGCGACCCTGGCGCACTTGCAGGCCGAGCCAGAGGGCGCCGGTGGCGACGCTAGTCATGAGCTGCTGTGCCAGGAGCGTCTTGCCCTCGCCACCGGCGGCATAGTGCAGCGTGACCGCGGAGGCAGGCAGCCAGCCGGGCACGATCCACACGCGCTCCGGGATCGGCTTGCCGGCGAGGGTAGACGGATCGAGGAATGACAGAGGCGGCATAGGGAGTCGCTCGATGCGGCCGGTGGTTCGTCCGGCTGCCCGATCGATCTGGGCTCGTCGGACCGCCTCCATAGCCAGCAGTTCGGGATCCGCAGCGATCTCCTCCGGCGTCCATCGGGCTTGGTGGTTCATGCGGCCCGCCGCGCCTTCAACGCGCTGGCGATGGTCTTCTCGACCTCTTTCGACTCCAGTCCGGCATCGAGTGCAGCGCGTGCCATCGCTTCCGCGATCGCCATGGCCGACAGGTCGCCGGTGGCGATGAACCGGGATAGGGCCAGCGTCTCGTTGTTCAGCGTGTCGTTGCGGCAGCCCTCGCCTGCCTCGCGCACGTTGCGAGTGGCTCGTGCCAGCGCGCCGGCCACGTATGCGTCGCTGGGCGGCTTCTGCGGCTCCGACGGCGGGATCGGCGGCCGGAGAGGTGCCATCGCGTCCAGGAGCCACGTAGGCCAGTCCGCGACGGTGCTGCCGTTCGTGACGGGCAGGTCTGTTGAAGGCCACCAGACCACGTAGCCGCCGTCGGCTCGAGTATCGACACCAGGCGCCAGCTTCCCGGCTGTGTTGCGGAGGCCATCGCGATGCCGGAACAGGTAGTGGTAGCCGCCAGACCGGGTGCTGTGCCGCCGAGTTACCGGAAGATTGGCGCAGAACTCGGCCAGCCACTCGGCGGCACCCGCATCCATGTCCAGGTCGAGCACGTCGACGCAGGAGGCCGGGCCAGTCGGGACGCCGATCAGCGGGCCGGGATAGCGGGCGAACAGCTCGCGCACCCGAGCAGGATCGCGGGTCGCGTCTTTGAAACCCTTGGGGCATGCCGGCCGCTTGTTCGCGAGGCATGGGAACACCGGCAGGCCAAGCCCGATCGCGTTGTCGATCAGAGCCAGGCTCATGGGACGAACTCCCCGCCCGGCAGGCAGTCCAGGAACGACAGCCACGACGCTGCGCACGCCGGCACCGCCTCGACCAGCAGCACCTTGCTGTGCTTCGGCACCAGTGCGGCGATGCGCTCGTACGTCTCGCGCGGCTCCTCCGCGTCCAGCACGATCGCGTAGCGCGCCCACTCGCGCATGTATCGAGCGCAGGCGGTTCGGTCGGCGCCCTCGTTGGCAGCGATGACCAGGAGGTAGGGTTCGGGCAGCAGGGCGAGCTTGTGCCGCGACAGGTTGTCCGACGGGTGGTCCGACCCGGTCATGCCGAAGCGGCCATCCGCCACGGCACGCGCGAGCGGCGCCTGCGGAACACGGTGCAGTTCCAAGCGCCACGCGAGCCCCGCGGCGCTCATCGGTTGGCCTCCGCTTCCTGCTCGGCGATCCACGCAAGCAGCGTGGCTGGGCGGGCGCAAAGGGTCCGGCCCATCCGGAACACCGGCAGACATCCCGACTCGGCGTGGTGGAAAACCTGCCTCTCAGTCAGGTTCAGGAACTGCGCGATTGCCTTTGCGCCGGTCAGGCACTCCAGCTTATGCCCGGCGGCGCTCATCGTGCCACCTCACTGCGCAGCGCAGCGGTGGCTTCGGACAAGCTGGGAAGTACCACCGGCAGACGGCCAGGCCGCACGAGAACCGCACGCGGCTCTCCATCCGGATTTAGCATCTCGGGCAGCAACAGAACGCGAGTCGTCAAACGCTGTTGCGAGGCAACAATCGCGGACATAGCAAGCACTTTCGGCTTGCCCTGGACCGTCGGTCTGCTATTTTCCCGCCTGCGACGGCCCTGGGAAAAGTAGGCAGCCCGCTCCGGTTTCCGGGGCGGGTTTTGCTTTAGAGGGTCTTGGAGCTCGCGCGCGGCAGGCCGGCGATCCAGCGCTCGAACGACGCAGCGGTGATCGCAGTCGCGGTGCCCAGCTTCACCACGTCGAGATCCCCCGCGTTGATCGCTCGGTAGATCGTGGACCTGGAAACATCCGCAGACTGGCTCGCCGTGGTGATGCGTAGAAGCCTGCGCGGGTACGCAGGTGCGGCGTCGGGCTGCGCAACGGCAGCCGACGGAGTCGGATTGCTCATGTTGGGTTTCCGGGGTGAGGACGCGCGAACGGCCTGCATCCCGGGGGTTGCAGGCTCAAGCGGTCGAGTTGTCGGACGAAGGCGCTTAGATAGCTGCCGCAGCCCCGGTCCCGAAGGATGGTGCTGGATTGGGTGCTTATAGCATCCGCAGTGCAGGCTCCCGAAGGAGCAGAGCTACGGCGCCTCTTGGCTAACCGAAACTCTGAGCACTGCTCCTCTTCGCATACATGACGGCCCGTCGCAAGCGCAATGATGCACCAGGGAGTGCAAAGATGCAGCTTTCTTCGAACATGAAAGAAAGTCATGGAGGACGCGGCTTAATACGCTTGGTGCCTTCTGAACGCGGTGGCCTGGACCCGCCGGCACAGGACGACGTGAGCGGCCAGACGAACGGGCGGGTCATGCTGCCCTTCCGGCCAAAATATCGTTCGTCAGCAGCGCCAGCGCGTTCTCCAGCGCCGTCGCGAGCGCCGCGTCACGAAGGGCGTAGGTGTCCGCTGTTGCCTCCCGCTTGCGCCATTCCTCAAGGGCTGCCTCTGCTTTCGCGACCACCCCGGCGTGCGTCTTCGGCGGGCAGGCGGCGATGGAGGCCCGCAACGTCAGGATGTGGATCCGGTTCCAGCGCCGGATGATGGCGTGGCGCTCCTCCTCGCTGGTGGCCGCATACCAAGCGCGTGCCTCTGCGCGGTCCTGAGCAATGGCGGCCAGCAGCCCCGCGTCGTTGTCGCCGGGAGTGTCGAGGCGGCGGAGCTCGACCGTGTAGGCGGCGGGCATCACACTGCCTCCCCCAGCAGATCCCGGAACAGCGGTGCGACCCGGTGCCATTCGAGCTGGCTATGCCCCTCCTCGCCGTCCTTCACGCCGTACCACTTCATCAGCACACGCGCCCGTGCCCGATGCTCCTCCAGGCTCACGGCCTGGAGGTCCTCCATCTCGTCCAGGATCGGCACCTGCGCCGCGCACAGCCGCTCCAGCTCCTCCTCGTGGTCGTTCTCGTCGTCGGCGTTGATGCGGTCGACACCGGCCTGCAGCGCCATGAACTGGCCGCAGAGGGTGAGGAGCGGGGTGCTGGCAGCATGCGCGTCCGGCTTGGCGATCGTCACGGCGGCGATGGCGGTCAGGGCGGTGAAGCCGGCGGCGCCCAAGAGGTCGCGGCGTGAGGGGCGGGCGGTTGGGCAGCCGGTAGCGGTGCCTCCCCGGCGGGTGCCGGGTGGTGGTAGGGTATGCGTAGCCATTTCCGATCTCCGGTCGGTAGTGGTTAGCCCCGCCACGGTGTTGCAAGCGCCTTGGCGGGGCGTGATTATTCTGGTATCACGGTTTAAGATGACTCGTCAATCCGTGGTATCACAGAAAAAGCGTGGGCCGGTCCCAACTGGCAAAGGAACGCCTGTGATGGTGCGCCTGCTCTCGGAACCTCTGGCGGCCGTCGATACCTGGATCGCCCAGCAGGACCAGCTCATCACCAGGCCCGAAGCTATCCGCCGCTTGATTGAAATTGGGCTACAAGCTGGGACGTCGCGCCAGGGAGTTCGCCATCTTGACTGACGACATCACCAAGCCGTTCGGGCCTGTTGAAACTCGCGTTCTTCGGGGTGATGCGACCTATCCGATCAAGATGCCATTCACCGAACCGCCTGCCGAGTTGGCAGCTGCAGTTGCTGCGCACCTAGCCGACTTCGGGCCGCGGATCTTGGCCATGAGCCAGCGTCCAGCAGATTGGCCGGTGTTCCTGGATCGGCTGACCGAGCAGATCCGTAAGCAGTCAGCTTCAGTCGAAGCCCTGTCATCCTGATCGAGCTCGACCTTGAGGCGGCGAAAGTGGAGCATCGGCAATGAGCCTCGCCAAAGCCCTCCAGCTGATCCAGGCTGCCACCGGCCACGTCGAGGCTGCTGAGACGCTTCCCCTCGGTGGACGCCTTCATGTGGACGAGATCGCCGAGGCAAAACGCGCTCTGAAGCGGGCTTTGGGTGAGCTGGATCTCATCGAGGAACAAGCGTGGTGACAGCGGGTCAGCCCTCGAAACCCGCTCCGGTGCCAACTCGGGACGTTCCTCCCACCAAGCCCGACAAGCCAAGGACGGTCGGGGAGGCAGTCGCGGACCAGGTCGACGAGCTGCTGCGCTCGATCAGGTCCGACTGATCGTCTCGTGATAGCGTTGAGAGCCGCTGCGTCACGAGGCGCTGCCTCAACGCAATAGGCTACTCCACGTGGCTGATACTGATGCTTTAGAAGAGCACAGCTTGCGGATAACCGAAACACATCTCATACACTGCGAATAGTAATTGCAGTTTTGAAGACAACACTCGAGCTGTGGCATACGTTTACGACGTCACTCCCGCAACTTGCTTGATTGCAGCATAAACAACGTATTAGAGCCCGCAGCTTTGATGCATCTTTAGGTTGACTGTTGCGTTCATGCAACACTCGCAGAGGTTGCTTATCAGAACGTTACGCAACCAGCACTTTACCGATAGTAACGGATTAGTGATTAGGAGAAGATGTTCCTGCACCGGTCAAGGTGCCCTCCGATCCTCAGGTATCCGTCATGTCATCTCCACGGCGTCTTGTCCTCACGCCTGTAGTTCCCACTGCTCCAGGTCAAGCTGACTCTTCGACAGGCGCTCCTCGTTCTATCAGCGACCTAATGACGGCGCTGGACGAAGCTCAGGCAGGAGCAGATCGGGGAAGCTCCCTGGCGCTTGTTGAACAGCTCTACACCGCCCTCGACATGGCAGCGGAGGTCCTAGACTAGCTGCTCCCACCGCTCACGAGGTCTCGTCCGGCGCCGGTTCATCCTTCCCTTGAGCAATGGTGAAGACCCGACTCGGAAGGACCTCATAAGTTTTCGCCATCTTCAGAAGCAGCTCGGGGGATGGGCGCAAGTCACCACGCTCGATCTCGTCAAGGATGTCGTCCCCGATTTCCAATTTGGCGGCTGCCTCTTCACGGGTCAGCCGCACGAATATCCTCAGATTTTGAAGTTGGACCCCAACTGCCTTGTCCACCTGACTATTGACGCTGCTCGCCACGTGTCTTCCTGGCATTGGTCACTCCCTCTGGAAGCCACTTTGCACAGTTTGCCGTCTCAAAGAAGCGACTAATGCGGGGGCATCTGTTACAAAGCCTCAATCGCGATGGAAGCAGGCGACTAGGATGAGCGCCCATCTGCTTTCGCCTGTGCCGATGCGATTTCTGGTCTGCTGTCCATCCCGGTAGAGGGTGCTGCGAGGGCGCTGAAGACGCCGCTAGGGCCAGTCGTGCGGCTGGTCTTCAACCGGAGGATCGGTCAGCCTTAAGCTGGTCTCTCAGGCCGGCACCAAAACCTTGAGCAGGGCTAGTGTGACCGGTGACGGCTTTGGACCTGCCCTACGGTTCGGAGAGCAGGCCGCGAGAGCCGTAAGAACCGGCGGAGACGCTGCGAGGAGCGGGAGCTTGTGGCGGAGCGGAACGGGCACAGGGCCAGCTGAAGGTTCTGGGAGCTGCCGCTGCTTCGGGGTCATGGTCTCGAAGTAGCCGATTGCTTTGTCAGCCCAGTAGCTCGCGGCCTCGGTCCTGCTCATGACCCGTCCCCTGTTCAGGTATCATGAGCTGGACGTTGACCCAGAAACCTTAATGCCGGGTTAAGACTCACGACGTTCGACTTCTTAGCGCCAACTTCCGGATTGCGGAGGGGGTCAAGGCGTTCCCGAGGGTCGTTGTAGCGTCTAGCGAGTTGATGACACGAGCCGGATGGTCGCGGATTTGGCCCACTCCTCCATCAGCACCCGCCGCTTCTCGAACAGATCCCCTCGCTGATAGCTGACCCGCACCGCGTCCCCCAGCGCGTGCGCCAGCGCCGCCTCCGCTACGTCCGGCTGATGGGTCGTCGCCTCCGCCACCCAGTCCCGGAACGTCGACCGCAAGCCGTGCACGGTAACACCCGTCGTGCCGGCCGCCAGGTGCAGCGCCCTGGAGATGCCCTTGTCGGTTAGGGGCATGTTCCGCCGTCCGCCGGGGAACACGTAGCCCCCGCTGCTTTCCAGCTCCGCCAGCGGCCTCGCCTGCTCCAGCACCGCCAGCGCCGCCGTCGACAGCGGCACCCTATGCTCCCGGCCGGCCTTCATCCGCTCGGCCGGGATGATCCACACCTTGTTCGGCAGATTGATCTCGGACCACCGAGCGCCCCTTGCTTCCATGGACCGAACCGCCGTCAGGGCAATGAACCGGACCGCGAGGGGGCAGGTGCCGTCCGCCTCGGCCAGTTTGCCCATCACCTCGCCGATCCGCTGCCAGGGGAGGGCGGCGAAGTGCTTCACGGGTGCGATCTTGTTGGCCGACGCGAAGACGTGCTCCAGGTTGCCCTTCCAGGCCGCCGGGTTCTCGCCCGTCCGCCAGTCGTGCTGCCGCGAGTAGTCCAGGACGATCTCCATCCGGCCGCGGACCTTCGACGCGGTCTTGGGCCGGCGCTCCCAGAGCGGCGTCAGCACCTCCAGCACGTCCGCCTTGCCGATGCCGGCGATCGGCCGTGCCCCCAGCTTTGGGTAGACGTGCGCCTTCATCGTGGCGTGCCACTGCTCGGTGTGCTTCGGGTTCTTCCAGCCGGCCGCCTTGGCGTGGATGCAGGCCTCGGTCGCTTTCTGGAACGTGATGAGCGCCTGCTTCCGGGCGGTGGCGGTCCGCTCCTTCTCGTCCAGCGGATCCAGCCCAGCGCGGAGCTGCTTGCGGGCGTCGCCGGCCGCGTCCCTTGCTTCGGCCAGGAGTACGTCCTGCGCCGGCCCCAGGCCCATGCGGCGCTCTCGGCCGGTCTTCGGGCTAGTGTAGCGGAACAGCCAGGCTCGGCCGGTCGGATGAGCCCGCAGCCATAGGCCGCCGCCGTCGCTGTGCATCCCGGGCTTTGCCCGCGTCACCTCAAGGGCCGTCAGCCTGTTGATCCCGCGCGCCATGCCGACATTCTAGTATACGTTCGCGTATACGGGCAAACGTGCGCTGTGGGGGATCTTCCTGACACGCCAGGACACGCTGAACCGGCTAGGATACTGATTTTGCCACAAGTCGTGGAACATCCTGGACCGTGCGGAAACAATATCCTGGAAATAGAACGGGCTGTCGAACTCGGCCATGGCGCTGTGCGTGCCGCTGCCGCGGTTGAGCAGGTAGTGGCGCAGCGCGTGCATGCCGTCGGGCACGGTATAGGTCGTGCGATACCAGGCCGGGTCGAACCAGGCGCTGGGCCGACACCCTTCCGCCTCGCCGCGGAGCAGGTAGTGCAGCAGCGGGTCGACCCCATCCCTGGCAACGTCCGGCTGCTGGAGCAGGTACCATCCTGGGTCGAAGTACAGGTTGGGCTTGCGGCCTTCGCGCCAGCCGTGCGCGTGGTAATGCGCCATCGCCTTCGGGCGCATGGCTGCCATGTCGGGATTGCAGGTGAGGTAGTATTCGACGTCGAACAGGCCGGATTGCTCGATCAGGTGCAGGGCACCGGCGGAATCGGCGCCCGGCTGCGGGACCGCGTAATGGGCGGAAGTCATTCCTGCTCCTGGCGAGTCCGCAGTTGACGAAATCGTTACCCACCTACACGCGCATCAGCCGTTGCGGCAAGATTTCGTTTCGGGATGAAATCTATCCGGATGAGACGGGGGCGCCGCCCTGTTCAGTCCACCGTCATGCGCGCCACGTCGTGCACGTTGCGTGCGGCGGTGCGGTCGCCCGGGACCACCAGGCTGGCGTGTCCCGCTTCGGTCACCACCAGCACCGGATCGGCGCTGCCGTCGGGGTCGAGCTCGCCGAACGAGAAGGCGACCTGATAGCCATCCTTGCCGTATACGGTGAGGGTGTGGCGCAGGATCGCGTGCTTGGCGCCCTCGTTGCGCGGGCCGGCCTGCAGCAGCAGGTCCCACAGCCGCACCCCGCTCGGCCGGCTCCGGCTCGTCCCGTGTCCGGTGACCTGGCTCACCGGCACGCTGACCACGGCCAGCCGCGCCAGCGCCGACGGGTCGAGCGGGCCGGGATGGGCCACCGCGCCGTCGAGCACGAAGGAGGATGCGGGCGCCGGCTGCGCCCGGGCCGGGGCGGACAGGAACGCGCACAGGAGAACGGTCGACACGATCGGTCTGGCGGGCATCAGGCTGGCCTTTCGCTGGATGCGGACAGGATGGCGCAACGGCCGGTCACGACGAAGACCGGATTCCGCTTGGCCTCGCGTCGGAGGCTCCGCATGGTCCGGCGCATGGACGACGCCCGCCCGCCGTTGCCGCCCTTCACCCCCGACACCGCACGGCAGAAGGTGCGCGCGGCGGAGGATGCCTGGAACCGGCGCGATCCGGACGCCGTGGCGCTGGCCTACACCGCCGA
Source organism: uncultured Acetobacteraceae bacterium (assembly GCA_964247755.1). GTDB lineage: Bacteria > Pseudomonadota > Alphaproteobacteria > Acetobacterales > Acetobacteraceae > Lichenicola. Next base: position 17,294 of record CAXTVX010000026.1, on the reverse strand, counting down.
CAGCCGCTGGCGGAACCGGGCGCAGTTCTTCTGCGGCCGCCCCGCCATCGTCTCGTTCCTGCGGACCAAGTGGCAGGCGGAGCGGGAATACCGGCTGATCAAGGAGCTGTGGGCGTTCGACGCGGACCGCATCTCGGTGCGGTTCGCCTACGAGTTCCACGACGCGTCCGGCGCCTGGTTCCGCGCCTACGGCAACGAGCAGTGGGCGTTCGACCCGAACGGGCTGATGCGCCGGCGGGAGGCCAGCATCAACGACCGGCCGATCGCGGAGGCCGACCGGCTGTTCCGCTGGCCGCTCGGGCCGCGTCCGCATGGGCATCCGGGACTGGCAGAGCTCGATCTGTAGGACCGGTCGAGGGGGAAAAGGCGTCCTGCGGGGCGAAACCGGCTGGCGCCGGAACCGTCAGGAGGTCGGGGACAGCGGGTGGCCGGTGTAGAACTCGCTGGCGATTTTCCACTGGCCGTCGACCTTCAGCAGCTGGATGATCTTCCAGCCCCAGCCGCCATGGCCGGCCTTGTCCTTGTTGACGAAGTCCAGGGAGACCTGGCCCAGCGGCCCATCCTGGAGGATGCGGATGTTGTGGAAGGTCTGGGTGAACGGCCTGCCGCTCCCGAACACGCCCTGGCGGAAGTCGGCGAAGTGGCGCGTGTCGAGCGGCCGTGAGGCATGGGGACCGACGAGCTCGGAGGTTCCGGCGAAGGGCACCTGGTCGTTCAGCAATAGGGACGTGAACGCCGCCTCGTTCCGGGTGGACACCGCGGTCTGGTAGGTCTGGAGCAGGGTCTCGATCGCCTTGCGGTCGGCCGGACCGGGCTCGTTGCTGCCGAAGCCGGCCGGGAGGTCGGCGGCCCTGACGGCCGGCGTGCCGGCAACCGTTACGGCGGCGAGAAGGACGAGAAGGTTCGACCGGGTGTTCATGGGCATCTCGATCTGTCGTCCGGCGTGGCTGGTGGACCGCCGGGCGAGCCGTCACGGCGTCCGGAAGAGCCTGCAGCGCGTCCGGAATCTCCGCAAGCCGCCCATACCGGTGCGGTGACGATCCGGTCGGACGCGACCGTGCGGTCGCGCCGGGTTGCTGGCGAGGTCGGCAACCGGCTCCGCTTCGTTCCCGTTCGAGGTCCAGCCTGTTCGATCGTCGGCAGGCTCGCCCTCCCCCTGTCCGGTGGAGCGCAACCGGAGGCAGGCACATGGTGGAGATCAGGCGAGCGGGCAGTCAGCCTTCCGGCAGGGGGCCGGCTGACTGGTTCACCGGAACGGTACGCATCGACCCGCTGTTCAGCGCGCCCGCGCCGGCCCGGACGGCGGCGGTGCTGGTCACCTTCGAGCCCGGTGCGCGGACCGCGTGGCACACCCACCCGCTCGGCCAGACCCTGATCGTGACCACCGGCTGCGGTTGGGTGCAGCGGGATGGCGGTCCGGTGGAGGAGATCCGGCCCGGCGACGTGGTCTGGTTCCCGCCCGGCGAGAAGCACTGGCACGGTGCCTCCGACACCACCGCCATGAGCCACATCGCCATCCAGGAGCAGCAGGACGGCTCGCCCGTGCACTGGATGGAGCATGTCGAAGACGCCCAGTACCGTCGCTGACGGGCCGGCGGCGTCGCCCGCCGCCGGCCCATCATGGAAGAACCGGACCGCCTCCGGCCTGTATTCCGCCGCCGACGCCCATGCCGCCATTGGCACCGCCGGGACCCATGCCGCCGTTGCCGCGGTAGTCCGGCAGGTCCGGCCCGACCGCGCGGTCGATCAGGAGCGGCGACTCCGAACCGTCCGGAAGCGGCCCGCAGCCGGATGCCGCGAGGACGAGCAGGACCGCCATCCGCACGATCATCCCCGCCCTCCACGCTCCAGGAACCGCTCGAACGCTGCCAGGGTCGAGCCGGACACGTGGTGCTCGATGCCTTCCGCGTCGGCCTCGGCGTCAGCTTCCGGCACGCCGACCGCGCGCAGCAGCGCCACCACCACCCGGTGCCGGCGACGGACCGTGGCGGCAAGGGCGAGGCCGGCTTCGGTCAGGGCCACACCACGATAGGGCAGGCTGGTCACCAGCCCGTCCCGGCCCATGCGCACGATGCACTTGATCACGCTGGCATGCGACACGCCGAGATGGCGGGCGAGCGCCGTGGGCCCGACCTGCGCGCCTTCCGCACCGAGATCGGCGATCAGCTCGACGTAGTCCTCCAGCAGCACCCGGGCCTGCGCGACCCGCGCCCGGTCGTGGTGCTCGGCCTGTACCGGCCGGTCGACGGGCGGGGGTGGGGAAGCGGAAGGAGGAGGTGCGCGGTTCATTGCGGCACGGAGCCTAGCGCCGTTGTGCCGGTTGACCGAATTGTAACCCAAGCTACATTGCCCGCATGACCACCCTCAGCGAGCGCACCCGCTTCACCCTGAGCGAGACGCTGGCGGGGCGCTCGCAGGGCCTGCGCGGCGTGCTGGCGCTGGCCGGGCCGGCGCTGGTGGCGTCGGTGGCGTATATCGACCCGGGCAACTACGTCACCAACATCCAGGCCGGCGCCCGCTACGGCTACGCGCTGCTGTGGGTGGTGCTGCTGGCCAACGCGATTGCGATGTTCTTCCAGGCCCAGGCCGCCCGGCTCGGCATCGTCACCGGACGCAACCTGGCCGAGCTGTGCCGCGAGCGCTACTCGGTCCGCACCGCAATCGCGATGTGGGTGCTGACCGAGCTGGCGGCGATGGCGACCGACCTCGCCGAGTTCGTCGGCGGCGCGGTCGGGCTGTCGCTGCTGCTGCGCGTCGCGCTCCTGCCGGCGATGGGGGCGATGGGGGTGCTGACCATGCTGCTGCTCGGCCTGCAGGGCCGCGGCTTCCGTCCGCTGGAGGTGCTGATCGCCTCCCTGGTGACCGTGATCAGCGTCAGCTACTTGGCTGAGCTGGTGATCGTGCCGGCCGACTGGGGTGCCGTGGCCCGGCACAGCCTGGTGCCCAGCCTGCCGGATGGCGGGGCGGTCACGCTGTGCATCAGCCTGGTCGGCGCCACGGTGATGCCGCACGCGATGTATCTCCATTCCAGCCTGACCCAGGACCGGGTGGCGCTGCACGACGACGGCGCGCGGGCGCGGATGATCCGCTATTCCAACCGCGAGGTGGTGTTCGCGCTGACGGCAGCGGGACTGGTCAACATGGCGATGGTGGTGATGGCGGCCTGCTTCCACGGCAGCCATTCCGACATCGCCAGCCTGGACGGCGCGTTCCACACCCTGACACCGCTGCTGGGGCGGGCGGCGGCGCTGATCTTCCTGCTGTCGCTGCTGGCGTCGGGCCTGTCGAGCTCGCTGGTCGCGACCATGGCCGGGCAGGTGGTGATGCAAGGCTTCGTCCGCACCCGGATCCCGATCTGGGTGCGCCGGCTGGTCACCATGGTGCCGTCCTTCGTGGTGATCGGGCTCGGCGCGAACGTGACCGGTGCGCTGATCTGGAGCCAGGTGGTGCTGAGCTTCGTGCTGCCGCTGCCTATGGTCACGCTGCTGCTGATCGGGCGCGACGCCGCGGTGATGGGCCGGTTCCGCATGGGGGGACGGACCCTGCTGCTGGCCGGGACGATGGTCGGCTTCGTCTGCCTGCTGAACGCCGCCCTGCTGCTGCAGACCGCAGGCCTGCTGCCGAGCTGACCGCGATCCCCTTGCGGAAGCCGGCGGCATTTGCTGCAACCGCCGCCTCGCCCCGGGGGAACACCATCCGATGAGCGTCATGTCGAACCTGACCGGGAACCTGACCTTGGGCCACCTCGACACGCGGCAGCACCAGGCCGCCGCGGCCGCGGTGCTGCGCGTGCTGGAGGCGCACGACCTCGAGGTGGAAATGCTGGCGGTGCCGGACCGCGACGCGCTGGTCCGGCAGGTGGAAGAGGGGCGCATCGACCTGCTGGCGACCGCCTGGCTGCCGGACCTCGATGCCAGGCTGGCGCAGGACCTGGTCGACCGGCAGCGGATGGACGTGCTGGGCGGGGTGCTCTACCGGCCGTTCCTGTTGTGGGCGGTGCCGGCCGCGCTGGACCTGCCGGGCCTCCGTTCGATCGACGACCTTCCGCGGCCGGAGATCGCGGCACGGCTGGACCGGACGATCGTGCTGCCGCGCCGGCTGGAACCCCATGCCCGCCGCGTCGCTGCCGCCTATGCAATCGAGGCGGCCGGCTACCGGCTGGAGGTGCTGGACGACGAGGCGGCGCATGCGCAGGCCGAGGCGGCGCTCGACGCCGGGCGTGCCGTGGTGCTGCCGTTGTGGCAGCCGCACGCGCTGGCGCATGGCGGCCGGCTGCGGGTGCTGGCCGACCCGCAGGGAACGCTGGGCGGCCCGCAGGAAGCTCGGCTGCTGCTCCGCACCGGCCTGCGCGCCACGCTGGATCCGGACCTCCTGGACGAGCTCGACGAGCTCACCCTGGGTAACCCGGTGGTCAGCGCGCTGGAGCACGCCATGCGACGGGATGGCATGACCGCCGACGAGGCCGCCGAGGCCTGGCAGCGCGGCCGCCTGACCCCGCGTGCCTGAGCCGCGCGCCCGTGCCGGCCGGCGCCGTGCCTGAGGACCGGGCCGCGCACGACTGCGACCGCAGCCTGGCGGACCGGTCCGAGACCCCTTCCTGTCCGCCGCGCGCGCCGTGCGACGCGGCGAAGCGGCCGGTCGGCAGCCAGGCGTTCCCCGGCCTGGTCGCGCCGGGGACGCTGCCGATGGCGTCCGGCCAGCCCACCCTGCCGCCGCCGGCCCCGGCCAGGTCGATCCTCCGGCTGATCGAGGGCGTGGGCGGGGTGGCGGCGGACAGGCTCGATCCTGCCCGGATTGATACGGCAGTGTCGCGGTGCCGGGTGCCGCTGCGCTCGCCGCCGTGACCGGGCCGGCGGCGATCATCGTGTTCGGCGCCGGGGTGCGCCCGGACGGCAGCCCGAGCCCGACCCTGGCGCGGCGGGTCGACGCCGCCCGTGCCTTCGGCGAGCGGATGGCGGTGCCGCCGCTCTACCTGCCGACCGGCGGGATCGGCCGGCACGGCCCGGCGGAAGCGGCCGTGATGGCGGCCGCCCTGCGTGCTGCCGGGGTGCCGGACGCGCGTATCCTTCCCGAGGACACGGCGCGGAACACGCTGGGCTCGGTGTTCGCCTGCCGGGCGATGCTGCGCCGGATCCGTCACGCCGGACCGGTCTGGGCGGCCAGCAGCGCCTATCACCTGCCGCGCTGCCTGCTCCTGCTTCGGCTGGCCGGCGTTCCGGCGCGCGCGGTGCCGCCGCCCCGCGCGCCTGCCGCGCACCGGTTCTCCCGCCGCTGGCATTGGCGGCTGCGCGAGGTGCCCGCCATCCCGCTCGACGTCCTGCTTCTGGTCGGGCGCAGAACGATCGACAGCCTCCTGTCGAAACGTTAGTCTCGGGACCGATCGAACCGGGTGGCGCTCCTTCATGTACCATGCCAGCGGCGCGGAAGCGCTGTTCAAGACGTTCCGGGACCGTAGCGACGAGAGCTGGCTCGACATCCTGGTGTCCTCGCTCCGGGTGCCCGACATCGAGGGCGTGGCGATGCCGGGCTTCCCGGCCGAGGAGCTGCAGCGCGAGATACACGGCCATGCCGGCGAGGTGTCGCTGCACGAGGCGCACGTGTTCTTCCGCGAGATCAAGTCGTACTGCGCCTATGCCGGCCGGCCGTTGGCGCCGCACCGCACCATGCTGGATTTCGGCTGCGGCTGGGGCCGCATGCTGCGCCTGTTCATGAAGGACATCGAGCCCGCCAACCTGTTCGGCGCGGATTCCACCTCGCGCTTCCTGATGGAAGCCAGGCGCTGCAACCCCAGCGTCAACTTCCTGTCCTGCCAGCTCACGCCACCGATGATCCTGGCGCCGGAAAGCCTGGACTACGTGATCTCCTGGTCGGTGTTCAGCCATCTCGACGAGTTCCTGTCGTTGCGCTGGATCGAGGAGTTCTCGCGCCTGCTGAAGCCGAACGGCCTGCTGCTGATCACCACCCAGAGCCGCCGCTTCATCGGCTTCTGCGCCGAGCAGCGCGTGCGCCGGGCTTCGGGGATCCGGCTGGAGCATCCGTGGTACGAGGCCTGCGCCGACAGCTTCGTCGACGAGCCGCTGGAGAATTCGCGCTACGAGGCCGGGCAGTTCCTCCATGCCGCCTCCACCCAGCCGCCGCATCCGCAGTCGCATTACGGCGAGGCGGTGATCCCGCGCGGCTACGTGGTCAAGAAGTGGGGCCACCTGTTCCGGATGATCGACTTCCTCGACAATCCGGTCAGGCTGCCGCAGGTGCTGCTGGTTCTGCAGAAGCCGGGCTGACGCGCCGACGATGCCGCCGCCGGCACCGGTCGGTGTAGGGTGCGGCGATGAGCCCTGAACCCGAGCCGATCCTCCAGCCGCCGGACATTGCCCTGCATCCGCCGGTTCCGGGGCCGGAGCGCCCGGGGCTGTTGCGCATGCTGGGGCCCGGCCTGATCACCGGCGCCTCCGACGACGATCCGAGCGGGATCGCGACCTACTCCCAGGCCGGCGCCCGGCTCGGCTATGGCCTGGCCTGGACCCTGCTGTTCTCCTGGCCGCTGATGTGCGCGATCCAGGAGATCAGCGCGCGGATCGGCCGGGTGACCGGGCGCGGCCTCGCCGGCAACATGCTGCACCACTACCCGGGCTGGATGGTGGGCTCGATCCTGGCCGCACTCGTGGTCGCCAACGTCATCAACCTCGGCGCCGACCTCGGCGCGATGGGCGCAGCCCTGCAGCTGGTGGCGGGCGGCCCGCTGCTGCCGTACGTGATCGGCTTCGGCGTGCTGTCGATCGTGCTGGAAACGTTCGTGCACTACGCCCGCTATGTCACGGTGCTGAAGTGGCTGGCGTGCTCGCTGCTGAGCTACGTGGCGGTGGCGCTGGTGGTGCACGTGCCCTGGGGGCTGGTGCTGCGCCGGCTCGTGGTGCCGCACGTCACGCTCGACGCGGCCAGCCTGACGGTGATCGTGGCGGTGCTCGGCACCACCATCAGCCCCTACCTGTTCTTCTGGCAGGCGGAGGAGGAGGTCGAGGAGATCGCACAGCGGCCGGGCGCGGTGCCGCTGCTGCGTGGTCCCGGCACCGCGGCCCCGGAGTTCCGGCGCATACGGGCCGACACCTGGATCGGCATGGGGGTGTCGAACCTGGTGGCGCTGTCGATCATGGTGACCACCGCGGCCACCCTGCACGCGCACGGCCTGACCGACATCCAGACCTCGTCGCAGGCGGCACTCGCGCTGCGTCCGGTCGCCGGGCGCTTCGCCTTCACGCTGTTCGCGCTCGGCATCATCGGCACCGGCCTGCTGGCGGTGCCGGTGCTGGCCGGCTCGACCGCCTATGCGCTGGGCGAGAGCCTGGGCTGGGTGGTCGGGCTGGGATATCGGCCGGCGCGGGCGCGGGCCTTCTACGGGGCGCTGGCGGCGTCGATCGCGCTCGGCTGCACCATGAGCCTGGTGCACGTCGATCCGGTCAAGGCGCTGTTCTGGAGTGCCGTGGTCAACGGCGTGGCGGCGGTGCCGGTGATGGCGCTGACGATGCGCGTCGCCTGCCGGCCGTCGATCATGGGCCGGTTCGTGCTGCCGCCCTCCCTGCGCGTGGTCGGCTGGATCGCGACCGCGGTGATGGCGGCGGCAGCGGTAGGGATGTTCGCCACCTTGTAGGGACCGGTCCGAGGGGCTCGGGCCCCCGAGATTGACAGCCGGCAACCTCGTCCTCCATCTCAGCGTCCGCACCACGGTCGTTCGACGTCCGGGCCGGTATCGGCACCGTCATCACATCCCGATACCCACACAACAGCTGGAATGTCTCCCCATGCCCGTGCACGCCTTCATCTTCCCCGGCCAGGGCAGCCAGTTCGCCGGCATGGGCCGCGACCTGGCGGCCGCCTTCGCGCCGGCGCGCGAGGTGTTCGAGGAGGTGGACGAGGCGCTGGGCCAGAAGCTGTCCAAGCTGATGTTCTCGGGTCCCGCCGAGGAGCTGACCCTGACCGAGAACGCCCAGCCGGCCCTGATGGCGGTGTCGCTGGCGGTGCTGCGGGTGCTGGAGCGCGAAGGCGGCTGGCGGCTCGCCGACCGGGCGACGCTGGTGGCCGGCCACTCGCTCGGCGAGTACTCCGCGCTGGCGGCTGCCGGCAGCCTCGGCATCGCCGAGACCGCCGGGCTGCTGCGGCTGCGCGGCAACGCCATGCAGAAGGCGGTGCCGGCGGGCGAGGGCGGCATGGCGGCCCTGCTCGGGGTCGAGCTGGCGCAGGCGCACGAGATCTGCGCCGCCGCCGCCGCGGTGCCAGTAGCCGAGGGCGGGCAGGCGGCGGACGAGGTGATCGCGGTCGCCAACGACAACGGCGGCGGCCAGGTAGTGATCTCCGGCGCCGCCGGCGCGGTCGCGCGTGCGATCGACATCGCCAAGGCGCGCGGGGTGAAGCGGGCGATGCCGCTGCCGGTCTCGGCGCCGTTCCACTGCTCGCTGATGCGGCCTGCCGCGGAGGCGATGGGCGAGGCGCTGGAGCGGGCGGCAATCATGGCTCCCTCCGTGCCCCTGATCGCCAATGTCACCGCCGCCAAGGTGACGGCGCCGGACCGGATCCGTGCCCTGCTGGTCGAGCAGGTGACCGCCACCGTGCGCTGGCGCGAGAGCGTGCAGGCGATGGGTGCCATCGGCATCGACAGCTTCGTCGAGCTCGGTGCCGGCCGTGTGCTGTCCGGGCTGGTCAAGCGGATCCTGCCCGACGCTGCCAACCGCTCCGCCGGCTCGCCGGACGAGATCGAGGCGCTGCTCAAGGCGCTCTGACCCCCATGCAAGCGAACAGGACCCCTTCTCCCATGTTCAGGCTCGACGGCCAGACCGCGCTGGTGACCGGCGCTTCCGGCGGGATCGGCGCCGCCATTGCGCGCGCGTTGCACCGACAGGGCGCCGCTGTGGCCCTGTCCGGCACCAGGCGGGACGCGCTGGAGGCGCTGGCGACGGAGCTGGGCGAGCGCGTGCACCCGTGCCCGGCCGACCTGTCCGACCCGGCGGCCCCCGACGCCCTGGTGGCAGCCGCCGAGGCCGCCTGCGGGTCCCCGCTGTCGATCCTGGTGAACAACGCCGGCCTGACCCGCGACATGCTGGCGCTTCGCATGAAGGACGAGGACTGGGCCCGGGTGATGGAGGTGGACCTGGCTGCCCCGTTCCGCCTCGCCCGCGCCGCGCTGAAGGGCATGCTGCGCCGTCGCGCCGGGCGGATCATCTCCATCGGCTCGATCGTCGGCACCACCGGCAACGGCGGCCAGGCCAACTACGCCGCCGCCAAGGCCGGGCTGATCGGCATGAGCAAGTCGCTGGCGCAGGAGGTCGGCTCGCGCGGCGTCACCGTGAACGTGGTCTCGCCCGGCTTCGTCGCCACCGCCATGACCGCAGGGCTGCAGGAGGAGCACAAGGCGAAGCTCAACGCGGCGATTCCGCTCGGGCGGATGGGAACGCCGGACGACATCGCGGCCGCGGTGGTCTATCTGTCGTCCCAGGAGGCGGCCTGGGTCACCGGCGTCACGCTGCACGTCAACGGCGGAATGGCGATGAGCTGATGGCCAAGGCGATGCGGTTCCACGGCACCGCCTTGGCGGCGTCGCGGGAACCATGCTAATCGCCCGCTGCTTCGTCCGGAGCGGGTCGTTACGTTTGGAGCTCGGGTTTGTCCTTCGGGACGACCGGGGTTCGGACGGCAGGAACGGGACGAACGATCGAACCGCCCGCGGATCCAAGGGCACCTAGGGAAGCAGATCAGATGAGCGAAATCGCCGACAAGGTTAAGAAGATCGTGGTCGAGCACCTCGGAGTCGAGGACAGCAAGGTGACCCCGGAAGCTTCGTTCATCGACGACCTGGGTGCGGACAGCCTCGACACGGTCGAGCTGGTGATGGCGTTCGAGGAAGCGTTCGGGGTCGAGATCCCTGAGGACGCGGCCGAGAAGATCAGCACCGTGAAGGACGCGATCGACTACATCGAGAAGCAGAAGGCGGCCTGACGCCGCCCGCGGCGTCACCCTTCCGCTGATCCGGGACCGGACCATGGCGAGCGACAGCCACCTTTCTTCCGGCATGGCCGGACAAGCCTTCTCCAGCCGCCGGCGCGTGGTCGTCACCGGAATGGGGATCGCGAGCCCGCTTGGCATCGGCGTCGGGACGGTCTGGAGCCGGCTGCTCGAGGGGCGGTCCGGCATCGACCGGATCGCCGCCTTCGACCCGTCGGGCCTCCAGGCGCAGGTGGCCGGCGAGGTGCCGGCCGGCCTGGCCGCGGATGGCGGGCTGACCCTCGACGACTGGATCCCGCACAAGGACCAGAAGAAGATGGACCGCTTCATCCATCTCGGCATGGTCGCCGCCGCCGAGGCCGTCGCCGACAGCGGCTGGGTTCCGGCCACGGAGGAGGATCGCGAGGCGACCGGCGTCATGATTGGCTCCGGCATCGGTGGCCTGCAGACCATCTACGAAACGTCGATCCAGGTGCACGAGGGCAAGGCGCGGCGGGTGTCGCCTTTCTTCATCCCGTCGGCGCTGATCAACCTGATCTCCGGCCACGTCTCGATCCGGTTCGGCTTCAAGGGGCCGAACCATTCCGCCGTCACCGCCTGCGCCACCGGCGTGCACGCGATCGGCGACGCGGCGCGCCTGATCATGCTGGGCGATGCCGACGTCATGGTCGCCGGCGGCGCCGAGGCGGCGGTGTGCGCGCTCGGCATCGCCGGGTTCTGCGCCTCGCGCGCCCTGTCCACCGGCTTTAACGAGACCCCGGGCCGCGCCTCGCGCCCATGGGACAGGGACCGCGACGGTTTCGTCATGGGCGAGGGCGCGGGCATCCTGGTGCTGGAGGAGTACGAGCACGCCAGGGCACGCGACGCCAGGATCTATGGCGAGGTGATCGGCTACGGCCTGTCCGGCGACGCGCACCACATCACCGCCCCCGCCGAGGGCCATGCCGGCGCCTACCGCGCCATGGTCAAGGCGCTGAACAGCGCCGGGCTGGGCCCGGAGGACATCCAGTATGTCAACGCTCACGGCACCTCCACCATGGCCGACGACCTCGAGCTCGAGGCGGTCGAGCGCCTGTTCGGCGACCACGGGAGGAACCTGGCGATGTCGTCCACCAAGTCCGCCACCGGCCACCTGCTGGGGGCGGCCGGCGCCATCGAGGCGATCTTCTCCCTGCTGGCGATACGCGACGACGCCGCACCCCCGACGCTGAACCTCGACAACCCGTCGCGCCCCAGCGCCATCGACCGGGTGGCGCACGAGGCGCAGCGCCGGCCGATCGGCGTGGCGCTGAGCAACAGCTTCGGCTTCGGCGGCACCAACGCCAGCCTGGTGGTGCGCGGCCTCTGAGCTGCGCCACCGCAGCCTGTACGCGTTGATGCGCAGGCTGCTGGTCCTGCTGCTGGTGCTGGCCGGATTGGGCGGCGCCGGCGTGCTCGGGCTGCGCGTCCTGGCCACCCGCGACGGTCCGCTGCCGCAGGCGACGGATCTCGTGGTGCCGCATGGCCGCCTGCGCGCGGTGGCCGCGGTGCTGCAGGGCGACCGTGTGCTGCCGCCCGGGCAGATGGAACTGCTGCTGTTCGCCGTGCTGGCACGGATCACCGATCGCAGCCTGCCGCTGCACGCGGCCGAGTTCCGGTTCCCTGCGCATGCCTCGCTGCTGGCGGTGCTGGCGGTGCTGCGCCACGCCCGTCCGGTGCAGCACGAGCTGACGGTTCCCGAAGGGCTGCCGGCGGCGGCGATCGCCGGCCTGGTCGATGGCGCTCCCGCCCTCACCGGCGGGTTCGACCTGCCGGCGGAAGGCGGGGTGCTGCCGGAAACCTACGACTACGAGCTGGGCACCACGCGCCGGGTGCTGCTCGGGCGCATGCACGTGGCGCTGCGGCGGACGCTGGCCACCGTCTGGGCCGGGCGCGACCCGTCCGTGCCGCTGTCGGATCCGGAGCAGCTTCTGGTGCTGGCCAGCATCGTCGAGCGCGAGACCGCGCTCCCCAACGAGCGGCCGCTGGTGGCGGAAGTGTTCCTGAACCGGATCAGGCAGGGCATGAAGCTGCAATCAGACCCGACCGTGTCCTATGCCGCTGCCGGCGGGCTCGGCCCGCTGCCGCGTCCGCTGACCCGCTCCGACCTGCTGCAGCCGAACCCCTACAACACCTACGTCATCCCCGGCCTGCCGCCCGGGCCGATCAGCGCGCCGGGGCTGGCGGCACTTCAGGCGGTGGCGCATCCGGCACAGGGCGACCTGCTGTATTTCGTCGCCAACGGCAGCGGCGGCCACGCCTTTTCCGCCAGCCTCGCCGACCACCTGCGCAACGTGGCGCAGTTCCGGGCGATCGAGGCGGCGCGTCCGGGCCGGATGCCGACGCTCGACCCGCTGCGCCCGCCGCCGCAGGTGCCGATCACGCCGAGGGGATGAGCCGGAGCGGCAACCGGTCGGGAAAGGCAGGGTTCTAGCGCCACGCCCGCTTCCGGAGACCCGCCGCATGCCCGACCTCACCCGCCGCACCCTGTTCGGCAGCACGGTCGGCTTGGCGGGCGCCGGTCTCGTCGCACCTGCCCTCGGCGCCACCCTGACCGGTGGGCAGCAGGAGCCGCAGGACCTGCGGGGCGTGATCAAGGACGGCACCGTGACGATGCCGCCGCTGCACCAGGCGAGCGAGGCCAACGGCACCCCGCCAAATCCCCAGCCGCCTGGCCACCGGCTCGGGATCGCGGTGGTCGGGCTCGGCAACCTGGCGCTGGAGAACATCCTTCCCGGCTTCTCCGAGGCGAAGAGCGTGCGCGTGGTGGCGCTGGTCAGTGGCGAGCCGGACAAGGCGCGGATCGTCGCCGCCCAGTACGGCGTGCCGGAGAAGAACCTCTACGACTACAAGAGCTTCGACCGGATCAAGGACAACCCCGAGATCGATATCGTCTACATCGTGCTGCCCAACGCCCTGCATGCGGAGTTCACCATCCGCGCCGCGCAGGCGGGCAAGCACGTGCTGTGCGAGAAGCCGATGGCGGCGAGCGTCGCGGAAGCGCAGTCCATGGTGGACGCGTGCAAGGCGGCCGGCCGCTCGCTGATGATCGCCTACCGGATGCAGTACACCCCCGAGCACCGCACCATCATCCAGATGGCGCGCTCGAAGGCCTACGGCACGGTGCGGATGATCGAGGCGGTGAACGGGCAGAACGACGCGCCCAACGGGCAGTGGCGGCAGATCAAGTCGATGGCCGGCGGCGGTTCGCTGCCCGATGTCGGGCTCTACTGCCTGAACGCGTTCCGCTACATCACCGGCGAGGAGCCGGTCGCGATCACCGCGCAGACGACGCAGCCGAAGAACGATCCGCGCTTCCGCGAGATCGAGGACATGGCGATCTTCACGCTCCGCTTCCCCAGCGGGATCGTCGCCAGCGCCACCTCCGCCTACAGCTTCCACGAGAGCCGGTTCCTGCGCGTGCATGCCCAGACCGGCTGGTTCGGCATCGACCCCGCCTTCGGCTACGACAACCTGCAGCTCGCGATCAACCGCAAAGCCGGCAAGGCCAGCGCCATCGAGACCCGCCGGTTCTCGCCGAAAAGCCAGTTCGCGCAGGAGATGGACGCCTTTGCCGCCTCGCTGCACGCGAAGCAGGAGCCCCGCACCGGCGGCGCCGAGGGCCTGCAGGACATGAAGCTGATGGCGGCGATCTACCAGGCGGCAGCAGGCGGCGGCGTGGTGACCCTGCCGGAGGTCGCAGGCCTCGACACCACGCGCGGGCCGTGGCCGGAGGCGCTCGGCGCCTTCGTGCCGGTCTGAGGTGCGAGCGATGAAGGATGCCACGCCCGGATTCCCACTGCGCCGTCGCACCCTGTTGTCCGGCACCGCGGCGGCCTCGCTCCTGGCCGCGACGGGAGCCCGTGCGGCGGCGAGCCCGCTCGAGCTGGTCGCGACCTTCACCAGCCCGAGGCAGGTGACCGGCGTCGGCGTGTCGGCGAAGGGCCGGATCTTCGTGAACTTCCCGCGCTGGGAGGAGGACGTCGCGATCTCGGTGGCGGAAGTCGGCCCGAACGGTGCGCTGACGCCCTATCCGGACAGGGGCTGGAACGCGTTCCGCAACGCCGACGCGTCGTCGGCGAAGCCCGACCGGAGCTTCGTGTGCGTGCAGAGCGTGACCGTGGATGCACAGGACCGCCTCTGGGTGCTCGATCCCGCAGCACCCGGCCTGACCTTCGAGGTGCAAGGCGGCCCCAAGCTGGTCTGCATCGACCTTTCCATCAACACGGTGAAGCGGGTCTACCGGTTCGGCCCCGACGTGGCGCCGCAAGGCAGCTACCTCAACGACATCCGCTTCACCGCCGACGGCAGGCGGGCGGTGCTGACCAACTCCGGTGCTCCTGGCTGCCTGATCGCGTTCGACGTCGAGACCGGTGCGGCGCGTCGCGTGCTGGTCGGGCATCCGAGCACGCAGTTCGAGAAGACCGTGACCATCACCGTCGGCGGCAAGCCCCTGCAGATGCTGGACGGCCAGCCCGCGCACTTCTCCGCCGACGGCATCATGCTGGACGCGGACGACCGCACCGTGTTCTGGCAGGCCACCACCGGGCAGACCATGTACCGGGTGCCGCTCGCCGCCCTGTTCGACCGCACGCTGACGCCGCAGGCATTGGGCGAGAAGGTTCAGGTGGCGGCGAAGACGTTCGTGACCGACGGCTACTGGTCCAGCCGGCGTGCCGGCATGCTGCTGACCGCGGCGGAAGAGTTCGCAGTACGGCGCATGGAGCCGGACGGCCGCTTCACCACGCTGGTGGAGGATCCGCGCCTGCTCTGGCCAGACAGCATGGCCGAGGGCCCGGACGGCGCGATCTACGTGACCGCCTCGCACATCCCGGACATGAAGGCCTGGCAGGGGCCGGGCATCGCGCAGACGCAGCTCTTCCGCTTCCACCCGCGCTAGCAAGGGGACGAACACCATGACCAAGGCGATCGGCTATGCCGCCAACCATTCCTTCAGCCGCCTGAAGCCGCTGGAGTTCGAGCGCGACGACCCGAAGGCGGGCGAGATCGAGATGGAGGTGCTGTTCTGCGGCGTCTGCCATTCCGACATCCACCAGGTGAAGAACGAGTGGGGCAACACGGTGTACCCGTGCATGCCCGGCCACGAGGCGGTGGGACGGGTGACGCGGGTCGGCGCCTCGGTCACGCGGCACAAGGTCGGCGACATGGTGGGCGTCGGCTGCATGGTCGACAGTTGCCGGTCCTGCGCGCCGTGCCACGTGCACGAGGAGAACTACTGCGAGGGGCCGAACAGCTGGCTCGCCACCTATAACGGCCCGATGGTGCCGGCGGCGATGTCGCCGGAGAAGACCAACACCTATGGTCGCGACAACACCTATGGCGGCTACTCCACCATCATGGTGGTAGCCGAGGATTTCGCGCTCCGCATCCCGCCCACCCTGAAGCCCGAGGTGGCGGCACCCATCCTGTGCGCCGGCGTGACCACCTACTCGCCGATGAAGCACTGGGGCGTGAAGCCCGGCGACAAGGTGGGCATCATCGGCTTCGGCGGGCTCGGCGACATGGCGGCCAAAATCGCCCGGGCGATGGGCGCCGAGGTCACCCTGTTCACCCGATCGGAGGAGAAGCTGGCCGAGGCGGCGAAACTGGGGGCGAAGGGAGTGCTGAGCACCGACACGAAGGCGGTGGCGGCACTCAAGAACAGCTTCGACTTCATGCTCGACACCATTCCCGAGAAGCACGACGTCAACCCCTACGTCGCCATGCTCAAGCGGAACTGCACCCTGGCCGTGGTGGGCGCCCTGGAGCCGCTCGCCCCGGTGAACAACCAGGAGCGCGCGATGCACCGCAAGAGCGTCGCCGGCTCGATCATCGGCAGCATCGCCGAGACCCAGGAAGTGCTCGACTTCTGCGCCGAGCACGGCATCGGCCCGGACATCCAGGTGATCCCGATCCAGCAGGTCAACCACGCCTACAAGGACGTGGAGAAGGGCCAGGTGCGGTTCCGCTACGTGATCGACATCGCCTCGCTCAAGGAGGAGCTGGCGGCCTGATCCTCGTGCCCCGTGCCGTTGCAGGACGGCGTGGGGACAACCAGATTGGAGTAGGCGAGGCTCCCGGATCTGCCGATCCGGCATGGCGGGCCACAGCGGAAGCAGTCATAAGACGGCAGCTCGTGCCGCCCGCACCGGGACATCGTGGGATGTCCTGGCGGTCGCTCGTTGCCCGCTGCCTTGCCTGGAACATCTGCGGTCATACCGGGCGATCGCCCAGGAGGAGGGACCCATGGTCAGACGTCACAAAGAGGAAGAGATCGCCGGGATCCTCGAGTTCGAGGGGCGTGGCAGCCAGGACCCGGTGCTGCTCGAATGGCTGGCCGACCACCGCGCCCGCAACGGCGGCAAGATCCGGGTGAGCCAGGGCGGCAAGGGCACCAGGGTGATGTTCAGCAAGGCAGCCGACATGGCGTTCTGGCAGCAGCGCTCGGACCAGCTCGTCAAGGCGATGAAGAAGTCCGCCTGAACCCGCTCCGGCCACCGGATGCTGCCGGGCCGACGCGTTGTCATCGAACTGTCACCCGATTGAAACAACGCCGCCGCCGCTGACGACTAGAAGGCGCTCGACCGCGAGCGCCGACCGGATGCGCCTCGCTTGTGCCAAGGAACACGCGATGCGTCCGCCGAACCGGCCTGTCCTGCACGTCGCCGCCTCCGGCGCCGCGGCCTTGTTGTTCGGGCTGGCGTCGATCGCCTCCCCCGCGCTGGCCGTCGACGTCACCGGGGCCGGCTCCTCCTTCGCCGCACCGATCTATGGCGCCTGGGGTGCTGCGGCCAAGGCGCCGCTCGGCGTGGTGCTGAACTACCAGACGCTCGGCTCCAGCGCCGGGCAGAACCAGGTGATCGCCCGCACGGTGGATTTCGGCGCCTCCGACGCGCCGATGGCAGGCCCGAAGCTCGCCGCGAACATGCTGCTGCAGTTTCCCACCGTGATGGGCGGCGTGGTGCCGATCGTGAACCTGCCCGGGATCGGCTCGAACCGGCTGCGCCTGACCGGTGCGGTGCTGGCCGGCCTGTTCTCCGGCGACATCGCCACCTGGAACGACCCGAAGATCGCAGCCCTGAACCCCGGCCTGAAGCTGCCCGACACCGCGGTGGCGGCGGTACACCGCGCCGACGGCTCCGGCACCACCTTCGTGTTCACCTCGTATCTCGCCAAGGAAAGCCCGGACTGGAAGGGGAAGATCGGCGCCGCCTCCTCCATCGCCTGGCCGACCGGCGCCGGCGCCAAGGGCAATGACGGCGTCGCCGCCACCGTGCGCAACACCG
>CAXTVX010000025.1:0-41447 GCA_964247755.1 uncultured Acetobacteraceae bacterium | reverse complement strand
CCTGGGCCAACTGGATCGCCATCGCCAGCTCGATCTCGGTCGAGGCCGAGGCCTCCATCCAGTACATGAGCTCCTGGCCCTACGCCTGGGCGCACGGCCTCTACGTGAACGAGCAGCTGACCCCGTTCGCGCTGGTGCTCGCCGGCCTTCTGGTGGTGGTCTACTTCCTGCTCAACTTCTGGAGCGTGACCCTGTTCACCCGCTTCAACACGCTGATCACCGTGTTCAAGCTGATCGTCCCGGCCCTGACCGGCATCGCCCTGATCGCCAGCTCCTGGCACCCCGGCAACATCACCGGCGCCACCGCGGCCGGCGTCCCGGGAGTCGGCGGCTTCCTGCCCTATGGTGGCGCCGGCGTGCTCACCGCCGTCGCCACGTCCGGCATCATCTTCGCCTTCAACGGCTTCCAGACCGCGCTCAACCTGGCCGGCGAGACCCGCAATCCCGACCGCAACATCCCCTTCGCCGTGCTGGGCTCGGTGGCGATCGCCGCCGTGATCTACCTGCTGCTCCAGGTCGCCTATCTCGGCGCCGTCGACCCCGCCCGCGTCCAGTCCGCCGGCGGCTGGTCGCACATCACCTTCTCCTCCCCGTTCGCGCAGCTCGCACTCGCCTTCAACCTGAACTGGCTGGCGATCCTGCTCTACTTCGACGCCTTCCTGTCCCCCAGCGGCACCGGCACCGCCTACATGGCCAGCACCGCCCGCATGGTGGTCGGCGCCCAGCGCAACGGCACAGCACCCGCGGTGCTCGGCCGTGTCGACCCCATCCACGGCGCCCCGCGCCCGGCGCTGTGGTTCAACCTCGCCGTCGCCTTCGTGTTCCTCTACTTCTTCCGCGGCTGGGGCTCGCTCGCCGCCGCGATCTCGGTCGCCACCGTGATCTCCTACCTGATGCTGCCGATCTCTGCCCTGACCCTGCGCCGCACCGCCCCCAACCTGCGCCGCCCGGTCCGCGTGCCCGCCATCGGCGTGCTCGGCCCGGCTGCCTTCGTCATCGCCTCCGAGCTGCTGTTCTGGGCCCGCTGGCCGCTCACCGCCGAGATCATCCTGCTCCTGGTGGTCTCCCTGCCGATCTACGTCTGGTACCGCCGCCGCGCCTCCGCCACCGCCCTGGTCGCCGAGTTGCGCGCCGCGATCTGGCTGGTCTGCTACCTCGTGACGATGGCGCTGCTGTCCCTGATCGGCAGCCACGAGTTCGGCGGCCTGGGCTGGCTCCCGTTCGGCTGGGACATGGGCGTGGTCGCCCTGGCCTCGCTTGGGTTCTGCCTCTGGGGCGTCCGCAGCGGCCTCCCCCGCCCCGACCTCGACAGCATCGCCGAGCCCGACGACATGCCCGCCGCCGCACCCGCCCACTGAGCCCGCCCGCGCACCCGGCCACAACCGGGTGCGCAGCGACGCCCGCTCTCCCGCCGGTCGCCAAGGTGATGAGCCGCCATGCCCGCCACCGCGACACTGGCACCCCTCCATCGGCCTGACCTTCTACGCCGCAAGCCCTACATCCAGCATCCCGGCACCGGGTCCTGCTCTTACCGGTCGCACACCTCGGCGATGCGTCACCACCCCGATCGCTGCGGTCCGACAGAGTTCGGCAAAGCCGCTCCTGTCGGGACGGCTGCATGCCCCGCGTCCGACTTCTCCCGCGATCCATCAGTAACAGAGCGGCTCGGCTGCTTTGCGCTCATCTCGGACGCTCCAAGCCGCTGGTGAGCTTCCTCTTAGCGGACAGGCACGAAGCCACAATGACGGCTTACGTCTCGACGCTGCTTTTTATATCGTCACCTGCGTGGAGAAACGTGGCAGCGGCAAACAGGTTGGGGTGAGCGTGCGCTGATGACGAGCGGGGGTAACACGCACGAAGCGAGCGCATCGGCGGCGGGCTACCTATTCCAGTGTCGCTACGCACTCTACGCTGGTCTCCGCGCCATTCCGGAAAATCCCCGGCTCGAAATCTCGGTCGAGAAGCTGGACGATGTCGCCTTCGAGGCGCAGGGCGAGCCCACTGAGCTCATCCAGACCAAGCATCACATCGGCAAGCATGGCAGCCTCACCGACACCAGCGCCGACCTTTGGAAAACGCTGCTCATCTGGTCCAAGCGGGTGGCCCGAGACGTCGATGCGCCGTTTCGCACGCGTTTCACGCTGCTGACCACCGGGGCGGCGCCGGACGGTTCGGCGGCGTCCTTCCTCCGTATGCGCGAGCGCGACGAAGGCGGAGCCGACAAGAAGCTGATGCAGGTCGTCGCAAGTTCGAAGAACAAGGGCAACGTGGCCGCCTACCAGGCCTTTGCTTCACTGCCCGAAGAGCTTCGCCACAGTATGCTGCGGGCGGTCTATGTGCTCGACGGCTCTCCCAACATCATCGACGTCCGCGAGGAGATCGCTCGGGAACTCTATCATGCAGCGCGTCGGGACCAGATCGACCATCTGGTCGAGCGCCTCGAAGGATGGTGGTTCAGGGTCATCGTGAAAGCGCTAACCGGCGCGGGACCGAACGCGATCCCCGTACTCGCGATCGAGCAGCGGGTCGACGAGCTCCGAGAAGAATTCAAGCGCGCAGCCCTGCCAATCGACTATAAGACGGAGAATCCGCCCCCTGTAGTCGTCGCTGAATTAGACAAGCGACCCTTCGTGCGCCAGCTCCGGCGTATTCAGATTGGTCCCAATCGCGTCGAGTGGGCGATCCGGGACTATTACCGTGCGTCCGAGCAACGCTCGCGCTGGGCACGCGAGGACCTCATCGTCAATGGCGAGCTTGAGACCTATGAGCAGGAGCTCGTCGAAGCCTGGCAGCCCCGTCACGCCGCCCTTCTAGACGAACTGACGCCGACCTGCGCGCCTGAAAAAAGGGTGCAGCTCGGCCAAAGGCTGTTCAAATGGGTAGAGCAGGAGGCGAACTTCCCGCTCCGCTCCGTGCGCGAGCGGTTCCTCACCCATGGGAGCTACCACATACTGTCTAACCGATATGCACTCGGCTGGCATCCCGACTACAAGGTCGATGCTGACGCGCCGCCCGACGATGGGAAAAGTTGAACCATGCTGCCGTGGTCGGCGCGCGTCGTCGAAGAAGCCAATCTGTTCAACCCTGCCTTCTGCGCGACCTTGCTGGTCAAAGCCGTGGAGGAGTTCGCGAAGAAGGGCGTTCGGCCGCTACCGTTCGCCCTCACGTTCTTGATCCTGCCGATCGTGCTTCACCATGGCACGCGCTCCGCGCTGCCAGGCTCGACAGTGACCTCGCTGCTGCCGTGGATCCAGGACAACCGCGAGCAGCTGGTCGAGTTCGCGCAGCGCGTGCAGCGGCTGCGCCCGATCACGCGCGAAGCGCTGCTCTTCGGCGTCCAGTACCAGACACTGGTCCTGACCGCCGACGGCGACGTCACAGTGGGCCCGAAGCGACAATCGGCGACCGAGAAGAGGACTGGGCTTTTCACCGACGAGGCGCGTGAGTGCGTCGATCGCGCCGGCTTCTTGGGCCGGTGGCTTTCGACAGCCGGAACGACCGCCACCATCTACGCCGCTTGGGGGATCGCACCATGAGCCTGCAGATAGCGAAGCTGATCCTCTACAGCCGAGACGGCGAGGTAAAGGAACTCGCGTTCCGAACCGGCGCCCTGAACATCCTCACCGGAGCCTCGAAAACCGGCAAGTCGGCCATCATCGACATCGTGGACTATTGCACCGGACGCAGCGAGTGCAATGTCGCTGACGGCGTCATCCGCAAATACGTCGGCTGGTATGCACTTCTCTTTCAGTTGAACGATGGTCAGATCCTCGTCGCTCGACGCAATCCCTCCCTCGGCGAGCGCACAAGCCCGGACGTTTACCTAGCACGCGGCTCGACCCTCGATACTCCGGCTCTCGACACCTTGGTCAAAAACACAACCGTATCCGCGCTCGAGAAGTTTCTGGGAGCGGCGATCGGCATCAGCGAGAATGAGCATCGCCCGCCGGAGCTCACCCGGGACACTCTTGAAGCCAACTTCCGTCACGCCTTGCTATTCTCAATCCAAGATCAGAACGACATTGATAGCAAGCAGCGTCTTTTCCACCGCCAAGGTGAGGATTTTGTCGGCCAGGCCATCCGCGATACCATTCCTTATTTCCTAGGCGCGATCGACGAAGATCGACTGCTTAAGCAGGCGCAGCTGGACCAAGCCCGTCGTCAACTACGGCAGCTCGAGCGCCAACTGCGCGAAGCGGAAACCCTCGGCAGCGGCACCTACCCTCGTGCCCAGACCTTGCTCGACGAGGCCAAACAGGTCGGATTGGTCGACGAGAGAACCACGGCTACAACCTATCAGGCGATGATCGGCGTTCTGAGCCGCATCGCGTCCGACACCCGCCTTCGTGACCATATCGTGATGGGGGATGGAGAGGACCTCCTTAGCAGCCTGCGTGCCGAACGCCAGGGTCTGCGCTCCGAACTGGAGCGTGTGAAGGCGGAGATCCGTTCGACCCGCACCTTCACGACGGAGACGAGCGGTTACGAGCGGGAGGCCAAGGAGCAGCGGGCGCGTCTGAGTGCGATCGGTCTCATCAAGGGTGGCGGCCACGGCGCCGCCCATTGCCCGCTCTGCGAGAGCCAGCTCGCCGCTCCAACGCCGACTGTCACGCAGATCGAGCGATCGCTGCAGGAGCTGAACCAGCAGCTTGAAGCGGTGGAGGCCGAGAACCCCCGACTGCAGCTCCGGCTCGCGGCGCTGTTGCGCGAGGAGGGCGCAATCGAGGAACGACTGCGCGAGAACCAGTTGCGGATCTCCGCCCGGATGCGTGAAAATGAGTTCCTGCGAGTTCAGCAGGAAAACTTCATCTTGCAGGCGCGCGCGACGGGTAAGATCAGCCAATACGTCGAAACGGTCAGTTCCGCCGATAGCGCCTCGGCGCTCCGCTCTTCCATCGAAGCCGCCCGGGCGCGGGTTGCCGTGCTTGAGCGCGAACTCGACCCCGATGCGGTTCGCGACAAGCTAAGCGCATTCCTTAATATCATCGGCCGCTACATGAGCGACTATTCAGAACGGCTCGAACTTGAGCATCGAGGGAGCAACTTACGTCTCGACATCCGCAACCTGACGGTGGTGGCCGACACGTTGGATGGCGCGGTACCGCTGTTCCGGGTGGGCAGCGGCGAGAACTGGGTTGGCTACCATGTGCTCGCGCACCTCGCGCTTCACAGATGGTTCCGACAGAAGCGGCGACCGGTTCCCGGGTTCCTCATCTTCGACCAGCCATCACAGGCGCATTATCCGCCCGAACGCGACGCCGACGGATCGTTGGATGTCCTGGCCAACGAGGATCAGACAGCGGTCTTACAGTTATTCAAGCTTATTGCCGACGCGGCGGCGGAGCTTGCGCCGGAACTCCAGATCATAGTGATGGACCATGCTGACCTGAAGCGTGACTGGTTTGAACAAGCCGTCGCCGCACGCTGGCGCAAGGGTGAGAAACTCATCCCGGCGTCTTGGATCACCTGACCAGCTGACAGCGCCAAAGCTGTTCAACGGCCGTGCGCAGGCCGTCCGCGAAAGGCTTCCGGACGGTGGACGTTCCGCGATCCTTGGGAGATTACGGTCGACGAACGGCATGGTGCAGGTTCACCGTCGTCTTGTTCCACACCCCAGGATGGTCAGCGCCTGACATAGGGTCGATAGCTGCCTGAAGACATACCGCAGCGAACGTCCACTTCTCGCTTCCGTTCTCTCCATAGCCGACGGTCCGCTTTCGGCCACCTGCGCCGGGCATGCGTGCAGGTGAAGGGAGACGATCCTTGCTTCCCCTTCGTCCAGTGGGCGCGGCGGGCATGTTACATGAAAGGCATGATGAATGCCGATGTAGCATCAGAAGGCCAACGTGCCGGACCGGCGGGAACCGTGACCGAAGTATTGCTGGCCTTCCTGAAGCTTGGCCTGATCGCCTTCGGCGGTCCGGTTGCCCATCTCGGCTACTTCCGTGCCGAGATGGTCGAGCGGCGCCGTTGGCTGAGCGAGCAGGCCTACGCCGAGCTGGTGGGGGTATGCCAGTTCCTGCCCGGACCGGCATCAAGCCAGACCGGCTTCGCTCTGGGGCTGCTCCGCGCCGGGCCGTGGGGCGGCCTCGCGGCCTGGGCCGGCTTCACCCTGCCGTCCGCCGCCTTGATGGTGGCGTTCGCCGCCTGCGCCAACAGGCTGTCCGCCTCGCCGGTCGGGACAGGGCTGCTGCACGGGCTGAAGCTGATGGCCGTTGCCGTCGTGGCACAGGCCGTGTGGGGCATGGCACGCTCGCTTTGCCCGGACCGGGCGCGCGCAGGCATCGCGCTCCTGGCAACGGCGGTCGCGACCTTCGCGCCGGTCTCGGTCGGGCAGTTCGGCGCCATCGTCTCCGGCGCGTTCGCCGGCCTTGTGCTCTGCCAAGACGGCGCGGCACCAGGCGCTCCGGGGACGTTGGCGCTGCAGGTGCCGCCGCGGGTCGGCATTGCCTGCCTGGCGGCCTTCGCGGCGCTGCTGGCCTTGTCGTTGCTGCCGTACGGCCACGGCTTGGCGGTGTTCGGCGCCTTCTACCGTTCGGGCGCGCTGGTGTTCGGAGGCGGCCATGTCGTGCTGCCGCTGCTACACGATGCCATCGTCGGTCCCGGCTGGGTATCGGGTGATGTGTTCCTGGCCGGCTATGGCGCGGCGCAGGCCGTGCCGGGCCCGCTGTTCACCTTCGCCGCCTTTCTCGGCGCGGTGCTGCGTCCCGGTGCTGGCGGTGTGGTGGGAGCGATCATACCCCTGCTGGCGATCTTCCTGCCTGGCCTGCTGCTGCTGGTCGGCGTGCTGCCTTTCTGGGAGCGCTGGCGCCTATACCCGGGGGCACGGGCCGCGGTGCATGGCACCAATGCGGCCGTTGTCGGGTTGCTCGGCGCGGCGTTCTATGATCCGGTGTGGACCAGCGCCGTCCAGCGCCCATCCGACTTCGTCCTGGCTCTTGCCGGGTTCATGCTGCTGACAATCTGGCGCGTGCCCCCGCTTGCTGTCGTGAGCGCAGGTGCAATCGCGGGCATGGCGGCCGCATTGCTCGGCTGATGGGCAACCGTATCAGTGTGATCCGCGCACCACAGCAAACCTGCGCGTTTTCGAAGGTCAGCTTCGAGTCGACTCCGGCGGAGCACGCCGTCGGCTAGGCAGTGTCCGCTTTTCCATCCGGTGCACTCCGAAGCAGTCGGTCCGGTATCGGCCACTTCGAGCTGTCACATCCGAAACGACTCTGTCATCGTCATGGTTCCACAACAGAGCGCCGGATGATCCGCATGAGGAGAACACTAGCCGCGCTCTTGCTTCTCGCCACCGCCCCCATCCTGGCCCACGCGGCCCCCGCCGCCGTCTCTGCCGACCCGCCGTTCGATCCGGCGCACCCGCCCACGCTGGAGGTCGTGCACATCCCCAGCCACGGCCTCAACATGAACGGGATCATCCTGAAGGCCGCCGGCGCGGGCCGGCATCCGCTGGTCCTGCTGTTGCACGGCCTCCCGGGCAACGAGCAGAACCTCGACCTGGCGCAGGCGATCCGCCGCGACGGCTGGTCCGTGCTGACCTTCCACTACCGCGGTTGCTGGGGGAGCCCGGGCACCTACTCGTTCACCCACGTGTTCGAGGACTCGCAGGCCGCGCTGGACTTCGCCCGCGACCCCGCCATCGCCGCGCGCTACGGCCTCGACACGCGCCGGATCGTCGTGATCGGCCACAGCCTCGGCGGCATGGCGGCCTCCCTCATCGGGCGGGATCCCGGAGTGGACGGCGTGGCCCTGATCTCCGCCGCCGATTTCGGCGCCTTCGGACACGACCGGTCCGCACCGGCGCGCGCACGGCTGACGGCGACGATGGCCGGCAACATGGAGTCGCTGGTCGGCGTGACGCCGGCCGGCATGGCCGCCGAGATCGAGGCCAACGCCGGACGATGGGACTTCGTCACCTTCGCGCCGGCGCTGGCGAAGCACCCGCTGCTGCTGGTGACCTCGGACGACGGCCTGGCCGGCGCCAGCGACGCCCTCGGCCGGGCGGTGCACGCGCTGGATCCGGACCCGGTGACGGCGGTACATCTCCCCACCGACCACTCCTATTCCGGCAAGCGGATCGCCCTCGAGACCACCGTGATCGGCTGGCTCGACGGCCTCCCCGCGCGCTGAAAGCCGACGCCGCGCAGCACCCGCCGCAGCGCCCGAGCCCGTGCGAGCCACGACGCGCCGCACCCCCGTCATCCCCCGGCTCGGCATCCCGTCCGCGAACACCCACCGTCACCAGGCAGACGACCCGCCTCGTGCCCATCGCGAGGATCACCCCCGCGCCATCGAAGGCGACCAGCCGGACAGGTGGCTCTTCGCCGCACGGAGGGTGACCTGCGGCACGGACGCTCCGGCGCGGGCAAGCGGCCATCCACCCCACGAGCCCGGCCAGCATCCGGTTCAGGCCCCGCGGGCCCGGCGCACGATCTCCTCGATGTGCAACCGCGCCACGTCCAGCACCGGATACGCCGCCGCCTGCTCGGCATAGAACGACGACAGGTCGGTACCGGCCAGCACGATCACCTCCGCGCCCTGCCCGATCAGCCCGCGCGCCACCTCGTCGAGGAACCGCATCTCGGGCCCGGTGCCACGTTTCCCGTTCGCCGCGATGTCGGCATACGCCTCGTGCACCGCGTCCACGACCGACGGCGCCGGCCGCACCATCATGTCCGGCGAAACCGTGCCGAACACGCCGGTCTCCATCACCACCCTGTTCCCGAACACGCCGACCCGCTTCATCCCCGCCGCCCGGAGCGCCGCCGGGACCAGGCCGAGCACGTCCACCACCGGCCCGCGCGCGACCGCCGCGATTTCCTCGATGGCGAGGTGCGGCGCCACCGCGGTGACCGCGACCAGGTCCGCCCCGGCGTCGAACAACGTGTTGACGACGCCCCCCAGGTAACGCCCGAGCCCGACTCTGTCCCCGGCGCCGACACATCCCAGCACAGTGCCGACATCCGCATGCCCGAGCACCAGCTCGAGCCGCCTCCCGTCCGACGCGTAGTGCTGCGCGATGTGCTCGTAATAGAAAACCCCGGCCCGCAGCGCGAGGCCGCCGACCAGGCCGATCCTCCCCGTGCGGCTCGGCGGTTCGGCGTGGTCCATGCGAAGCCCCTCCATGATCCGGACGAAACTGCCTCCTGCTTGCAGATTCTGATAGCGGTTTCCATCACGGCAAACTATCGTAAGATATGTTCAATGACACATACCTTCCTCTCCACCGCCTGATCCATGCCATCGGCCACCACGCTCGCGGCCCCGGAGGTGGTCGCGGCTTCGGCCGCGGCCGCGGCGGCTTCATGGGCGGCGACGGCATGCCCGGCGCCCGCAAGCTCGGCTCCGCCGACCTCCAACTCCTGCTCCTGGCCCTGCTCGCCGAGCGCCCCGCACACGGCTACGAGCTGATCCGCACCCTTGAGCAGCGCTCCGGCGGCTTCTATGCCCCCAGTCCCGGCATGATCTACCCGGCCCTGACCTTCCTCGACGAGATCGGCCACGCCTCCGTCTCCCTCGACGGCACCCGCAAGCTCTACACTCTCACCGAGGCCGGCCGCGCCGAGCTCGCTGCCAACCGCACCCGCGCCGACGCCATGCTCGACATGCTGTCCCGCATCGGCACCCGCATGGACGGCGTCCGCGACGCCTATGCCGGCCTGGACAACCGCGACCCGGACGCCGCCGACGCCCTGCACGCCGCCCGCCATGCGCTGAAGGCGGCACTCATGCGCACTCGCGACGCCGGTCCCGACGAGGCCCGTCGCATCGCCGCCATCCTCGCCCGCGCCACCGACGAGATCCTGAAGGGCCGCCCATGAACGTCCTCGCCCGCACGCCGCTGCGCGTCCGCCACGAGACCCGCCGCCGCCTGCTGCAGGTGGTGCGGGTGGAGCAGCCCACGCCACGCATGCGCCGGATCGTGCTCGGCGGCGACGCCCTGGACGGCTTCACCTCCGCCGCCGCCGACGACCACGTGAAGCTGTTCTTCCCCGCACCCGGCAACCTGGCAGCCGTGTTCCCGGACGGTGGCCCGGTGCGCGACTACACGCCGCGCCGCTTCGACCCCGTCGCCCGCGAGCTCACCCTGGAGTTCGTGCTGCACGGCGACGGTCCCGCCTCCTCCTGGGCGGCACGGGCCACCCCCGGCCAGTGGCTCGGCGTCGCCGGCCCGCGCGGCTCCATGCTGATCCCGGAGGACTACGCCGCCTACCTGCTCGCCGGCGACGAGACCGCGCTTCCTGCCATCGCCCGCCGCCTGGAGGAGATGCACCCTGGCACGCGCGCCCTCGCCCTGATCGAGGTCGCCGACGCCGCCGAGGAGCGCCGTCTGCCGACCGCCGCCAATGCCGAGATCGTCTGGCTGCATCGCGGCAAGGCCGAGCCGGGCGCCACACGGCTGCTGGACCAGGCCCTGCGGGACGCGCGCCTGCCGGCAGGCGACCTCCACGCCTGGCTCGCCGGCGAGATCGACACCGTGCGCCGGCTCCGCGCGGCACTGATCGAGCGCGGCGTCGGGCGCGCCGACATCAAGGCCGCCGGCTACTGGCGCCTCGGCCACGCGGACTCGCACGGCACGGTCGAGGACTGACGCCGGACGCGGGACCGGTCGATTTCCTCGCGTCGCCGGCGCGCTCCATCTTGCGCCGCGAACCGGACAGTTCGATCGTTGGGCGCAACGAAACGCTGGCGTCCTCTTCGGAAAGGGCTGCCCGAGCCGGACCTGCTGATGCTTGAAGCCTTCCGCCGGCTCTGCCGCGTCGTGATCCTGTCCGTGTTGCCGTTCGGTCCGGCCGTCGCGGAGCCGGGCTGGTTCATCCCCGGCGGGCCGCGCGAGGAGCCGGCGGCACGCCGACCCGTCCAGGCCGCTCCCGTTCTCCCGGTCGTCAACCCGCAGCCAAGCGCGTTCAATCGTTCGGAGTTCCTGAACGCGTTCATGCCGTTCTATCGGATCGGTCTCTCCGGCATCCACCATCCGGAAGCGACTGTGGTGGACACCGAGGCGACGATGCGCCCGACCTATACGGTCACGATACCGCTCTTCCACCAGGAGATCCCGCTGCCACCGGGCAACTGGACGGTGGTATCGGTCAACCCCGAGACGTCCCGAGACGACGGTCCATCGAGTGGCGGCTCGCTGGTCGCCCGGCTCGACGGGCACCGCGTCACCGGCCTGATCCTGATCCGCGGCAGCGATCCCGGCACGCCGGGCACCCTGGCCCAACTGCCGCCGAACCGCTTCTGCCAGCCCGTCGGCCACTACGCCGCCAGGCAGCTTGCAGGCCCCGCCGATGGTCGCGACGCCTGCTGGTTCGTCGCCGAAGTCACGGCACCGGCGCTATTCTGGACCCTGCCGGATGCGCCGCCCGGGCTCCGGGTCGGAATGGAAACGATGCGGCGGACCGGCGAGCAGGTTCCGGCCAGGATGGTCGGCGTGACCTACTTCCGCATCCGGGGACCACGCTGGATCGAGGTCACCACCTATTTTGACACTGCCCACAACGGAGTTGCGGACGATCCGGACGGAAGGCGGCTGAAGGCCGCGCAGGCGCTGGCGGATCCCGCCATGCACGGCCTGGTCGATCGCATGGGCGCCTGGACCATGCGCCGGCTGCCGCTGCTGCAGGCGCTGAGCGCCGTCCGCACCCCGGCCGACAAGGTCGCTGCCTCGAACATCGGCGTGCCCAAGTAGGCCCCGCTCTCCGCCGTCACAGCGTCCGCTCGTAGAGCCGGAACACCTTGTTCGGCTTTGGCGACAGCCGCTCGATCAGCCGGCGCATGCGCATGTTGTCCTCCAGGATCCAGCCCAGTTCCACGGTGCGGAACGGCATGTCGCGGCCGCGACGCATCAGCTCGGCGATGATCAGCGACGGCATCATCGCCCCCAGCGTGGTGCCGCGCAGCGAGGCCGCGATGCCGAGCAGGATCACCCGCCCCGAGGTGAACCGGTTGCGCAGCAGCCGCGACACCAGCCTGATCCAGCCGAGCGGGCTCGGCGCCCCGCCCAGGTCGCCCACGATATCGTAGATGTTGGGCAGCACCAGCGCGAAGCCGACCGGCACCCCGTCCCGCTCCGCCAGCACCAGGTGCTCCGGCCGTATCATCGGCTTGAGCTCCTTCACCATCGCCGCGATGTCCGGCTCGGTGATCGGCACGAAGCCCCAGTTGTCGGCCCAGGCGTCGTTGTACAGCTGCCCCATAATCGCGGCGTCGCGCGCCAGGTGCTTCCGGCTCAGCCGGCGCACGGTGATGCCGCGCGCCGCCTCGGATTCCAGCAGGCGGCTCCGCCCCACCGGCAGCGCCGCTTCCGCCTCCGGCCCGATCGCCAGCTCGTAGGACAGGAGGTCCTTGACCTTGCTCCAGCCCGCCCGCTCCACCAGCGGCCCGAGATACGCCGGATGCCAGGGCGACATCAGCACCGTGCGCTCCCGCTCGCCCTCCACCAGAAGCCCGGCCTCGCCGTTTGGCGCCAGCGCGTAGGGTCCGCGCGCCCGCTCCATGCCTTCCGCCTTCAGCCAGCCCGCCGCCTGCTCCAGCAGCGCGGCCACGGCTTGCGCGTCATCCGCCGCGTCCAGCGCGCCGAACAGGCCGATCCGGCCGCCCCATTGCTCCATCGTCACCGGATCGACCTGCGCCGAGATGCGTCCCACCACCCTGCCATCGCGGATGGCGAGGAAGTAGCGCGCGCGCCCTTGCGCGAAGAACGGCGCCGCCTTGGGATGGAACATCCCGCGCCGTTCCAGGTCCAGCGGCGGCACGAATCCCGGCATCCCGGCGTAGAGACGGCGCGGCAGCTGCAGGAACACGCGCAGCTGGCGTGCGGTCTCGACCGGAACCACCGTGACGCCGGCGACGTCTGGACGCGCGGCAGGCAACAGGGTCTGGGCCCGGACTTGAGCGGAATCGGCCATGCCTGGATGGATCCTCGTTGTGCAGACCGCGTGCGGCCAGGCACAGATAAGGCCGGGAGGCCCTCCAGGGAAACACATGCACCCATGCCAGCAGCCGCCGGAGCAGGCCGCATGAGCCGCGGCAGCGTCGTCGATCCGGCCTGCGTCCTGGTCACCGGCGCCTCCAGCGGCCTGGGAGCGGCGCTCGCGCTCGGCTATGCCGCACCCGGCCGGATGCTGATCCTATGGGGACGCGACCCGGCGCGGCTCGACGCGGTGGCGGCGCGCTGCCGCGCCGCCGGCGCCGCGGTGCGGCTACGGGCCCTCGACTTGGTCGACGCCACCGCCGCCCTGGACGCCGCGCGCGCCGACGACGCGCAAAACCCTGTGACGCTGGCGATCCTGGCCGCCGGACTCGGCGACATGCGGCAGCTTGGCGCGGCCACCGAGCAGCCGGAGCTGGTGCTGGAGTTGGCCCTGGTCAACTTCGCCGCACCCGCCACCCTGGCCACCGCGCTTGGCGAGCGCATGGCGCGTCGCGGCCGCGGGCAGATCGTCCTGCTGGGCTCGGTCGCCGCCTTCCACGACCTGCCCTACGCCGCCGCTTATGCCGGTTCCAAGGCCGGGCTGTCGCGGTTCGCCACCTCGCTCCGGCTCGGGCTGCAGGACCGGGGCATCGACGTCACCCTGGTGTCGCCCGGCTTCGTCGACACGCCGATGAGCCGGCGGCTGCGGGCGGCGAAGCCGTTCCTGCTGCAGCCGGACGACGCCGCAGCGCGCATCATGGCGGCGATCGCGCGGAACCGCGCCCACCTGGTGCTGCCGTGGCAGTTCGCCGCGATCGGCTGGGCTGCCGCCCTGCTGCCGCCGCCGCTGCGTCGGGCGGTGATGCGGCGGACCCGGGCCGAGCAGGCGCCGCGGTCTGTCGCGTCCGTGCAATAGGCAAGCCGCTCCGGGATGCTATAGGGTTGCCTGAACCCCCTGCTCCGGTCGACGGCAGGACGGCTCCGACGCACGCAACACCGGCCAAGGATGAAGACCCGAAGATGCGTCTCGCCGACTATGCCGACCGTCGTTTCCGTCTGGCCGGGCGTGAGGTCCTGGGGCAGGTCCGGCACTTCATGGGCTCGTTCGACCAGCTGTCCGGCGGGGCGGACGGCGGTCCGGTGGTCAGCTTCGGCAACTACGACTACCTGGGCCTGGCCGGCGACCTGCGGGTGCGCGAGGCGGCGGCGCAGGCGGCGCTGCGCACCGGGGTGGGGGTGTCGGCCTCGCGCATGATCGGCGGCGAGCGCGACTTCCACGCCGCCTTCGAGCGCGACGTCGCCAGCTTCGTCGGCCACGAGGCCAGCCTGTGCCTGGTCAGCGGCTACCTGACCAACATGACCCTGGTCGGCCATCTGCTCGGCTCGCGCGACCTGCTGCTGATCGACGAGCTGTCGCACAACAGCATCGTGTCCGGCGCCACCGGCTCGCGCGCCCGCACGGTCGCCTTCCGGCACAACGACCTCGACCACCTGGAGCAGATCCTGCGCATCGAGCGCGGCAGCCACGCGCGCTGCCTGATCGTGGTCGAGGGGCTGTACAGCATGGACGGCGACGTGCCGGACCTGCCGCGCCTGCTGGCGATGAAGCAGGCGCACGACTGCTGGCTGATGGTGGACGAGGCGCACTCGATCGGCGTGCTGGGCGCCACCGGGCGCGGGCTGTCCGAGCACTGGGGCACCGATCCGCGCGCCGTCGACCTGATCATCGGCACCCTGAGCAAGTCGCTGGTCAGCTGCGGCGGCTTCATCGCCGCGGAAGCGCGGGTGCTGGAATGGCTGCACTTCACCCTGCCCGGCTTCGTGTTCAGCGTCGGCATGGCGCCGCCGATCGCGGCTGCCGCCGGGGCGGCGCTGCGCATCCTGCGCGACGAGCCGTGGCGGATCGCGCGGCTGCACGCGATCTCGCAGCACTTCGTGGCCGAGGCCGACCGGCTCGGGCTGGACGTCGGGCCGGCGATCGGCCACGGCGTGGTGCCGGTGTTCTTCCGCGACAACGCCGAGACCGTGGCCTGCGCCGAGGCGATGCTGGCCCGCGGCTACTACTGCCCGCCGATCGTCCAGGTCGGCGTGCCCCGCGACCAGCCAAGGCTGCGCTTCTTCCTGTCGGTCCAGCACCGCGAACAGGACGTCACCGAAGCGCTGGAAATCGTGGCGGAAGCCCGGATGGCGCAGCACGTGCCGATGGCGATCGCCGCCGCATCCTGACGCCGGCCCCGGTCAGGCCAGAAGGTCAGCCGCCTCCTGCAGGATGGCGTGATGCAGTCCGGCCGGTGTCAGCCGCTCCGGTGCCACCGCCTCCCGTCCGCCGGGCGCCCCGCCATCCGTCCGGGCACCGAAGCGGAGCAGCACGAACGGCGTGTCGCGGCCGTCGCCCGGCTCGACCAGGCCCGGGATCGAGGGCCGGTGGTCGCCGAAGAACGCCAGCACCGCCGGCCGCCCCCGCGCGTCCAGCAGGTCGATCAGCCGGGCCAGCAGCGCGTCGCTGGCGCTGAGGTGGTCGAGATAGGCGTCGAGCCCGGAGCCGCCGCGGTCGAGCCGGCCCGCCTTCCAGGGCCCGTGGTTCTCGATGGTGACGGCGTAGATCAGGGTCGGCCCGTGCGCGGCACCGATCAGCGCTTCCAGCCGGTCGCCCAGCGCCGCGTCGGCGACGTGCGGGCCACGGCGGGCGGCTCCCGGGAACGCGTCGGCGCCGAGCAGGGCGGTGAAGCCGATCGCCGGCATCAGCCGGTCGCGGCCGTAGAATCCGAGATCGTGCGGATGGACGAACAGCGCCGACGGGATCCGGCCACGCAGGCGGATCGGCAGCGCAGCGGAGCGGTCGCGGGTCGCGGTCAGGAACGGGTCGAAGCGGCGGAAGCCGAGATCGTCCTCCTCCCGGCCGAACAGCACCCCGTACTCGGTGCGCATGGTGTAGGCGCCGAAGCCGCAGGCAGCGAGCCGTCCCCAACGCACCGCCCGCGCCCGCGCCCGGGCCAGCCCAGGCAGGGGCGGCGCCCGGGATGCGACGGCCGGACCCAGCGCGTGCGGGTCGGCAAACGACTCGCACTGCACCACCAGCACCAGTCCGTCCGCGACGCTCCGGCGGTCATCCGGCCCAGGCGGCGGAAGCGGCGGCGGATCCGGCTGACGGCGCCAGCGCAGCCAGTACAGCGACACGGTGGCGAGCAGCCCGTGCAGCGACACGTCCGCCTCGGCCGCCGGCGCCGTCATCAGGCGCTGCCACGGCCCGATCAGCGCCAACCGGTCCAGCACCGGCCAGCAGCACAGCGCCAATCCCGCTCCTGCCGCGTGCGGCAGGAGTGCAGGGGTCCAGTTGCGAAGCAGCAGCCACACGATCACACCCAGCACTACCGCGAGCGCCAGCCGGACGCCGGGGGCGATCGCGCCGAGGTAGAATCCCGGATGGCGCAGCATCTCGCCGACCACGGCGGCGTCGGTGAACAGCAGTGGCTCGCCCAGGATGCGGCGCTTGACGTTGGAGCCCGCCACCGTTCCCGCCAGCAGGACGACCGTGACCAGAACCGCCCCGGCCGGCCGGCCGATCAGGCCCAGCACCACGCCGAACACGAACAGCGACGGCCCCAGCCGGAACGGCCATGCGACCAGGCTGCGCAGGCGCCACCCCATCCGGCCGCCACGTCGTGGCCAAGCCCACGGATCCAGCAGCTCGGTGACTAGGCAGAGTGCAACCAGGCTTCCTGCCATCGTCAGCATGGTCTGCACCGAAGAAAGTGGGCAGTCACCCCGTACACATCGCCCGAATCGACCCCGGTCCGTGTCGTTACTGCAATGAGGCAGGACGCTGCCTTGTCTTGACCATCGTCTTGGCCTCTTGTCGTCCTATCAAGCCGGATCAGTTCTGTCACCGCAGCGACACTCCCGTGTTCGACCGGCAGCATCATCCACCGACCTGAAGGACGTGCCCCGATCTTGAGCCGCACGCCCAGCCCCGCGCCCTTGCTGCTGCAGACGCCGCCGTTCCATCGCCACGTCCCGGCACTCGGCCGGGTCCTGTCCACCTGGGACCGGATCGTCCCGCATCCCGCCGGCACCGATGCTGCGTCGCATCCCGCCTGTCGGGCCCTGGGTGACCAGCGCGTCGGCGGGCGGTTCTGGGCGTCCGACCGTACCGGGCTGCCGGCGGGCAGGACATTCGTCCTGGTGTACGCCCCTGACGATCCGGTCGCGGCGACGCGATTGTGGCGCGCAGCCCTGCACGGGGACGACGCGTCGCGTCTGGCGCTGGTGCTGCCGCGCGGGAACCAGTCGGCCCGATTCCGACTCCTGGCGGAGGAGGCCAGGCGCTGCGGCGGCCAGCTCGTCGTCGGCGATCTCGACCCGCACGCCCTGCTCGACCGGGCCGCCGGGCTGCGGATCACCGGGATGGCCACCCTCCCTTCGATCGGGCTGCTGCGCGGGCTGCCGGCCTGGCACCACGACCACACCGGGACCATCACGCCCGAGGACCCGGCCCGCGCGCTGGCGCTGATCCTGTCCGCCACCCGCTACCAGGACCCGTTCTCCGACGCGCCGATGACGGCGGAAGAGACGATCGCCCTGCTCGCCGACTGGCGGCGGGTGATGATGGCCAACCGCGGCATCGCGGTCTGCGTCGGCATGTCGCTGTGGAAGCGCCGCCGCATCGCCGAGCTGTTCGCCACCGCCGACGACCGAGGCGCCCCGCCGTTCCGCAGGCACCCGGCTGCCGCGGTACGCCTGGCACGCAGCGAGACCGGGCGCGGCGCGATCGCGGTCTGGTCGACGCGGATGCCGCCCGGCCTGACGGAGCGGGCCGCAGCAAACGGGGTGCCGGTGCACCGGGTGGAGGACGGCTTCATCCGCTCGCTCGGCCTCGGCAGCGACCTGCTGCCGCCGGCCTCGGTGATCGTGGACGGCAGCGGCATCTACTTCGACCCCTCCGGCCCGAGCGACCTCGAGACCCTGCTGCAGACCCACCCATTCGACGATGCGGTCCGCCGCCGCGCCCGCCTGCTGATCGACCGGCTGGTGCTGGCCGGCATCTCCAAATACGCCGTTGGCGGCCAGGCGCCGACGTTCCAAGCTCCGGCCGGGCGGCTCGTGGTGCTGGTGCCGGGCCAGGTTGCGGACGACCTGTCGGTCCGGCTCGGCGGCGGCCTGATCCAGGACAACCTGCGGTTGCTGCAGGCGGTGCGGGCGGCCAGGCCCGACGCCTTCATCGTGTATCGCCCGCATCCCGACGTCGACGCCGGCCACCGGCGCGGAGCACTGCCGGACCCGGTCGCTCTGCGCCTCGCCGACCGGATCTGCCGCGGCGGCGCGATGGCGCCGCTGATCACCGCGGTGGACGAGGTGCACACCCTGACCTCCCTGGCCGGCTTCGAGGCCCTGCTACGCGGCCGGACCGTGTTCACCTACGGGCAGCCGTTCTACGCCGGCTGGGGTCTGACGATCGACCGGTCCCGCTTTTCGAGACGGAGTCGATCACTTTGCGTCGAGGAACTTGCGGCTGCGACGCTGCTTCTTTACCCGCGCTATGTCGACCCACGCACCCGGCTTCCTTGTGGTCCGGAGGTGTTGATCGACCGGCTTGCCGACCACGCCCTGTGGCGGCCGACGCTGCTGATGCGCCTGCGCCGCCTGCAGGGCCGGGCGCGCCGCCGTTTCCATCCCACCGGGTCGGACGCGCGGAACGGTCGCACGATCGGAGGAGTGGCCGATGCCTGACACCCTAAGCCTGGACATGATCCCGGTTCGCCAGCGCCCGGGTCGCCCGGCGACGCGCAACGTCCTGCTGCTGCAGGGATTGATGGGTCCGTTCTTCCGTCGCATCGGCCAGGCGTTACGGCGCGACGGCTACGGCGTGTTCAAGGTCAACTTCAATGGCGGCGACCGGCTGTTCTGGGGCCTGCCCGGCGGGATCGACTTCACCGGCCGGATCGCCGACTGGCCCGACGCGCTGGCGGCGATCCTGGCCCGGCACCGGATCACCGACGTGCTGCTGTTCGGCGATTGCCGACCGCTGCACCGGGCTGCCACCGCCGTGTGTGCCCGGATGCACATCCCGGTGCACGTGTTCGAGGAAGGCTACCTGCGACCCGACTGGGTGACGCTGGAGCTCGGCGGCGTGAACGGGCACTCCACCCTGCCGCGCGACCCGGAATACTACCGCGCCGAGGCCGCGCGACTGCCGCCTGCGGCCGAGAACCCGCCGGTG
The DNA here is from genome assembly GCA_964247755.1 of uncultured Acetobacteraceae bacterium. Taxonomy (GTDB): domain Bacteria; phylum Pseudomonadota; class Alphaproteobacteria; order Acetobacterales; family Acetobacteraceae; genus Lichenicola. The sequence goes on along the minus strand of CAXTVX010000025.1, from coordinate 22,308 downwards.
CCGTCCTCGTTCAGGGCCCGGGCGCTGCAGGGAGTCGCCTACAATGCCGCCGACCTGCTGACTCGTTGGCGCTATCGGCACTGGGACAACTACCGGCCGTGGCATCCGCTGACCGAAGGCGTCGGCTGGCTGCGCAAGCTATCGCGCCGCCGGGCAGCAGGCCGGCGCACCGCCGACACGCTGGAAGCCATCACCGCGTCGGGCCTGCCCTACATGCTGTTCCCGCTGCAGCTCGATGCCGACGCGCAGGTGCGTCTGCACTCGCCCTTCAGCGGCATGGCCGAGGCGATCCGGCACGTGATCGCCTCGTTTGCCGCCAATGCGCCCGCCGACCTGCTGCTCGTGATCAAGGAGCATCCGCTCGACAACGGCGTGCGCGATTGGCGCGGTGAGGTGGCGATGCAGGCCGCCGCCCACGGCGTCGCCGGGCGCGTGCGCTACCTGGAGTCCGGTGACATCGCCCTGCTTGTGCAGCCGGCGCGGGGGCTCGTCACCATCAACAGCACCACCGGCACGCTGGCGCTGGCCTGCCTGGTGCCGGTCATCACCCTCGGCCAAGCGGTGTACGACGTCCCGGACATCACCTTCGGCGGCCCGCTCGACGCCTTCTGGACAAACCCCGGCCGTCCGGACCCGGCGACCTTCGCCGCCTACCGTCGCGTGCTGATCGAGCGCTGCCTGGTCGCCGGGGGCTTCTTCTCCGGCCCGGCCCTGGACAAGCTGGTGGCCGGCGCGGTGGCACGGCTGGAAGCGCACAGCCCGCTCGACTTTGCCGCCGCCTCGCGTGCCGCCCAGGCCAGCCGGCAGAGGATGCTGTCGGAGCACGCGCTCCTTCCCGCCTCCCACCCGTGAACGCGATCGGCCGCAAGGGCCTGCGACCCTTCCTGACCCTGGACCTGTCGCGGCTGTTGTCGCGTGCCGGCGCCGCGGTGCCAACCGGGATCGACCGGGTCGAGCTCGCCTATGCCGAGTACCTCTTGGCGCATGCACCGGAGCGCACCGAGTTCGTCGCCCTGCACCCGCTCGGCCGCTTCGGCACCCTGCCGCAGGCGACAACGATGCGCTTCGTGGAGGCGCTCTCCGCACGCTGGGATGCTGGTGCCGCTGACGACGGCAGTGCAGCACGTCTCGGCCGTCGCCTACTGCACGGGCTGATGCTGCCACGCGCGGATCGCGGCGCGGTGCAGCCCGAACCACGCAATACGGTCTACCTGCTGCTGTCGCACCACCACCTGAACCGGCCGGCGATGGTGGCCGACACCATCACGCGACGTCGCGCGGCATTCGTGCCGATGGTGCACGACCTGATCCCGCTGCAGTTCCCCGAGTATTGCCGGGAGCAGGAGGCGGCGAAGCACGCGAGCCGGATCGATACCGTGTGCCGGCTTGCCGACGCGGTGCTGGTGCCGTCGCAGGCGGTGCGGCAGTCGCTGCTGCCGTACCTGGCGCAGGCCGGGCGCGCGCACGTGCCGGTCTGGCCGGTGCCGCACGGGGTGCACCTGCGTGCGCTGCCGCAACCGGACCCAGGCGCCGGTAATACCGCCGAGCCGCCGGCCCATCCCTATTTCGTCTGCCTCGGCACTATCGAGGGACGCAAGAACCACCTGCTCCTGCTCACGATCTGGCGCAGGCTGGTGGAGGAGCAGGGCGCGCGGGCGCCGCATCTGGTGCTGATCGGCAAGCGCGGCTGGAAGAACGAGCAAGCCCTCGACCTCATCGAGCGCTGCCCGTCCTTGCAGCGGGTGGTCACCGAGCACAACGCCCTGCCCGACCAGGACGTGGCGCGGCTGCTGAAGGGCGCACGGGCGCTGCTGTTCCCGTCTTTCGGCGAGGGCTACGGCCTGCCCCTGGCGGAAGCGCTGTCGCTCGGCGTGCCGGCGATCTGCTCCGACATCCCGGTGTTCCGCGAGGTGGGCGACGGGATGCCGATACACCTCGATCCGCTCGACGGCCTCGGCTGGATGCAGACCATCAAGGCGTTCATCGACGACGACCCGCACCGTGTCGGGCAGTGCATGGCCTTGCGGCACTGGTCGGCACCGGGATGGATCGACAGCGTGGCGGCAGCCATGCGGCTCATCGACCAGGCCGGCATTGCCAACGGCCTCGCCCGCCGCCTCGACATGCCCGCTCCGTGATCCCGAGGAACCGACGGCCGGGAGTTATCACGCAAGCTTGTTGTTACAGCAGGCCCGACACGATGACCTCCGCATTCCGGCTATTCTGCCAGGCTTGTCGCACGTCAGCGGCCGGGTCGGGCTGCGGATAGGCAGGTCGAACCCGTCCCCGACCAGACCGCGCCACACGATCTGACCCTGCGGTACCATCAACCGCCTGATCGCGAGCCTTCGGAACAATGCAGATCGGGCAAGGTCACGAGCCGTGATTTCCCTGGATAGCCGGGTCCCGATCGTCCCTCGGTCCGCCACGTTTTGATGTTGCGTCGGCACACGTGTTCGGGCAATGCAACGCCAATGGATGGGCTCAATCTTCCCGACGAAGGGGTAGCCGCTCTGTTCCGGCGTCGCCCCCGGCGACGCGGCTTCAGCAGCGGGCCCAGGCTCCGGCGCTCCATGCCGTTCCTGATCTTCGTCATGCTGCCGACCCTGCTGGCGGCCGTCTACTACTTCGGCATCGCTGCACCTCAATACGTGTCGGAAGCCCAGTTCGTGGTGCGCGGCCAGGGCAGCCAGCCTTCCGGCATGCTGTCCAGCCTGTTGCTGAGCGGCGGTGGCGGCAGCGCGAGCGAGGACACCTATGCCGTCGAGGATTACGTCATGTCCCGCGATGCGGCGCAGGAGATGATGCGGACCCAGTCGCTCAAGACAGTGTTCGACCGGCCGGAGGGGGATCGCCTTGCACGCTTCCCCGACCCGTTCGGCCGCAACACCTTCGAGCACTTCTTCCACTACTACCAGAACCACGTGATCGCCGAGCTGGACAGCACCACGTCGATCTCCACCCTCACCGTCCGTACGTTTCGTGCTGCGGACTCGCAGCGGGTTGTCGCCGCGCTCCTCGCCTCCGGCGAGCGCCTAGTCAACCGGATGAACGCGCGCCAGCGCGCGAACATGATCAGCAGCGCGACGCGTGAGGTGGACGAGGCCGAGGACAGGCTGCGTGGGGTGGCAGCGCAGATGGCGGCCTACCGCAATCGCGAAGCGTTGCTTGACCCGCTGAAGCAGTCCGTGCCGATGATGAAGGACATCAGCGACCTCCAGACCATGCTGACGACGACGCAGGTGCAGATCGCCCAGCTTCGCACCTCTGCCCCGGACAGCCCGCTTATCCCGGTCTACGAACGCCGAACCGCCGCGCTGAAGGAACAGATCGCCCAGTCTGCACGAGGCATCACCGGATCCGACCAGTCGCTGGTGCCGAAGATCACCGCCTATGACGACCTGACCATCCAGCGCGACCTCGCAGAGAAGCAGCTGACGGCGGCGGCGACCGCACTTGGTACGGCCAAGGCACAGGCCGATCGGCAGTCGCTCTGGCTGGAGGAGATCACGGCGCCGAACCTTGCCGACTACCCGGTCTATCCGCGATCGACCGTCTCGGTGCTGGTCGTGTTCGCCAGCCTCCTCGGCTTGTACCTGATTGCGCGCCTGGTGATCAGCGGTGCCCGCGAGCACAAGATCGTCTGAGCCTGTCGGCTGCTGCTCGTCCCGTCATCGCGCGGCGGCGCCTTCGAGGCTCGTCTCGATCGCCTCCTCGTCGCATACGATCGTGCGCACCTTTCTGACCTCCGACGAGATGTCGAGCCTGTTCTCGCCCACGGTCGGCCCGCTGGCGCTGTCGGTGAGGTGCTTGAAGAACACCCGCATGACATGCTGCACCCCGGCCTGCGACACCGAACGGAGATCCTCCTCGAAATACATCGAACCCGTGGACGGGTTGGTGATGATCTCGAACGACGGGAAGTACATGACGTCGCTCAGACCTGCGGCGACCTGCTCCGCCGCCACGCGCAACACCGACTTGCTGTAGGTGTTCGACACCAGAACGTGCTGGTCGCGGAAGGTGGCCAGGAGCGGAACCGGCGACACGGTGAGGATGATTTTCGCCGCCGGGTTGATCGATCGCAAGGTGTCCAGGGCAGCGGTGAGATCGGCCACCACCTCGCCGACGTTGAAGTTCACGAACTCGTAGAGGTCGGGATCCCAGGTTCCGCCGGACACGCCGGGCGCGATCGGAAGCACCGCCCCGTTCGACCGCAACACCCAGCCCTCGGTCAGCCCAAGCGTGAACACGAACACGTCGAGCGTCTGCAGCATCTCCCTGACACAGCCGAGATGGTGCTCCGCCGCCGCCCGCACCTCCTGTTGCCCGGCGAAGCCGTCCGGCTCGACCTGCGGCCGGAACGGATCGACAAACCTGCCATCAGCACGCTGCCAGTCCGGCATCTCCGGCTCGAACCGGCCGAACGCACGGTCGAACAGCTGGCGCAGCTGCCGGGTGGTGTACACGTTGCCGTAGCGGGCCGAGTAGGTGCCATAGTTCCTGGCCCGCGCGTCGGCCACCGACAGGTGATGCGGCGCCTGCTCGGCGACGTAGTAGTTGAACGCGTTGTCCTGCAGCGCCCGCGCGATGTTCTGTGCGAAACAGGATCCGGCCGTCGCGACCTTCTCGCCGCTGCCCAGGATGAAGGGCGCATCGACCACCGGATCGAGGTCGAAGGCGGGAACGCCCGACACCGCCTTCTTCCAGAACGAGTACTCGTTGCGGCTCCTGTAGGGATTGACCGGCATCGACGGATTCCTTGACGGTCGAGTAGTGGTCACGATGTCACCATGCCGAGCAGGCGGTCGCGCAGGCCTTCGCTCAACATGAGCGCATCCAGGCGATCGGCACGGAAGCTCCGCCTGGGGAAGTATTCATAGGACCGGTAGCTTTCGTCGACGAACGTGCGCAGGTCGAAGAACCGCATCCCGTTGCCTGCATCGGCGGCATAGTCCGGCTTCTTGAAGATGTTCGAGCCTTTCAGCCCGTAGCGGCTCGCGATCGGCTCGTAGACAGGCCAGACGGCGTCGGCCAGCTCGTTGTCGGTGATGTAGTGCTCGCAGCCGACGTTGGACGTGCTGATTGCCGCCTTGCGCAGCAGGGCCCTGGCGACATCGATCAGGACAATCGCCTTGGGATGGTTGATCGAGTGCATGAAGCACCCGGACCGGGTCCATCTCTGGAACTCCGTCTCGAGCGGGATGCCGACGTCGCGGCCCGTCTTCAACAGCTCCTGCTGCGACGAGGGCCAGAAATCGAAGTAGCCAAGCGCCTCGTAAACCTCCGCGCGATACAGGCTCAGGACCTCGTCCACAGTCAGGCCGTGGATGTAGCCGAAGACAGCCAGCGCCGAATTATAGGTACCGATCGCGGACTGCACGCCGGCCCACTCGCCGTTGCCGGTCTCGGTGTAGAGATAGATCAGATCGGGATGGAATGCCGGAAACACGATGACGGGAATGTCGATGAGATAGGGAAAGGCCTCGCGCAGCCGATCCCAGCCGCCCTGTCCGAGGACGCCATCGTAGCTCGGATGCGCGAAGACGTAGTCGAACGTCCGGGTCTCGTCGATCAGCCGGTCTATCGTGCCGTACTCCGCCGTCGTCTGCCAGGAGTACACGATCTTCACGAAGGAGCGCGGGCAGTAGAAACGCAAAGCTTCCGCCAAGCTGTGGATCTGGCAGTTTCCGATCAGGACGATCCGCGGCATTCTTGTTCTCACGTCGTTCACTTGCCGCAACCGCCCGCATCCACCGGGCCTTGCTCGATCCGGATCATCCGGTACTCCTGCGCTCGGAACACGGCGCCGAGCAGCCCCTTGTGGCATCGCCGCCACGAACCGGCAGGTCAGCCTGACCCTCGCGGCATACCCATGATATCTGCCACTGATAGCCCAGGCGACCGCGAGCCGTAAACCCGCCGCTACGCAGGCTGGGACGCCACTCGCAAGCCTGCGACTGCCCTTCCGTCCGAGCTTGACAGCCCGCCCTCACCCCAACAAGAGAACACGATTGAACTGGGACAATGATCGACAGTCGATGAAAATCCGGACGCTGCGACTATCTGGCAAGGCTCTGCATCGTCACCTCCAGCAGGCTGATCTTGCACGCGACAGGCGGGACTGGAACAGGGCTTACCACGAGTACAAGAAGGCGCTGGCCCTGGATCCTGGCTTGGCCGACATCTGGGTTCAGCATGGGCACGCGGCGAAGGAACTCGGGCGGATCGACGAGAGCATCCGCCTCTATCGGCACGCGCTCGCGCTGAGCGGCGATACCCCCGACATCTACCTGCAGCTGGGACACGCCTACAAGCTGAACGGCGATCGGGCCGCCGCGACCACCGCCTACCTGAGAAGCCATGGCCTGGATACTCGCCAGACCCACCCCGCGATCGAACTTGCGGCATTCGGGTGGAGCAAGTCCGACATCCAGCAGGGTCTGGCCGATGACAAGTACAGCGACGATACGAACCGCGACGGGATCTCGATGGGGCTCCGGGGGCGTCCGGAGGCGGTCGTGCCGTCCTCCTACCGCGACAACAACCCGGACGTGGACGTGCTGTGCAGGCTCGGCCTGGTGGCGGATGCCGCGCAGCATTATCGGCTGTACGGGCACCGTGAAGGACGCGACATCCTGCAGTCGCTGATTGCGACGCCGGCATCGCGGGTTTTCCTTCTCTGCCCCAGCTTCTTCAAGCAATGCGGGATCGGCGAGTACGCCCGCTACATGGCGATCTCGCTGCGTAACGCCGGCTACGACGTGCACGAGGTGCGTTCGACACGCGAGTTTGCGACATATTCCGCCGAACAGCTCCAGGACTCGGCGATCGTGGTCAACCACGGGCCGGGCCTGTTCGATGGCTACAACCCACGGCTTTCGGAAGGCGAGCCGACTGCCGATCTCGTCGCCAACCTGATCAGCGCGTTCCAGCAATTCAACGCCCGGCCAATCATCTACCTGCATTCCATGCTCGGCCAGGACAACGTCGAGATGTACGGCCGACAAGCCCTGCTGCTTGAGGCGCCGATACCGACAGTGACGACGATCCAGAGCGCGGCGATGCACTTCCATATCCCCTGGATCGATCATGGCCTTCATCCGATCGAGGTGTCCCAGGGCGATCCACCGGATCCGAAACGCCGCGACATGCCGAGGATCGGTTTCTTCGGCTTCTTCCATTGGGGCGGCAAGGATTTCGACGCGTTGTTCAACGCTGCCGAGGCACTCCAGGGCAAGCTCGTCGGCAGCGTCGCCACGGTGGACCAGACACAACTCGACAAGCTGACCGAGTTGCTGCGAGTCAGGGGCATCCAGTGCGACATTGGTACTGGCTGGACCTCCGACGTCACGCTGATCAGCCGGCTGCGGGAAGCCGACTACTTCTACCTGCCCCAGAACGACTACGACCATTGGAACAACAGCGGCACCGCCCGCTTCGTCACCCATCTCGACCGACCGCTGATCCTGCCGCCGCACAAGCCGTTCCTCGACATGCGCGACGTCGCCATCTTCGCCGAGGACTACGACGTTCCCGCCGTGATCGCCTGGCTGCGCGATCAGGACAGCTATGACAGCGCAGTGGAACGCGTCCGGGCCTTCCGCACCGCCGCCCCCATGAACAAGACGATTCCCCAGGTCGTGGAGGAGCTGCCCGTCATCCTGCGCCGGCAGTCCCTGGCAAGTTTCGCATCCCCGAACGCTTTCAGCGTGTCGAACCTGCTGATGCTGCCGGACCGGATGTTCCAGGTCCGGATCCAGCAACTATGGCCCGATTGGGACACCGAGGGGACAGCGGCCTCCGAGCCTTCCGCCCGGCTGGAACACCTCAAGAAGGCGCCTTCTTCGTCGATGGTTCTCCCCTACCCGCGCGTAGATGAGATCGAGGTCTGGCGACGCAACTACATCCTGGCCGACCTGGTTTTTCCGCACGTCCAGGACATCATCTTCGCCTTGTTCCGCTACACCCTGAAGCGCGAGCCCTCCCTCATCGAGTATCGTCGGCTGCGCGCCTCGATACCGGTGCTGGCCGAAACCAGCACCCCCGACATCCGCCGTGTGGTTCCGTGGATCGCCAGGCAGGTCACCCGGCTCGCTGCGCAGCACGGTTCCGAAGTGGGCTTCCCGGAAATCGCCATCTCTCCGGAGCTGCTCGATGCCGAGGAGCCTGATGTTGCCTGGACCGCCATACAGGCGCTCTCGAACGTTGCGACGCAGGCCTATGACCGGGTCGATAGTGATGCCGCATCTCTTCTCGGCTTCAATAGCTGGACCGAGCGCAACGTCTTCGTGCTGCTCGTCCTGCCGCCCGACATCGTTGGCGAGGCGATAGCGCAGGCTTGCAACGTTTCCGGCAGAGGGATCGACTTCAGCAAGATCGGCCGGATCGACGGGCTCAGGAACCGCTATCACACCCTCGTCGAGATCCTGGCAGGCAGCAACATGCGGCTGTCCGACCACTTCGTGTGCGATTTCCCGGTGCCAAACCCGGTCCAGCCGGAACGGCGGCTTTATGCGATGGCAGAGCTGCTGCTGCACGACGGCGACATGTTCATCATCAACCTTGTCCGGTCGCTTCTGAAGCGCGACCCGTTGACGGTCGAGATGTTCGTGCTCGCCGAGCAGCATGTGGCGCTCGGCTACATGGGTGCAGTGTCATGGTTCGCGCACAACCATCGCCTCAACGCCCACGTGCTGGACCTCGACCGGCCGGACCTGATGGCGCAGCGGCTGGCCGATGGAGCCGGCTCGGAACAGCAGAGGGTGCATCGCGATTTCCGTTCACCGGTCGCCGGCGGCTGGGACCAGCGCAACCGTTATCTGGAGGCGAAGCGCAACAACAATCGGCTGTGGCTGAAGCTCAAGCCATTGAAGGACCTGTGGTGGCATCAGTCCGGCCAGAACAGCGCCTTCATCCAGATCTAGATGTCTGGTCTGAATGGTGAACGAAGCGGGACGGCTCATCTGTCCGGGCTCTGCAGTGACCCCAAGAGGTGTGAGGCTACGCAAGTTTCCCAGACAGAACGGTTGGCGTCCTTGATCGTCCGGTTCCTTCTGCGGCGTCTGCCTGTTGCCGGGACAGCTACGTGGCGAGCATGTCGGAGCGGGAAGGTCGGCTGAGCTGTTCCCCCCGGCTTTCTTGGCCATGCGGCATCGCTCAGCGGATCGCCGCTGTGGTTGTGACGCCACATGGAGAACCGGCCCTCGGCGCTGCCTTTCGCCACTTCCGCAGGAAGACGGCGATCCTGAAGCCTGGTTGAACAGGCGACCCACACCGTCCGTCAGGACGTGGACCTCGGTAGTCCGCCCACCTCTGCTGATGCCTACAGCAGTCCAGCGGACGGACGATTGCAGAGTATTTTGCGTGGACTACAGGTCGCTGGACATCAACTCGGCGGCCGTCGGTCGTCCAGGGATAGCTTGCAGCGGGACCTGCGCAGCAGCAGCGCCTAAGGCCGCTTCCACTGCCGCTTGTTCAGCCAAATCCATCTGCCACCTACCAACTCCTATCGTGCTTCCGGCTTCGGGATCCAGAAAGGTTGGGCATGATGCGATCGATCCGGCGCGTCGTCCTACAATGAAGGCGTTGAGGGCATGAAATCGGGTCGATCCTCACCGCTGGCGCTGTGGTTGCTGGCAGCGTGCAGTTTCCTGGTTCCTGCTGCTCGGGCGCATGCGGGGGAGGCCTGCATGTTCAGTGGCAGGACCGACTACGGGGGAAGGCTGGAGGTCGCTGCCGACTCGAAGACGGTCGGAGGACGAACCGAGATCGACGTGCGGCTGGAACTGAACGCGACACCCCTGCCGCTTATCCACACCCACTATGTCATGGAGGAGATCAGCTCCTGGCGCCCGAACGGCATCGAGCAGGTCGCCGTAAACGACCGTTACAGCGTCGACGGGCACATCGTCAGGCAGCAGTGGGACGTCTACAACCGCGCCGCGGATGGCCTGCACGCCTTCCGCGTGCAAGGAACGCACCCGGGCGAGTTCCGGCGCCAGCACCCCGACTTCATCCAGTTCTGGAATCCCGACGAGTTCGGCAAGCCCTGGCTCGATAGATATCCCTACTCGATCACGGCGCGGCGACCGGATCTTGATCTGCACCAGGATCCGTCGCTCGTCCGGACACCACTGGCCCTCGCGTTCTACTGGCTGCGCTGGCTGCCCCGGCAGGGCAGCGTGGTGCCTTTGTTCCTGCCGGGCTTCAAGGAGCAGAAGCTCGTGAGGCTTGTAATCGGTCCCATGCCGGACAAGCTCCCGGGAGCATTTTCCGGCTGGAGGGCACCGATCGAGTATCCCTACCTCAGCCCGACGCGGCCTTCTATGGCGCTGGCCTGGACGTCAGGCGACCGGCACATCAAGCAGGTCCTCTTCGACCTCCACGGCGTGGAGCACAGCGCGCGCGGCTCCATCCATGAGAATGGATGCAAGAACCTGCCACCGGCCTGATCAATGGGACAGGCGAAGCCGGATCGGCAGGAGCCGGTGCAGGCCAAGCTTTCACGGGTTCGCCGACGGCACGCCCGGCGTCGCTTCGTGCCGCAGTCGGGCCCGACATCGACGCCGAACCGGCTAGTGCCAGAGCCGGCTTCGCAGCGTGCCCAGGCTTTCCATCCGCACCATGTGGCCATCTTCGAACACCGTTTGCAGCAGGCCCAGGCCCTCCTGCTCACGGGTCTGCATCTCGTGCAGCACGAAGTGCCCGTTCTCCTGCTCGACCCGCAGCAACCCGCGCGCGGAGTTCTTGGTGCCGCTATCGGTCTTCGGGCTCTTGGACAGGACGCGGTCCTCGCCGTTCACCACGCCGAACGTCGCCTTGATCGCGGTGCCGAAGCTGTCGCGCGTAACGTGCTGGTAGGTGTACGAGCCGATGCCGAACACCATGTTGCCCGACGCGAAACCCTTGGCTGCCAACGCCTCCAGGATGCGGCTGGCCCGGTCCAGCGTGATGGAGTCGCCGTAGATCATGCCCACGCTGGGGTCCAGCACGCGGTAGCCCTGGGCGGTGGTGCTGCCGCCGAAGATGTCCCACAGGCACTCGATGGCGCCCTTGTGCTCCGGCGTGCCAGGCGGCGCGTCCGGGTCGCCGGCGATGATGGCCACCGGGTCGCCGCTGTCGGGCCGGAACACGACCTTGGCGTTCCCCAGCGCGTCCGGAGTACGCGCCATGATCTCCGGCTTGAGCGCCGACGCGTACTCGGTGATCACGCGCCAGAAGTCCCATGTGTCGCTGACGATGCTCACGATGCCCGACGGGTAGGTCTGCGTCACCAGCCGGCGAAAGGTGCCGATCTCGTCATCCTCGCCGCCCATGCACATCACCGAGTGCTCGGTGGCCGGAACCGAGCCGCCGATCAGGATTGGCTCCGCGTCCGGGTAGGTCGCCTCCAGGTAGTCGATCGCCGCGATGGTATCGGTGCCGCGGAACGACAGCAGGTGGCCGGCGCCGCTGGTGGCGCCGTCGCTGATGCCGGACATGCCGCGTGCGGAGAAGTCGTGTCCCAGCCACGGCAGCATGGCCGGGTCGGCGCCGGTGCGCTCGGCGTAACGCGCGAACAGGCGGCGATATTCGTAGGCGATGGTGGCCGAGGTGATCGCCTTCCACAGCTCCGCGGAGAGCTGCGTCTCGATGTAATTGGTGACCCAGTAGAAGTCCGGGTGGGTGTTCACCACCGTCAGCAGCGGGACGCGCATCTCCACCCGGCTTCCCTCCGGCAGCGCCTTGATGCGCAGCGGCAGGTAGCCGAGGTCGTGCAGGGCGGCGACGTGGCCGACGTCCACCGCGCCCTTGCCCAGCGACAGGTCCATGCGGCGCTTGTAGGCATCGACCACCTCCGCCTTCGGCCTGCCGAAGAACGCCTCGTTCCAGGCGTCGATCAGCAGCCACTGTGCCAGGCCCTGCAGGCCGAAGAACACCACGCGGTGGTCGAAGTCCGGCAGCACCTCCGCCAGCCGGTCGCTGCGGCAGGTGAAGTTGGAATACACCAGCGTGGTGCCGGGCGGGTACTGGCGGATGTGGCCGGTCTTGTAGAAGTCGGTCGCGTGCAGCGGGGAGATGCGCATAACGCTATCCTTGAACGGCCTGGACGAAGCCGGGCAAATCGGTGGGAAACGGGTTGGCGACGTAGATGCGGTCGATGTCGGCAGCCAGCGCGTCGAACCCGGCGCTGAAGATGCCGTGGGTGACGTAGAGCTTGACTTGGCCGGTGGTGAGCGGGCGCAGCACCTTCGCCAGCTCGGTGAAGGTCCGTCCGCCGTCGCAAATGTCGTCGATGATCAGGAAGTCGCGGTTGCCGATCGGATCGCTGTGCACGACCGTGCCGGTGATGGCGCCGGTGTCGGTGCTGCGTGTCTTTTCCGCATGCACCAGCGTGGCCCCGGCCAGGCGGGCACAGCCCGCCGCGCGCTTCACCGCACCTTGATCGGGAGCGACGACCACGTCCTGCGGCTCCACGATCGGCACCGCGAAGTCGCTGGCCGGGCGGTGGCGCACCCGGTCGAGCAGGGCCAGCGACACGTCGCTGTGCGCGTCCCATACCTCGATCGAGCGATAGCCTTGCGCGTTCAGCAGCCGGCAGGCCACCGCGGCGGACAGCGCCTCGCCGGGAAACGCCACCCGGTCCTGCCTGGCATAGGGCAGGTAGGGGCAGAGGAGGTCGATGGCCGGGTCGCCATGATGACGGCGCACCGCGTCGGTCAACAGCAGCAACGCCATCAGCGTGTCGGAGCCGGTCAGGTCGGCACGGATCCGCACCGCCTCGACCGGCCCTGGGGGCCCCTCGATCCGGACCTGGATCTCGCCGCCCGGAAAGGTGAAGCAGCGCAGCGAGACGGGCTGGTCGGCAACGGTCAGGGTAAGCCGCATGATGGGACGCTCCGGGTGACGGGCATTCGGCTTGCCTGCCGGGCAACGATGTAGCATAGTAACTTGTATCATGCAAATTGCAACTTACTAGAAGTGGTCGAGGCCTCCTTCCCGAAACCGATCACCACCGTCGACGTGGTGCTGCTGACCCTGTGCCGGGGTGAGCTGGCGGTGGGGCTGGTGCATCGCGACCGCGCTCCATTTACCGGGAGGCTGGCCCTCCCCGGCGGCTACGTGCACGTCCCGCAGGACCAGGACCTCCAGGCATCGGCGGCGCGGATCCTGCGCGACAAGGCGCATGTGCAGGGCCGCTTCCTGGAACAGCTGGCCACCTTCGGCGGCGCCGACCGCGACCCGCGCGGCTGGTCGCTGACGGTCGCCTACTTCGCCCTGGTGCCGGACGCCGAGCTGACCGCCGCCGGCAGCGCCCTGTCGCTGCATCCCGTGGACGCGTTGCCGGCGCTGGCGTTCGACCACGCCGCCATCGTCGCGGCGGCGGTGGAGCGGCTTCGCGGCAGGTCGAGCTACTCGGCGCTGCCGGCCTTCCTGCTGCCGCCGCTGTTCACGATGGCGGAGCTGCATGCCGTCTACCAGCAGGTGCTCGGGACCCGGCTGGATCAGGCCTCGTTCCGACGCAAGGTGGCCGACCAGGGCATCGTCGAGGCCGCCGACAGCCGACGCGTCGGCGCCCACCGCCCCGCCGCATTGTATCGCCTGCGGACCGGCCAGGCGCATCCCTTCCAGCACCAGATCCGGTAGGAGCGGTCGGGCCGGCGGTTTTCGAACGCCTGGCGAGACCGGCTCCGATGCATCATCGACGGCTTGGCCAGGCCGCACGCGTTCCACGCGCTGTGGGCGACGGTTCGGCAGCCGGGACCTGCGCGCCCTCCCACTCCCCGAAGCCGTCGAAGCCGCGTCGGATGAGCCGTCCAGGTTCATACGCCATCGACACACCAGGCGAGGTCGCTATCGTTGCCCGGCATCGTGCAGCGCCGCATGCGGCGAAACGAAGCTCCGGCCGAGCACGCCCGCCTGCACCACCGCGTGGGTCAGGACGACGTCGGGAGCCTGCCCGTCATAGCCGCCAAGCGCCACCGCATAGGCGTAGGCAGGCGGCGACCCGGCCACCACCAGATGATCGATCTGCACCCTGGTGTTCCAGAACACCGCGGACGCATCCGGGGTGCGGCTCGCATCGACCTGGATGGCGGACACGCGCGGCGCCCGTACCCCCGCCCCGGCCGCGCCGTTTCCCGCCGCACCCGCGCCGTCGCAAACCACCCCGTCCAGATGATGCGAGCCCGCCCGTATCCAGATGCACTCCAGGCCCGGGTCGACCACGCGAAGATCGCTGATCACCGTGCCGTTGCTGTGGAGGTCGACGAGCAGGCCCTGTGCTCCGGGCCGTATCGCCGTGCAGTGGGTGCAGGACGAGCCGGCCAGGGCAGCCGACGTGCTGCCGTCATAGTTGCGGGTCGAGCCGGACAGGTAGAAGGCCACCCCGCCCGGCGTGACGTGCCAGGGATCGGGCGTGTGGAACAACGGCCTGCTCATCCGGGTCGAATGTGCCGTCAGGTTGGAGAAGCTTGCCGAGCCGCCGCCCGACGTGTCGATCCAGAACCCGTCGTAGGAGGACCAGTCCTCGCTGTCGGCCACGATCGCCCTGGTCGCGGTCAGGACATCGACGCCGGCGCCCTGGTAGAAGTCCGGATCGTAGTGGTGCCGTCCGCTGCCGCAGTTCCTGGTGGTGGTGTTCCTCACCACCGGCGCAAGCGGACCGAGCGACTGTGCCCCGGTCCGAAGGTTGAACAGGCCGAGGCCGATGCAGTTGTCCCACCCGTTGACCACCGTCCCGCTGAAGGAGGCTCCGTCCGCCATGACCAGTACGGCGTTGCCGAGCGAGTCGGTGGCGTGCGAGCCGGCGGTCGTGTTCATGGGCTCGAGCGGCACGAACGACCCGGTGTCGAGGAACTGCTTCCCGTCGTGATCGATCACGCAGCCGCGGACCGCGGCGCGCCTAGCCGACGGCTCGATGACCAGGGCCGGGCTCGGGTTCCTGCCCGGCCGCCTCACCGTGATCACCGTGCCCGGGGTGTCGCAGACCAGGAGCTGGCCCGGGATCGTCATGTCGATCCAGCCCTTCGTGATGCTCCAGCGTCCCTTCGGCACGTGGACGTCGCGGCCGGTCGCCAGCGCCGCCCGGAACGCCGGGATGCTATCGGTCCCCCCGGTCGGATCCGCCCCCTTGAACGCCGTCAGCATCACGTCGTGGCCATCGGCGCGGCAGGGCGCCGGACTGGTCACCCCCCAGAGCTGGACGACGACCCCCAGCAATCCCGACGCGATCGCCTTCATGGTCCCGCATCGCCTGGACAGGCTGGCCTCCAGCGACAAGGACACGGCACGCGATCCGCCTGGCGCAGCCTGCCGCCGACGGGACGGCCGCGTCGCGGTCCCACCTCGACGTCGCTGTGCGTCCCGATTGATTTCGCGGCAGCGATACGGCATGAAACGCGCGGCTGTCGATCCCTGTCTTCGGCACGATCCGGAGCGGGTGCCGGAACCGGCGTCACGCTGCGACATGGCCAGCGCGCGACGGTCCCGTCAGGCGCAGCCTTGCTGCAAGGCAAGCAGCCGGACAGGGAAGTGCGGGATCGTGCCACGATGATGCAACCGGTTGTCGACACCATAGACGCGTTCCGCCTGCAGTTCCGGGTGATCGGCGCCTTGCTGATGCGCGAGCTGCACACGCGCTACGGCCGCGAGAACATCGGCTTTCTGTGGATCATCGGCGAGCCGATCCTGTTCTGCGCCGGCGTCGCCATCGTCTGGACCGCGATCCGCCCGTCGCACGTGCATGGCCTGCCGATGACGGCGATCGTCATCACCGGCTACGTCCCGCTCACCATGTGGCGCCACTGCATGATGCGCGCGGTCAAGGCGTTCGAGTCCAACGGCAGCCTGCTGTTCCACCGGCAGGTCACGCCGCTCGACATCATCCTCTCGCGCGTGATCCTGGAGGTGGCCGGCTCCATCGCGGCTGGCATCATCGTCTCGGTCGGTGCCATCGCGCTCGGCTTCATGAAGCCGCCGGTGGACTACGGCATGCTCTATCTGGGGCTGTTCTTCCACGCCCTGTTCTGCCTGATGACGGCGCTGCTGACCGCGCCGCTGACGGAACGGTCGGAGATCCTGGAGAAGTCGATCTCCGTCCTGTCCTACCTGTCGCTGCCGCTCTCCGGCGCGTTCTCCATGGTCGACTGGGTCCCGCAGCGCTACCAGTGGATCCTGTTGCTGTCGCCGAGCGTGAACAACATCGAGATGATCCGCCAGGGCCAGTTCGGCTACTCGGCGCACGCGCATTACGACCTGGTCTACGATACCTGGATCACCCTGCTGCTGATCCTGATCGGGCTGTCGCTCACCCTGCGCGTGCGCCGGCACATCGTCGTCCAGTAGCCTCGCCTCGTGATCCGCTGCGTCGACATCGTGAAGGAGTACCATGTCGGCCACGGCGTCCGGCGTGTGCTCGACCGGGTGAACTTCCAGCTCGACCGCGGCCAGAAGCTCGGCGTGCTGGGCCGCAACGGCGCCGGCAAGTCGACGCTGATCAAGATCATCGGCGGCGTCGAGATCGCTACTTCCGGCCACGTCGAGCGCAGCATGAGCGTGTCCTGGCCGCTCGCCTTCGGCGGCGCGTTCCAGGGCTCCCTGAGCGGGCTCGACAACCTGCGCTTCATCTGCCGCATCTACGACCTGGACTACGCGTCGACCCGCGCCTTCGTCGACGACTTCGCCGAGCTTGGCCCCCAGCTCGGGGAACCGGTCAAGACCTACTCGTCGGGCATGCGCGCCCGGCTCGCCTTCGCGCTGTCGATCGTGATCGAGTTCGAGTGCTACCTGATCGACGAGGTGATCATGGTCGGCGATGCACGCTTTTTGCAGCGCTGCCAGGACGAGCTGTTCGGCAAGCGCGTCAACCGGGCGCTGATCATCGTCTCGCACGACATGGGCTTCATCCGCGAGCACTGCGACCGCGGCGCGCTCATCCACAACAGCAGGTTTCGGATGTTCGACGGCATCGACGATGCCGTCGATGCCTACAGGAGCCTCTAGTTCCGCGACACCACGATGCCGGTGATGGCCGGCCCGACGATCATACTGATCAGGTTGAAGAACTTGTAGAACTTGTTGGTCTTCGCATTGGCGATGTAGACCAGGTCCTTGTCCTTCATGGCGAACCGCTGCGCCAGGAAGTAGCTGGTCGGGTTCATCATGTCGAGCTGGTAGACCACCGGCGCCGCCCGCGCGCCGCGTCGCACCGGCAGGCCGAGCCCTGCCGCCACCTGCGGGTTCTCGAAGCGGAACAGGAACACCGCGTTCGGGTCCGCCCGCTCGTCCAGCGGGCCGCCGATCCGCGCCAGCGCTTCCGCCAGGCTCAGCTGCGGCGCGTTGAACGGCGTTTCCGACACCTTGGCGGTGGCGCCAAACACGGTGAAGGTGCGCGGATGATAGCTCACCTGGATCCGGTCGCCGGGGATCAGGGCGATGTTCTGGTCCGGGCTGTCCTGCAGTACCTCCAGCGGGATGCGCGCCGAGCGGCGGCCGCGGCTGAGCTGCACCGTCACGTCCTCCGGCGGATGGGTCGGGCCGCCGGCGATCGCGATCATGTCCAGCAGCCGCTCATGCGCGAGCGTCAGCGGCTCGCGGCCGGGCTTGCGTATGTCACCCCCCACCACCACCGCGTTGGCGATGTCGGTGCTGATCCGCACCAGCACCTGCGGGTTCTGCGACTGGCCCTTCAGCCCGGCCTGGATCGCACTCGCAAGCTCGGTGGTGGTGCGCCCGGACGCCCTGATCCGCCCGACATAGGGCACGTCCACAGTGCCGCCGGCATCCACCGCGATCGGCGGCAGGTTCTCGGAGGTGACGCTGGTGCTGGGCCCCGGACCGCCGGTCAGCGGGTTGGCGGTCCCGGCGGCGAGACCGCCACCGCCACCGCCGAACAGGCCGCTGCCAAGCTCGAAGATCGATACCTGGAGCACGTCCCCGGGCCCGATCCGGTCGTTCTGCACCCGGTCGCCCAGCCCGCCATCCAGCGACGACAGCAGCGGCGCGGCACCTGCCGCGACCGCATCCACCACCGCCGGGCTGAGCGGCACGATCGTGAAGCCGAGCGGGTTGGTCTGCGGCTTCTTCGCTGAATCGAGGATCTTCTCCTCGACCGGGCCGCTGTCGGGCAGGGTGTCGCAGGCGGCCAGCAGCACCAGCGGGAGCGACGCGAACAGCACCCGGATCAGCGTGGCCGGCCCGGCACGACGCGGGCTGGCGGACATCGCTGCGCTTTCCTTCCCGCCGCCCGTCACCTCAGGCCGCCTCGCGCTGGCCGCCGGACAGCACCACGCGGTACATCCCCGCCAGGCGCGCCTCGTAGCTCGTCATGTCGAACCGCGCCGCCTGCGCCGGGCCGGCCGCACGCAGCGCCGCGCAGGCCTCGTCGTCGGCATCGAGCTTTTGTATGCCGGCGGCAATGGACGCCGTGTCGTAGGCATCGACGAACAGGGCCGCCTCGCCCGCCACCTCCGGCAGCGCCCCTTCGCGCGAAGTGAGCACCGGGGTGCCGAACGACAGCGCTTCCAGCACCGGCAGCCCGAACCCTTCGGTAAGCGATGGGAACAGCACCCCACGCGCGCCGCGGATCAGCGTCATCAGCGCCGGCTCGGGCAGGTATTCGAGGTGACGGATGCGTCCGCTCCGCGTGGCGCGCTCGATCATCAGCAGCTCGTTCTCCGCCTTCCAGGCCATCGCACCCACCAGCACCAGCGGACGCCCGACGGCGGTCGCCAGGAACGCCTCGATGATGCGGCCGATGTTCTTCTTCGGCTCCAGCGAGCCAAAGAACAGGAAGTATCCATCCGGGGCCAAGCCGAACAGCCCTCCGAGTTCCAGCGCCACCTCAGCATCCGTGCGCGCCAGCGCCGACGCGTTCGGACGGAACGATTGGTAGGTGTTGAACAGCCGAGCATCGAGGTCCGGATGGAACGACAGGATGTCGCGGCGCGAGGCTTCCGACACCGTGCACACCGCGTCCGCCCCCGCGGCCAGGGCGGCGATCAGGCGGTAGTGGTAGGTCTTGTCGTCCAGGGTGGTGTAGGGCAGCCGCAGCGGCACCAGGTCGTGCACGGTGTAGACGTTCCTCGCCCCCTTCAGCCGGATCGGCAGCGGATAGGTCCAGTGCATGATCGCGGGTGCCTGCGGCACGGTGATGGTCAGGAAGCGCCGCGTGCGGCGGAAATAGCGGCTGGCGACGCGGAACAGCTCCGGCACGTTGAGGATACGGTCATAGGACGGCATACGATGGCTGAAGCCGCGATGCTCCACCCGGCTCGTCATCGGCACCTCGATCGCCTCGGTGCCGAGCCACTCGGTGCGCCGGTCCTCGATCCAGCGGCGGCTCAGCACCTTGGTGCGTCGGGGCGTCGGCTCCGTGCCCAGGCTGTCGAAGAAGATCACCTCCCGCAGCGGCGGCGGGGTGCGGCGCGTCATGGCCATGCCGTACACCACGTCCACCGTATGTCCCATGCGGGTCAGGCAGTGGCTGAGGGTGCGGGCATAGGTGGCGACGCCGGTGCCGCGGCCAAGCGCCAGGTTGAAGCCGTCGATGCCGATGCGCAGGGAGGAAGGATCGGGCAAGCAGCACTCTTCCGCGGGACGGGCAGGGGTGCCGCGGCAGACGCTGCCGGTCGGCTCGGGGCTTCGACCCTAGGTGATCCGGGCGCGGACCGGAAGGGAGGCCGCCGCGATCCTCCGGTACAGCCCGTCCAGCCGGGCACCGTAGGCCTCCATCGAGAATAGCGCCGCCCGCGCCCGTCCCGCGGCGGCCAGCCGGTCGCACAGGAGCCCGTCGCCGTCGAGCCGGCCGATCGCCCGTGCCAGCTCTCCCGCATCGCGCGGATCGGCCAGCAGCGCCGCGCCGCCGGCGATCTCCTCCGTGGCGCCGCCGCGCGCGGTCAGCACCGGCACCCCCAGCATCATCGCCTCCGCGATCGGCAGCCCGAAGCCCTCGGCGAGCGACGGGAACAGCACCGCGCGCGCACTGCGCAACGCCCGCACCAGCTCGGGGCGCGGGATCCAGGGCAGGCGCAGCACCCGGTCCGGCGCCGGATGCGCGGACAGCGCCGCCAGCTCCGCCGCCGCCCCCTCCCCGTCGGGCCCCACCAGCACCAGTCTGCGTCGGCTGCCGCTCCGCCCGTGCGCCAGGATCACCCGGCCGACGTTCTTGCGCCGCTCGACGCTGCCCACGCAGACGAAGCTGCCTGCCGGACACGGTGCCGCCACTGCCTCCGACGCAGCCAGCAGGGCCGGCGGCAGGTCCACCGCCTGATAAAGGTTGACCACCCGCTCGGATGGCACCCCCAGCCGGCGCACGATGTCGGCTCGCACCGTTTCCGACACGGTGACCACCGCCTCCGCTTGCGCGACCACGGCACGCAGCAGCCGCTCCATCCGGGCCGAGGCGATGCCGGTCAGCTCCGGCTGCAGCAGCGGGATCAGGTCGTGCACGGTAACGAGGTTCGGCACCCCAGGAACATGCAACGGCAGCGGATAGGTCCAGTGCATGATCGCGGGCGGGTCGGCCAGGCGCAGCGCGAGCGGCCGGCGATACAGGTCGAAATGCACCTGCGCCACCCGGAACAGGTCGGGCGACAGCCAAGCCGGCTCGCCCTCGTGCTGGACCAGCCGGGTGGTCCTGCCGGGCGCCGCCGCAGCCAGCAGCCGGCGCAGACGGGCCCCCGGACGCTGCGGCGAGCCGGCCGCGCCCGGCATCGCCTCCAGCAGCCATCGCGGTTGCCAGCCGCGCCGGCGGCAGGTCTCGGCCAGCACCGCGGCATAGGTGGCGACGCCGGTGCCGGCATCACGGCCGACGTTGCGGGCGTCGAGCCCGACCCGGAGCCGGCCGGCAGGCGGACCGCTCAGCGCCGCGTCAGCCCGCTACCGAACACGCGGTCCCAGAAGATCGCGGTGATCGCGTAATTGGTGTCCTGCCCGGCATAATGGTGGCGCAGGTGGTGCCGCTTCAGACGAGCCGCGACCCTGCCTCGCATCGGCATCTGATGGCAGGCCCAGTGCACCGTGTCGTAGCCCACGTAGCCGAGCACGAAGCCGAGGAACAGGGCATGGCCGATCCCGCCGAAGGCCAGCAGCGCCGCTCCCCAGATCGCAGCGCCCATCGGCAGGCTGACCGTCAGCGGCATGATGCTGCGGAGCGGATCCGCGGGATCCTGGTGGTGGTTCTCGTGCAGCAGGAACACCAGCCGCCTGCCCCAGTCTGACCGCAGCTCCAGGTGGAACACGAACCGATGCGCGGCATACTCGAACAGCGTCCAGAACAGCAGGCCCGCCGGCACCGCGAGCAGAAGCGGCGCCACCCTGACCTCACGCGCCGCCATCGCCGCCGCTACTGCCAGCACCAGAAGCCAGACCGGGAGGAACAGCGGGAACGGCGTCAGCGTGGTCAGCTCCACCCAGCGGTTCCGGAACAGGCGTATTCGGGACGGGTGGGCCGGGCCGATGGGGATCATTTGGCGGAGCCTAGCACGACCGCCTACGCCCTGCGCTGCTTCTTCGCCCGCTTCTCCCGCGCCGCCGCCTGGCTCGGCGCGGCAGTGCCCCCGCGCGCCCGGTCCAGCACGTAACGGGCATAATCGTCCATGTCGCCGTCGAACGGCACCACGGTGTTGTCGGCGGCCAGCCACAGCCGGTCCGCAACCAGCTCCATCAGCGAGCGGTCATGGGTGATCAGGATCACCGCCCCCTCGTAGTCGTTCAGCGCGTCCAGCAGCGCCCGGCGGCTGTCGATGTCCAGGTGGTTGGTCGGCTCGTCCAGGATCAGCAGGTGCGGTGCTGCCATCGCCACCAGATTCAGCAGCAGCCTGGCCCGCTCGCCGCCCGACAAGGCCGCGACCGTGGTGTTCTGCTTGTCGAAGCCGATGCCGAACTGCGCCAGCCGGGAGCGGTGCGACTGGTCGCTGTCCTGCAGCCGCGCTTCCCGCATGATGTCCAGCGGCGTCTGCTCCGGATCCAGCGCCTCGATCTGGTGCTGGTGGAACCAGCCGACCTCCATCCGGCTGCTTCGCGTCATCCGCCCCGAGCGGATGCCGAGCGCGCCCGCGGCCATCTTCGCAAAGGTCGACTTGCCGGCGCCGTTCACCCCCAGCAGCCCGATCCGGTCGTCGAGATCCAGCCTGAGGTCGAGCCCGCGCAGCACCGCCGGCTCGTCGCCGTAGCCGACCTCGACCCCTTCCAGGCGCATCAGCGGCGGCGCCAGCGGACGCGGCGGCGAGGGCAGCAGGAATGGCGACACCCGCTCCTCGATCGTGGCCGCGATCGGCTCCATCTTCGCCAGCCGCTTCACCCGGCTCTGCGCCTGCGCCGCCT
>CAXTVX010000024.1:0-44166 GCA_964247755.1 uncultured Acetobacteraceae bacterium | reverse complement strand
CCCTACAAGGCGCTCGACAGCCAGAAGAAGCCGCTGGTGATCGACGTGGTGGCGCTGAACTGGAAGTGGCTGTTCATCTATCCCGACCAGCACGTCGCCACCATCAACGAGGTGGCGTTTCCGGTCGGAACCCCGGTCGACTTCCGGATCACGTCGGACTCCGTGATGAACTCGTTCTTCATCCCGGAGCTCGGCAGCCAGATCTACGCCATGGCCGGCATGCGCACGCAGCTGCACCTGATCGCGGACCGGGAAGGGACGTTTCCCGGGCTGTCTGCGATGTATAGCGGGCGTGGCTTCTCGGACATGCATTTCAACGCTATCGCCACCACCGAGGGAAAGTTCGCCGACTGGGTGTCGAATGCGCAGAAGTCGAGCGTCCCGCTCAACACCGGCGACTACACCAGGATCGCGGCTCCGGAGGAGAAGGCGCCAGTGCAATACTTCTCGGCCGTGGAGCCGAACCTGTTCAACGAGATCATCGCTAAATACATGGGCAAGGCCGAGAGTTTTCACTCCGGCGTGAAGGAGTAGCAGGATCATGCTGGGGAGAATGACTCTCGCGGACGTGGCCATACTCGACTCGCCGATCATCATGGCGGCGGGCGTGTTCATGGCCCTGATGGTCGCGGCCATCGTCGGGACCATCACCTATACCAAGAGCTGGGTCTATCTCTGGAAGGAATGGATCACCTCGGTCGATCACAAGAAGATCGGCATCATGTACATCATCGTCGCCATCGTGATGCTGCTGCGCGGCTTCTCGGATGCGATCATGATGCGCGCGCAGCAGGCGATGGCCTATGGCGGTCATGCCGGCTACCTGCCGCCGCACCACTACGACCAGATCTTCACCGCCCACGGCACCATCATGATCTTCTTCATGGCGATGCCGTTCATGATCGGGCTGATGAACATCGCGGTGCCGCTGCAGATCGGCGCCCGTGACGTGGCGTTCCCGTTCCTGAACTCGTTCTCGTTCTGGATGACCGCGGTCGGCGCCATCCTGGTGAACGTGTCGCTGGTGCTGGGCGAATTCGGTCAGACCGGCTGGCTCGCCTATCCGCCGCTGTCCGAGCTCAAGTTCAGCCCGGGCGTCGGCGTGGACTACTACATCTGGTCGCTGCAGCTGACCGGCCTCGGCACCCTGCTGACCGGCGTCAATTTCTTCGTCACCATCGTCAAGATGCGCGCGCCGGGCATGACCTGGATGCGCATGCCCATCTTCACCTGGACCATCCTGTGCACGGCCATCCTGATCATGGCCGCCTTCCCGATCCTGACCGTGACGTTCGGGATGCTGTCGCTCGACCGCTACCTCGGCATGCACTTCTTCACCAACGAGCTTGGTGGAAACCAGATGATGTACGTCAACCTCATCTGGGCCTGGGGCCATCCGGAGGTGTACATCCTGATCCTGCCGGCCTTCGGCGTGTTCTCCGAGGTGGTGCCGACCTTCAGCCAGAAGCGCCTATTCGGCTACAAGGCGATGGTCTACGCCACCGTCTGCATCACCTTCCTGAGCTTCGTGGTCTGGCTGCACCACTTCTTCACCATGGGCTCCAGCGCCAACGTGAACGCCTTCTTCGGCATCACGACCATGATCATCTCCATTCCTACGGGGGTGAAGATCTTCAACTGGCTGTTCACCATGTATCGTGGGCGCATCCAGTACACCTCCATGATGCTGTGGACGATGGGCTTCATGGTCACCTTCGTGATCGGCGGCATGACCGGTGTCATGCTGGCCCTGCCCGGCAACGACTGGGTGCTACACAACTCGCTGTTCCTGATCGCCCACTTCCACAACGTGATCATCGGCGGCGTGTTCTTCGGCTACATGGCGGGCCTGACCTACTGGTTCCCCAAGGCCACCGGCTTCAAGCTGAACGACAGCTGGGGCAAGGCCTCCTTCTGGTTCTGGCTCACCGGCTTCTACGTCGCCTTCATGCCGCTCTACGTGCTGGGCTTCCTCGGCATGACCCGGCGCATGAACCACTACGACAACCCGCAGTGGACGCCCTACCTGTGGATCGCGGCGTTCGGCGCGCTGATCATCGCGGCCGGCATCGCCTGCACGGTGATCGGCCTCGTGGTCAGCATCCGCCAGCGCCACCTGCCGCAGAACCAGGACGTGACCGGCGACCCGTGGAACGGCCGCACCATCGAGTGGTCAACCTCCTCGCCGCCGCCGTTCTACAACTTCGCCGTGCTGCCGCACGTGGATGCGCTGGACGCCTTCAACGAGACCAAGAAGCGCGGCCTCGAGGCGCGCGAGACGCCGGTCTACTCCGACATCCACATGCCGCGGAACACGCCGGCCGGATTCATCATGTCGGTGGCGGCCGGGATCGTCGGCTTCGCGCTGATTTGGCACATCTGGTGGCTGGCGATCATCGGCATGCTGGGCGTGGTCGGCACCTTCATCGTCCGCTCCTGCAACGACGACATCGACTACTACGTGCCGGCGGCCGAGGTGGCCCGCATCGAGGGGCTGCACAACGCCCGGGTGGCGCAGCTGGAGCTGACCCATGTCGCCTGACAGCCTCGTCGCCCACCACGGCGAGTTCGCTGAGGATCATTCCCACGAGCCGAACAACGTGTTCGGCTTCTGGCTCTACCTGATGACCGACTGCATCCTGTTCGCGACGCTGTTTGCGGGCTTTGCGGTCAGTCGGCACCAGTATGCGGGCGACGTCAGCGGCCGCGACATCTTCGACCTCAAGTACGTTGGGGTGGAGACGGCCCTGCTGCTGGTCAGCTCCTCCACCTACGGCTTTGCCATGATCGGTGCCTACCAGCACAAGCTGAACCAGGTGCTGGTCTGGCTCGGCATCACCTTCCTGCTCGGCGCCGGCTTCGTCGGCATGGAGATCAACGAGTTCCACCACCTCGTCGCCGAAGGGCACGGGCCGGACCGCAGCGCGTTCCTGTCGGCGTTCTTCACCCTGGTCGGTACGCACGGGCTGCACGTCACCTGCGGCCTGTTGTGGATGCTGGTGCTGGTGGTGCAGCTCACCGTGCTGCGCAAGCCACTCGACACCCGCTACATCAACCGGCTGATGTGCCTGAGCCTGTTCTGGCACTTCCTGGACATCGTCTGGATCTGCGTGTTCAGCCTGGTCTACCTGATGGGGGTTCGGTGATGGATCATCCGGCACTGCACGGCCATTCGCACCAGACCCACGTCGAGGGCTCCGGCGGCGCCGGCCATGCCGGCTACGGCGCCTACGCCGTCGGCTTCGCGTTGTCCGTGATCCTGACCCTTGTCGCGTTCTATCCCGTGATGGTGCCGGGCACGCTGCCCTCCGGCTGGATCGTGCCGCTCATCGCCACCCTGGCGGTGGTGCAGATCTTCGTGCACCTGGTGTGCTTCCTGCACATGAGCGCCGGCTCGGAGCAGCGCTGGAACGTCACCGCCTTCGGCTTCGCGCTGCTGGTGGTGTTCATCCTGATCGGCGGCTCGCTCTGGATCATGCGCAGCATGAGCCTGGGCATGGCCGATCCGGACGTGCCGGCCGTGTCCACCCAGGGTCATGGCAGCATGAGCAACGGCAACATGAACGGCATGTGAGCCAACCGTCGACACCTTGCCCGGCTGATGCCCGCTGCTCCGGCAGCGGGCGTTCTGCTTTCAGTGCGGACAGGGTGTGCTCGGTGACGGGCCGATGTCGCACCCGTCATGATAATCTCTCGCCGCTTGATCACCGTCGATGTGCTCGATCGAGGCCATGACGAGGTCTGTCGGACGTTCCCCATTGGTCTGGACCTTGATGATCGTCCGGCCCGGCCGCACGAACAGGAAGATGCAGTCGTTCAGCCCCGTGCCGTCGCAGTACACCAACTCCGGGTACTGGCGCCTGATGGCACCGTCCCCGAAATCGTTCAGGCTGAGGTCCGTCCGGCCTGCGGGCAGGCGAAGGTAGGGACGGTAGCCCTGCGCACGCAGGTCGTGGACGAAGCGTTGGAAGCTGATCGAGGGAAGCGCATCGCGCGCTCCTGTGCCGGCACTCGCCGGGCCGACACCCATTAGCCATGCCATCGGGAGCATCGCGCGCAGTCTCATCATCTCAACCTAGCGGAGCGCGTGATCCACAGGAACCGCGTCGCCATCATGATTGCGACCGCCGCAAGGGCCGCTGCGAGCGCGATCCACAGTCCGGGCGCGCCGTATCCGAGGCGGAACGCCAGCAGCCAGCCCAGCGGCAGGCCGACCAGCCAGTAGCCGAGCTGCGCCAGCACCATCGGCGTCCTGGTGTCGCCCATGCCGCGCAACGCGCCGATCGCCACCACCTGCACCCCGTCCGCCACCTGGAACAGGGCGAGGATGCCGAGCAGGGTGACGGCGATCTGGAACGCCGCGCGGTTGCCGGGAATCGACGGGTCCAGGAACGCCGACGCCACCAGGCTCGGCGTGCACAGCAGCAGCAGCCCGATCGCGCCCATGGCCAGGATCGCCATGCCGATCGCCACCAGCCCGGTGCGGCGCACTGCGATCCGGTCGCCGGCGCCGGTCGCCAGGCCCACGCGCACGTTCGCCGCCTGACCTAGCGCCATCGGCACCATGAAGGTGAAGGTGCCGATGCCGAGCACGATCTGGTGCGCGGCCAGCGACGCGGTGCCGAGCAGTCCGGCAGCCAGGCTGGCGAGCAGGAACATCAGCACCTCGCCCGCAATCGTCGTCATGATCGGCAGCCCGAGCCGCAGCAGCGGCGCCAGCTCGCGCCGCTCGGCGCGCGGCGGGGTCACCAGCCTGCCCCGGCGCCGGCTTCCATGCAGGCAGGCGAACAGCACCAGCACCGTGCCCCACAAAGTGGCGGTACTGGCGATCGCCGAGCCGCGCAGCCCCAATGCCGGCAGCCCGAGCGCGCCATAGATCAGCGCGTAGTTCAGCAGCCCGTTGCCGACCGCCATCGCCGGCGTGACCCGCAGCAGCAGGCCGGCCCCGTCGATCGCCGGCAGCATCGCGCGCATCGTCCCGAGTCCGGCCACGTAGGCCGGCGTCCCCCAGCGCAGGATGCCGAGATAGAGCCCGACGTCGTGCGCGAGCGAAGCCGGCTCGCCCAGGCGGCGCAGGATCGGACCCGCCAGGCTGAACAGCACGAACAGCGGCACCGACAGGGCGAGGCCGAGGCAGAACCC
This sequence comes from uncultured Acetobacteraceae bacterium, assembly GCA_964247755.1. GTDB lineage: Bacteria > Pseudomonadota > Alphaproteobacteria > Acetobacterales > Acetobacteraceae > Lichenicola. The sequence continues at coordinate 39,024 of CAXTVX010000024.1, read as the reverse complement.
GGTGCCGTACAGCCCGGCGATGCGACGCGGCGTGCCGGCGCCGCGCGCCTGCGCCGCCAGGATGCCGGCCGCCATCAGCGTCCCCTGCAGCGACGCGCCGATGGCGAAGAACAGCGTGCCCGACAGACCGCCGGCCGCCACCGCACGGTCGCCGAGGCCGCCGAGCAGGATCGTGTCGGTGAGCCCCATGGCGATCTCCGACAGGCTGACGATCGCCAGCGGCAACGCCAGGCGCAGGAGTGCTGCGGCATGCGCCGTCCTGCCGGCCTCGACGGTTCCGACCGCGTCCATCGCTTCTCCACCCGGCATACCCGTTGCGGCCCCTGCTTGCCGCCCTGCTTGCTGCCCTGCGGCCGATGCCGCAAAACCGGGCGATGGCCCAGCTCACCCTGCACGACAGCCTGACCCGGACCACGGCACCCTTCGTGCCGCTCGATCCGGCGCATGTGCGTGTCTACTATTGCGGGCCCACCGTCTACGACCTCCTGCATATCGGCAACCTGCGCGCCATGCTGTCGGCCGATCTGCTGGTGCGCCTGCTCCGCGCGCTCTACCCGCGCGTCACGTTCGTCCGCAACATCACCGACGTCGACGACAAGATCAACGCGCGTGCCGCCGAGCTCGGCATCGGCATCGCGGCACTTGCCGACGGAACGATCGCCGAGCTGCACGCCGATCTCGCGGCCGCGGGCGTGCTGCCGCCCGACATCGAGCCGCGCGCGACCCACCACGTCGGCGAGATGATCGCCCTGATCTCGTGCCTGGTCGCCTCCGGCCATGCGTACGAGGCCGACGGACACGTGCTGTTCTCGGTCCGGGACTTCCCCGAGTACGGCCGCCTGTCCGGCCGTGACCCGGACGAGCTGCTCGCCGGCGCGCGCGTCGAGGTGGCGCCGTACAAGCGCGATCCCGGCGACTTCGTGCTGTGGAAGCCCTCGACGCCGGAGCTGCCGGGCTGGGACAGCCCGTGGGGGCGCGGCCGCCCCGGCTGGCATATCGAATGCAGCGCCATGGCCGAGCGCTATCTGGGCGCCAGCTTCGACATACACGGCGGCGGCGCCGACCTGCTGTTCCCGCACCACGAGAACGAGCGCGCGCAGAGCCTGTGCGGTTATCCCGGCAGCAGCTTCGCCACCGTGTGGCTGCACAACGCGATGCTGAACGTCGACGGCGAGAAGATGTCCAAGAGCCTGGGCAACTTCCTGACCATACGCGACGTGCTGCAGGACGCGCCGGCGGAAGCGGTGCGCCTGCTGCTGCTCGGCACGCATTACCGCTCGGTGCTGAACTTCACTCACGCTGGCCTGGCCGAGGCGCGGCGGACCCTGGACCGGTTCTACCGCGCGATCGAGCGTTCGGGCGCGGGCGGCGTAGGGCCACTGCCTGACGAGGTCCTCCACGCGCTGTGCCAGGACCTGAATAGCCCGGGCGCGATCGCCGTGATGCACCGGCTGGCGGACGCGGCCCTCGCCGGACAGCAGGCGGCAGGGGAGGGGCTTCGCGCCGCGGGCCGGCTGCTCGGCCTGCTGCAGGCGGATCCGGAGCAGTGGTTCCAGGCCGGTGCGGACGCCGGCGCGGTGGAGCAGGCGATCGCGGAACGGCTGGCCGCGCGACGAGCGCGCGACTTCGCCCGCGCCGACGCCATCCGCGCCCGGCTGCTGGGCGACGGCATCGTGCTGGAGGACGGACCCGCCGGCACCACCTGGCGGCGCGCATGACCGGCCGCGACGGCGGGGCCGCGCTGGAGCCGATCGGCAACAGCCCGGTGGTGATCCTGGTGCGGCCGCAGTTGGCCGAGAACGTCGGCAGCGTCGCCCGCGCCATGGCCAATGGCGGCCTGTTCCACCTGCGCCTGGTCGAACCCCGCGACGGCTGGCCCCAGGAACGTGCCTGGCGCTCCGCCTCCGGCGCGGACCGGATCCTGGACGAGGCGACCGTGCACCCGGACGTCGACCACGCGGTGTCCGACCTGCACCACGTGTTCGCCACCTGTCCGCGCCCGCGGCACGTGGTCAAGCCGGTGCTGACAGCGCGCGGCGGGGCGGCCGAGATGCGCGAGATCACCGGCCGGGGCTTGCGCGTCGGCATTCTGTTCGGCCCCGAGCGCGCCGGTCTCGACAGCGACGACATGGCGCGCGCCGACGCCCTGATCCGCTACCCGCTCAACCCCGGCTTCTCCTCGCTTAACCTGGCCCAGGCGGTGATGATCATGGCCTACGAGTGGTGGCTGGCCGCCGATGATACTCCCCCGCGCACGCTGATGACCAACGAGACCCGCGTCGCCAGGAAGAACGAGCTGGAGAACTTCATGGGACATCTCCTGCGCGAGCTCGACGCCTGCGGCTTCCTGCGCAACCTGCCCAAGCGGCCCGGCATGGTGCGCAACCTCCGCCACCTCTTCGAGCGCGGCGAGGTGACCGAGCAGGAGTTGCGCACGCTGCACGGGGTGGTGACCGAGCTGGCGCTGGGCCGCCGGCTGCGCGGGCGCGACGAGGGTGCCTGAAGCCCCGCATTGACTTCGGGTGAGGCTGCTCCTATAGGCGCCAGCTCACTGCCGGGAACGTGGACGGTCCGGTCGGTGTCGCGCAGGCGACGCCGATGATGCGGAACGCGCCCGTCACGACCGATCCGGTCGAGGCCTACCGGTGCAACAAGCGGACGATGGCGGCGGGCTCCTGCCCGGACGCATGCCGCACCGAAAAAGGAGAGCGCCATGACCAAGCGCCTCGAGAGCAAGTACAAGATCAACCGCCGCCTCGGCGTCAACCTGTGGGGCCGCGCCAAGTCGCCGATCAACAAGCGGGAATACGGCCCCGGCCAGCACGGCCAGCGACGCAAGCAGAAGCCGTCCGACTTCTCCGTGCAGTTGATGGCCAAGCAGAAGCTCAAGGGCTACTACGGCAACATCAGCGAGAAGCAGTTCCGCAAGTACTACGACGAGGCGGTGCGCCGTAAGGGCGACACGTCGGAGAACCTGGTGGACCTGCTGGAGCGCCGGCTGGACGCGGTGATCTACCGCCTTAAGTTCGCGATGACCCCGTTCGCCGCGCGCCAGTTCGTCAACCACGGCCACGTGACGGTGAACGGCCGCAAGGTGAATATCCCGTCCTTCCTGGTGCGCGACGGCGACGCCATCGAGGTGCGCGAGAAGAGCAAGCAGTTGGCCGTGGTGCTCGACGCCGCGCAGAGCGGCGAACGCGACGTGCCGGAGTATCTCGAGGTCGATCACCGCGCGATGAAGGGCCGCTTCCAGCGCAGCCCGAAGCTGACCGACGTGCCGTATCCGGTGACCATGGAGCCGAACCTGGTCGTCGAGTTCTACTCGCGCTGATGCCGCAGGAGGCGTCACGCGCAAGCGTGCTCCGCACGACGCCTCCTGCACCTCCGCCAGAGGACAGTCGTCCTCTGGACACCTGATTTCTTAAACCCTGGGTTCCAAGGACGACTGTCCTTGGCGGGGTCCAGGGGCGGAGCCCCTGGATGTCCGAGCTTCAGTCCGAAATCTCCCGCCGGCGCACCTTCGCGATCATCTCGCACCCGGACGCCGGCAAGACCACGCTGACCGAGCGCCTGCTGCGCGCCGGCGGTGCGATCCAGCTTGCCGGCAATGTGCGCGCCAAGGGCGAGCGCCGGCGCACTCGCTCCGACTGGATGGGCATCGAGCGCGAGCGCGGCATCTCCGTGGTCACCTCGGTGATGACGTTCGAGTACGGCGGCTGCATCTTCAACCTGCTCGACACCCCCGGCCACGAGGACTTTTCCGAGGACACCTACCGCACCCTGACCGCGGTGGACTCCGCCGTGATGGTGATCGACGCCGCCAAGGGGATAGAGGAGCGCACACGCAAGCTGTTCGAGATCTGCCGCCTGCGCGACATCCCGATCATCACCTTCGTCAACAAGATGGACCGCGAGGCGCAGGACCCGTTCGCCCTGCTCGACGAGGTGAGCCAGGCGCTGGCGCTCGACACCGCCCCCGCGACCTGGCCGATCGGCCGCGCCGCCACCTTCGCCGGCACCTACGACCTGCGGGCAAGGGAGGTGCATTGCGCGACCGAGCTGGCCCAGTCCGATCCGCGCATGATCGCCCTCGGCGAGGAGCTCGAGCTGGTGCAGGCAGCACTTCCCGAATGGGACCGCGAGGGCTTCGATGCCGGCCACCTGACTCCGGTGTTCTTCGGCAGCGCCATGCGCGAGATCGGCGTGACCGACCTGCTCGACGCCCTGGTAAGCTTCGGACCGCCGCCGCGCGCGCAGGCCACCGACGGACGCATCGTGCAGGCGGACGAGCCGGCGATGACCGCGCTGATCTTCAAGATCCAGGCCAACATGGACCCCAACCACCGCGACCGGATGGCATTCGCCCGGGTCTGCTCCGGCAGGCTGTCGCGCGGCATGCGTGTCAAGCACGTGCGCTCGGCCAAGCAGTTCGCGCTGCACACGCCGCAGTTCTTCTTCGCCCGCGACCGCCAGCTCGCCGAGGAGGCGTTCGCCGGCGACGTGGTCGGCATCCCCAACCACGGCACGCTCCGGATCGGCGACACCCTGACCGAGGGCGAGGACATTCGCTTCACCGGCGTGCCGCACTTTGCACCCGAGATCCTGCGCCGGGTGCGCCTCGACGACGCGATGAAGGCCAAGAAGCTCCGCACCGCGCTGCAGGAGCTGGCGGAGGAGGGGGTGGTGCAGCTGTTCCGCCCGCAGGACGGAAGCCCGCCGATCGTCGGCGTGGTCGGCACGCTGCAGCTCGACGTGCTCCAGGCGCGTCTGGCCGGCGAGTATGGCGTGACCATCGGCTTCGAGAGCACGCCCTATTCCCTGGCGCGCTGGGTCGATGGCGACAAGGCGGGCCTGGCGGGCTTCGTCGCCACCAACCGGTCCGCGATGGCGGACGACATGGACGGCGCCCCGGTGTTCCTGGCCAGCTCGGCGTTCATGATGCGGCGCACTGTTGAGATGAACGTCGGACTTCACTTTTTCGACATCAAGCAGATTGGCGCTGCTTCAAGCTGAAACACCACCGCTCTGTGTAATGAGTTTTTACCGATCCTTAACGTCCGTCTCCTAGCAATGGCAGCTGTCGCTGGCAGCGGCCAGGGCGTTCCAGGCCCGATCCCCTGCCGGCTCGAAACAGCTTGTTCAAGCCAGCAGGACGAACGTCATGAGCACGCAAGACAGCAGCATCGACATCACCGGGGCCGGTTCCGCGACCGCCATCAGCGGACAGCAGGGGATCCTCTTTCCCGATCCGGTGGTAACGAGCGGTGACGGGTCGGCCGTGTCCGTCACGCTGCTGCTTCCTGCCTCCGAAGGCACCCTGTCGATCGCCGACGTGCCGGCGGACGTCGCGGCGACGCTGATCCAGCGTCAGGACGTGTCCACCACCGCCCTGCTGATGAGTGGCACTGCGGCGCAGGTGCAGGCGGCGCTGTCGGAGGTGATGCTGACCCCCACCTCCGGTCTCACGACCTCGTCGTCCGGTAGCTACCAGCTGATCCTGTCCAACGACTCGCAGCGCAGCTTCGTCACCGGCAGCCTGACAATCGCGGCGGCACCGGTAGTGGTGGCCCCGGTCACGCCGGCTCCGGTCACATCGTCGGCATCCGCCTACGCGCAGACCGGCTCCAGCTACATCGTCAGCAGCAACGCCTCGCAGGCTGCTGTCATCGACACCGGCACCACCGCCTCGACCGTCACCGGCGGCGCTGCCTCGCTCGATTTCACCGGCGGCAACGCGACGCTGTATCTCAGCGGCACCGGCAGCACCACGGTGCACAGCGAGGGCGGCAACACCGTCTGGGTGGGTGCGGCACCGCTCGACTACATCAGCGGTGGCGACAGCACGTTGCAGGTCAGCAGTGGCAGCATCGACATCAGCGGCGGCGCCGCCACCGACAGCAACATGATCGTGCTTGCCGCCACCGGCTCCGGCACCGTCGACGTCACCAGCTCCGGCCCGTCCAGCACCGTGCTATTCGGCGGCCCGTCGGCGCTGCACTACACCGGCGGCGACGCCACCCTGGTCCTGAACGGCGCCGGCATGACCGGCAGCGCCGTGGTCGACAGCACCGGCGGCAACACCGTCTGGGCCGGCGCTGGACACCTCACGTACAACTCCGGTGGCACCAGCTCGCTTGTCCTGTCGAGCGGCGCGACCACCGTCACCGGCGGTACGGCCGGGGCTGCCACCAGCATCTCCATGGGCAGCGGCACACTTGCCTATGACGGCAGCGCCGGAACTGCGACCGTGCATGGCGGCGCAGGCATGGCGTCGATTTCCGGCTGCGGCGGCGCACTGAGCGTCGACGGCGGCAACAGCGTGATCACGCTGACCACCGGCAGCGCCACCGTCGACGGCGGCGGCACCGGGACGGACAACGTCGTCTACAACGGCAGCGGCGACCTGACCTTCCAGGGCTCCACCGGCGCTGCGGTCGTCACCGGCGGCACCGGCTCCGACACCGTCCATGCCGGGTCCGGCGGCGGCTGGTTCGGCGCCGGGACCGCCGGCAACAGCTACCTGCAGGCCAGTGGCGGCGCTACCTTCCTGCAGGGAGCGGCCACCGGCGACGTGCTGGTGGGTGCCGCCGGCGGAGCGACCTGGATGCAGGCCGGCGCCGGCAACGAGACCCTGCTCGGCGGCAACAGCTCGGGCACCGTGACCATGCAGCTCGGCAGCGGCTCCGACCACGTGGTGCTGTCCACCGGCCAGAGCGACATCACCACCGGCAGTGGCACCGCCAGCGTCAGCGGCGGCGGCGGAACCGACCTGCTCAGCATCGCCGCGAACAGCGGCGCCACCCTGTTCTCGTCAGGCAGGACGGAGCAGGCCACCATCGACGGCTTCCGGTTCGGCACCGACCACCTAGCCTTGTCCGGCACCTCCGTGACCGGCCTGGTCCACCTGAGGGCCGGCACCGTCATCGACCTGTCGGGCGGCGGCTCGATCACCTTGAACGCTGTTCACGTCACCAACATGGACGGGCTGCTCGGCTAGGATCGTTTGGCGTCCCCCGGCCGTGACCGCGGCCGGGGGAACATGCCCCGTCACCTGTCGTTGCTGCTGCACCACACCGTGCAGGAGGCACAGATGCCCGACATCACCGGACGCAGGATCGCCGTGCTGGCGACCGACGGGGTCGAGGAGGTGGAGTTGACGGAGCCGGTCGACGCGTTGCGCGCCGCCGGTGCCCACGTCACCCTGGTGTCGCTCAAGGCCGGGCAGATCCAGGCGATGAACGAGGACGTGAACCCGGCAGGCCAGCATCAGGTCGACCTGGTAGTCGCAGAGGCCGACGCGGCATCGTTCGACGGCCTGCTGCTACCGGGCGGCACCACCAACCCCGACAAGCTGCGCCTGGACGAGGACGCGGTCGGCTTCGTGAAGGGCTTCGTGTCGGCGGCCAAGCCGATCGCCGCCATCTGTCACGGCCCGTGGATGCTGATCAACGCTGGCGGCGTCGCCGGGCACACCATGACCTCGTGGCCGTCTCTGCAGACCGACCTCCGCAACGCCGGAGCGACCTGGGTCGACGAGACCGTGGTCAGGGACGGCAGGCTGGTGACCTCGCGCAACCCGAAGGACCTGCCGGCCTTCTGCGAGGCGATCGTCATCCTGTTCGGCGAGGCTGCCACATGACCAGAGCGCCTCATCCGTAACCGTCCATCCAGGATTGCATCAGGATCCGGGCCGAGGGCAGAAGCATCGGCTCGCGTCCGGACAACAGCCGCGGAACGTCATCGGGTGCGACCAGACGGAGTGCGTCGTACTCGTCGTTTCCCGCGGTCGACCGCCGTGCTTCGATGCTCGCGAAGGGCAGGGGCGTCCGGAGTAGGTACCCGACGTCGACGACATGCGTGTCGGCGTGCTCGATCGCCGCGACCGCGCGGATGCCCTCGACTTCCACCGGCTGGAGGCCGAGCTCCTCGTCCAGTTCCGCCAGCAGCTGCCCGGTCAGGTCGATCGACTCCAACCCGTTCCGCATCTCCACATTGCCGGCCGGGGGCGACTGCCAGAACCCCGGCAGGTAGATCGCCTTGGCATGGCGCCGCCCCAGGATCAGCCCGTCGGCGCACTCGATCAGGCCGTTCACAGCCAGCGCACGGATCCGCAGCCGGTCGAACAGCTCCGGATGCCGCAGCTGCGCCAGCACGCGCCGGTACTCGGTCCAATGGCCTTCGATGCGGTCCGGCGCGATCCTGTCGGCGCAGAACACCCGGCCGTTGAACAGGCCTGGCCGCTCGGCGCGTTCCGCGATCCAGAGCCAGGCGATCCTCGCTTCCAGATCCGGCGGCAGCTCCGTCATCGCGCCCTCGACCACAAGCACGACGTCCGCCCGCAGCGCGATGCTCGGCCAGCCGGGCTCCGGATCCGCCCTGCCCTCCGTGGTCAGCCCATCTGCTCGTGCCAGCCGTGGCCGGTGGAGCCGATCAGGGTGCGGGCGGCTTCCGGACCCCAGGTGCCGGCGCTGTAGTGGTTGAGCGTGCCGGGATGGTTCTTCCACGCCTTCAGGATCGGCTCGACCCAGGTCCAGGCCGCTTCCACCTCGTCGCGGCGCATGAACAGCACTGGGTCGCCACGCACCGTGTCCATCAGCAGCCGCTCGTAGGCGTCGGGATAGCGCGCGCCGAACGCCTGCTCGAACGAGACGTCGATGTTGGCCGGGCGCAGGTTCATGCCGTCCCCGCCCGGCACCTTGTTCATCACCGACAGCTGGATGCCTTCCTCCGGCTGCAGCCGGATGATCAGGCGGTTCGCCTCCAGACGGGTCGGGAAGATCGACCACGGTGTTTCCCGGAACTGCACCACGATCTCGCTGACCTTGGTCGGCAGGCGCTTGCCCGAACGCAGGTAGAACGGCACCTTGCCCCAGCGCCAGCTGTGTACTTCCGCCTTGATGGCAATGAAGGTCTCGGTGTCGCTCTGCCGGCCCTCGCCGAGCTCCTCCAGGTAGGCCGGCACGATCTCGTTGCCGACCTGGCCACGCCCGTACTGGCCGCGCACCGCGACGTGCTGCACGTCGGCCTCGGTGATCGGCTTGAGCGCGCGCAGCACCTTGAGCTTCTCGTTGCGCAGGTCGTCCGCTTCCAGCGAGCCCGGCGGCTCCATCGCCACCAGGCACATCACCTGCAGCAGGTGGTTCTGGATCATGTCGCGCAGCGCGCCGGAGTGATCGTAATAGTCGCCGCGGCCCTCGACGCCCACGGTCTCGGCGGCGGTGATCTGGACGTGGTCGATCGCATCCGCCGACCATAATCGCTCGAACACCGGGTTGGCGAAGCGCAGCGCGATCAGGTTCTGCACCGTCTCCTTGCCGAGGTAGTGGTCGATCCGGAAGATCTTCTTCTCGTCGAAGAACCTGCCGACCTCGTCGTTGATGCGCCGTGCCGAATCCAGGTCGTGGCCGATCGGCTTCTCCAGCACGATCCGGGCCGCTTCGGTCACCAGCCCCTGCGCCGACAGGTTGGCGCAGATCGGTCCGTACAGTTCCGGCGAGGTGGCCAGGTAGAACACCCGGATCTTGTCGCGCACCTCGTCGCCGAACAGCCGCAGGAGGTTGTCCCAGCTGCTTTCGGCCTCGGCACCGTTGACGCTGGCGTAGAACACCATGCCGAGGAACTGTTCGATCAGCGCGTCGTCGAGCGCGTCCGCCTTGACGAAGCGGCGCAGCGCCTTCTCCGCGCGGCCGCGGTACTCGTCGTCCGACAAGGGCGACCGGGCCGCACCGATGATCCGGGAGTCGGGCGGGATCTGCTTGTCGCGGAACCGGTGATACAGCGCCGGCAGCAGCTTGCGCATGGTCAGGTCCCCGGTCGCGCCGAAGACGATGTAGTCGAAGCTGTCCACCGTGCTCATCGCTGGCATCCTGATCGCCTCCCTGCTGCCCGTCCCGGCGTGACGGACCCGGGGGCATTGTCATTGACCGGGCGCATCCTGCCAAGGTAAGCCCCGCGGCCTTCGGTCGATCGTGACCGATGGCGGGCGGGGGCGAAGGATCATGACGCTGGAAGCGGCGGACCGGACGGCCGGGCATGACGACGCACCTGCAGACACCGCGGCGAGCGCCGTGGGCGGCATCGCCGCCGACCGGCTGCGCAGCATCATCGAGCGGGTCGAGCGCCTTGAGGAAGAGCGCAAGGCGCTCGGTTCCGACATCAAGGACATCCTGGCCGAAGCCAAGTCGGCCGGGTTCGACGTTAAGGTGATCCGGCAGATCATCCGCATCCGCAAGCAGGAGCCGGCCGACGTCGAGGAGCAGGAAACGCTGCTCGACATCTACCGGCGGGCACTCGGCATGTAGCGTCGCCGCACACCGTTCTTCGGTCTGGCGGCGCCGATTCGCTTGCGTCTATAGTTGCTTGTGCCGTCGACGCTGCCCCTGCCGGACTGGATGCCGTGGTGGATACAGCTCGCGATCCTGATGGTCGCGATCCTGTTCGGCTTCGCCCTGCTGATGATGCCGTTCGCGGTGTTCGGCCTGAAGAGCCGGCTCGAGCTGATCGAGGCGCAGCTCGAGGACATCCACGCCGAGCTGCGCATGCTGGCGACCCGTCTGCCGGACCTGGCGCGCCGGACCGCACGTCCGGCGGAGCAGGAGCCGGTGGCGGACGAGATCATGCCGCGTCCGCGGCCGGCGCGTCCCCGTCCGCAGCCGGTTCCGGTCCCGCCGGTGCTGCCGGAGGCGTTGCCGCCCGACGTTCCACGTCGGCCGCGTGACAGCGACGACTGGTCGGACACGTCCCCGTTCGCTGACGAGACGGTGGCGCCGAGGCGTCCGTTGCGTGCGACACCGCTGCGCGACGTCGAGCAGGATCGCGCCCCCCGCAGCCGGTCCGAGCCGACGCTGCGCTGGCCGCCACGCTGATCCGGTGCGGCTCAGCCGGACGCCAGCACCAGGTCGTCGCGATGGATCATCTCGTCGCGGCCGCGCCAGCCGAGCAGGGTCTCGATCGCATCCGAGCGGTGGCCGATGATGCGGAGCGCGTCCCCGCTGCCATAGGCCGACAGCCCGCGCCCGATCCCGACCCGGTCCTCCGAGACCACCAGCACCAGGTCGCCGCGCCCGAAGCTGCCTTCGACCGCGCGCACGCCGGCCGGAAGCAGCGAGCCGCCGGCGCACAGGGCCCGCGCTGCGCCGCGGTCGATCACCAGCTGCCCGGCCGGCCTGAGGTTGCCGGCGATCCACCGCTTGCGCGCCGAGCGGCCGTCCGGCACCGGCAGGAACCAGCTGCAACGCGTTGCCGTGCCCAGCGCCCGGAGCGGGTTCGCGACGCTGCCCAGGCCGATCGCCATGGCGCAGCCGGCCCGCGTGGCGATCCCGGCCGCCATCAGCTTGGTCCGCATGCCGCCCGACGAGTAGCCCGGCGGCGGGGCGCCGCCCATGGCCTCGATCTCCGGGGTGAGCGCCCGCACCAGCGGGACGTGCCGCGCTTGCGGATCCTGGCGCGGGTCCGCGGTGTAGAGCCCGTCGATGTCCGACAGCAGCACCAGCTGGTCGGCGCCGATCATCCCGGCCACCCGCGCCGCCAGCTGGTCGTTGTCGCCGAAGCGGATCTCGGCGGTGGCGACCGTGTCGTTCTCGTTGATCACCGGCACGCAACCGAGCCCGAGCAGGGTCGAGAGGGTGGCCCGCGCGTTCAGGTAGCGCCGTCGGTCCTCGGTGTCGTCCGGGGTCAGTAGCAGCTGCGCCGCGACCAGCCCGCGCCCGGACAGGGCAGTGCTCCAGGCCTGCGCCAGCCGGATCTGCCCGACCGCGGCGGCGGCCTGCTTCTCCTCCAGGCGCAGGCTGGGACGGGTCAGCCCGAGCGCATGGCGTGCCAGCGCGATCGCGCCGGACGAGACCACGATCACTTCCACGCCGCGCGCCCGCAGGGTGGCGATGTCGGCGGCGACACTGTCGAGCCACCCGGTGCGCGGCGTGGCGGCCTTCCCGTCGACCACCAGCGCGCTGCCGATCTTGACCACCAGCCGCCGGGCCTGGTCGAGCGAGGGCGAGGGATGGTCGGGGGCCTGGCTCATCCGGCTGCTCGGCGCCCTTCGGCGATGCGGTCCTGCAGCACCCGGAGCGTCTCGGCGAGGTTGCCGTGGGTGGCGGCCGACAGCGTCAGCACCGCAGCACCGGTGGCCTTTTCCAGCGCGCGTCGCCGCGTGCCGAGCTGCTGCGGCGTCATCGCGTCGGTCTTGTTGATCGCCACGATCTCCGGCTTGTCGGCCAGCCCGCCGCCATAGGCCAGCAGCTCCTCGCGCACCGTCCGCCACGCCTCCACCACGTTACCGGCCGCCCCGTCGACCAGGTGCAGCAGCACGGCACAGCGCTCGACGTGGCCGAGGAAGCGGTCGCCCAGCCCGGCGCCCTCATGCGCGCCCTCGATCAGCCCGGGGATGTCGGCCAGCACGAACTCCTCGGAGTCGGACAGCCGCACCACGCCGAGTTGCGGGTGCAGGGTGGTGAAGGGGTAGTCGGCGATCTTCGGTTTGGCAGCGGAGGCGACCGACAGGAAGGTCGACTTGCCGGCGTTGGGCAGGCCGATCAGCCCGGCGTCGGCGATCAGCTTGAGTCGCAGCCAGACCCAGCGCTCCTCTCCGGGCCAGCCCTTGTCGGCGCGGCGCGGCGCACGGTTGGTGCTGGTCTTGAAGCTTGCGTTGCCGAACCCGCCGTCACCGCCGCGGCACAGCAGCACCTGCTTGCCCGGCTCGTCGAGGTCGGCCAGCAGCACTTCCCTGGTCTCGTCGAGGAGCTGCGTGCCGATCGGCACCCGGATCAGCACCGGCGGCGAGCCGGCGCCGGTGCGGTCCGAGCCTGACCCGTTGCCGCCCTTGCGGGCGCGGAAGTGCTGGGTGTAGCGGAAGTCGATCAGCGTGTTCAGGTTGGCGGCCGCCTCGAACACGATGTCGCCGCCGCGGCCGCCATTGCCGCCGTCCGGTCCGCCGAACTCAATGAACTTCTCGCGCCGGAAGGCGATGACGCCGTCTCCGCCGTCGCCGGACCGCACATAGATCTTGGCCTGGTCGAGAAACTTCATGCTGGTGTCTGTCCGTTCCGGGCGGGTCCTGCGGGAAAAGCGTGAAGACGAAAAAGGGCCGACCCGAAGGCCGACCCCTTGAGCTTCGACCGGTCGGGACGGGGATCCTATTCGGCGGCGAGCGGCCGGGCGTCGACCGAAACCTGCACCCGGCCTTCGGCGCGGGTCTCGAACTTCACGTTGCCGTCGATCAGGGCGAAGATGGTGTGGTCGCGGCCCAGGCCAACGTTGCGTCCCGGCTTCACCTTGGTCCCGCGCTGGCGGATGATGATGTTGCCGGCGATCACCGTCTCGCCGCCGAACTTCTTGACGCCGAGACGGCGCCCGGCGGTGTCGCGACCGTTGCGGGACGAGCCGCCTGCCTTCTTGTGTGCCATGACCTGACTTCCTGTGCCTGTGAGCTGCCGATGCCGATCCGGGAGAACTGGTTCTCGAGGACCGGTTCAGGCGGCGCTGATCTCGCCGATCCGCAGCACCGTGACGGGCTGGCGATGGCCGTTGCGGCGGCGGCTGTTCTGCCGGCGGCGCTTCTTGAAGATGATGACGGTGTCCAGCCTGTCCTGCGCGATCACGGTCGCGGTGACGCTGGCGCCAGGCACCAGCGGTGCGCCGATGCTGGTGCCGCCCTCGCCGCCGCCGATCGCCAGCACGTCGCTGAAGGTCACGGTGGCGCCGGCCTCCACGTCGAGCTTTTCGACCTTGAGCACGAGGTCCGGGGTGACACGGTACTGCTTGCCGCCGGTGCGGATGACTGCGAACATATTCAGACTTTCCGATCTCTTGATCCGCCTGCATCCCGCCCGAGCGGTTGCCGACAAACCCAGTCGCTTCTTGTGATGGGCCATGCACCTAGGAACAGGGGCACGGCAATGCCTCTCCCGACTGGGACCAGCCCGGAACGACGGAGCGGCATCTATCCGATCGAGGGGGTGCCTGTCAATTAGTTGTCAGGCGGCTCCCCGGGCGGCTATATGCCCGACGCCACGACCTTCGGAGAGGTGCCAGAGTGGTCGATCGGGACGGTCTCGAAAACCGTTGTGCGTGCAAGCGTACCGTGGGTTCGAATCCCACCCTCTCCGCCAGAGAAATCATGTTAGCTGTTGAAACTTCGGATTATTTCCGATTTTCAGCGCCATAACCTTCCCCCTCCTACCTCGGTTTCCGACATGAGGCGCCGTGGCGTTGTGGCCGCGTCGACCCAGACCGGCCTCCCTAAGAGGAAGCCTCATTCCATCTAGGATTGTCTGGTTGTGGGACCTCCTTGGCGCGATCAACGATGAGGCGGGCCTTGGTGATGTCGCGGGAACCTGCGCGGCCGTTTGGCGCGGCGCGGGTGAGTTCCGGTTCAGCCTTGATGCGCTCGGTGACGACCTGGTCAAGCGTTCTACCGTCCAGCACGCGCTCCGCCTGGCGGTTCAGGCGGTACCGAAATCGCGCAACAACTGCGCCATGGCACGATGCGATCAGACGTTGATGGCAAGCATCTTGCTACTGATGCGGCCGCTGAAGCGCTCCACCGGACCGTGGTTTGGGGGTGCGGGGGCGGGTGTGACGATACTGGGCTCCCCGACCGGCACAAGCCTTGGCAAGGGCCAGGGTTGAACAGCTGCCGTTGTCGGTCAGTACGGGGTGAGGCAGAAGGGGAAGAGTCGTGCTGCCTCGCGCAGAAATGCGACGGCGCTGGCTTCTGTCTCGTCGTCCTTAACCGCGAGGTTCACTGAGCGAGACCTGCTGTCGATGGCGACGAACAGGTAGCGCTTGCGCCGGTCCTTGTCGGTGGTTTTCAGCTTCGGCGGGTGCTTGATGTCGACGGGCACGATGCCGAGGGCGTAGTCGCTGACGGTGTGCTGGCTCTTGGTGGGCAGTCCAGGCGGCTTGGGCCTGCGGTTCAGTCCCTCAGCCCGCAGAATGCGCCAGACGCCGTCACGGTTCGGATGCGGCGAAGGACGAAGGTTGAGATCATCAAGGGCGAAGTCGGTCGCGCATCGCAGAGCGCGAACGACAGCACGTTCCTCCTCGTTCGCCTTTCAGGGCAGCTGGTGTGGGCAAGCAGAGCGGTCAGGGCAGTTCGTGACGCCGCGCTTGCGCCACTTGCGGACAGTCCCGTGCTGATGCCGTAGCGCCAGGCCAGCGCCCTGCTGGGCTCGTTGGAGCGCCGGCCGCTCGACGCCGATGTCGAGCTGCTTGCGCCAGTCCTATGCGCCGCGCGCGTGCTCCAGCCCCATACGGTTGTAGCCCCGGAAGTGCGGCAAGAAGAGCGGGGCGACGACGTCCTTCTCTGGCTACGGCAGCATGACGAAGCGGCGGACGCTGTGTGGCAACGCGTCGTCCAACGTTTCCGGCACGCCGTACCTGGCTACCTGGAAGAAGCTGATCCATCGCGCCGCGCGGCAGAAGTCGGCGAGATCCAGTTCCGGAAGTGGCTGCAAGCCTCCGGATGCGTTCGTTGATGCTGCCAAATTACACTATGAGATAACGTGTATTAACGCAAGGGCTAGATCCAGATCGCATAATCGAGGAAACTTCTCAGCTGGCGTCAGAAGTTGAACAAGGGACGATCAAGGACGTGAAACGCCGGCTCCTCCGACTTCATTTGACCTCCCGGCCGGTCGCCCGGACGCCGCGCTTGTCGGTCCACTGCCTTGCGTCCCGGGCCGGCGTCACGCGGCGCGGCAGGCCGCGGGTGAATGCCGAGCACCTTGCAGGCGGGCATCGGAGCGCGGCCGCTTCGCTGGGGCAGGGGGCCATCGTCCTCCACGGCATCAGCAAGCGGTTCGGCAGCAACCTCGTGTTCGACAACGTCAGACCCGGCATCGGCACCGGCGAGGTTGTGGTCCTGATGGGCGCGAACGGAGCGAGCAAGTGGATACCGGAGCTGCGCTGGCAGCGCATCCATCGGAGATCGGAATGACGACGCAGATCCGCTTCAACGCGTTCGACATGAACTGCGTCGGGCATCAGTCCCCAGGGCTCTGGGCCCATCCGCGGGATCGCTCCTGGCAGTATAAGGACCTGGAGTACTGGACGGGGCTGGCACGGACGCTCGAGCGCGGCGTGTTCGACGGCATCTTCATCGCCGACGTGTTGGGCGTCTACGACGTCTACAAAGGCAATGCGGAACATGCCATCCGGCAGGGCGCACAGATCCCGGTCAACGATCCGCTGCAGCTGGTGCCCGCCATGGCGGTCGCGACCGAGCACCTGGGCTTCGGGATCACTGCTTCAATCTCCTTCGAGCACCCGTACCCATTCGCCCGGCGCATGTCGACGATTGACCACCTCACCAAAGGGCGCGCCGGCTGGAATATCGTCACCTCGTACCTCGACAGCGGCGCCCGCAACCTCGGCCAATCGTCCCAGGTGGCGCACAACGACCGCTACGACGTCGCCGACGAGTACCTGGAGGTACTCTACAAGCTGTGGGAAGGAAGTTGGGAAGAGGGTGCCGTGGTGCGCGACCGCGAGGCCCGCATCTTCGCCCACCCTGAGAAGGTGCACGAGATCGGCCACGACGGCCGCTTCTTTCAGGTGCCGGGCTTCCACCTGTGCGAGCCCTCCCCGCAGCGCAGCGTGGTGATTTACCAAGCCGGCGCCTCCGGTCGCGGCAAGGCGTTCGCGGCGCAGCATGCCGAATGCGTGTTCGTGGCCGCGCCGACCAAGCCGATCCTGAAAGCCTACGTAGCCGATATCCGCCGCCAGGCCGCGGCGGCGGGGCGCGACCCGCGCAAGCTCTACATCTACACGCTGTTGACCGTCATCGTGGACGAGACCGACGCGAAGGCGCGCGCGAAGTTCGAGGAGTATCAGGGCTACGCGAGCTACGACGGCGCGCTGGTGTTCATGTCGGGCTGGACCGGCATCGACTTCGGCCAATACGCGCCGACCGATTTGGTCCGCAAAGTCAAGACCAACGCTATTATCTCCGCCGTTGAGGCGTTGTCGGAGGGCGATCCCGACAAACGCTGGACGGTTGAGGAGTTGGCGAAGTTTGGCGGCATCGGCGGCATGGGACCGGTAGTCGTGGGCTCGGCCGCCACCGTGGCCGACATCCTGCAGGACTGGGTGGCCGAGACCGGCGTCGACGGCTTCAACCTGGCTTACGCGGTCACGCCGGAAACATTCGAGGACGTAGTCCGGCACTTGGTGCCGGAGCTGCAGCGGCGCGGCGCCTACCCAACCGCCTATGCGCCCGGCACGCTGCGCGAGAAGCTGTTCGGCGACGGCCCCTACCTCCCTGCCAGCCACCCTGCGGCGCGCTACCGCGACATCGAGCGCATCAAGCGCGAGGCCGCGGCGGCTCGGCGACCGGCTGCCTGACCGCGATGATCGAGATCCACGACCTGCACAAGGCCTACGAACTGCCGGGTGGCGGGGTGGCCGAAGTGCTCAGGGGCATCGACCTGCTGGTCCCCGACCGGTGCATCACCGCGGTAGTGGGGCCGAGCGGCTCGGGCAAGACGACCCTGTCCCGGTGCATCAGCCTGCTCGACCAGCCGACCGCCG
This sequence comes from uncultured Acetobacteraceae bacterium, assembly GCA_964247755.1. Lineage (GTDB taxonomy): Bacteria > Pseudomonadota > Alphaproteobacteria > Acetobacterales > Acetobacteraceae > Lichenicola. The sequence continues at coordinate 21,498 of CAXTVX010000024.1, read as the reverse complement.
GATCCATCCTCGTGAACGGGACGGACCTGTCGCGCCTGACGGGCGAGGCGCTGCGGCGGCAGCGGCGCGCCATCGGCACGATCTTCCAGTCTTCGGCGCTGCTCAGGCGCAAGACGGCGGCGGAGAACGTCGCCCTGCCGTTGCGTTATCTCGGCGTGACCGAGGCCGGCATCCGGCAGCGCGTGGACGAGCTGCTGGACAGCGTCGGGCTTCCCGACAAGGCGCACCGCTACCCGGGCCAGCTCTCGGGCGGCCAGCGGCAGCGCATCGGCATCGCCCGGGCGCTCGCGCTTGGCCCGCAGGTGTTGCTGTCCGACGAGGCCACCTCCGGGCTCGACCCGCAGGCGACGGAGTCCATCCTGGCGCTGCTGCGGCAGCTCAAGGACCAGTTCAGCCTCTCGGTGATTCTCATCACTCACGAGATGGATGTCGTGCGCGGCACGGCCGACCAGGTGGCGGTGCTACGCCAGGGCCGCATCGTCGAACGGGGGTCGGTCGGCGAACTCGTTGCCGATCCAGCCTCGGTGACGGGCGGCCAGCTTCTGCCGGTGGCGGCGCCGCTGAGCGACGATCCCGAGCTGCTGCAGCTCGAGGTGCGTTACGCCGCCGACCGGCCGGTTCCGGCCGACTGGATCAGCCGGCTGTGCGAGGCGCTGCCGGTGCGCGTGTCGCTGCTTGGCGGCAGCGTCGAGGCGGCAGGCGGCGGCACCATCGGGCGGCTGAGGCTGGGCGTGAGTTGGCAGCCCGGATCGTCGCCTGGGACCGAGGCGGTGCTGCGGGAGCTGTTCCGCTTCGGCCTGAATGCGGCCGTGCTGCGGGAACCCGCCCTCCACCTCGCCCCGGAGTGCACCTCGTGAGCGCCCGTCCGATCACGCAGGACATCGTCCTCAGCAACGATACGCCCTGGACCGACCTGCCCTCGCTCATGCTGCCCGCCTACGCCCAGACGTGGATCATGGTCGGCATCGTCATGGTCTTTGTAATCGCCATCGGCGGCGGCGCCGGCGTGACGCTGTTCAACAGCTCCTCCCGCGGGCTGCTTCCGCACCGTCGCGTCAACGCCGCCTTGAGCTGGGTGGTCAACATGGGACGGTCGCTGCCCTTCCTGGTGCTCATGGCCGCGATCATCCCCTTCACGCGTCTCCTCACGGGCACGACCATCGGCATCCCGGCGGCAGTCGTGCCGATGGTGGTCGCGGGCATTCCGTTCTTCGCCCGCCTCGTCGAGACCGCCCTGCGCGAGCTGCCGGAGGAGGCGACTGCGGTCGGCCTCGCGTCGGGTGGCTCCTTCGTGCAGATCATCGGCACGGTGCAGCTCAGCGAGGCACTGCCCGGCCTGATCGCGGCGGTCACGCTGAACGTGATTTCCATGATCGAGTACTCCGCCATCGCCGGCACGATCGGGGCCGGCGGCATCGGCTACCTCGCGGTGGTCTACGGCTACCAGCGATTCGATCAGCACGTGATGATCGCCACTATCGTTGCCCTCGTCGTCACCATCCAGCTCGTCCAGTTCCTCGGCGACCGTCTTGCCGCGGCCGCACGGCGTCCATGACCCTGCTTCCACCAGCATCGAGACCTCGGACATGACCAGCAAGCAAGTAGATTTCGAGCTCAAGAAGAAGAGCAGGCTGCCGCTCCTGCTCGGCGGCGTGGTCGTGCTTCTGGCGCTCGCCGGCAGCGGCTACGCGTTCCTGGGTCGGGGCAACCAGAAGGTCGTGTTCAGCGACACGCTCAAGGTTCACTTCGAGCCCGCGATGGCGGGCGAGGAGAAGCTGATCCGCTTCGCCGCCGATAAGATCGCCCCTGATTACGGGCTCAAGCTCGAAGCCGTTCCGCTGCAGGATTCCGTGCAGGCCAACCGCGCGGTTGCCGAAGGACAATACGCCGCCACCATTCATGAGCACCAATGGTGGCTCAAGCAGGTGGCCGACGCGAACGACTTCACGCTGACGCCGACGGAGCCGATCTTCCAGTGGGCGTTCGGGGTCTACTCCGACAACCACAGGTCCATGGCGGAGCTGCCGCAGGGTGCCGTGATCGCCGTGCCAAACGACGGCGCCAACCAGGGCCAGGCTCTCTGGCTGCTGCAGCGCGAGGGGCTGATCAGCCTCGACCCGGCGATCGAGCCGCGCGTCGGCAAGCTGCGCGACATCAAGGGCAACCCACATGGCTTCATATTCAAGGAGATGGACCTGCTGTCGCTGCCGCGAGTGCTCGACTCCGTCGACGCGGCGGTCGGCTACGTGCTGCAGTTCGATGCCGGCAAGGTGCCGCGCAGCAAGGGCATTCTGTTTCCGCCGGCGCCGCGCACCTTCGCATCGCAGCTGGTGATCGGCACGCCTTACCTGCACGACCCGCAGATTGAGAAGCTGGAGAAGGTGTTCGCCGACCCGCGCATCGCTGCCTACCTCAAGGCCACGGACGATCCGCAGGTCCAAGGTGTCCTGACGCCGGTCTCGGTCAACTGAGGCCGAGCGGACAAGAGCAGCAATCATGGGTGGGGCCTCAGCATAGCCATCCATGTCAGCCAATTCTCTGGATCCGGAAGACTTCTTATCTTGATCCTGGGCGGATTACCCCGATCCTGGGCACGTTCTCACCGCTGACAACGTGCAGATCCAGGATGCTCGTAAACCAGGACACGCGACATTAGGCGGCAGCGGCCGGCCCTGCGGTGCTCGACCCCGCCCACTTTCCGTGTGTCTGACAATCGCATTTATCGGGCGTAGGAAATGGAGGAGAAACGATCGGTGAGGGCGGACCAAACGGAAATATCGAAGCAAGTCAATCAATTCGACGGTCTGTCAGGCACTTGCAGGAGTTTGTAAACCAGAATGGTGTCCTGTGCGGCCCGGACAGGCAGTCGCCACCTTGCTTGATGCTCGCCGGACTGCGGTTGCCTACGAAGCGCCATCATAGCCGCGTCGGCTGACCGTCGCCTTCGGCAGCATCTGTTACGTCTACGCCTTCACGATCTTCTCGCTGGTTCCGCTGCTGCGGCCGACGGTGCAGAACACGCTGCTCTACGTCAGCAAACGCATCCGGCTGGTGGCTCTGCCGGCGCTGATGGTCGGCAGCGTGCTTCTGGCCCGGAACGGCGAGCCGCGGCGACCCAGGACAACGAGGCGCTGGTCGAGATCCTCGCCGACATGCGGGACGAGCTTGCCGCCTTGAAGGCGCTCGCGCCGGAACCGGGGATACGACCAGAACCGAACGTTCCGCAGTGAGCAGGCGTGCCGGGACGCCAGGATCTGCAAGGCGCCAACGGTGTCGGGCGCGTGTCCTGCTCCTGTCTTTGCGGCGGTGGGAAGGTGGTTTGCGGATCGGCGCCATATTCGGTCGGTCGGCTGCTCGCTACCGTGGCGCATCTTCAATGGAGCGGTGGTGGATGGATCAGCGCGTTCGGGATGCAGTTCCGGAACCCATGAGGGTCGTCGACGGACCGGATCCTGGATTTGTCGGGGATCGCAGTGCATGAACGCCACCCGGTTCATCGACCTGCCGGCGCGGCTGCTGATGTCGCTGCTGTTCCTGTTGTCGGGCTTCAGCAAGCTCGCCGGAAATGCCGGGATCCAGCACTACATGGAGGCCCATGGCGTGCCCGGCGTGCTATCCTGGCTTGCCGCCGCCTGGGAGATCGGCGGCGGCCTGCTGCTGCTGGTCGGGTTGTGGATCCGGCCCGTGTCGGTGCTGATGGCCGGCTGGTGCCTGCTGACCGCCTGCATCTTCCACACCGCGTTTTCCGACCAGAACCAGATGATCAACTTCTTCAAGAACATGACGATGGCCGGCGGCTTCCTGCTCGTCGCGCGGACCCATCCGATGGCGTTCAGCGTCGATGCCTGGCGGCTCGGACGTGCGTCGTCGCCAGTCCAGCCGCGTTCGCTCCTGCGGGGAGAAGCATCATGAGCACCATGAAGGCGGCGGTGATCCGCGTGGCGGGACCACCGGAGGTGCTGAAGATCGAGGAGCTGCCGGTTCCGGTGCCGGGCGACGGCGAGGTGCTGATCCGGGTCAGGGCGTTCGGGCTCAACCGGTCGGAGCTGTTCACGCGGCAGGGACTGTCTCCCAACGTCCTGTTCCCGCGGGTGCTGGGGATCGAGGCGGCCGGCACCGTCGAGGCGGCGCCAGGCGGCGAGTTCCAGCCAGGCGAAACCGTTGCCACCGCCATGGGCGGGATGGGACGGCAGTTCGACGGCGGCTATGCCGAGTACACGCTGGTGCCGGCGTCGCAGGTGCAGCCGATCCATACTGTTCTGCCCTGGGAGACTCTGGGCGCGGTGCCAGAGATGCTGCAGACGGCCTGGGGTTCGCTGTTCAAGTCGCTGCGGCTGGAGAAGGGCGAGCGGTTGCTCATCCGCGGCGGCACCACCTCCGTCGGCCTGGCGGCGGCGGCGATCGCCAAGGCACATGGCGCGCTGGTCATGTCGACGACGCGCAGGCCCGAACACGAAGGGTTGCTGCGGCGCAGCGGTGTCGACCAGGTGTTCATCGATACCGGCGCGATCGCGGAACAGGTGCAGGAGGTGTGCGCCGGCGGCGCCGACAAGGTGCTGGAGCTGATCGGGGCCACCACGCTGCCCGACTCTCTGCGCTGCGCCAGGGCGCGCGGCATCGTGTGCATGACCGGAATGGTCGGCAATGCATGGACGCTGCCGAATTTCAGCCCGATGGACGTCATCCCGACCGCCGTGTGCCTGACCACCTATGACGGCGGGTCGGAAGACTTCATGCTGACGCCGCTCGACGAGCTGACGCAGCAGATCGCGTCGGGCACGCTGCACGTCCAGATCGGCCGCACCTTCCGCCTGGAGCAGATCGTGGAGGCGCATCGATGCATGGAGGAGAACAAGGCCGGCGGCAAGATCGTCGTCCTGACCTGACGGGTTTGTCCGCCGCATCGCTGACGGCACCGGGATCCTCCGGTCAATCCGCTCCGGGTTCCCATGCACGGAACCGGCGGGGGACAAGAGCTGGCATTCGGACGGATCGCGGCGGGCGTGGGCTGAAGCGGCGGCATGTCGCATTCCTGACGATCGGCGGCACGATCGGCGGCGGCATGTTCCTTGGCGTCGGCCAGGGGATCCAGGCTGCCGGGCCGGCCATGATCCTTGCCTTCCTGCTCGCCGGCGCCGCCGTGTCAGTAGTCGCGCGCGGCCTCGCCGAGATGGCAATGGCGGCGGGGGGACACGCCACCTTCGTGCGCACCACCCGGCTCAACCTGGGCCGACGCACCGCCTTCGTCGAAGGCTGGAGCTACTGGGCCTGCGCGGTGCTCACCTGCATGGCCGAGCTTGCCGGGGCAGGCGCGCTGACCCGCGCCTGGCTTCCCGCGATCCCGTCCTGGATCGTCGGGCTGCCGATCCTGTTGTTCCTGGCCGGGCTGAACCGGCTGGAGGTGCGTCGCTTCGGCGAGATCGAGTTCTGGATGGCGCTGCTCAAGATCGTCGCGTGCCTGGTCGTGATCGGGCTGGGGCTGTGGTCGCTGGCTCGTCCGGCCGCGTCCGGGATCGGGATCGGCCATCTCTGGTCGGATGGCGGCGTCCTGCCGCACGGATGGCGTGGCCTGCTGCTCGCGCTTCCGGTGGCCGTGTTCGCTTTCGGCGGCAGCGAGCTGGTCGGCCTGGCGACGGCTGATGCCGACGAGCCGGTTCGGGCGGCGAGGGGGCTCCTGTTGCGGATCACGGCGATCTATGTCGGCGTGACGACGGCACTGCTGGTGGTGATGCCCTGGCGGAGCGTGCCGGTGGCCAACAGCCCGTTCGTGATGTTCCTGTCGCATTTCGGCCTGCGCGCGGCAGCACCCGTCATGGCGATCGTGCTGCTGTCCGCGGTGCTGTCCTCCTGCAACTCCTGCCTGTATGGCGCCACCCGGGTGCTGGCCTCGCTGGCGGAGGAAGGGCTGGCGCCGGCCGGACTCGGCCGGAGGAACCGACGCGGCGCTCCGGCTCCGGCCGTGACGATGTCGTCCTGCTTCGTGCTGGTCACGGTGGCGCTCGAGCTTCTTGCTCCTGCGCGGTTGTTCGCCCTGCTGCTCACAGCCTCCGCCATGACCGGGCTGGCGAACTGGGGCATCTTCATCGTGGCCCATCTTCGCCTCGTCCGGCGCACGGCACGACCAGGGGCGACCGGCGGCTCGTGGTTTCGGTCCTGGCCCGACTGCGCCGTGCTGCTGCTGATCGCCCTGACGATCGGCGTGATGGCGGCCGACCCCGGGGTGCGCCCCGCACTGCTCGACGTGGCCGCGCTGTTCGGCGTGCTGACGCTGGCTGCCTTGGTGCTGATCGCGCCGGACCGGGTCAGGTCGGCAGGTCGGGAAACAGCGTCGGTGCCATCCGATAGGTGAACTCCTTGAACAAGCGGACCGGGCGCATCAGGCGGCGCGAGCCGAGATGCACGATCGACAGGTCGAACACCGGGAAGTGCCAGTCCGGCATGATCTCGACCAGGCGCCCGTCGCGCATCAGCTCGGGCTGCACGATCGGGGGGAGGTCGCCGATCCCTTGCGCGGCCAGCAGGCCCGCGGTCACCCCGGCGAAGTCGTTGATGCCGAGATGGGGCAGGAACGTCACGGTCTCCTTGTCCTTCCCGTTCACGTGCGTGAACGTCCACTGGTTTTCCGGCCTCCAATGCGAGAACGCCAGGATGCGGTGATCCAGCAGCTCCTGCGGTCGCTGCGGCGGCGGCCTGCCGGCGACATAGGCTGGGCTGGCGACGAGCTGATGGCGATAGGTCAGGATGCGGCGCGCGACCAGCGCGGAGTCCTGCATCGGGCCGACATGGAAGGCCAGGTCGACCCCGTCTGCGATGTGGTCGACCTTGCGCTCGGTGATCAGGATCTGCACCCGTACCGCCGGGTAGGCCGCCTGGAACGCGCCGACCAGCGGCATCAGCAGCGAGTCCGAGATGCTGGGCGGGGCGGAAAGCCGGAGGACGCCCGCCACCTGCGACAGCTGGTTCGACACGTGGCCGTCCAGTGCCTCGGAGATCTCCAGGATGCGGTTGGCGTGCTCGAGCACGTCTGAGCCGACATCGGTCAGACGCAGGTTGCGTGTCGAGCGCTCGAGCAGCTGTATGCCGAGCTGGTCCTCCAGATCCGCGACCCGGCGGCTGACCGTGGACACCGGCATCTTGAGGCGACGGGCGGCCTCGGAAAAGCTGCGCGCCTCGATCACCTTGGCGAAGACGATCAGGGCGTTGAGGTCGGACATGCGGATTGGCTTTCGCGGGTGAGGCAGGATCGTGCCGGATCACCGTTCGTCCGGGCCAGGGTCGTCGCGGCATGGCCGAGGCGCCGACCCGCCTCCGGTCGAAGCCCTGGATCCGGTCGGGCCCGGCGCTTCGGCAGCCGTGCGCCGGACGCGGAACGGCACGGGCACACCTGCCTGCCCGCACAGTGGCAACATGGTGCTAGATCGAGAAGCCGCCGTCGATGTCGATCGTGGCGCCGGTGATGTAGGACGCATCGTCGCTGGCGAGGAAGGCGGCGAGGGCGGCGATCTCGTCCGCGCGGCCGTAGCGCCCGAGTGCGGTCAGCCTGGTCATCGCAACGGCATCGTCGCGTCCGTCGGCCGGGTTGAGGTCGGTGTCGATCGGCCCGGGTTGGATCACGTTGACCAGGATGCCGCGTGGCCCGAGGTCGCGCGCCCAGCCCCGCGCCAGGCCCGCCACGGCCGCCTTGGTCGCGCCGTAGATCGCGCCGTCGCTGAACGGCATGGTGTGCGCGTTGACGCTGCCCACGATCAGGATGCGACCGTTGTCGCGCATGAGCGGGATCGCCGCGGTGGTGCCGACGAAGACGCCGTCGACGTTGATGCGGAATTGCCTGCGGTAGCTGTCCTCAGACGCCGCGGGCGCCGCCGCCATCTCGGTGATGCCGGCATTGTGGACCAGGATGTCGATGCCGCCGAGGAACTCCGCCGCCTGCTCGACCGCCGTGCGGACCGCCAGGCCGTTCGCGGCATCGGCCCGGATCGCCGTGGCGCGTCGCCCGGCCGCACCGATGGCGGCGACCGTCGCGATGGCGGCGGCCTCGTTGCCGGCATAGGTGATGACGAGGTCGGCCCCTTCCGCCGCCGGCCGCCGTGCGATGGCGGCGCCGATGCCACGCGACGCGCCGGTAACGATCGCGGTTCTTCCATGCAGCTTCGCGTTCATCGACATGCAACCCTTGCGAGGAGCCGAAGCCTATCCCCGCCCGCCACCGGCTTGTTAGGGCAGGCCGACGGGAAGCACCTTCCCGGTCGTGGAACGACGGCGCGTCATGAGTAAGCGGCGCGGCTCACACCTGGATCGTCGTTCCGTCCGGGTTGCTCCGGATGGTCCAGCTGCCGCCACTGCGAAACGATGCGGTGGTGGCGAACGTGTCCTCCATGAACTGCATGTAGTGGCACAGGCCGTTCCTGACCCGACCCCACACGCTGAACGGCGAGGTTACCGTCTGCGACAGCACGATGGAGGTGTAGGTGAAGCGCCCGAAGATCGCGGCATTCTCGTCGGAGTCGAGTTCCGCTTCGATCCGGAAGTCGTCGATTCGCCAGTACCGGCCGACGTCGACAAAGGTCTGCACGATCGCTTCCGCGCCGCGCGAGGTGCCGCACCACGGCATCACCCGCTTGAGGTCGGGATCGTCGTAGTTGAGCGACACATAGGTCACGTCCGACGTCACCAGGGACCGAACGTGGTCGAGGTTCTTCGGGTCCGCCAGAATGGCGGTCATGACCTCCAGAGCGGTCCTGGTCATCGGCTGCTGCTCCCGCTAGTTGTTTGTGGCGACTCGTCGACGAGAGCCTGTCGCTGCCGACGCTAGGATGGAGCCGACCGGGCCGATACGCGCGGGCGCGGGAATGAGCTTTCCAGATCTGACAGGGTGAGGCCGGCTGCCGCCCCGTCGATTTCCATGTGATCCGGGAAAATCATTTCCGTTTGCGCCCGCTAATGCTCGGGCGGTCGATCGCGTAGCCCTGGCTCGGCTCCCGGAGCCGGATGCTTTTGAAGGATCGAGAAGGATGATTCCATGCATGTCAGGTGGCTTGCCGCTCGTACCTTCGGCGCAGCCATGGCGCTCGGCGTCTGGTCCGACGCGCCGGCTGTCGCGGCCCATGCGGCAGCGCGCGGCATGACGGCGCAGGCACATGCCGGCATCGAACGCACGATGGCGGCCTACAACGCAGCGCTGAACGGCGGCGACACCGCGGCCGTTCTGCCCTTGTATACCGAGTCCGGCATCTTCATGGCCCCGTATGCCCCGTCTTTCGTGGGCAAGGACGCGGTCAAGGTCGCGTACGACAAGGTGTTCGCCGAGCTCAAGTTCAACGTGAAGTTCAACATCGCCGAGATCGTGCAGATGGCGCCGGACTGGGCCTTCGTCCGGACCAACTCGGCCGGGACGACGCTGCACCATTCAACAGGTAAGACCATATCGGAAGCGAACCAGGAACTGTTCGTGCTGGAGAAGGGCAGCGACAACACGTGGCGCATCGCGCGCTACAGCTTCTCGCCGACGAACCCGCCCAGCTCGTAGGGGATCGGGCCGATGACGGTCGTCTCGTTGCCCGCTTGCAGCTGGCTCATTGGCAAGTGGGTCGACCCCGGGACGCTCTTGGGCAGCACCGACTCCGTAGCCGGAGCCGTCATCGGCAGCTATGCCGATGTGAGGGCCGCCGAAGTCCGCTCCGCTTTGGACGCCGCGCACCGCGTCCCTTCATGGTCCCTAGCGTGGCGCGCCGGCTGCGCGCGAAGGCGATCAAGTGCCGCCGAGGCTGCTGCTATGCAGCACTGGCACTGACGGAGTCGGGATGCGCGGTCGAGACCACCCGGGATGTAACTCCACCGTGCTGAAGGAGCCCAGGAGCGTCGCCGGCATCATTGCGCCATGAAATTCGCCAGCAGTGCTGTTTATCCGGTCGCGGTCGCCAGATCACTGTCGGCTTTGATAAAGCCAACGACACCAGGGAGCACGTCGCGAGTCTTCGAGCGACGTGCCCCATGCCGCACGTGGCGCAGACCATGTTCGGCAGGTGTTCCGCCGTTGATGGCCGCACCATCCACCACTCCGGCTATGCGATCAGCCGGCGCATCCGAAAGCGGATCGAGGGTCGAGTCAGACTGTGAGCGATGCTTGCACAAGCCCACTCTGCGGTAATGGGTCGAAACTCTGACCAAGTTGAGAAAGACCAAACATCACGGTCTCGGCCGCATCGGCTGGATGGTCACCCTGACCGAAACCGCCGCCAACTTTGTCAGACTATCAAAGCTGCTCGGCATCCTAGCACGAGCAGCGCCACATCGATCAGGATCGACGCAGTCGGTTGCACCATCGCAGACACCAGCAACCGCTTGCCAACTTGGTTGACCGGTCCAACGCAGCCCAAAACGAAGGTTTTGCGGCAGACTGTCAACAGAGGCTCCGCACGCAGCCTAAAGATGCCCGACTAAACTACGCCCTCAGGCGTCAAGCGTAGCTCGTTCCAACCGCATGATGCCCGGTTCGCCCGTTCTGGGTCACGTCCACGCCTAGACGGTCGAGAGCTTGCACCACGGCGCGCAAGGTGTCCGAGCGCACGTTTCGCTTTCCAAGCTCGATCTTGGATACTGTGGAAGACGACAAGCCCGCTTCGGCAGCAAGCTGTTCCTGGTCAAGACCGGTCAACATCCGGCCAGCCGCAATCACCCGGCCCCGTGCAGTGATGGGGTCCAACTGCATCTGTTTTCTCCGCGTTGTCAGAGCACAGAGATGAGGATGAACCTGCCTGTTTTCAATAGGTTGAGGTGGTATTGGCTGTCAGTTGCCCAGGATTTGTGCCAGTCGATCCAATGGAAGTACTTCGCGATGCTTCGTAAGGTCCTCAATGAAAATCCTGTGCCGGCATCTTGATGCCCGATCCGGACCAGATCCGGGATCCAGGTGTCCCGCACCGCCCGGCTGCCATGCCCGGCATCCGGTCCATCCTGTGGATCCGACATATCTGGGCGTGTGGCACCAGCACCGCAGCCGCACTGGGGTGAACGCCCCGTCCTGCTTGTCCACACTGCGCAGCAGGTCCGGCGGGTCCTCCAGCCAGTCGGTCATAACATGCACCACCACGCTTTCCGGCTGCACCCAGCCGTCGCAGGCGATGATCCCAGCGGACAGCACCAGCCGGCGCCGGATCGCAAGGCGGTTCAGCCGGAGGATCAGGTTGGCGATCACGGTCCCTTCCTCGATCGTGATGAACATCACCTCCTATCTTGCCCGGCTTCTGCCACAACAGCACGATAGCGGGCCTGACCATCCGCCGGTCGCCGCGATCGTGATCGGGTGCCGCGCAAGTCACCGATCGCCGCGCCCGCAGCGTCTCGAGCGGGAACGAGACCGGACGCCTGCGAGTCTGGTGACGTGCGAGCTGGGACGAGGCGGCGTCGTCAGGTCAGAAGGTGTTGCCGCCTGATCTCAACCCGCTCCGCGGCATCCGCCCTGCCGGGTGTGGTCCCGGTCGGGAAGCGCAAGGCGCTGGCCACGGCGGTCAGGAATGACAGTATCCGCGGACGGTAGTCCGAGCTGCGCGAGTGGCTGCAGGATGGACGTGGAGGGTCTTCGAGCTTGGTCGGGCCGCCTGAAGATCAAGCCGAACATCAGGCTGGACCAGTCCTGCCTGGCCGGATGGCTCATGCGCCACGGCGTCCAGTCGGCTGACCGACATGCCCACCTCATCCGGGCGACACGTCTCTCTGCCGCTGCAGCACCGAAACTTGACCGGCTTTCAGCGTTATGGGTCGATGGGTAGAGCGTCCAGAATGATCGTGATTGGCGCCTCGGCAGGTGGCGTAGAAGCCATCAGCCGGCTGATCGCGGCGTTGCCGGCGGACTTCAATGCCACCTTGTTCGTCGTGCTGCACATCGGCGCACACAAGAGTCAACTTCCGGCCCTGCTAAACAACGCTGGGCAGCTGCAGGCCTGCCACCCGAGCAATGGCGAGCCGATTCGTCCTAGACATATCTATGTGGCACCTCCTGACCATCACATGCTGCTCGACGGGGGCGTGATCCGCCTGACCAGAGGGCCACGCGAGAACTGGGCACGTCCCGCCATTGACCCCTTGTTTCGCAGTGCAGCACGAACGTTCGGTTCAAGCGTCATCGGAATCATCCTGACCGGGGGGCTGAACGACGGAACGGCCGGCCTGTTCGAGATCAAGCAGAACGGTGGGATGACGATCGTCCAGGATCCGGATGATGCAGCGGACCCCAGCATGCCGCGCAGTGCGCTGCAACACGTTGCAGTGGACCACTGCCTGCCGTTGCAGGAGATCCCGCCGCTGTTGATCGGACTGGTCGCCGCTCGGCCACCCGATGGCAGATTGCTAGATGCTGCTCTAGGATCGGTCAAAACCGGGAGGGAGGAAATGACGGCAGAATACAAGCTCGACGATCCTGTCGCGGTTACATGCCCGGACTGCGGTGGTGCGTTACGCAGAACTGATCTTGGAACACTGACCCAGTTCCGCTGTCATATCGGCCACGTCTACACGGCCGAGGTGATGGTGGCAGCGCAATTTGCAGCCATGGAATGGGCATTTGCGGCGGCCATGCGGTCGCTGAGCGAGCGCGGGGAACTCTGCCGCCTGATGGCCGACAGGAGCCGGAAAGTCGAGGATGCGGGCCTGGCCGCACTGTGGACAGAGGCCATGCAGGAGGCCAAGGAGAGAACCAGCGCGCTCAGGCAGTTACTCGAAAAGGAGTGGACGCAGCCTGGCGACGTCACGTCTCCAGGCGATTGATCCTGGAAGACATACGAGGATCCCGGACTTGCCGCAGGATGTTTGTACACGCGCCCTGATGTCCTGGACCCTGAAAGACTTGGCAAGGCGCGACTGTTCTTATAGCGGAGTGCATACGCCTTCTACGGTAAGAGCCGACCGCAACGAGATTGGTTGCGGAGGTATGACTGTCGTTTCGGCAGGCTGCATCCGGCATGATTTGACTGCTGATTGAGCAGGACATCGCTGAAAGTCTAATCGCGCAGAAGCACAACATCGGACAAGACGCATGCGAGGCACAAGACAAACCAGGGCTGCTGATCCACCAAACCAGCGCTGACCAATCGATCCTGCACGATCGCCGTGGCCAGCGACTGTATCAACGTTGTGCAGCCGCCTGAAACGGCGGAAGCCAATTTGACGACGCGACTTGTTGCCTCAAGACCTGCTGCTTTCCAGGCCTACAGACCAGTCCTGACGCGACGCAAACGCGGACTGTTGACGTTCTCCTGTCCGGCTCGTCCCCTACCGCATGAGCTCGATCGTGAACCAGGCGGATCGGGTGATACGGGCCCGATCCGCCTACCTGTGCAGGTAGGTGATATGGGTGACAAAGAACTTGCGGCTTATCGCTTGCTTCCGCGTCCCAGCAGAACGCCGACGACGAGGGTGATGCCGGCGGCGGCGAGCGGCTGCTTCTTGGCGAAGTCGATCGCCTTGCCGCCAAAGGCCTTGAGCTGGCCGATCCCCTGATCAGCCTTACCCTCCGCCTGCAGGCTGGTGTCCCCGGTCAGACCGCCGACCGCGTTCTTGACCTTTCCACCCAGATCCTGCGCGGTGCCTTCGATTTGGCTGTCATCCATGATGATGTTCTTTCGTGACGTCGTTGCGGAAGAAGGCGAGCGCCGCCAACCTTGGCAGCGCTCCGATGGCGTCAGGCGCTGACCCGGCGTTCCGCGGTCAGCACGCGACGCTGAGTTGCCAACGCGCCGGCGATCGCGGCGACGATGCCGCCCAGGAGGAGCACGCCGAAGCCCAGATAGGCGGCAGTCGAACCAGCCCGCGCGCTCTGGTCGGCTGCGTTCTTTGCGGTCTGGATTGCCTGGTTCTTGGTCTGCGCGGCCTTCGACTGCAAGTCGTCGAAACGCTTGGCCGCATCGTCATGGCTGACATGCATCTGGGCCGCCATGATGACGATGATCCGCTCGCGTGCCGCCGGTGCGTCAGCACCGCCGCGGACATAGGTCACGAGCTGCGTCCCGATCTCCTTCTGGGCGTCCTGTGAACTCATCGTCGCCGGATCCTGACCCGTCGGCTGCAGATAGCCCTGCACCTGTCGCTGCAGCATGTCCGGCGACATCCCGGCAGCCTGCGTCACTGGTGCTGCCGCTGCCTTGACCGAGGAGCCGGCCGCGTTGAGCGTGCTGCCGACGACGCTGTAGGCGCCGCCGATCAGTCCACCAACCGCGGTCGACAGCAGGTAGAAGGTGAACAGGGTGGCGATCGCCCAGGCCACCAGGCCATGCAGGAGCCCGTCACCCCGGTGCGTGACGCCAGCCATCTTTGCCGCCACGAAGCCGCCGACGGCCAGCGCGATCAGGTTGCTGACCAGCCACCAGATCCCGGTGCCGATCCCGAAGCTGCTGGCGTTCGGCGTGTTGCCCGCGTTGGTGTCGACCATGCCCAGCCCGACGCCGAGCCCCAGCATGCTGAGCAGCAGCTGCACGGTGATGGCGAGGACGACGCCAGCGAAGATTGCCGGCCAGGAGATCCGCTTGTGCAGCAGAGCGGTGTCATAATGGCGCTCGTAGTCGCTGACGAGAGTCTGCCGTCGAGGCGGATCCTGCTCATGGGCTGTTGTGGACATGGTCGTCTCCTGAAGGCGCTTGAGAGGCTCGCTGCCGCCCAGGCTCATGGCTGGGATGTCAGATACGGGACTTCGCGATGGTCTCGGTGGTCGATGCGCCGATCTTGTCGACCTCGATCTCCTCGCGCCGAAGGTTCTCTCGGACAGTTTCGATCCGCTCGGTGACTTCCTTGTGAAGAACCACCTCCTCAAGAACCCGCGCCATCTTGGTGACCACCAGCTCCTCGTCGGTCTCGATCATCTCGATGACGCGATTGGTAAAGGCTTCGGGACCGGCGACGACGTCCGATGCGGTCGCCCGCCTGATGACCGAAACCCTTTCGTCGCGGAGGGTGACGTTCTGCTCCACCGCCTGGGTCCGCACGAAGCGGCGCAGGCGCGTGGCTCCGCGGCTCACGGCGCGCTTGCCGACAGCCAAGCGCTCCTCGGACAATTGGAGGGTCTGTTCGAAGGTTCCAGCAGCTGCCGGAACCTGACCAGTCGAAACTGGTGCGGCGACAGGCGTCGAGGAGACCAGCCCATAGGATGCCGCGCGCTCGGCGACATCGACCGGTCCGAACGGCTCCAGGATCGTCATGACGCGATCGGCATCACGCTCGTCCATGACGACGGTCATGACCTCGCCGCCCGTCCGCACCGTGCGATCGTAGACCTGGTTCTGCTCGTGCGAGGTTTCGCCGGCGAACAGGGTGTTCCAGAAGCCGCCTCCGCCTGCCGGCGTCGAGATCGAACTGGTCAGCGCAGCAGTGGCGTGACGCTCTATGTCGCCGGCTGCGACGCCCTCCCTGACAAGAGCGATGACGGCAGCGTCGGCCTGAGCACCGACGTCGAAGACGGCAACCAAGGTTTCCTGCGGCATGAAGCGTTTCCTGTTGAGGTGTTCGATGAAGGGTCACGACTGCCGGATGCTCGGCTCATCCTGCAGTCGCTTGTCGGCTACCTCTTGCCCGGCTTCCTGCGTGCAGCAGCAGCCTGCTCCGCCTCGCCTTCCAGCTTCTTGGCCATGCCCTTGGCTTCAACCTCCTTGTCACCCGTGAGCTTGCCCAGAGCTTCCGTGAGGGAACCCTTGGCGCGTTTCGCCGCTCCAGGCGGCTTCT
The DNA here is from genome assembly GCA_964247755.1 of uncultured Acetobacteraceae bacterium. Lineage (GTDB taxonomy): Bacteria > Pseudomonadota > Alphaproteobacteria > Acetobacterales > Acetobacteraceae > Lichenicola. The sequence continues at coordinate 5,793 of CAXTVX010000024.1, read as the reverse complement.
CGATGTTCATGGCAACCTCCAGGTCGTGCAGGGCCGAGGGAACGCTGTCGTACGGCGTCGCAGACATCGTCGGCCTGGGATCCGTAAAAGGCAGGGAAATCTGTCGGCACAGGATCTGCGCCCGACACGGGAGGTGGGTAAGAGGCAGCTGCATCAGATCGTATGATGCAGGTGTACTTTCGAGTCGTTTTATCGCTGCTTTCCCGTGCTGATCGATCCCATCAGGCCGCGCTCCCGGGCCCAGACGATGGCGCTGCTCCGGCTATGCACGCCGATCTTGGCGTAGATGGCGGCGACGTGGTTGCGCACCGTACTGCGGGATAAGCCGAGCATGCCGCCGATCTCGTCGTCCTTGTGCCCCCGGCTGAGGTGCGAGAGGATCTCCACCTCCCGCTTGGTCAGATCGTCGAGAGCCGTTCCCTTGGATACGGCATGACTTGGCTGACGGAGGTGCGCGAGCTTCTCGATGACGCTCCGGCTGAACCAGGACGTGTCCCGCATGACGGTCTCCAGCGCCTCGAACAGCTGGGTTTCCGACCGACGCCGATCGGTGATGTCCTGCAGAACGACGAGGGCGCAGCATTGCCCCTGCAGATTGACGAGCTCCGCCGAGAGCAGGCAGTCGATCGTGGTCCCGTCGGCCGCCCGGATCGTCACGTCGAGGTTGCGGAGGCTGCCCTGCCTGCGGAGCTCGTCACCGACTCCGGCGCCACCGGAGCCGTCGATCCACAGACCCAGCTGGTCGACCTGTCGGCCGACCACGTCTGCCGCCGGACGCCTGATCATCGTCAGGAACGCCTGGTTGGCATCGACGATTTCCCATTCGTCCAGCCTGCCCAGGAGCATCGGGACCGGAGCAAGGCTGAATGCCTTGGCGAAGCGTTCCTCGCTATGCTTCCGGTCGGTCACGTCGGTCAGGACCGCGGTGGTGCGGACACGGGTTTCCCGTCGATCCGGACCTGCCCGGGTGGAAACCACCACGTCGGCAAGGGCCCCCGATTTCTTGACGAACTGGTACTCCGTGTCCCGTGAGGTTCCTCCGGGCGGCAGCGGGGCCTCACCGTGGTCGCGGTAGCGTGCCCTGGCGGCCGGCGTGAGAAACTCCGTGATCGAACGGCCCATTACCTCCTCGCGGCCGAACTGCAGCAGCTCGAGCCAGCGGTCGCTGACCGCGATGATGCGGCCTTCGGCATCAAGCGCATGCAGCGCGACCGGCGTCTCGATGTAGAGCGCCTCGAAATCCGCTTGGGTCTGCCTGCGGGTTTCCTGCAGTTCCCGTTCGGCCTCACGTCGCGGCTCGAGGTCCATGAAGGTGAACATCATGCACGGCTTGTCGTCGATCTCGATCGGCTGCCCGGCGACGATGACGGCCCGGGAGCCATTGGCTCCGACCAAGCGTGTCTCCCACTGCGGCACCGGTCGTCCATGGACGACCAGCGCCAGCGCGTCCTCGCGATGATGGGCATCCGCGAACAGGTCGATCTCGGAGAACGGGCGGCCGATCACCTGGTCCCGGCTCAGCTCGGCCAGATGAAGGAAGCCGCGGTTCACCTTGACGTAGATCATGTCGGACAGACGGCAGATCACCGCTGGCGCCGGGTTGACGTGGAAGGACGACTCGAACCGTTCCTCGGCCTCGAACTGCTCGGACACGTTGGTGAGGATCAGGACCAGGCAGTCCGGTTCGCCATCAGGCTGCGTCAGAACCAGGCTGCGGACGCGGTGCACCCATCGCGGCGTCTCCGCGCCCGGAGGCGTGACCTCCACCACGACGTCGCGGAACGCCTCGCCCGCGATGACGCGCTCGATCGGGTAGTCCCCTTTCGAGAGCTTGTGGTTGTTGCGGTATTGCAGCCGGAACCGGTCGCGATACTGGTCCACGGTGGTTCCGAGCTCCGGCAGCGTCCTGACGCCGTGCATGGACAAGGCTGCCTCGTTGGCCCAGACGATGTCCTGACTCTCGTCGACCAGGATGACGCCCTCCGTCAGCCCGGCGACGATCTGCTGGAGCTGGCGGCGGTCCGTGAAGGACTGGCGAGTTGTCATGGTGCGACCTGCGGTGGACTGCCAGATTATCCGACTTCCGTGACCGGCGCCTGATACATCTGACCCATATGATTTGGATCAGATGGCTCTATCCAAAGCGGCTGCGCTCGTCCAGAGATCGGTCCATGTCCGAACAGGGGCGAACGTGGAAGCTTTGACGCCGATCCTGCCGACACATATCGAAGACACGATCCGCTCGATCGCACGGCTTCATGCCGAGCATCATCAGGCAGCGACCCGGCTGCAGCGGTTCGTCGATCGGTTGACGGCCCTGGTTGGTCAGCCCCGGTTCATCGGCGCAGCAACATGTGTCGCCATGCTGTGGCTGGGCGGCAACCTGCTGGTGCTCTGGCTGGGCGGCACCGCGGTCGACCCGCCGCCGTTCCCCTGGTTCGATGGCATCGTCGGCCTCCTGGCGCTCTACATCGCCTTGCTGATCCTGACGACGCAGCGGCGTGCCGATGAGCTGGCACAGCACAGGGAGCAGCTGACCCTGGAGTTGGCCATCCTCAGCGAGCAGAAGACCGCCAAGGTGATCGAGCTCCTGGAGGAGATGCGGCGGGACAACCCCAACCTGCGCAACCGGGTCGACCATGAAGCCGCAGCCATGGCGATCCCGGCGGATCCACAAGCGGTGCTCGAGGCGATCAAGTCGAGCCACGCCGAGGCCGAACTGCTGGCCGAAGAAGACACCGCCAGTTCAGTGACCGAGATCCTGGAGCCCAAGCTGTAACACGACCTTCTCGAGCCCCCGACGTCGGCCTTGGACCTCGCGGGCGGGCCGACCGCTCGATCCCGACGCCGCTTGGCGGCTCCATAGACTGCGAAAGCAGGCCAGAGAACATTCTGAACGACAGAACAGGAAGAACCATTGGCATGACCGACAAGCTGCCGAATACCGATGCCACAGCCCGGCAAGCGCTTCCTCCCGTGGAACGGGATCAGGTGCTTGCCTTGCATGCCGAGGAGATCTCCATCGCGAAGCGAACGGTTCCCCGCAGCCTGGTGCGTGTCAGCAAAGTGATCCAAAGCCGCGATCACCTCGTTCAGGAAACGTTGAAGCATCAACGGGTGGAAGTGGAGCGGATCCAGATCGGCACCTATGTCGACCAGGCTCCACCTATCCGTCATGATGGCGACGTGACCATCGTCTCGGTCGTCGAAGAGGTGGTGGTTACCGAGCGCCGTCTCCTGCTCAAGGAGGAGGTGCGGATCCGGACCGTGACGCGCATCGAAGATTATGAGGAGGTCGTGGCGCTTCGTTCCGAGGAAGCCGTGGTCGAGCGGATTCCAGCCGTCGCAGCAGGCGGCTGACTTCATCCGGCAGCGTCTGTTGTGCCCGACAGAGTCTGTCAAAGAAGCGACAAAGCGACCGGAAAGTACGTTTGCATCATACGAATTGATGCAAACGCTTCTGTGCTGGCGCTTCCCGTCGTCCTAGATCCGGCTCCTGTCATTGGGCGCCTTTCTACCGTCTGCTCGTTCTTGACGAAGGCACGGATCAGGCCCGGTTGATCGGTCTCGATCGTCGGCCGCCTTCTGCATTGCAATGAGCGGGAGGGAACAGTGGCTCGGCGCCCAGGCAACATCATTGGAGACTTCGAGATGCCTGACGAAACCATTGTTGCGATCTTCGACACCGCAGCCCATGCCCAGGCGGCGGTCCAGGACCTGCTGGCCGCTCACGTTCCGCAGGACGCCATCAGCACACACGCCGACATGGCGTCGACCGGAACGGCCACCACGGGCTCGGCGATGCCGACCCAGAAGCCTGGGCTGTGGACAAGCATCTTCGGCGGCGAGCCCGACCATGACACGGCGGTCTACAGCCAGAGCGTGCAGAGCGGTTCGACCGTGGTGACGATCAAGGCGCCGGACCAGCACGTCTCGTCGGTCGTGGCGATCCTGGAGCGTCACAGCCCGGTCGACATCGACGAGCGCGCATCCAGCTATGGCCTGACGCAGACGGCAGCCTCGACCTCGGCAACGCAGCCTATGGACGCGGGCGTCGCCCGGTCCGCGACGGCCGGCGACGAGGTCCTTCAGCTGTCGGAAGAGCAGCTGGTGGTCGGCAAGCGCCTGGTCAACCGCGGCACCACCCGCATCCGTCGCTTCGTCGTCGAGGTTCCGGTCGAGGAGCAGGTGAACCTGCACGAGGAGACGGTGAAGATCGAGCGTCATGCGGTGACGGGGGATCGGCCGGTGTCCGGGACCGCCTTCACCGACCGGACCATCGAGATGACCCAGACCGGCGAAGAGGCAGTCGTCGGGAAGACCGCTCGCGTGCGAGAGGAGGTCAGCCTTCGCAAGGAGGCAGTGGATCGCGTCGAGACGGTGAAGGATACCGTGCGGCGCGAGGACGTCGAGATCGTGAAGGCGCCCTCCGAGACGGTCGTCAGCAAGCCCTCGAAGATCTGAGATCCGGCCGGTCCGGTCGGCGGGATGACCGCCGGTCGGACCACCGGTTCGGTGACACCTTCCGGACACGACAAGCGTCCACAACTCCCGTGCTCCCCGGACCCGTCCTGTCAGCTTGCGGGCTGGATCAGGCCGTCGGTCCGCGCGAGCACATCCTTAAGGAGAAGCATCCCATGAGATACATCCCGACCGCACTCGCGCTTACGCTGCTCGCGACCGGCGCCGTGGCCCAGACCACCCCGGCAACGTCGTCTTCGACCGGCAACTCGATGGCTCCGGCCGGAACGGCCATGACGCCGTCCGGCAACGGGCAGGCGGCGGCGAGCGGCAACGATAACCAGGCCGTCGCAACGACCAATGCCAACGCGGTGCAGCCGGCCCATGGCGCCAACTCCTTCAGCATGAGGGAGGCCCGCCGGCGGATCGCCAGGCATGGCTTCACGCAGGTCGCCGACCTTCGGAAGGACGAGAATGGCGTCTGGCGCGGAACCGCGATGATGCAGGGCAGCAAGGCCAACGTTTGGCTCGACTACAAGGGCAACGTCGGCCAGCAGTAGCAGCAACAGCTTCCCACCCAACTCTCGATACAGGAGGCCTTTCATGGCCCTACGCACCTTCACCCACCTCTACGACAGCTATGACGACGCCGTTCACACCGTCCAGGCGCTGGAGTCGGCCGGTGTGCCGCACACCGACATCAGCATCGTCGGCAACAACGCCGACAACGCCCACGGCACCGCCGCCACGACGACAGGCGACGTTCCCGACGCGACGAAGACCGGCGCAGGTGCCACCACGGGCACCGTGCTCGGCGGCGGTCTCGGCCTGCTGACCGGCATCGGCCTGCTGGCCATCCCGGGCGTCGGCCCGGTGGTCGCAGCCGGTTGGCTGATCGCGACCGTGACCGGCGCCGGCATCGGTGCGGCAGGCGGCGGCGTGCTCGGCTCGCTGATCCACGCCGGCGTGCCGGAGGAGCATGCGCATGCCTACACCGAAGGCGTCCGCCGCGGCGGCACGCTGGTCACCGTGCGTGGCGACGACGCCCAGGCCGCAACCATCGAGAGCGTGCTCGAGGGGCGCACGGCGGCTGCCGTCGACGTGACGGCGCGTCGTGCTGCCTACACCTCGAGCGGCTGGGAAAGGTTCGAGGACACCGCTCCGCACTACACCCCGGATCAGGTCGCTGCCGAGCGGACCCGATACAACCGCGTTTCCTGACGCGACCGGTCCAGCAACCTGCCTCGGCGGGTGATCGCTCGCTCGTGGCTCAGCAGAGAAGGACGCGTGGATGAGTGACGTGAGTGGGAGCGACCCCGTCAAGGCGGGGCT
>CAXTVX010000023.1:0-46343 GCA_964247755.1 uncultured Acetobacteraceae bacterium | reverse complement strand
GCCGGCATCGCCGTCGCCGCCTCCTTTTCCAAGAACGACGCGCTGCTCTACGGCATCACGCTCGGCGCCGAACAGGCCGCCAAGGGCTCCGGCGCCGATCTCGGCCCCACCATCAACATCGATCGCGATCCGCGCTGGGGCCGCACCTTCGAAAGCCTGTCGGAGGATCCGGGCCTCACCGCCGGCATCGGCGCCGCCGAGATCAAGGGCATCCAGAGCCAGCGCGTCATGGCGCAGGTCAAACACTTTGATGCCTACAACCAGGAAACCAACCGCAACGCGCAGGCGGACGACGTCATCGCCTCCGAGCGTACACTGCACGAGATCTACCAGCCCGGCTTCCGCGCCGCGATCAACGACGCCGGCTCCGGCTCGCTGATGTGCGCCTACTCGTCGGTCAACGGTTTCTATTCCTGCGAAAGCCGCTCGCTCCTGACGGGCGTGCTGCGCAACGAGCTCAACTTCAAGGGGCTCATCATGTCGGACTACGGCGCGATCCACGACGTCAGCGCCGCCACCGCCGGCACCGACTCCGAGCAGCCGGAGAACACCTATTTCGGTGCCCCGCTGCAGGCCGCCGTCCAGAACGGCTCCATCGCCCGTGCCGTGCTCAACTCCCAGGTCGAGCCGATCCTCACCGAGATGTTCCGCTTCGGCTTCTTCAACGATCCGCCGCCGGTCACCACGTCGGCCGTCGCGACGTCACCCGACCACGTCGCCACCAGCAACGCGCTCGCCGAGGAAGGCAGCGTGCTGCTCAAGAACAAGGGCGGCCTGCTCCCGCTCAGCGCCAGCGCCGACATCGCCATCATCGGCCCTGCCGCCTCGGCACAGGTGATCACCAGCGGCGGCGGCAGCGCCCACGTCATCCCAGGTCCCGTCGTCTCGCCGCTCGAAGGCATCCAGACCGCGTCGACCGGCAGCGTCACCTACAGCCAGGGCCTGCCGACCGACGCCGAGCTCACGGCGATCCCGTCGAGTGCCCTCTCCACGCCCTACAGCTCCACCAACTACGGCGGCTCCTACAGCGCGACGCTGACCGCGCCGGAGACCGGCACCTACATCCTCGGCTTCAGCAATCCCGGCAGCTACAACGTCGCCTCGCTGACCATCAACGGCACGACGCTCATCAACAACCCGGGCACGCCACCGGTCGCCGCCTACTCGGCCGCGATCCAGCTCACCGCCGGCCAGACCTACAGCCTGACGCTTGGTGGCGCCGGCCCGACCAGCAACCTCGTCTGGGCGACGCCGTCCACGCTCCAGACCTATCTCGCTCCAGCGGTCGCCGCCGCCCAGGCATCCAAGACGGCGATCGTGGTGGTCGGCGACGACACGGAGTCGGAAGCAGCCGACCGCCCGAACCTGGCTCTGCCTTCGGCGCAGGACGCGCTGATCGAGGCCGTTTCCGCCGCCAATCCGAACACCATCGTCGTGGTGCAGGCCGGCGCGCCGATCACCATGCCCTGGCTCAGCAGCGTCGGCGCCGTGCTCGACACCTGGTACTCCGGCCAGACCGCCGGCACCGCGCTCGCCGACCTGCTCTACGGCAAGACCAACCCCGGCGGCCACCTGCCGATCACCTTCCCGACCAGCCTCAGTGCGATCCCGACCGCGTCGGTCGCCCAGTTCCCGGGCGAGAACAACACGGTCGAGTATTCGGAAGGACTGCTGGTCGGCTACCGCTGGTACGACCAGAACAAGGTCACGCCGCTGTTCCCCTTCGGCTACGGGTTGTCCTACACGACCTTCCAGTACAGCGACCTCCAGGTCGAGAACGCCTCCGTCGACGGCGTGACGCCGGTGCGGGTCAGCGCCACCGTCACCAACACCGGCAAGGTCGCGGGCAGCGACGCGGCGCAGCTCTACCTCGGCTATCCTTCCGCCGCCGGCGAGCCGCCGCGCAAGCTGGTCGACTTCCGGCGCGTGACACTCAGCCCCGGCGAGTCGAAGCGGCTGAACTTCACCATCCGTCCGAGCGACGAGTGGTGGTGGAACAACAACGGCTGGGACGAGAGCACCGGCAAGTACAAGGTCTGGGTCGGTGACAGCTCCGCCCTCGCCGACCTTCCCGCGACCGGAAGCTACACGATGGACGAGGGCATCGGCGACCGCCACGTCACCGTCACGGCGCCGCGTAGCTTCACCGTGGGCGCCTCCGGCAGCGCGGTCGTCACCGTCAGCGCCGGCGGCAGCCAGACGCTGGCTGGCGTCACCCTCTCGCTTGCCGTCCCCGGCGGGTGGAAGGCGCAGCCGACGACCGTCACCCAGTTCAGCAACGTGCTACCGGGCCAGACGCTCAGCGCTGCGTTCCAGCTGACCCCGCCAGCGAACGCGGTCACGCGCGACGTCACGCTGTTCGGCACGGCCGACTTCGCGCCGAGCACCTGCACGGAGGTGACCGACGCACAGGAGGCCAACCCGGTACAGCTCGCGCAGGACGCGGCAATCGGCCGCGACGCGTGCAAGCCGGCGGTCCGACACGGCGGCGTGCAGGCCCGCCTGCTGAAGTAGCTGCCCGGCGGCATCCTCGAGACCGTTCAGCAGACTCGGGAACCCCGTCGTGATCAGCGGCGGGGTTCTCTTTTCGACGAACCTTCAGGCGTGCCTGAACCCGGGCCAGACCGAGCATGTCACCGGCAACCCGCGCCTGCTGGCGGAGCTCGACGGTGCCTGGGTGACCAAGAGCGGCAGCTGTCCGCTCCGCCTCGCCACCTCGTCCGGGACATCGTGCAGACCAGCTCGGTCGACCTGCCGAGCATCATTTCCGGCGCCCTGGACCGGCGTCCGGTCCAGGCCATCCGCTTCCGGAAACCTCAGAGCAGCTTGTCGAGCGTGATCGGCAGTTCCCGGATCCGCCGGCCGGTGGCGTTGTGGATCGCGTTCGCGACCGCCGCACCGACGCCGGTGATGCCGATCTCGCCGATGCCGTGCGCGCCGAGCGGGCTGTGCGGGTCGGGGATGTCGGTCCAGATCACGTCGATCTCCGGCACGTCGAGATGCACCGGCACGTGATACTCGGCAAGCGACGGGTTCATGATCCGGCCGGTCCGCTCGTCGAACTGCGTTTCCTCCGTGAGCGCCAGCCCGAGCCCCATGATGATGCCGCCGCGGAACTGGCTGCGCGCGGTCTGCGGGTTGAGGATCCGCCCGCAGTCGAATGATCCCAGGAACCGCGTGACGCGGGTCTCGCCGGTCACCACACTCACCCGGACCTCGCAGAACTGCGCGCCGTAGGAGTGCATGGCGTACTTCATCACCTCCATCGGCATCGGCGCCTTCGCTTCCGCGACCACCTCCTCCCGGCCGGCGCGGGCGAGGATGGACGCATAGGTCTCGCCGCGGCCCGTGTCCTCCTTGTGGTGGAGGCCGCCGTCGCGCGCCTCCACCTCGCCCGCCTTGAGCCCGCCCAGCGGCGAGTCGTTGCCGGCGAGCTTGAGCAGCTGGGCGGTGAGGACCTCGCTGGCGGCCATAACGGCCGCCGCGATCGACACCGTCTGCGAGGAGCCGCCGGCGACGGTGCCGGCAGGCAGGTCGGTATCGCCGTACTCGAACCGGACGCGCTCCAGCGGCAGGCCCAGCCGGTCCGCCGCGTGCTGCGCCTGGGCGGTCGCCGTCCCCATGCCCATCTCGTGGCCGCCCATCTGCACCACGGCACCTTCGGCGGTCAGCCGGATCCGTGCGGCGCCCCCCGGCATCCGGTAGTACGGGTAGGTGGCAGTCGCCATCCCCATGCCGATCAGCCATTCGCCCTCCCGGCGCGACCGTGGCACCGGGCTGCGCTGCGACCAGCCGAACCGCTCGGCGCCCGCTTCATAGGCGTCCAGCAGGTGGCGCGAGGAGAAGGCCCGGCCGGAGGTCGGATCCTTGTCCGGCTCGATCCGGCGGCGCAGCGCGATCGGGTCGAGCGCCATGGTCTCGGCCAGCTCGTCCAGCGCCGCCTCCAGCGCGAACGTGCCCACGGACTCGCCCGGCGCCCGCATGAAGGTGTTGGCCAGCATGTGGATGTCGGCCACCTTCTGGTCGAGCAGGAACGAGTCCGCGGCGTACAGGTGCCGCGCCGGGAAGGTGAACTGTTCCGGGCAGTTGTTGTGCGCGGTCATGGCCGCGACCCCGGTATGGATCAGCGCGGCCAGCGTGCCGTCCGCCTTGGCCCCCAGCGCCACCCGCTGCTCGGTGGTGGTGCGCCCGCCAGCGATCCGGAACACCCCCTCGCGTGACAGCGCGATCCGCACCGGCCGCTTCGCGAGCCTGGCCGCCGCGATGGCCAGGATCTGGTGGCTCCACAGCCCCTTGCCTCCGAACCCGCCGCCGACGAACGGCGACAGGATGCGGATGTCCTCCTCCCTGATCCCGAAGATCCCCGACAGCGTCCACCGGGTTGCGTGCAGCATCTGGGTGGCGTCGTGCACCACCAGCTTATCGCCGTCCCACGCCACCGTCGCCGCATGCGGCTCGATCGCGCTGTGGCTGTGTCGCGGGGTGCGATAAACGCGGTCGACCCGGTAGGGTGCCGTGGCCAGCGCCGCCTCGGCATCGCCGATCGCGATCCGCGCCGGCTCGCCCAGCACCGAGTCCGGGGCGTGCGCACGACCCTTGGCCTCCTCGAACGACAGGTTCGCCGCCATCGCCTCGTAGGTGACGCGGACCAGCGAGGCGGCGTGATCGGCCCGCTCCTGCGTGTCCGCCAGCACCAGCGCCACCGGCTCGCCGTTCCAGTGGATGGAGGCGTCCTGCATGATCGGCAGGTCGCTGGCCCCGGCCGCGCGCGGGTTGGTCATGAACACGGCCGGCGGCGCCATGCGCGGCGCGTTCTCGTGCGTCATCACCAGCACCACGCCCGCAGCACCTGCGGCTTCCGCGGTGTCGAGCGCCACGATCCGGCCGTGCGCGACCGTGCTGTAGACGAGCGCCGCGTAGGTCAGGCCCTCCATCGGCACCTCGGCGGCAAAGCGCGCCCGCCCACCGACCTTGAGCGGCCCATCGATGCGGGGGACCGACCGGCCGAGCGCGCCGTGCTTGGTGGCCAGCGGGTCGACCGGCGCGTCGGGCGTCAGCCGGACCATCGCCCCGGTGACCGCACCCGTCACCGCCTGCTTGACCGTATCGACGATGCTCATGTCCGGTTTCCTGCCGCCAGGCCTTCGAGGGTCGCTGCGATCGTGCGCCGGGCGAGGTCGATCTTGAACGCGTTGTGCTGGAGGCCCGCCGCGTCGGCGAGTTCCGCGTCGGCCGCGTCGCGGAAGCTGTCGTCGGTCGCCGGCCTGCCGCGCAGCGCCGCCTCCGCCGTCCAGGCGCGCCAGGGCTTGTGCGCGACCCCGCCCAGTGCCAGCCGCACGTCGCGTACCGTTCCGTCCGGATGGACGTCGAGTGCTGCCGCCACCGACACCAGGGCGAAGGCGTAGCTCGCCCGGTCCCGCACCTTGCGGTAGGTCGACCGTGCTGCGAACGGCAGCGCCGGCAGCGCCACCGCGGTGATCAGATCGTCCTGTTCGAGCTGGGTCTCGACGTGCGGCCGGCCGCCGGGCAGGCGGTGCAGGTCCACCAGCCGCACCGTGCGCGACCCGCGATGCCCCTGAAGGTGCACGACCGCATCGAGTGCGGCCAGCGCCACGCACATGTCGGAGGGATGGGTGGCGACGCAGGCAGGCGAGGCGCCCAGGATGGCGTGGATGCGGTTGAAGCCGTCGATGGCGTCGCAGCCGGCACCGGGCGCACGCTTGTTGCAGCGCGACGCGCCGTCGTAGAAATAGGTGCAGCGGGTGCGCTGCAGGATGTTGCCGCCCACCGTTGCCATGTTGCGTATCTGCCCGCTGGCGCCGGCGAGGATGGCGCGCGCCAGCGCCGGGAACCGCGTGCGCACGGCAAGGTTCGCCGCGACGGCGGTGTTGCTCGTCCCCGCGCCGATCAGGATGCTGCCGTCGTCCAACGTCTCGATCCCGGCAGGCAACGCGGTCACGTCGACCAGCGCGTCCGGCTGCTCCACCATTTCGCGCATCAGGTCGACGAGGTTGGTGCCGCCGCCGAGATACCGAGCCCGAGCGGACGTGCCCGCGAGCCGCACCGCCGCAGACGCGTCCTCGGCCTTGACGTAGCCGAACTCCCTCATTCCACCGCCTCCGTCACCAGGACCTGCCCGATCGCGGCGATGATGCCGTTATAGGCGCCGCACCGGCACAGGTTGCCGCTCATGCGCTCGCGCAGCTCGTCGTGGTCCAGGACGACGCGCTCTGCCGACAGGTCGCCGGTGACCACGCTCGGCACGCCACGTTCCGCTTCCGCCGCCATGCCGATGGCCGAGCAGAGCTGGCCCGGCGTGCAGTAGCCGCACTGGTACCCATCATGCTCGATGAAGGCCTGCTGCAGGGGATGCAGGCCGTCCTCGTCGGCGAGACCCTCCACCGTGGTGATGGCGCGGTTCTGGTACTGCACCGCCAGCGCCAGACAGCTGTTGATCCGGTCGCCGTCCACCAGCACCGTGCAGGCGCCGCAAGCTCCCTGGTTGCACCCCTTCTTCGTTCCGGCGAGGTGAAGGTGGTCCCGGAGCAGGTCGAGCAGCGAGGTGCGCAGGTCTACCGAGGCTTCGACCGCCTGGCCGTTGATCGTGAACTGCATGCAGACCTTCCGATCGAACCGTTACGGCACTAGCCTGCAACAACGCCCGAACGCTGGCAATGCCGGCGGCGGGGCATCGCATTCCGGCGCACAGAGCAAAATCATGATGACACAGCGAGGACCCTTGCAGACCGTCTAGGTGTCCGAAGTTGTTCCCGGGCTCGTTCGGTGCGTCCGTATATGACGCTTCACCGCAACGATCGGCGTCATCCGGCTCGTTCCGCGTCGACCGTCGCCGCGAACATCCGGTTCCAGGTCGGCGAGATCACCACCTCGTTGAGGCAGACATGCGGCGGCAGCGACGCCACGTAGCGGATCAGCCCGCCCAGGTCGTCCGGCTGCAGCATGCGCGCGCGCTGTTCCGCCGACGCCTTGACCGGCCGCTGGTCGAGGATCGGAGTCGCCACTTCCGCCGGACAGATCACGCAGGACCTGATCCCGTTGACGCATTCCTCGGCGTTCAGCAGCTGGCTCATCACCATCACCCCGTGCTTCGCAGCGGAGTACGCCGCACCCGACACCGGCGCCGGATGGCGTCCGGCCCAGCTGGCGGTGTGGATCAGCACCCCGTCGCGCTGCGCCCGCATCGCCGGCAGCACCGCGGTCACGCAATAGAACGCCGACGACAGGTTGGCGCCGATCACCTGGTCCACCCCCTCCGGGGTGAGCGACGACCAGGCGCGCGCCGGGATGTTGGCGCCGGCATTGTTCACGAGGATGTCGATCCGCCCGAGCCCGTCCACGATCCAGCGTGCGATCTCCCCCACCCGCGCCGCCTGCGTGACGTCGCCCGCCTGCACGTGCGCGATCCCGCCCGCCTCCCGGATGCCCTCGGCGACTCGCAGCAGCGCGTCCTCCCGCCGCCCCGTCAGCACCACCGCATATCCGTCCGCGGCCAGTGCCCGTGCCCCGGCCTCGCCGATGCCCGAGCCGGCTCCCGTCACCCAGGCGATCCTGCGTCCTGCCAACGGCGTTCTCCCTGCTGCCGAGTTGCATCCGTCTGCCAGGCTACGCGGGTCGTGCGCCGCTGACGATGCTGCGTCCCCATCACGTGGCCGCCCGGGCGGACACCGAAGCCGGAGCATGACCCCGCACCGGCTTACGAACCATGCTGCAGGCTGGTGTCCGCTCGACCATCCTCGTCCGGCCAACCGACCTGGCCCGATGATGCCTTCCCCCAGATAGCCCATGACGGCCCGCCGCACCCTGGTGGCGAGCCGGCCCCGATCGGTCTCGCCGTGCGCGCCGGCCGCGTCGATCCAAGGCGAACGGTGGCCGGAACTGACCGTCCCAGACAGCCGTCAGCGGATGTCGGGATAGCTGTCCGCGATGCCGCGCCGGCCCAGCCCCCAGCGGATCCCGACCGACAGGTAGATCCAGTTGGCGCGCCACGCTCCCCAGCGCGCGACCCGCCGGTCGGAGGTCAGAACCACGCGGTTGACCAGCCTGACGCGACCGATCCGGCCGAACCGGACGCACAGGTCGGCATCCTCCATCACCCGCAGCCGCTCGTCGCACCCGCCGACCGACAGGAACTGCGCCCGGCGGAAGAACAGGGCGTGGTCGCCGAACAGCAACCGGGTGCCGCGCCAGAACAAGTGCGGGCGGAACAGCAGCGGCGCGTACCAGGTCTTGATCCAGTTGTGGAAACTGGTGCCCCAGCGCACCGTGTCAGCCCCGCACAGCAGCGCGGTGAAGCCGGCCAGCACCGTGCGCCGGTCGGCCAGCGCACGTCGCATCACCGCCACCGCGTCGTCCGGCAGCAGCGTACCGGCGGGCAGGATGCACACGATCGTGGCCTGCGATGCGGCCACGCCCCGGTTGATCTGCGCCGCCCTGCCGCGCGCGTCCGGCTTGATCACGGCCAGTCCGGCCGCCTGCGCGACCGCAACCGTGCCGTCGCTGCTTCCGCCGTCGACCACCAGAATCTGGTCCGGCGGCGGGTCCAGGGCACGCAGGTTGCGCAACAGCCTCGGCAATGCCGCTGCCTCGTTCAGCGTCGGAACGACGATGCACACGGTGGACGATCCGTGGCGCCCGGAAATCAAGGCCCCGAGGCCCTGGTCCCGCCCGGACCGGTGGAGACGGCGCTGTTAGCGGCCGTGTCCACCCCCGCCGCCACCGCCGTGGCCACCGCCACCTCCGCCACCGCCACCGCCACCGCCGTGGAAGCCCCCGCCACCGCCGCCGCCGCCATGGAAGCCGCCACGCCCTCCTGCCGGAAGCCCCGGGATCGACCGGCCTCCGCCACCGCCGCGTCCACGATCGAAGCCACCGCCCCCGCCACCGCCGCGATAGGGTCCGACAAAGTAGCCGCCGCCGAAGCCGCGATCATAGCCGTCGTATCCGCCCGCGTCGTAGTAGCCGCCGCCATATCCGTAGTCGCCGCCCTCGACGGCGCAGCCGGCCAGCGGCAGCGCCGCCAGCATGCCGAAGGCGAGCACGAGGCGCGGCAGGCCGGCGAACCGCGCGGTCATTGCTTGTCTCCCGTTTCGGCTGCTGACCATTCGAGCAGCCCGAACAGGGCGCCGGCCGGATCGGCCACCAGGGCGATTTGTCCGCCATGCCGGTCCATGTGCGGCGGCTGCACCACCCGGCCGCCGAGGGCAGTGACCCGGGCCGCCATCGCGGTCGCGTCGTCGACGCGCACGTAGCCGATCCAGCGCGACCGCGTGTTGGTCCAGCCGGCCGGAACCGGGTTGACGCTCGCCCGTGCATAACCGTCGGAGGCGAGGATCAGGTGGTGGGCGTCCTGCGGCCCCGGAAGGTCGAACACGTCGTAGCCGAACACGGTCTTGTAGAACGCCGCGTCGGTATCCGGGGCAGTGGTGACCAGCGAGCTCCAGATCCATTCCCCCGGATCGGCCAGCTGGTCGGGCGGGTCGCCGCTGCTCGACGCCATCATGGCGAACACCGCGCCCTCGGGGTCCGTGAGCACCGATATCTGCCCGAGATTGGCCAGGCTGCGCGGCTGCAGCAACACCTTGGCGCCGTTCTGCACCGCGAGCGCATCCGACTTGTCCAGGTCGCCGGTGGCGAGGAACGACACCCAGGCCGGCCGCCGTCCCACGGAAAGCGGCCGCTCGAAGATGCCGGCGACCGTCCGGCCACCCAGCGAGGCCTGGCCGAAGAACCCGGGCCCCGCGTTGATGTTCTGGAACGACCAGCCGAACAGCGACCCGTAGAACCGTTCCGACGCCACGAGATCCGGCGTCACCAGCTCCGCGAACGCCAGCTTGCCCCCGTGATGCTCGTTGCCCGCCGGCACCACCAGCGGCGGCAGGTCGGCGGTCGAGGCCGCCCGCGCCGTGACACCGGCGGAGCCGGCAAGGGTGACACCCAGCAGCAGCGCCAGCCTATGGCTTGCCTGGCCTGGTCGACGGCGTATCGCGGCGGGCGTGGGCAGCGATGGATCCGGCATCGTGGTCCTCCTGCGCGGGGCGACGTGCCTCCGGGCCGAAACTGTCGAGGCCATGGATACGTCATACGCGTCCGTCCGGTTCCTCCGTCCGGGCCCCGCTCATCGTCGCCGGATCGCGAGCTACGGGTCCTGCGTCTCCGGCTGCCGGTCCCGCACCGGGCCGGCGTGCACAGGCCCCCGCGCCGGGACGGCGCGGACATACATCACGTCGGTGGCGAAGCTGATCCACACCTGGCGCGCGGCGAACCAGTCCGCGCCCAGCAGCAGGTCCACCGATTCTGCCAGCGGCGCCACCGTCAGCACCGGATTGTCCACCGTCTCGCCGCCGATCGTCAGCCGCCGGAACCGGTGCCAGTGGTACTCGCTCGGGTGCAGGTCGACCCCGGCATTCACCCCGCCCGGATCCGCACCCAGCCGGTCGCCATACACCCCCAGCCGACGCGCCGCCGTTGTCGACAGGATGCGCGAGCGCGCCCCGGTGTCGACCAGCACGCTGACCGGCTGCCCGTCCAGCCGTGCCGTCATCAACAGCCGGTCGCCCTCGCGACGCAGCGGGATCGCCTGGTACCCGCCCGCCGGGCCCGGTGGCGGCGCACAGGCGACCGACCCGGCCCCGATGCGCCAGAAGCCGATCCGCCGGTGCGGCAGGTCGAGCTCCAGGTCGAACCGCGACAGT
Source organism: uncultured Acetobacteraceae bacterium (assembly GCA_964247755.1). Lineage (GTDB taxonomy): Bacteria > Pseudomonadota > Alphaproteobacteria > Acetobacterales > Acetobacteraceae > Lichenicola. The sequence goes on along the minus strand of CAXTVX010000023.1, from coordinate 35,631 downwards.
ACGTCCGCCCCCAGCAGCCCCGCCACCGGCGGGTCCACCACCGGCATCGCCGGCAGGAACCCGACCGGCACGCTGCCTGCGTCCAGCCGCATCCCGCCGATCGCGAGCGACAGCAGCACGTTCGGCACCCGTTGCCCGGTGCCGCCGGTGCCGCGCAGCAGGGTTCGCCGGTCCGGGTCGCGGCGCAGCCCGAGCCCGTCCGCCGCCGCTTCGGTCAGCAGCCCGGTTTCCGAGCCGGTATCCACCACCAGGCTCGCCGCCTGCCCGTCGATCGCGACCGGCATCGAGATGAAGCCGTCGTCGTCGCGCAGGGTGGCTTCGGCCAGCTCCTGTCGCAGGCAGGCCTGCGCGACCGCCGGTCCCGCCGCCAGCACCACAGCGAGCGCCCAGGCTGTGGCGAGCGAGGCCGGAACGAATGAGGCCGCACCGAACGGCGTCCTCACGCCGTGGCGACGAACCGGTCGGTCGCGTCCAGCAGCGCGGTCATGATGCCAGGCTCGGTGGTGGCGTGGCCGGCATCGGCAACCAGCCGGAACTCGGCCTCGGGCCAGGCGCGGTGCAGGTCCCAGGCAGTGCGCATCGGCGTCGCGACGTCATAGCGGCCCTGCACGATCACCCCCGGCAGGTGCGCGATCCGTCGCACGTCGCGGAGCAGCTGGCCCTCCTCCAGCCAGCCGCCATGGGTGAAGTAGTGGTTCTCGATCCGCGCAAAGGCGAGAGCGAAGTCGTCGTCGCCGTGCTGCGCGCTCAGGGACGGGTCGGGCAGCAGCGTCAGGGTCTCGCCCTCCCACAGGCTCCAGGCCCGCGCCGCCTCCAGCCGCGCCGCCGGGTCCTCCCCGACCAGGCGCCGGCGATAGGCCGCGATCAGGTCGCCACGCTCGGCCTCCGGGATCGGCACCAGGAACTGTTCCCACTTGTCCGGGAACAGCCAGGACGCCCCCTCCTGGTAGTACCAGGACAGCTCGGCACGACGCATGCCGAAGATGCCGCGCAGGATCAGCCCGGCTGTGCGCTCCGGATGCGCCTCCGCGTAGGCCAGCGCCAGCGTGCTGCCCCAGGATCCGCCGAACACCAGCCAGGCCGGGACGCCGGTCATCCGGCGCAGCCGCTCGATGTCGGCCACCAGGTGCCAGGTGGTGTTCGCTTCCAGCGACGCGTGCGGGCGCGACCGGCCGCAGCCGCGCTGGTCGAACAGCAGGATGCGGTAGCGCTGCGGGTCGAACAGCCGCCGCTGCAGCGGAGAGCAGCCGCCGCCCGGACCGCCGTGCAGGAACACCACCGGCGTGCCGCGCGGGTTGCCGCACAGCTCCCAGTACACCGAATGGCCGTCGCCGGCGTCCATCGTGCCGCTCGAATACGGCTCGATCGGTGGGTAGAGCGTCCGCATCCGCCCTCCGTCAGCCGTCATGGGAGTTCCCCGGGCGCCGCCGCGCCGGAGCGGGGATGGGTGCGGCGCCACACCTCGAGCAGGTGCGCCTCGTCGGCCAGGGTGTAGCGCTGCGTGGTCGACAGGCTGGCGTGGCCCAGCAGCTCCTGGATCGAGCGCAGGTCGGCGCCGTTCTCCAGCAGGTGGGTGGCGAACGAGTGCCGCAGCGCGTGCGGCGTGGCGTGCTCCGGCAGGCCGGCCAGCCTGCGGTAGTCGCGCATCGCCTTCTGCGCCACCGCCGGGTCGAGCCGCCCGCCGCGCACGCCCGGGAACATCGGCGAGTCCGGCGCCGGGTCGGGATGACGGTTGGCCCAGTGCTGCAACGCCGACAGCACCGCCGACAGCAGCGGCACCAGACGCTCCTTGTTCCCCTTCCCCCGCACCCGCAGCACCGCGCCCTCGGCCGAGGCGCGCGGCAGGTCGCGCAGGTCCAGCGCCAGCGCCTCGCCGATGCGCAGGCCGGCGCCGTAGAGCAGGGTGAACAGGGCGCCGTCGCGGTGTTCCGCCAGAACCGTGTGCGCCAGCGCCGCGATCCCTTCCGGTGCCGCCAGGGCGGCCCCCACCGGCAGCGGACGCGGCAGCGGCACGCGCACCCGCGGCGAGCGCATCAGCCCGGGAGACGCGTTGTCGATGCCGTGGCGGCGCGCGAGGTAGCGGAAGAAGCTGCGCACCGCCGACATCCGCCGCACCCGGGTGCGGTTCGCCTTGTCGCGCACGTAGTCGGTCCGCGCCGCCGCCTCGCGCGCCTCCTCCGCCAGCCAGGCGCGGAAATCCGCCTGGCGCAGCACCGCCAGCGCCCGGAGGTCGGGCTCCGCGCCGAGATGCAGGGTGAGGAAGCGCAGGAACCGGCCGACATCGCCGCGATATGCGGTGACCGTCAGGGCGCTGGCCCGCTTCTCGTCACGCAGCCAGCCGAGAAACTGGTCCAGCAGCAGCGCACCGGACAGGATCGGGCCGGACGATGCGTCACCGCCGCTCACGCGAGGCTCTCGATCCGGGCCGCCAGCGCCGCCCCCAGGAATGCCAGCGCTGCCGCCCCGCCGCCGCCGGCGGTGCCGCCGGTCACGCTGGCCGGCAGCCCGTCCTGCAGCACCTGCGCGTCCCGGCTCGCCAGCGCCAGCAGCATCGGCGGCTGGTCGCGCACGCTCACCCGGAGCAGCGCGTCGTGGGCGGCGAGCGGCGCCGCCTCGCCATGCAGCGACCCGGCGTCACGCGGCGCGATCCGGACCCGCACGTCGCGACGTCCGAGCAGGCGCACCACGGTGCCCGGAGGCAGGCTGCGCGCCATCAGCCGCTCCGACAGGCCGCGCGCCGGTCCCTCGACCCAGAGCAGCGCGGAGTCGATGCCGAGCAGGCGCGGCAGGTCGCCGGCGACGCACTCGCCCAGGTCCGTCGCCCGTATCAGCGCCAGCACCGCCTCGCGCACCCGGTCCGCCAGGCCCAGCGCCGCGCGGCCGGCCTGCAGCACGGTTTCCGCCCGGGCGGTCATGCTGGCCGCCTGCTGCCGCGCCGCGTCGATCATCGCCGCCATGTGGTCGGCCAGCGTGTCGCCATGCACGCGCCGGGGCGGCGACAGCACCTCGTAGAGGTCGGTCTGCGTCGCCAGCCAGTCGGGGTTCTCGGCCAGGAAACGCGCCACCCGGTCCTCCTCGGTGTCGCCCCCACGGCCGTCGTCATTGTCCATGGCGCCGGTCGCTCCCATTCTGGAGGGAACCGGCCGCACTGGATACAGATCTGTCCGTCACGCGTATCACGCCCGAGAGCTTAGCCGTCCCGGCCGCATCGGCAAGCCGCCGCGACGCTTCCCGCTCCGCCGCTTCCCATCCCGGCACCGGACGGGTCCCTGTGCTGCTGCCCTATCCGTTCGCCGGCGCGTTCGACTACGCCCATCCCGCCGCCCTGGCGCTGGAACCCGGCGACGTGGTGCTGGTGCCGCTGAACCGGCGCGCCGAGGTGGGGGTGGTCTGGGATCCTCCGGACGGGCTGCCGGCCGACCTGGCCGGTCCCGGCACCCCGCCGGTGCCGGACAACAAGCTGAAGCCCGTGTCCGCCCTGCTCGACGTGCCGCGCATGCCGGCGAGCCTGCGCCGCTTCGTCGACTGGGTCGCCGGCTACACCCTGACCCCGCCCGGCCTGGTGCTGGCGATGGCGCTGCGCGTCAACGCCGTGCAGGCGCTGCCGCCCACCACCGGCTGGGTCCGCTCCGGCAGCAACTCGGTGTCGGCGCGGTCAACCCCGGCGCGAAGCCGCGTGCTGCAGGCGCTGGGCGACGGCGTGCCGCGCGGCACCGCGGAGCTCGCCCGGCTGGCCGGGGTCGGCAGCGGCGTGGTGCGCGGCATGGCGGAAGCCGGACTGCTGCGCGAGCAGGAGATCGCCGCTGTCTCCCCGTTCGGCCGGCCGGATCCGGACCACGTGGTGCCGGCGCTGTCCCCGGACCAGGACGGCGTGGCGACCCAGCTGCGTGGGCTGGTGCAGGCGCGCCGGTTCCAGCCCGCCCTGCTCGACGGCGTCACCGGCTCCGGCAAGACCGAGACCTACCTGGAAGCGGTGGCGGCCTGCCTTGCGGAAGGCCGGCAGGCGCTGGTGCTGCTGCCGGAGATCGCGCTGTCCTCGCAATGGCTGCAGCGCTTCCGGCGCCGCTTCGGGGTGGAGCCGGCGGTGTGGCATTCCGACCTCGGCTCCAAGCAGCGGCGCATCACCTGGCGTGCGGTCGCCGGCGGCGAGGCCTCGGTGGTGGTCGGCGCCCGCTCGGCGCTGTTCCTGCCGTTCCCCGACCTCGGCCTGGTGATCGTCGACGAGGAGCACGAGACCGCGTTCAAGCAGGAGGACGGGGTCACCTACCACGCCCGCGACATGGCGGTGGTGCGGGCGCGCCTGGCGGGCGCGCCGGTGCTGCTGGTCTCTGCGACCCCCAGCCTGGAAACCCTGTCCAACGTCGAGACCGGCCGCTACCGCCGGTACTCGCTCGCAGTCCGCCACAACGGTGCCCGCATGCCCGACGTGGCGTCGGTCGACCTGCGCGATCATCCGCCCGAGCGCGGCCGCTTCCTGTCGCCGACGCTGATCGAGGCGGTGGCCGCCACGCTGCACCGCGCCGAGCAGGCGATGCTGTTCCTCAACCGCCGCGGCTACGCGCCGCTGACGCTGTGCCGCGCCTGCGGCCACCGCATCCAGTGCCCGAACTGCACCGCCTGGCTGGTCGAGCACCGCGCCCGTCGCCAGCTCGCCTGCCACCATTGCGGCCACACCGAGGCGGTGCCGGTGCACTGCCCGTCCTGCCGTGCCGAGAACAGCCTGACCCCGATCGGCCCCGGTGTGGAGCGCATCACCGAGGAGGCCCGCGCCACCTTTCCCGATGCCCGCATCCTGGTGATGGCCAGCGACACCCTGCCGGGCCCGAACGCCGCCGCCGAGGCGGTGCGCCGCATCGCCGAGCGCGAGGTCGACCTGGTGATCGGCACCCAGATCGTCGCCAAGGGCTGGCACTTCCCCGGCCTGACCCTGGTCGGCGTGGTGGATGCCGACCTCGGCCTCGCCGGCGGCGACCTGCGCGCCGCCGAGCGCACGGTGCAGCTGCTGCACCAAGTGGCGGGCCGCGCCGGGCGCGCCGAGCAGCCCGGCCGCGTGCTGCTTCAGACCTACAGCCCGGAGCATCCGGTGATGCAGGCCCTCGTCGCCGGCGACTTCGCCCGCTTCATGGAGCGGGAAGCCGAGCAGCGCCGTCCCGGCCACTGGCCGCCGTTCGGTCGCCTTGCGGCGCTGATCGTCAGCGCCGACACCGCCGAGGCGGCCGACCAGGCGGCAGCGGCACTCGGCCGCAGCGCGCCGACGGGGGAGGGGGTGCAGGTGCTGGGCCCGGCACCGGCGCCGCTGGCGATCCTGCGCGGCCGTCACCGCCGCCGCCTGCTCCTGCGCACCAGGCGGGAGGTCGCGGTGCAGCCGATCCTGCGCCACTGGATGGCCGCCTGGCGCACCTCGGTCCCTACCGTGCCGCGCTCGGTCCAGGTCGACGTTGATGTCGACCCGGTGTCTTTCCTTTGAACGACGTTCACGGAACCGGCCGCTAGTCCTCGTGCTTGCGGTGGCCGCGGCCGCTCTGCGTCTTTTCCGCGGCGACCCCTGCGGCGTGCTCCTTTTCCAGCTTGCCGGCGGTGGCGGTGCTGGTGTTGTCGCCGGCGACCGCGCCCTCGACCGCCTTGGAGGCTGCCCCCTTGGCCGCGCCTTGGCCCTCGGTCGGCGACGGCGCCGGACCGCCCTCCGGAACATTATCCTCCGGCCTGGGATGATGGCCCTTCACCGTGCCATGGCTGGTGATCTCGTCACTGCGTTCGTGCTTGCTCATCGCTGATCCTCCCGAAGCGTCCGCCGTTCAACCCGTCGCGGTTTGGGGAGTTGCCCTCACAGACCTGAGGAGGATCGGCATGCAACCGTTCACCGTGGCCTGGGACGACGCGACGCTGGACCGCCTACGCGGCCGGCTGCGCGACCACCGCATCCCGCCGACGCCCGAGCACGCCGGGTGGCGCTATGGCTGCGATCCGGAGTTCCTGCGCGACCTGTGCGCCTATTGGGCGGACGGCTTCGACATCGGTGCCGCCGCCGCCGAGCTGAACCGCCTGCCGCAGGTGCTGCACCGGGTGGAGGACATTGACCTCCACGCCGTCCACCTGGTCGGCGAGGCGCAGGGGCGCCGGCCGCTTCTCCTCACCCACGGATGGCCGGGCTCGGTCTACGAGTTCTGGCAGGTGGCGGAGCCGCTCGCGTTCCCGTCCCGCCACGGCGGCGACGCCGCGGACGCGTTCGACCTCGTGATCCCCTCGCTGCCGGGGTACGGCTTCTCGGGCAAGCCCGCTTCGCCGATCGGCGCACGCACCACCGCACGGCTGTTCGACCGCCTGATGCGCGACGGCTTCGGCTATCGCCGCTACCTCGCCCAGGGCGGCGACTGGGGCGCCGGCGTCAGCGCCTGGCTGGCGCTGGAGCACGCGGCGTCCGTCCGCGCCATCCACCTCAACTACCTGCTGGTGCAGCCCGACGCGGAGCCGGAAACCGACGAGGAGAAGGCATGGAAGGCGGCGTTCGACGCCTCGCAGCAGGCGCTCGGCGCCTATGCCCAGCTGCAGCGGACCAGGCCGTCGTCGCTGAACTACGCCATGGCCGACAACCCGGCGGCGCAGGCGGCCTGGATCGTGGAGCGCTTCCACGACTGGGCCGACCTGCGCGAGCGGCCGTTCGAAACGGTGTTCTCCCGGGACCAGCTGCTGACCAACCTCATGATCTACGTCGCCAACGACGCCTTCCCGACCTCGACCTGGTATTACGCGGCCGCCGAGGCCGAGGGCGTGCGCCGGATGCCGCCAGGCCGACGCGTGACCGTCCCCACCGCGTTCGCGGCCTACCCCGATCCGCGCTCGCCGATGCCGCCACGCTCCTGGGTCGAGCGCGGCTATTCCGTCACGCGCTGGACCGAGCCGCCGCGCGGCGGGCACTTCGCGGCAATGGAGGCGCCGGACCTGTTCGTCGAGGATCTGCGCGAGTGGGCACGAGCGGTGCCGCCGGATTGAAGCGTCCGGACGCGCAATGCGGCGTTGCGGCCGTATACCTCCCGGACCCGAGGAGCCTCCCCATGAAAGCAGTCGTCTGGCATGGCATCGGCGACATCCGCCTCGACGAGGTGCCCGATCCGGTGGTCGAGGCGCCGACCGACGCGGTGATCCGCCTGACCGCGTCCGCCATCTGCGGCACCGACCTGCACTTCGTCCGCGGCACCTTCAGCGGCATGAAGCCAGGCACCATCCTCGGCCACGAGGGCGTCGGCGTGGTCGAGGCGCTGGGCGACCAGGTGCGCAACTTCGACATCGGCGACCGTGTGGTGGTGTGCTCCACCGTGTCCTGCGGCGTCTGCTCGTATTGCCGCGCCGGCGACACCGCGCAGTGCGACAACGCCAATCCCAACGGTCCCGCCGCCGGCACCAGCTTCTTCGGCGGACCGGAAGCCACCGGGCCGGTGAACGGCCTGCAGGCGGAGCGGGCGCGGATCCCGTTCGCGTCCAACACCCTAGTCAGGCTGCCCGACCAGGTCAGCGACGACCAGGCGATCCTGCTCAGCGACATCTTCCCGACCGGCTGGTTCGGCGCCCTGCTGGCGGAGGTCACGCCGGGCGACACGGTGACGGTGTTCGGCTGCGGCCCGGTCGGCCAGTTCGCGATCGCCAGCGCGCTGTTGCAAGGGGCGGGGCGGGTAATCGCGGTGGACCAGCACCCGGACCGGCTGGCGATGGCGCGCCGCCAGGGGGCTTTCCCGGTGGACTTCTCAAGGGAAGATCCGGTGGAGACCATCCTGACGCTGACAGGCGGGATCGGCGCCGACCGCGCGATCGATGCGGTCGGGGTGGACTCGCAGCACGCGCATGGCGGGCCGGCTGCGAAGGAGGCGGAAGACAAGGCGGACAAGTTCGCCGCCGAGGTGAAGCAGGTGGCGCCGGAGCAGCACGGCCATGACGGGCAGTGGGTGCCGGGCGACGCGCCGCCCCAGGCGCTGGAATGGGCGATCGCGTCGCTGGCCAAGGCCGGCACGCTCGGCATCATCGGCGTGTATCCGCCGTCGGCCGAGACCTTCCCGATCGGCATCGCCATGAACAAGAACCTGACGATCCGGATGGGCAACTGCAACCACCACGCCTACATCCCGAAGCTGGTCGAGATGGTGCGTGTGGGATTGATCGATCCCGTCACGGTGCTGACCAAGGTCGAGCCGATGTCGGACGTGATCTCGGCCTACGAGGCCTTCGACAAGCGCGAGCCCGGCTGGATCAAGACCGAGTTGCATCCCGCGGCCTGACGCCATAAGGCGGGATGCAGGCTCCGTCAGGACCGCTGCCCGGTTCCGCCCAGGCAAGCCGCGTGGAAACGCCGCCTTTGCGAAATCGTGGCACCGGCCGGCTACGGCCGGCGCATCCGTTCGACCGTCACGACATCCGGTGCCGATCCGGCCGACGATCGGCGGAACGTTGTCGGCGTCCCGGCTGGGATCAGCGATCCTGCTGGAAGCCCTTGTGGGTGGTGTTCTGGGCGATGTTGCCTTGCCGGCCCTGCTCGGCGAGGTTCGGATCGCTCTTGTTGTCGTGATCCTTCGCCTGTTCCGTCGACGTGGCGCCGGCATAGGGACTGCGCTGTTCCGGAGGAACCGGCGGAAGATGTGCTGTCATGAGTCTGGTCCCTTTTCCGTCGAACGTCATTGAGGGTGCAAGACTCGCACGTCCCTGTTCGTCTGAACGCGACGCCACGAGAAGTGTTGCGGCCCGTCACGGTCTGTCCGGCGCAGGATCGCGAAGGCTGGTGCGCAGGACGTCGCTCGAGGACCGGGCCTTGATGTCCTCCAGGAACCGGATTCCCAGGCACAGGTCGTCGAGCGAAGTCTGGTCGGAATGCTGCCGCTCGCTACCTCAGAAGAAGCGGCCGACCAGGTTCTCCAGCCGCTCCTGGCCGCCGGAGCGCGGCTGCGGCGACAGGTTCTGTTCTTCCGCCCGCGCGGCAATGGTTTCCAGCGTCTGCCCGCCCGCCAGCATGTCGCGCGCCGCGTCGGTGTCCCAGCCGGCGTAGCGATGCTTCAGCGCCTGCTCCAGCCGTCCGTCCTCCACCATGTCGGCGGCGATCAGGAAGGCGCGGGCGCAATGGTCGACGCCGCCGACATGGGCGTGCACCAGGTCCACCGGGTCGATCGACTGCCGCCTGATCTTGGCGTCGAAGTTGCAGCCGCCTAGGCCGAGGCCGCCGGCCTTGATGACGTGATACAGCGCCATCGCGGTGTCCTGCAGGCTGTTCGGGAACTGGTCGGTGTCCCAGCCCAGCAGCGGGTCGCCGCGGTTGAGGTCGAGCGAGCCTAGGATGCCGAGGCTGGCGGCGGTGGCGATCTCGTGCTCGAAGCTGTGCCCGGCCAGAAGCGCGTGGTTGGCTTCCAGGTTGACCTTGACCTCGTTCTCGAGGCCGTAGCGCTTGAGGAAGCCGTACACCGTCGCGGTGTCGAAGTCGTACTGGTGCGCGGTCGGCTCCTTCGGCTTCGGCTCGATCAGGATCTGTCCCTTGAAGCCGATGCTGTGCTTGTACTCGACCACCAGCGACACGAACCGGCCGAGCTGGTCGATCTCGCGCCCGAGATCGGTGTTCAGCAGCGTCTCGTAGCCTTCGCGGCCGCCCCACAGCACGTAGTTGTCGCCGCCCAGCGCCAGGGTCGCGTCCATGCAGTGCTTCACCGTGGCGGCGCTGAACGCGAACACGTCGGGATCGGGGTTGGTCGCAGCCCCTGCCATGAAGCGGGGATGGCTGAACAAGTTCGCCGTGCCCCACAGCAGCTTGGTGCTGGAGCCCTGCATCTTGAGGCCGAGGTAGTCGACCATCTCGCGGAAGTTGCGCAGGCCCGTGTTGAGGTCGTCGCCATCGGGCGCGATGTCGCGGTCGTGGAAGGTGTAGAACGGCACGTCGAGCACGCGGAACAGGTCGAATGCGGCGTCGGCCTTGTCGCGTGCACCCGCCATCGGGTCGGGGTTGCGCATCCACGGACGGTGCAGCGTGGGTGCTCCGAACGGGTCGCTGCCGTTCATCGCCAGGCTGTGCCAGTACGCGACGGCGAAGCGCAGGTGGTCGCGCAACGGACGGCCGAGCACCACGCGGTCGGCATCGTAGTAGCGATAGGCGAGCGGGTCGTCGCTGTCGGGACCGGCGAAGCGGACGGTCTCGAGGTCGCTGAACAGGGTGCTGGTGGCCATGACGGGCTCTTTCAGTGTGGTTGGGCAAGTATTCGGGCAGGTGGTCGCGGTCGCCCTCAGGGAACGTTGTCGCGAAGGAAGATCTGGGTACGCACCGGCCTGGGCAGGAACGCGGCCTCGGCGCGCGCCAGGGCACGCAGCGCCGCGATCGCGTTCTCGACCTCCTGCTCCTGGTCCTGGTGCAGCACGGCGGTGAAGGTCCCCGACAGCAGCGCGTCGCGCGCATGCGCGGTGAGCTCGTGCGCCACCACTACCGGAGCAGGCTGGCGCGCATCGGCGCGAAGGGCCGCGATGATGCCGCGGTTGCCGGCGCCGGCGCTGTAGATCCCGACCAGGTCCGGATGCCGGCGCAGCATGCGTGCCGCGAGCGGGCCGGTCACCGTGCTGTCGTCGCGACCTTCGACCGTCGGCAGCAGGGTGAGATGGGGAAACTCGCGCCTCAGCACCTGCTCGAAGCCGAGCCTGCGATCGGCATGGTCGTGCAGCGTCATCCGGCCGACGACCAGGCCGATGCTGCCGCGCCCGATGCCTGCCATCTGGGTTCCCGTCATGTGGGCGCCCGTCATGCGGCCGATCAGGGACGCGGCCACACGGCCGGCCGCCTTGTTGTCGATGCCGAGGAACAGGCTGCGCCTGGACGGCGACACGTCGGACACCAGGGTGACGACCGGTATGCCCTTCTCGACCAGCCGGTCGATCTCGTGCCGCACCGGCGGCGACTCCACTGCGACCACCGCCACCCCGTTGCAGCCGGTGCCGTCGATCGAGGACAGCAGGACGGCGAGTGCGGTGTCGTCGAGCGCCGCGTAGTCCAGGGTGCGCACCAGCACGCGCTGGTCCGCCAGCACCGCGGTGGCGGCGGCGATGGTGTCGTGCAGCGCGTTCATGAAGCTGTTGGTGCCGCGCCCGGGCAGCACGAACAGGTAGCGTTCCCGCCGCTGCGTCGCGAGCCCGGCAGCGAACGCGTCCCGACGGAACCCGAGCCGGCCGATCGCCGCCTGCACCCGCTCCACCGTGACCGGGCGGACGCCCTTGCGCCCGTTCAGCACCCGGTCGACCGTAGCCAGGCTGACGCCGGCGGAGGCTGCTACCTCGAACACGGTGACCTTGGGCATGCCGTCTCCCCATGCCGGACATAGAGCCCGCTCCTGAGGCACGTCAATCAAAAACGCTGCCACCGGTGCGGCAGCGGACGCGTGTCGGCGGGCCAGCTCGCCAGGAACCGGCCAACTTGTTGCGGCGCAACAATTAGGCATGGCAGGACGCCGGTCGGCACGGTGATCTTTTGCTCTCGGCTGCGGCATTTGTCCGGGTAGAAGGCGCCGCGCCGAGGGGTTGCGTCGCAGGCCCGGGAGCCTCCCCTTGCCTTACGTGCAGCAATTTGCTTTCGTTGCGCCAATGTCGATGACGAGGTGGCCGTGCGGCCGCCGGCAGCGGCAACCGACCGGCCTGTCCAGGCTCCCCTGGGCAAGGGCCGGCGCAACGGAGGAATCACTCGTGTCGCATCTTTCCCACCGGATCGCGTTCGGCGGCTCGGGGCTCACGCGTCGCCTGCTGGCCGGCGCTGCCCTGTCGCTGGGCCTGGCCGCCCTCGTGCCGGCTGCGGCCCACGCCAACGCGGCGCATCCCAAGATCGGCTTCTCGATCGACGACCTGCGCCTGGAGCGCTGGGCGCATGACCGCGACTACTTCATCGCCGCTGCCAAGGCGCTCGGCGCCACCGTCAACGTCCAGTCCGCCGACGCCAGCGAGAGCCGGCAGAACGCGCAGATCGAGAACCTGATCTCGCGCGGTATGGACGTGATCGTGATCGTGCCGTTCAACGGCAAGGTGCTCGGCAACGTCATCAACGAGGCCAAGCAGGCCGGCATCAAGATCATCTCCTACGACCGGTTGATCCTGGATTCCAACATCGATGCCTACGTGTCGTTCGACAACGTCCGCGTCGGCCATATGCAGGCGCAGGGCGTGGTGAACGCCGTCCCCACCGGCAACTACTACCTGCTGGGCGGCGCCCCCACCGACAACAACTCCAAGCTGCTGCGCCAGGGCCAGATGGAGGTGCTGCAGCCGCTGATCGACAGCAACAAGATCAAGGTGGTCGGCTCGCAGTTCGTGCCCGAGTGGAGCGCCACCACCGCGCTGTCCGACACCGAGAACGCGCTGACCGCCAACCACAACAACATTCAGGGCATCGTCGCCTCCAACGACGCCCTGGCCGGCGGCGCGATCCAGGCGCTGGCGGCGCAGGGGCTGGCCGGCAAGACCGGTGTGTCCGGCCAGGATGCCGACCTCGCCGCCGCGCAGCGGATCGAGAAGGGCACCCAGACCATGACGGTCTACAAGCCGCTGAAGCTGATCGCCAGCACGGCGGCGAAGATGGCGGTGCAGCTGGCCAAGGGCGAAACGCCGACCTACAACAGCAAGATCAACAACGGGCAGAAGGACGTCGACACCATCCTGCTGACCCCGATCCCGCTCACCAAGAGCAACGTCAACCGCCTGGTCACCGACGGCTACTTCACCCAGGCGCAGATCAGCGGCCAGTAGCGTCACGCGCGCCCCTGGCCTGCAACGTGGACCGGATCGCTTCGGGCGATCCGGTCCCGACGCTTATCCGGAACGCTGAAGGGTTGGGGACGATGTCCGAGTACCTGCTGGAGATGCGGGGCATCACCAAGGACTTCTCCGGCGTCAAGGCGCTGGACGGCATCGACCTGCGCGTCCGGCCGGGCGAATGCGTCGGCCTGTGCGGCGAGAACGGTGCTGGCAAGTCGACGATGATGAAGGTGCTGTCGGCGGTGTATCCGTACGGCACCTGGGGCGGCACCATCCTGTGGGAAGGGCGGGAGTTGCGCTGCGGCTCCATCCGCGAAAGCGAGGATGTCGGCATCGTCATCATCCACCAGGAGCTGATGCTGATCCCGCAGCTTTCGGTGGCGGAGAACATCTTCCTCGGCCGGGAGCCGCGTGCGCGTGGCGGGCTGATCGACTTCGACCGCATGGTGATCGACGCGTCGAAGCTGCTGGCCGGCCTGCGCATGGGCCACATCAACGCGGCGATGCCGGTGTCGAACTATGCCGGCGGCGAGCAGCAGCTGATCGAGATCGCCAAGGCGCTGAGCAAGAACGCCCGCCTGCTGATCCTGGACGAGCCGACCTCGTCGCTGACCAAGTCGGAAACCGCGATCCTGCTCCGCCTGGTCCGGGACCTCAAGGCGCGCGGCACCGCCTGCGTCTACATCTCGCACAAGCTGGAGGAGATCGAGGAGATCGCCGACACCGTCACGGTGATCCGCGACGGCCGCTACATCGGCGACGCGCCGATGCGCGACATGACCACCGGCGACATTATCCGCATGATGGTGGGCCGCGACATGAGCAACCTGTTCCCGCGCGAGGAGCACCCGATCGGCGAGGTGGTGTTCGAGGCGATCGGCATCACCTGCCTCGACCCGGAGAACCGGGAGCGCAGGCGGGTCGACAACGTGTCGTTCTCGTTGCGGAAAGGCGAGATCCTGGGCGTCGCCGGCCTGGTCGGCGCCGGCCGCACCGAGATGGTCAGCGCGCTGTTCGGCGCCTATCGCGGGCCGCATTCCGGCGAGGTCCGGCTCGACGGCAAGCGCATCCATGTACGCACCCCGCAGGAGGCGGTGCGCCAGGGCTTGTGCATGGTGCCGGAGGACCGCAAGGCGCATGGCATCGTGCCGGGGCTCGGCGTCGGCTACAACATCACCCTGTCGGTGCTGGACCAGTTCACCGGCTACGGGCTGATCGACGAGCACCGGGAGTTCTCCACCATCGGCGAGGCGATCAAGCGGTTGCGGATCAAGACCGCGAGCCCGGTGCTGCCGATCTCCAACCTGTCCGGCGGCAACCAGCAGAAGGCGGTGATCTCCAAGATGCTGGAGCCCCGTCCACGGGTGCTGATCCTCGACGAGCCGACGCGCGGCGTCGACGTCGGCGCCAAGTATGAGATCTACAAGCTGATGTTCGCCCTGGTCCGCGACGGCATGTCGATCATCATGGTCTCGTCGGAGCTGCCCGAGGTGATGGGCATCAGCGACCGGGTGCTGGTGATCGGCGAGGGCGAGCTGCGCGGCGACTTCATCAACGACGACACCTTGACCCAGGAGCGGATCCTGACGGCGGCGATCACGCCGCTCCGCCACGCCGCCTGAGGTGGGAAGCCCGATCATGACCGAGACCACGTCCATCGCTCCCGGCCCGGAAGCCGTCATGGCCGCCCAGACGGAGCGGCGACGCACCCTCAAGCTCGAGCATTTCAAGGGCGCCTTCGCGCGCTACAAGATCCTGGCCCTGGTGGTCGCGATCGCGATCATCTGGGCGCTGTTCACCGAGCTGACCCAGGGCGACTTCCTCACCGCGCGTAACCTGTCGAACCTGCTCCGCCAGATGGCGATCAACGGCATGGTGGCGTCGGGAATGGTGTTCGTCATCATCTCCGGCGAGATCGACCTGTCGGTCGGATCCCTGCTCGGGCTGACCGGCGGCCTGGCCGCGATCTTCGACGTGACCTACCACCTGCCGCTGTTCGTCAACATACCCCTGGTGATGCTGCTGGGCGCGCTGGTGGGCGCGTTCAACGGCTACTGGGTCGCGTTCCTACGCGTGCCCTCCTTCATCGTCACCCTGGCCGGGTTCCTGGCGTTCCGCGGCGTGGTGCTGGGGGTGACCGGCGGCGTCACCATCGCCCCGGTGTCGAGCGCGCTGATCTCGGTGAGCCAGAGCTACCTGCCGAACATCGCCGGCTACGGCCTCGGCGTGCTGGTGTTCGCGGTGTTGGCCTTCACCGCCATGCGCAGCCGCACCAAGCGTGCGGAGTATGGCCTGACTGTGCCGCCGCTCGGCGTCGACCTGGGCAAGCTCGCGATCGCCGCGGCGGTGATCGCGGGCTTCTTCGGCATCCTGAACGCGTATCGCGGCACGCCGCTGCCGGTGCTGATCGTGCTGGTGCTGCTGGGCGTGTTCACGGTGATGGCCAGGCGCACCGTGTTCGGCCGCCGCATCTACGCGGTGGGCGGCAACCTGGAGGCCACCCGGCTGTCCGGCGTCAACGTGCAGATGGTCAAGCTGCTGGTGTTCGCGCTGATGGGTGCCATGGCGGCACTGGCCGGCATCGCCACTACCGCGCGCCTGGCGGCCGGCTCGCCGTCTGCCGGCACCGGGCAGGAGCTGGACGCGATCGCCGCCTGCATCATCGGCGGCACCTCCATGCGCGGCGGCGCCGGTACCGTGTTCGGGGCGCTGATCGGCGCGCTGATCATCGCCACGCTGGACAACGGCATGTCGATGCTGGGCGTCGACACCTTCTGGCAGATGATCGTGAAGGGCCTGATCCTGCTGCTGGCGGTGTGGCTCGACGTGGCGACCAGCACCAAGCGCTGAGCGCCTCTCGACCGGCAGGCGGTCAGGCGGCATGGTGCGCCGCATGATCGCTGCCGCCCGCCTGTCCCTGCTGTTGTCCCTCCTCGCCGGGACCGCCTTCGCGGCGCCGCGGCCGCTGCACCTGTTCATCCAGGCGGCGGTGTCGCCGGACGGCAGCCGGGTGGCGACGCTCGAGGCCGACCAGCCGGCCGACGAGGGCGTCGACCCGACGGTGGCGATCGTGCTCCGGCCCGCGTCCGGCCAGGGCCAGGCGATCACCGTGCGGCTGCCCTGCCAGGGGCCGGCCTGCGTCCCCTCGTCGCTGGCCTGGTCGCCGGACAGCCGCCACCTCGCCTTCGTGCTCAGGCAGCCGAAGGCGGCACACCGCTTCGTCTATGCGGCGCAGGCGGACGGCAGCGGGCTCGTCCGGCTGCTGGAGTTCGACGGCACGCTGCAGGGCCTGCGCTACGGGCCGGACGGCACGCTCGCGGTACTGGCGACCGCGGGCGCGCACAAGGAGCCCGGCGCCACCCAGGCGGCTGCGAAACTGACCGGCGAGATCGGCGTCAGCGAGGACGAGCAGCGCATCGCCACGATCCGCAACGCTGCGCTGCACGACGAGTCGCCGGCCGACCTTTACGTCTACGAGTACGACTGGCGGGCCGATCCGGCTCAGCCGGGCCATGCCCGCTTCATCGCCACCGCCGCGCACGGCAATGGCGACAACAACTGGTGGGTGGCGAAGCTGTACCGGATCGAGGCCGGGCAGGCGGAGGTGCTCTACACTCCGCCGCAGCGCGAGCAGCTGGCCGATCCGGTGGTGTCGCCGGACGGACGCACGCTCGCCTTCATCGGCGGCATCATGAGCGATTTCGGCTCCACCGGCGGCGACGCGTTCCGTCTGGCGCTGGACACGTCGGCGGCACACCCGCCGGTGCTGCAGAACCTGGTGCCGAACATCCGCGGCAGCGTCACGGCACTCACCTGGTCCTGCGGCGATGGGCTGACCGCGACCGCACTGGCCGGTCCGGACGCCGAGGTGCTGGCGCTGGGCGGAGCGGACGCGCAACGCGTCCTGTGGTCGGGCGAGGAAACCCTGTCGACGCAGCGCGGCCATCACGGCGTATCCTGCGGCGGCAGCACCATGGCGGCGATCCACCAGGGCTTCACCCGGGCGCCGGAGCTGGAGGTCCACGGCGACGGCGGATGGCACGACCTCACCCGTGCCAACGCGGGGCAGACCGTGCCGGCCACCGCGCGCAGCCTCACCTGGCGCGACGACCAGTTCGACGTGCAGGGCTGGCTGCTGACGCCCAGCGGCGTGTCGAACGACGTGAACGGCGCCAAGGGGCCGATGATCGTGTCGGTGCATGGCGGCCCGTCGGCGGCGAACATTCCCGACTACCTGACCGCGCGCGGCGAGGAGCTGTTCCTGCTCCAGGCCGGCTACCGGGTGTTCCTGCCCAACCCGCGCGGCTCGTTCGGCCAGGGCGAGACGTTCACCGCCGCCAACGTGCGCGACTTCGGCCACGGCGACCTGCGCGACGTCCTGACCGGCATCGATGCGGTGGAGCGCACGGTGCCGGTGGACGACCACCGTCTCGGCCTGACCGGGTACAGTTATGGCGGCTACATGACGATGTGGACGGTGACCCAGACCAACCGCTTCCGCGCCGCGGTGGCCGGCGCCGGCATCTCCGACTGGCAAAGCTATTACGGCGAGAACGGCATCGACCAGTGGATGATCCCGTTCTTCGGCGCGTCGGTGTACGACGACCCGGCAATCTACGCGAAGTCCTCGCCGATCTCCTTCATCCGGCAGGTGCGGACGCCGACCTTCGAGTTCGTCGGCGACGCCGACGTCGAGTGCCCGATGCCGCAGACCCAGGAGTTCTACCATGCCCTGCACACGCTGGGCGTGCCGACCGAGTTCGTGGTCTATGCCGGCCAGGGCCACGGCCTGCGCGACCCCAAGGATGAGGCGGACGCGCGCCGCCGCACCCTGGCCTGGTTCGCGAAGTATCTGGGACCGTGACGCCGCTCGCGGGTCAGTGGCTGGCCGGCGGCACGTTTCCTTCCGGCGGATAGGCCGGCAGCAGCGGCGGCGGCGGCGCTACCCGATGCGGCGTCTGCGCCAGCTCGGCCAGCAGCGTCTTCACCCCGGTCTCGAGCTGGATGTCGTGGTCGGTCAGGAACTCGCCCGGCACGTCCTCGACCTCGATGTCGGGATCGACGCCGTGGTTCTCGATGATCCATTGGCCGTCGGTGCCGTACAGGCTGTGCTCCGGCACGGTGATCGAGCCGCCGTCGAGCATGCTCCAGTTGCCGCGTATGCCGCGCACGCCGCCCCAGGTGCGTGTGCCGATGAGCTTGCCCAGCCCGTACTTGCGGAAATAGTAAGGGAAGATGTCACCATCGGACGCGGAATAATGGTTCATCAGCACCACCTTCGGCCCGTCCAGCAGCTCCTGCGGCGTTTCTTCCGAGCTCCGTTCGCGGTTGGTGCCCATGCCGACCAGCACGCGGCGCAGCCGCTCCAGCACGATCTGGTCGATGAAGCCGCCGTTGTTCCAGCGGTCGTCGACGATCAGCGCCTGCTTGCTGAGCTGGGCGTAGAACTGGCGGATGAACTGCTCCATCCCCAGGCTCTCCATGTCCGACAGGTACACGTAGCCGATCCGGCCGCCTGATAGCCGGTCCACCTTGTCCCGGTTGTGGTCGATCCAATACTGCTCGCGGACGTGCAACTCGTTGACCAGCGGCTGCACCGTCACGTCGCGCCGGCCGCCAGTGGCCTGGCTCGAGACCGTCAGCGTGACCGGCCCCGACAGCCCGACGAACAGGCTGTACGGGTTCGTGGGCGCCCGCAGCTCCTCCCCGTCCACCGCCAGCAGGTAGTCACCCTCGCGGACCCCGACGCCGGGCTCGGTCAGCGGGCTGCGGTACTCGGCCCGGCTGTTGTCGCCGGGATAGATCTTCGCGAACCGGTAGCGGCCCGAGGCGGCGTCGAGCGCGTAGTCGATGCCGAGCAGCGGCGTGGTGACAGGCTCGGTGCGGTCCTCGTCGCCGCCGGTGGTGACATAGGTGTGCGAGTTGCCGAGCTCGCCCTGCATCTCGCCGATCAGGTATGTCAGGTCCTCGCGTGAGCCGAGCAGCGGCAGCAGCCGTGCGTAGCTGTCGTGCACGGCGCGCCAGTTGTCGCCGTTCATCGCGCTGTTGAAGAACAGGTCGCGCTCGAGCCGCCAGGCGTTCTCGAACATCTCCGCCCATTCCTGCCGCGGCTCGACCCGTGCGCGCAGCTCGTCGAGCGCCAGCGCATGGTCGTTGCCGTGGCCGGGCTTGGCGTCCGCCACGTGCCAGGCGTGGCCCAGCCTGTACAGCACCCGGTTGCCGTCCGCGGACAGGGCGTAGTTGTCGTTGCCCTCGACCACCACTTCGTCCTTTCGCGCGGCCATGTCGAACACGTGCATCGCCGGGTGCTCTCCCGGCAGGTTGCCCTCGATCAGCGACGGCGACTCGGTCTGGTAGAAGATCCGGCCGCCGCGCATGTCGACCGCGTCGATGTCCGCCGGCGGCACCGGCACCGGCACCGCGCGTCCCATCAGCCCGTCGAGATCGACGTGCACCGGCGCCGACACGCCGGGCGCAGGCGGCGGCGCATTCGCACCGTGCGCATCGTGCCCCGGCAGGCTTGCCTGCGCCGGCTGGTCGGGCTTCGGCGCCGGCATGCTTTCGTCCGATTGCGGCGCGAACGGCGAGGGGGTCGTGGCGGCGAGGGTCGCCATGTAGAGCCCGCTCGACTTCAGGGTGGCGACGTTGAACTCGCTGTCGGAGAAGGTCGGCAGCTCGTGCCGGTTGGACACGAACAGCAGGTACTTGCCGTCCGGCGAGAACACCGGATCGGAATCGCTCGCGGTCGACGCGCTGACGATCGTGTCGCGGCTGCCGGCGATCTCGTACAGGTGGATCTCGCGCTGCTGGTGGTTGCGGACCGTGCTGTAGGCGAGCCACTTGCCGTCGGGCGAGAATGAGGGGTCGTGGATCTCGCGTTCCTGGTCCTGCGCCACGCGCCTGGGCTCTGCGGCGTCGGTGGTGACCAGCCACAGGCTGTGGTTGCCGTCCGGCACCGCCAGGGTGCGTCCGTCCGGGGCCCAGACCGGGGTGTAGTAGAACCCGGTCGGGAAGCGGGTGAGCAGCGTCTCCGGCCCGCCCAGCGCCGGACGGATCGCGACCTCCTGCTCGCCGCTGCCGTCGGTGGTGTAGGCGAGCGTGCGTCCATCCGGTGACCAGGACGGATGATCCTCGTCGGCGTTGCTGGTGCGGGACAGGTTGCGGATCGCGCCGTGCTCGGCCGGCACGGTGACGATGTCGCCGCGCGCCGAGAACGCGGCCCGGCCGCCATTGGGCGACAGCGCATAGTCCACCCGCTGCGCGGTGTCGGTGGCGCGGATCATGCCGGCCACCTTGGCCCAGCGCGTGGTGGTGCGCGTGCCGTCGTCGGGCACGTCGGCGTTGACCTGGTGCAGCGCCTCGTCCGGCAAGGTGATCGCCCACAGGTGGCCGCCCTGCTGGAAGGTGATGGTGCCGCCCGCGGCGCCGCCATCGCCGACGCCATAGGACGGGAAGTCGACGTCGTAGTCGGTGAAGTGCGTGACCTGCCGGAACTGCTTCGTATCCAGGTCATACACCCAGATGTTGCCGCGGCGGTGCCCGTCGCGGTCGGACAGGAAGTAGATCCGGCGTCCGACCCACATCGGCGCGGTGTCGTTGCCCTTCCAGTCGGTGATCCGGGTCAGCGCCTTCGTGGTGAAGTCGTAGGTGTAGATGTCGGGCGCGCGGCCGCCGTCGTAGCGCTTCCAGGTGCGGAAGTCGCGGAAGATGCGGGTATAGGCGATGGTGTGGTCGTCCGGCCCGAACGTCATCAGCCCACCGCGGTCGAGCGGCAGCAGCATCGGCAGGCCGCCCGCGACCGGCACCTGGAACAGGCGGTGCACCGACGGGTTCCAGTTCATGCGCCGGGACATGAACACGATGTTCTTCGAATCCGGGGTCCAGGTAACTACCATGTTGTCCGGCCCCCAGCGGGTCGGCGCGCGGGCCACCACGTCGGAATGGAAGGTGAGGCGACGCGCCTCGCCGCCTCCCGCCGGGATCACGTAGATGTCCTGGTTGCCCTGCGTCGTGGCGGTGTAGGCGATCCACTTCCCGTCCGGCGAGTAGCGCGGCATCACGTCCTGGCCCGGATCCGCGGTCAGCCGCAGCGCGGTGCCGCCCTCGCGCGGCACCGTCCACAGGTTGCCGTGCGCCACGAACACGATCCGGTCGCCATGCGCGTTCGGGAACCGCATCAGCGTCGGCGCCGCCGCGCGCGCCGCGCCGGCGGGAAGCGACAGCGCGGTCGCGGCGAGCAACCCGATCGCCAGTGCGGCGCGGGACCAGGTCGTTTCAGCCATACGGTCGGATCTCCTTCGGCGAGACAGGAAGGGAGCCTATGTTCGTACAAACGGTCAAGGGAGCGGGACCGGCACCTGATCCCTGGTCGCACGACGCCCTCTTCATGTGTCAGGACGGTCGTACGGAGCGCCGTCTCGTCGACGGCTGGCGGAAGGCGGATGTCGCCTTCATCAACGTGACAGGATGTTCCATCCCCGAAGACCCTTCCGACGTAACCGATCCTCGCACCCCTGGCAGGCTTTTACGCAGCTTTCCGAAGGCGGATCCGTATCCTGCATGAGATCGTATGGCCGGATTGGAGCGGCATCCGAAGACTGCTCCCAAGGGGTATTTCAACGCGTAGAGGATGAGCCATGGTGAGTTGGAGCAGCCCGACCACTGTCGCCGGCATCAAAATCTGGCCTTCGGGATCTTTAATCTGTTGTTTGGCATCTTTTCTTGGCTCGCTTGGTGCAGGCCCGGCTTGGGCAGCCGTGCCATCCAAGACGTATACACAGCCACAACAGCTTGTTGATGTAGAAGACGGGCGCCGGATCAACCTGTTCTGTCTTGGAACAGGCGAGCCGGTCGTCCTCCTCGATGCCGGTTTCGGCTCGACTACCATGGCATGGCGGAACGTCCAGGGTTCGATCGCGAAGTTCAGCCGGGCATGCTCCTATGACCGCGCAGGCTATGGGTTCAGCGATCCTGCGAGGCGGCCATCCGACGCACGGAACACGGTGGAGGATCTCCACGCCCTTGTTGCGGGTGGCAACCTGCACAAGCCGCTCATCCTGGTCGGCCATTCGGAGGGAGGGCTGTACGATCTCCTTTATGCCGAGACGTATCCCAAGGATCTGGCTGGCCTGGTCCTGGTGGATCCACATTTCGCGCAGTTCGATCGACAGTTGCATAGCCGGCAATCAGCCGGGGACGTAGCGAAACAGCAGGACGCCACCAAAGGCGAACTCGCGCTGCTCGAGCAATGTGTCGCGCAGGCAAGAACGAGGGATCTGTCAAAGAGCTCGATGCGGAAGTCGTCGTGCTTGGCCGCCGATGGCAACCTCGATCCTGTTTTGACAAAGGAATGGCATCGTCAGGCTGCCGGCGTCGCTTACGAAGCAGCCAATCTTTCGGAGGCGCAAAGCACTACCCCGACAGATCCAGATGGATCGAGCCTCGATGACGACGAAGTTCCCGCAAGCCTGGCTTCCATGCATGATGTGCCGATCAGGATCCTGATTGAAGATCCCGACCATCCGTTTCCCGGCACGACGCCTTCAATGATGGCAACGATGATGAACCTCGAATGGCAGGATGCGACTATTCTAGCCGCTCAGTCCCTACATGGATCCGCGTCCCGAGTGCCGCATGCTGGCCATAACATTCAGGATGACAATCCATCTGCTGTGATCGAAGCAGTGGTGTCGATGGTGAAAGCTTCTCAACGAAAACAATGACCTCATCTTTCGGGGCGGTTCCGAAATGAGAGATACAGACGTTCCCAGCCTTCATTCCAAAATATTGTGATCGTTCGGTAGGCTGGTCGCGTCGCACCAAGCCTATGCGGCGGTGCCGTATTGAAGATCCAGCGCAACCGCCGCGGCCAGCGCCTGAAGCAGTTCGCTCATTGCCGCCACTTCCGCCGCGTCGCCGGCCGGCACGCCGGTCGCGACGAGACGGACCCGGTGCTGCGACAGCACGACCGGTGGCGGGACCCGCTCGACCGTCCAGTCCGCGGCCAAGGTCAGGGTGCCGGACGCATCGAGGTCGAAGGCAGTGACGGTCAGGCTGACGCGGCGGAACGCCGGCCCGAACGGCGAACTCGTGACCACCGCCGCCTGCGGCAGCCTCGCCTGCAGGTCGGCCGCCAGGGCCAGGCGGATGCCGACCGACAGGCGGTCACCCCAGCGCCCGTTCCGGCTCGCCATCAGCTCGTAGGGGCCGACGCGGCGCAGGATCTGGCTGGTGTCGAGATGCTCCGGCAGCAGCACCGGGCGCAGCTCGACCACCTCCGCCGGCAGCGTCTCCACAGCGGCGACGGCAGGCGGTGGCGTCGCCAGGCCATAGCTGTGCAGCGCCGGCGCCGCACAGCCGCCAAGCCAGAGGACGGCCAGGACCACCGGGATCCTCTGCCTCACTGCGCGCGGCCCCGCAGCACCAGGGACGGATCCGCTTCCACGTCGTGCGCGATGCCGCGCAAGGTGTCGGCGGCTGCGGCCAGGTTGCGCAGGCTGCTCTCCAGGTTCAGCCGGTCCTCCGACCGGTCGGAGGTGAGCGCGTCCAGGGTGGCGGTGAGGTGCCGGGCGTTGTCGGCGGCGCCGTTGGCGGTGGCGAGCAGCCGCTTCACCTCCGGCCCGCGCGCGGCCACCACCGTCCGCAGCGAGGCCGACAGCGCGTCGTAGTGCCCGATCACGCGCAGCGCCTGCAGGCGTATGGTTTCCACCGACTCCTTGATGATCGGCCCGGTGTCGTGCAGCCCGTCCGCGGTGACCTGCAGGCTGGCGATCAGCGGCGGCAGGCTGCGGTCCAGCGTACCGGCCAGCTGCTCCACCGTGTGCAGGGTGCGCTGCGTGTCCGCGGCCAAGTCACGCAGCGGCAGGCTGGTGACCTCGTCGCGCAGCCGCTCGAACGGGGACTGCACCGACGGGATCTCGACCAGGCTACCGGGCACGCCGGAGAACGCCGCACCCGACCCCGGCCTGAGGTCGAGCTCGACCGCCATCTGCCCGGTCACCACGCTCTGCAGCGACAGCTCGCCGCGCAGGCCCGCCGCCACCAGGCGCTGCAGGCCGGCCCGTCCCGACGACGCCTCCGGTCCATCCACCTGCAGCCGGCCGGGATCGAGCTGCAGCACCACCGGAATGCGGGCGCGCAGGCTCGCCGGGTCCACGTGCAGCGACACCGTCTCGACCGCGCCGACGCGCAGGCCGCGGAACGTCACCGGCGCGCCGGGCGCCAGGCCCGCCACGTCGCCGGGGAAGTAGATCACCGCGCGGTCGACCGGGCTCAGCAGGTGCAGGCGTCCGAACGCCAGCACCGCCCCCAGCGCCAGCAGGAGCCCCACCAGCACGAACAGCCCGACCGCCGTCTCCCTAGCCGCCATCCCGCCCTCCCGCATCGGTCCGTTCGCGGTGCATGAACGCCCGCACCGTCGGATCGGTGCTCCCGTCGCGCAAGGCCGCCGGCGCGCCGGTGGCGATCACGGTGCGGGTGTCGGCATCGAGGAACGCGCCGTCGTCGGCGATCGCGAACAGGCTCGGCAGCTCGTGGCTGACCAGCACGATGGTGGTGCCGAGCCCCTCGCGCAGCTCCAGGATCAGGTCGTCCAGCCGGCGCGAGGTGACCGGGTCGAGCCCGGCGGACGGCTCGTCGAAGAACAGCACCTCCGGGTCCAGCGCCAAAGCCCGGGCGATCCCGGCGCGCTTGCGCATGCCGCCACTCAGCTCCGACGGCATCCGGTCGGCCGCGTCCTCCATGCCCACCAGGGCCAGCTTGAACCGCACCAGGTCGGCGATGGCGGCAGCGCGCCTGCGCGTGAACAGCCGCAGCGGCAGGGCGACGTTCTGCGCCACCGTCAGCGAGCTCCACAGTGCCCCGCTCTGGAACAGCACGCCGAAGCGCCGGTTGAGCGCGGTCCGCTGCGACGGCTCGGCCGGCCAGTACGCCTCGCCGTCCACCCGCACGGTGCCGGCCTCCGGCCGGAGCAGGCCGACCAGCCCCTTCAGCACCGTGCTCTTGCCGCTGCCGCTGCCACCCATCAGCGCGAAGATCGAGCCGGTGCGTATGCGCAGGTTCACGTCCCGCTGCACCACCGCACCGCCATAGCCGAGCGACAGGCCGCTGGCCTCGATCTTGGGCGCGTCGCTCACGGCCCGCCTACAACCCCAACGCGTCCGCGAGCACGGCGAACACCGCGTCGGCGGCGATGATGCCCACGATACCCGCCACCACCGCCCGCGTTGCCGCCTCGCCGACTGCGGCGGCGCTGCGCCCGGCGCCGAGCCCGATGTGGCACGACACCAGCCCGATCAGCAGTGCGAACGTCGCACTCTTGACCGCGCCGAACGCGAACTGGTCCAGCGGCACCGCGCGCGCCAAGGCGGAGGCGAACTCGGATGGCGCAATGCCGAGCATGCCGACCGCAACCAGCCCGCCGCCGATCATGCCGATCAGGCAGGCGTACAGGTAGAGCAGCGGCATGGTCAGGACCAGCGACAGCGTCATCGGCAGCACCAGGGTGATGCGCTCGCTGATGCCCAGCACGCGCAGCGCGTCGATCTCCTCGTTGCCCTGCATGGTGGCGAGCCGGGCGGCGTTGGCCCCGCCGGTGCGGCCGGCCAGCACGATCGCCGTCATCACCGACGCCAGCTCGCGCACCAGGCTCAGGCCCACCAGCTCGCCGACGAAGCTCTGCGCGCCGAAGCGACGGAGCTGCGACGCGCCGATGAAGGCCAGGATCGCCCCCATCAGCAGGTTCACCACGCCGACGATCGGCAGCGCCGAAGGCCCTGCCCGCTGCACCGCGTCCAGCAGGTCGCCGCCCTGCATCCGCGCGCCCGGACGCCTGCCGCGCGGCAGCATGCCGCCCGAAAGGCCACCAAGCAGGCTGCCCAGCAGTCCCGTCACCGCGCCGACCGCGCCGAGTCCGGACAGCGTGGCACGCCCGAGCACCGCCAGCGGGTTCGACCGGCGCGGCCGGGGCAGGGGCGGCGTGGCCCCGTTCGCCGCCAGCGCCAGCAACCGGCGCATCGGGGAGGGGAGCCCGTCCTCGTCCATGACCCGGTCGTCGGCCAGCAGCCGCGCGCGCAGCTGCCACAGCGTCGCGATCAGCAGGCTGTCCCAGCTCCCGAGTGCCGCCGCGTCGACCCGGACCTCGCGGCTCCTGCCGATCGCGGCCGCAATCGCGGCCGCCTGCGCCGTCGGCACCAGCCCGTCCCGGCCGCGCCAGTCGCCGTCCAGCACCAGCACGGCCGCGTCGTCCCGTCGCTCGACCCGCCACAACCGGTCCTGCGGTCTCGGCAGTGTCCGGCGCCTCAGCGTCTGCCGGGCCGCATCGGCCGGCACCATGGGAGGGGGCCAGGGCTGCCGGGCGCAACCGGGCAGGAACAAGCCATGATGGCGGCATCCTTCGTGAACGTCCGGGCACGATAACCCCGGACAACGCGATTCGTCGCCTCGGGCCCAGTCCCCGATCCGGATCGGCACCGCTGCGTTGCCTGTTCCAGCATACGGGAGGCAGTTCACATGCGGCAGGTCACGACCCTCGGAGCGCTGTCCGACAACACGCCGCAGGTCGTCGAGCTCGACGGCATCCGGATCCTCCTGCTCCGCGACGGCCAGGAGGTGCGGGCGTTCTCCGCGACCTGTCCCCATGCCGGCGCCCCGCTGGAGCAGGGCGCGATCTGCGACGGCCGGCTGGTCTGCCCGTGGCACAAGGCGATGTTCGATGTCCGGGACGGCGCCCTGCTCGAGCCGCCGGCGTTGCAGCCGCTGCGCCGCTATCCGGTGCGGGTCGACGGCGACGCGGTGCTGGTTTCCTCCAGCCCGCTGGTGGCCGCTCCCCCAGCCACGGCACCGGACGAGCGCGTCATGGTGGTGGTGGGCGCCGGCGCCGCGGGGGCGGCGGGTGCCGCGGCGTTGCGCGAGTTCGGCTTCACCGGACGCCTGGTGGTGGTCGGCGACGAGCCGGGCGACCCGTTCGACCGCACGGCGCTCAGCAAGTTCGTGCTCGAAGGCGGCATGACCCCGGACGAGGCGACGCCGCTGTGGCCGGAAGGCTTCGTCGCGCGCGAGCGGATCGAGCGGCTGCACGACACCGTCACCGCGATCGACCCGGACACGCGGACGCTGACCCTGGCCTCGGGCGGGTCACTGCCGTACCACGCGGTCCTGCTGGCGCCGGGAAGCCGGCCGCGTCCGCTCGACGTGCCGGGCGGGGACGGCCCGAACGTCCACCTGCTCCGCACCCGGGCGGACGCGGCGGCGATCCTGGCCGGCCTGTCCGGCACCCCGCGGGTGGTGGTGGCGGGCGGCAGCTTCATCGGCCTGGAGGCGGCGTCGGCGCTGCGTCAGCGCGACTTGCCCGTGACGGTGGTGTCGCCGCAGGCGGTGCCGTTCGAGCCGGTGCTGGGCTGGCGCATCGCCGCCATGCTGCGCCGGTTGCACGAGGCGAACGGCGTGGTGTTCCGGGGCCGGACGCGGGTGGCGGCGATCGAGCCGCGTCACGTGCGGCTGGAGGACGGCGAGCGGATCCCGGCGGACCTGGTGCTGGCCGGGGTCGGGGTGCGGCCGGCGACCGGGTTCGCGGCCAGCCTCGGCCTGTCGGAGGATGGCGGCCTCGACACCGACGCCGGGATGCGGGTCATGGACGGCATCTACGCGGCCGGCGACTCGGCACGGTTCCCGTTCGGCGACGGACGGATCCGGGTCGAGCACTGGCGGGTGGCGCAGCAGCATGCGCGGGTGGCCGCGCGCAACATGCTGGGCGGCGACGCGCGCTTCGAGCAGCCGCCGTTCTTCTGGACCTACCATTACGGCAGGCGGATCGAGGTGCACGGCCACGCCGCCTCGTTCGACCGCGTGGAGATCGAGGGCGACCTGGACGCACAGGACCTCGTCGGCCGTCTGGTCCGTGACGGCGCGCTGGTCGGTCTGGTGGGATGCGGACGCGACACCGAGCTGGCGGGGCTGGCGCTGCAAGTGCCGGCCCATCCGTGACCGCGCCGGAGCTCAGCTCCGTCCGACCATGCGCTCCGCGAATCCCGGCGCCAGCCGCAGCAGCAGCGGCAGCCAGCGGACCGTTCCGGGCAGCACCTCGTCGCGGCCGCGCGACGCCTCGCGCAGCACCTGCCGCACCAGCGCGTCCGCCGACAGCTTGGCGCCCTGCCTGTGGCTGACGGCCGGCGTGTCGACCAGCGGCGGCAGCACCTCGGTGACGCCGACCCCCGACTCGGCCAGCTGGCGCCGTAGCGCCTTGCAGAACCCGTGCAGCCCGGCCTTTGACGCGGAGTACACCGGCGCCGCGGTCGACGGCACCAGCCCGTAGCCGGAGCCGACCACCACGACGCGCGACGGTGCCGCAGCGAGCAGCCCGGGCATCGCCGACGCGATCAGCTGGATCGCACCGCCGAGGTTGATCCCGATCTCGAGGTCGGGTTCCGCCGCGCCGATGGCGGGATCGGCGAAGTCCAGGCTGCGGAGCACGCCCGCGTTGCTGACCAGGAGGTCGATCCGCCGCGACTCGTCCAGCACGGTGGAAACGAAGCCGCGCACCGCCTGGGTATCCGCCATGTCGCAGACCAGGCCGCGGACGCCGGGATGATCCCGTTCCAGTCGGCGCAACCGCTCCGGATCGCGCCCGCAGGCGAAGACCCGGTCGCCGCGCGCCTGGAGTGCCGCCACGAACGCGCGGCCGATCCCGGACGATCCGCCGCTTACCACGGCGACAGGTCGATGATCCGGCACGTTCATCCTGTGCGCCATCCTTTGCTTCCGGTGTCCCGGGCGTGTTCCGAAGCCCCGGGGACGCCGGGCGGGCTCCTGACGTCGCCGGGAAGTTGAACCGGTTCGACGGAAACATCGCATGGCGACAAGCGTCCAGCCGGACATGCCGCACCACTTCCCGCAGCATAACGGAAGGACCGTCATGCCTCCCATCCTCCGGACCGGCCTGCCGGCGGCATTGGCCGTCACCTTCGCGCTGTCGGCCTGTGCAACGCCGCAGGAACAGGTCGCGAGCAAGGAGGACAAGCTGGTCGCGGCGGGTTTCGTTGCAAGGCCCGCCGATACGCCGCAGCGCCAGGCCCTGCTCACGCGCCTGCCGCCCCATCACTTCGTCATGAAGAACCTGAACGGCCGATACGTCTACCTTTACGCCGACCCACTGGTCTGCGGTTGTCTTTATGTCGGCTCCGACGCGGCCTATGCCCAGTACAGGAAGATGATCTTCCAGCAGAACATTGCCGACGAGCAGGAGACGACGGCGCAGCTGTATTCCGATCCGGCCTGGAGTTTCGGCGGGTGGGGCGGCGGCCCCTGGGGCCCGGGGTTCGGTGGCGGGTTCGGGCCCGGCTTCTACTAGGGCGTCGTCTGCCGGACTGTGACAGGCCGACCCGTCACCGAGGCTGCTGAGCCGGCGCGGGAAGGTTCTGTGGAAACCCAGGAGCGTCGTCGACTCGGGCGCCGGCTTCGCGCCAGGCCTCGCCTGCCGGCCGGACCGGTAGCACCAGGCGATCAGGTTGACGCCGCCTTCCGCAAGGCACTCAACCAGCCTCGTGCCAAACCCATCCGGGGTTCCTCACCTGCCGGCAACGGTTCCAATGGTGAGACCACAGGGTAGGCGTCTGGTTGCGTCGGAACGAGTTCCGCTCGTTCCAACCGCAGCCCAGACGCCCGACCGGTCTGCCGGACTGCTAGGCGGCGAGCAGCTTCTCTGCCAGGGCAGTGTGCTGCTGGTCTGCCTGCTTTGCTTCCGCGAGCGAGCTGTGCATGGACTGGGCGACCTGCTCCAGGCCGAGCTTGGAGCCGTAGTTGCCGAGCGTGCCGAAGGCCGCGATCCAGTAGTGCAGGGCGAGCTGGCCGGCGGCGACGATGCCGAGGTCGCGGCTGGTGGCATCCGGCGCCTTCTGACGGATCTTCTTGCTGACCTCGTAATGCGCATCGAGGATCGGGTTGCCGGTATCCTCGACGCTGCCCACTTCCCCGATCGCCTGATGGATGCGCTGCGTCCACTGCTCGGCGGTCGTGTTGCCGGCCTGCAGGGCCGACTTCAACTCCGGGTGGCTCGCATCGGTCGCGATCTCGGCGGTCGCTTTTTTCGCGACCTCGCCACCCGCCTTCAGCGCCTGGAGGCCCTGTGCGATCAGCGCCTTGATTTCCTGGTCTGCCATTTTTCCGTTTCCTTGTTGCGCATGACGCGCAGGTCGGGCAACGGAAGGTCATGTCGCCAGTTGCAGCCTGGCATGTTACCTGTCGGTTTCGTGTAGGCGATTGGCCGGGTACAACGTACTTTGCAACATTGCAGATACGCACTGACGTGTTCCCAAAAGCTGTGGGAGTCCCGGGATCAGAGCCTGCGCAGCCAGACCTCCTCGACCGCATGCGAGGCATCCTTGCGCAGCACCAGGCTCGCGCGTTCCCGCGTGGGTGCGATGTTGCGCTGCAGGTTGGGGCCGTTGATCTCGCGCCAGATGCCGCGCGCGGTGTCACGTGCGGTCTCGGCGTCCAGGTCGCGGTAGTGGTGGAAGTACGAGGCCGGGTCCTGGAACGCGGTGCGCTGCAGCAGCAGGAAGCGCTCGACATACCAGTTCTCGATGTCGCCCGCGTCCGCATCGATGTAAACGGAGAAGTCGAAGAAGTCCGACGCCACCACCGACGAGGCGAGCGTCTGCAGCACGTTCAGCCCTTCGAAGACGACCACGTCCGGACGGTCGATCACCTGGAACTCGGAAGGCAGCACGTCATACAGGTGGTGCGAATAGATCGGCACCTTGAGGTTCGGCACCCCCGCCTTCAGGTCGATCAGGAACGACAGCATGCCGTGCAGGTCGTAGCTTTCCGGAAACCCCTTGCGCCGCATCAGGTCGCGCTGCTTCAGCACGCCGGTGCCGAGCAGGAAGCCGTCGGTGGCGACCAGCCGGACGTCCAGCCCCTCGAACGAGGAAGCCAGCACCGCCTGCAGCAGGCGCGAGAACGTGCTCTTGCCCACCGCGACGCTGCCGGCGACGCCGATGATGTACGGACGCGGCGCCGGCTCCCGGTTGAAGAAGCCGTTCTGGATCGTGCTGTCGAGCGCGCGCGCGGCCGAGATGTTGAGGCCGAGCAGGCGTGCCAGCGGCAGGTAGATGTCCGCCACCTCCTCGGTCGAGACCGGCTCGTTGAGACCGGCCTGCGCCTGCAGCACCTCGTCGGTTAGCGACAACGTGGCACCCGCGTGGAAGGCGCCCCATTCCTTGCGCCGGAAGCACTGGAAGATCGAGTGCAGCCGCTTGCCCGACACGTCCCGCGCCGACGCGGCACGAGGCGCTCCCAGCGGTTCCGCTCCCGCCTGCGGCGGCACCCGCCTAGCCGGCCTTCTGCAGCTCCGCGTTCAATTCCGGCAGGGCGGTGAACAGGTCGGCGACCAGCCCGTAATCCGCGACCTGGAAGATCGGCGCGTCAGCGTCCTTGTTGATGGCGACGATGATCTTGCTGTCCTTCATGCCGGCCAGGTGCTGGATCGCGCCCGAGATGCCGATCGCCACATACAGCTCCGGCGCCACGATCTTGCCGGTCTGGCCCACCTGGTAGTCGTTCGGCACGAACCCCGCATCCACCGCCGCGCGCGACGCGCCGATCGCGGCACCCAGGCTGTCCGCGATCGGGTCGAGCAGACGGAAGTTCTCGCCGTTCTGCATCCCCCGCCCGCCCGATACCACCACGCGGGCCGAAGCCAGCTCCGGACGCTCGGATTTCGATAGCTCGGCCGAGACGAAGCGCGACGGCGACGGGTGCTCGCCGGGTGCGGCGTCCTCGATCGCGGCGCTGCCGCCCTCCGCCGCAGCCGGATCGAAGCTGGCGGCGCGCACGGTCACCACCTTCTTCGCGTCCGACGAGCGCACCGTCGCCAGCGCGTTGCCGGCATAGATCGGCCGCACGAAGGTGGAGCCGTCGACCACGCCGACGATGTCGCTGATCGGCTGCACGTCCAGCAGGGCGGCGACGCGCGGCAGCACGTTCTTGCCCGTGGCGGTGGAGCCGGCAAGGATGTGCTCGTACGGCTCGGAGAGCGAGACGATCAGCGCCGACAGCGGCTCTGCCATCGGCCGGGCCTGCGCCTCGGCATCGACCTTCAGCACGCGCGACACGCCGGCGATCCGCGACGCCGCCTCGGCCACCGCGCCGATGCCGTGGCCGGCGACCAGCGCGTGCACCTCACCCAGCCGGGCGGCGGCGGTGACGGCGGAGCGGGTGGCAGAGCTGACGTGGCCGTCCGCATGGTCGACCAGCACGAGAACCGTCATGTTCAGATCACCTTGGCTTCTTGGCGCAGCTTGGCCACCAGCTCGGCGACCGAGGCCACGCTCACCCCGCCCGCCCGCGCCGGCGGCTCGGACACGCGGATCGTGGTCAGGCGGGGGGCGACGTCGACGCCGAGTTCGGTCGGCGACAGCACCTGCATCGGTTTCTTGCGCGCCTTCATGATGTTGGGCAGCGACGCGTAGCGCGGCTCGTTCAGCCGCAGGTCCGCGGTGATGATGGCCGGCAGCTTCACGGCGATGACCTCCAGCCCGCCATCAACCTCGCGCGTCACGGTGGCGGTGCCGCCCGTGCCCTCCACCGACAGCTCGACGCGGCTGGCGAACGTGCCCTGCGCCCAGCCGAGCAGGCCGGCCAGCATCTGGCCGGTGGCGTTCATGTCGTCGTCGATCGCCTGCTTGCCCATGATCACCAGCGACGGCTCCTCGCGCTCGACCAGGGCCTTGAGCAGCTTGGCCACCGCCAGCGGCTCAGGGGCCGCATCGGTCTGCACCAGCACCGCCCGGTCGGCGCCCATGGCCAGCGCGGTGCGCAGCGTGTCCTGGCACTGCTGCACGCCGATCGACACCGCGACGATCTCGGTGGCGATGCCCTTCTCCTTGAGGCGCACCGCCTCCTCGACCGCGATCTCGTCGAACGGGTTCATCGACATCTTGACCCCGGCCAGCTCGACGCCGGAACCGTCGGCTTTCACGCGCGGCTTCACGTTGTAGTCGATCACGCGCTTGACCGGCACGAGGAGTTTCATCTTCGCCTTCCTGTGGGGGGATGCCTGGAGATGGGCTGCGGGCGCGTCACATGCCGCCCGGATAGTTGGGGCCGCCGCCGCCCTCCGGCGCCGACCAGTCGATGTTCTCGGTCGGATCCTTGATGTCGCAGGTCTTGCAGTGCACGCAGTTCTGCGCGTTGATCTGCAGGCGCGGCCTAAGCCCGTCGGCGCCGTCGGTGTCGACCGCCTCATACACCCCGGCCGGACAATAGCGGGTCTCCGGCGAGCGGTATGCGTCCCAGTTGACTTCCTGCCAGCGCGCCGGATCGCGCAGCCGGAGGTGCACCGGCTGGTCCTCCTCATGGTTGGTGTTCGACAGGAACACCGAGGACAGCTTGTCGAAGGTCAGCACGCCGTCCGGCTTCGGATAAACGATGCGCGGCGCGGCGTCGGCGCGGTCGAGCACCTCGTGGTCGGCATGGCGGTGGCGCAGCGTCCAGGGAGCGCGTCCGCGCAGCAGCACGGTGTCCGCCGCCGAATAGGCGAGGCCGCCGAGCTGGCCGAAGCGGGCAAAGGCGGGACGAACGTTGCGCACCGCCCGCATCTCGTCCCACAGCCAGCTGTCGCGCACCTTGGCGGTGAAGCGCCTGGGCTCGGCCGGACGCCCGTCGGCGAGCGCGTCGGCCACCGTCTCCGCCGCCAGCATGCCGGACTTCATCGCCGCGTGGGTGCCCTTGATCTTGGGCACGTTGAGGAAGCCCGCCGCGTCGCCCACCAGCGCGCCGCCGGGAAAGGTCAGGCGCGGCACCGACTGCAGCCCACCCTCCGACAGGGCACGCGCACCGTAGGATACACGCTTGCCGCCCTCGAGGTGCGGACGGATCGCCGGATGCGTCTTCAGCCGCTGCATCTCGTCGAACGGCGACAGCCAGGTGTTGGGGTAGTCGAGCCCGACCACGAAGCCGTACGACACCAGGTTGTCGCCGAAATGGTAGAGCCACGAGCCGCCATAGGTCCGGCGGTCCAGCGGCCAGCCCATGGTGTGCTGCACCAGGCCCGGCCGGTGCTGCGACGCCGGCACCTCCCACAGCTCCTTGACGCCGAGGCCGTAGGTCTGCGGGTCGATGCCACGCCGCAGGTCGAACCGCTGCATCAGCTGCTTGGACAGCGAGCCGCGGCAGCCCTCCGCGAACAGCGTGTAGGCCGCCCGCAGCTCCATCCCCCGCGTATGGTTCGGACCCGGCTCGCCGTCGCGGCCGATCCCCATGTCGCCGGTGGCGATGCCGACGATGCGGCCCTCCTCCTCCAGCAGCTCGGCCGCACCGAAGCCCGGGTAGATCTCGACCCCAAGCGCTTCCGCCTCGCCGGCAAGCCAGCGGCACACGTTGCCGAGGCTGACGATGTAGTTGCCGTGGTTGCCCATCTGCGGCGGCAACGGCAGGGGCCAGGAGCGCCGCTTGGTGAGGTACAGCAGGTGGTCCTCGGTCGCCTCGGTGTCGAGCGGCGCCCCGCGCTCCCGCCAGTCGGGGATCAGCTCGTCCAGCGCGCGCGGCTCGATCACCGCACCGGACAGGATGTGCGCGCCGACCTCCGAACCCTTCTCGACCAGGCAGACCGAGGCGTCGGGCGAAAGCTGCTTCAGCCGGATTGCGGCCGCGAGTCCGGCCGGGCCGCCGCCGACCACGACCACGTCGAACTCCATCGCCTCGCGCAGCTCACCCATCAACGAATGCCCGTTCGAACCTGAGCCGGGATCATGCCCGCCTCGCCTGCTGGCTATGTGCCCCTGGCACCGTCCCGGATCAACCAGCCGCGGCACCGAACGGTCGCCGGCCGCATGATCCGGGAGCGATCACCGGGATCGGGCGTTGCATCGTCCGGTGCGGGCGCGCGACCGCCTGCGAAGGCCTCAAGGATCGCACGATGCAGACCAGACACGTCCTGACTTTGGCCGATGCGCGCCGCCTGATGGCGGCAGCGGTGGCGGAAGCCGAGCGCCGGCAGCTCGCAGTCAGCATCGCCCTGGTGGACCAGGCCGGCGTGCTCCTGCTGCTGGAACGGCTGGACGGCGCCCGCCTGCACACCCCCGAGGCTGCCACGCTCAAGGCCAGGACCGCCGCCATCGCCCGGTCGTCCACCGCCCTCCTGGAACAGCAGGTCCGCGACAACCCGGCCACCCTGTCGTTCCCGGGCCGCATGCCGCTGGCCGGCGGCATGCCCCTGCTCCATGACGGGGAGGTGGTCGGCGCGTTGGGTTCGTCCGGCGCGCAGCCGGACGAGGACCAGGCAGTGTGCGACGCCGCCTTGTCGGCGATGGCGCTCCTGGCGGCGGGCTGAGCCGAACCGCCGGCCGTGCCGCATGACCGGACCCGCCAACGGTTTGACTGCCCGGAACGGGCATAAGATCATCGGGCCGATGATGCCAACACCCGCCGGCTTTCCGTGCTGTCGCTTCGGCACGGCATCCGGCCGCACCGCCCCGGCCGGCAGTGCGTCCCAAGGGAGTCGGCACGCCTGCGATGCCTCTCCCGGCCTGCGGCCGGCGATCCGGCCGGTGCCGGGCGCCGGGCCGCGTCCCGGGCGGGATCGTCTCCAACGGTGGATCCCCGCTTGCACATAGTCTTCATCAGCCAGTCCGCCCTGGCACGGGACGAGTTCGCGCAGCAGCTGAGGGTGGTGCAGCCGGCCGGCACGGTGTCGGTGCGCGACCGGCTGGCCGGGGATGCGGCGTCGCTGTCCGGGGCGGACGCGGTGGTGCTGGACTGTCGCGGTGGCCACCCGTTCGAGGAGCAGGACCTGCCCCGGCTCCGGGGCCTGTCGCCGGCGCCACTCCTCATGGCCGTCATCGACAACCTCGAATCCGCCAAGGCCTGGGCGGTCAAGGCCGGGCT
>CAXTVX010000022.1:10394-47676 GCA_964247755.1 uncultured Acetobacteraceae bacterium | reverse complement strand
TCGGCACCGAGCAGATCCTGCACCGCGAGTCCTACAGCGTCGGCAAGAACAACTACGGCTACGGCAACCCGCGCTATTCCAACGCCGGCTGCGACGTCGAGCTGAGCAGCGCCACCTGCACCGGCAACACCCGCGGCGTCGTGCAGGAAACCGTCGGGTTCTGGTGGAAATTCTTCCACGGCGACTACGGCACCATGCAGAGCGGCATCCAGTACTCCTGGACCGACCGCACTGCCTTCCGCGGCGTGGGCGGCAGCCCGCACGCCGACGAGAACATCGCCATGTTCTCCTTCCGCTACTTCCCGTTCCAGTAGCGCGACCGTCCTGGTCAGGGCCGGAAGGGGCGCTGCGACGCGCTCCCTTCCATCGCCTCAGACCGGAACGACGGCCGGACCGTTCTTCGGGAACCGGCCGATCACCGACGGGTCGATGTTCAGGTGCTGCGCCACCAGCTGCGCCGGCGCACGCGTCAGCCACTGCGACAACGACACCTGCGAGAACCGCTCAGCCTTGAAGATCTCCAGGAACTGCAGCTCGGTGCTGCCAGTGTTCTGGATGTAGTGGCCGAGGCTCTTCTTGACGTAGCCGACATCGCCGGCGCGGAAGTCCGCGGTCTGCGCCTTCGGGCCGGTGTTGAACACGGTCATGCGCGCCTCGCCCTTGATGTAGTACTGCCACTCGTCGGCATTCGGGTGCCAGTGCAGCTCGCGCAAGGCTCCCGGCTCGACCGTCACCAGGGCGGCCGCGATCGTCTTCGAGATCGGGAAGTTGCTGCTGTCGACGATCTGCACCTTCCCGCCCCGGGTCGCCCTGGCCGGCGTCATCGCCGCCATGCGGAAGATCACCGCCTCGGTGCCGGGAACCGCCCCTACCGCCTTGCGGTCGTCGGCGAGCGAGCCCGGCTCCTTGCCCTCGAAGATCCACAGGTTCGACAGCGGGATGTTCTTGAACGTGTCCGCCGGCACGTCGAAGTTCAGCGCCAGAACCTCCGGCGGGGTGTGCGCGAGCCAGTCGGTCAGCAGCAGCGTGTTGAACTCGGACGCGTGGCCGTTGTCGAACGCCAGCAGGAACTCCGCGCCGTCCGGGCCCAGCCCCTGCAGCGAGTGCGGCAGGCCCGGCGGGAAGTACCACAGGTCGCCGGCGGCCACGTCGTCGATGCTCGGCCGGCCCTGGTCGTCCATCGTGGTGATGCGGCAGTTCCCGGTGACCATGAAGGCCCACTCCGCCTGCTGGTGCCAGTGCATCTCGCGTATGCCGCCCGGAGCCAGGCGCATGTTCACGCCCGAGATGCTTTCCGAGATGGCGAAGTCGTCCTGCGTCACCTCCCGCGCCCAGCCGCCGTTCTGGATCCGGCGGTGGGCATTGTTGAATGACGCCCAGAACAGCGGCATGCCGTCGACGTCGGTGGCCGGCGGGTCCTGGAACGACGGGAACTGCCCGGCCAGGGCCGGGTTCTGCGGCCCCGGGTTGGTCAAGCCCTTCGGCGTGAGGCGGGCGTTGATCGCCCCCTGCGGCGGGTTGTCGGGGTTGCCGAACGAGGCAGCGCGGGCGGCGCCGACCGCCCCCAGGGCACCGGCGGCAGCCAGCAGGCCGCGTCTGGGAAGAAAGGGCATGGCATCCTCCGGATGTCGTTGTCGGGTTGTCATATCTATCGCCCAGGACGATAAGCGCAAGCCAACTTAACGTTCATCATGATGACAACTCTCGACCCTGTGCTCCTGCGTTCCTTCCTGGCGGTGGCGGACACGCTGCAGTTCACCGCTGCCGCCCGCAGGCTCGGCATGAGCCAATCGACGGTGAGCGAGCATGTCGGCCGCCTGGAGCGCGCCGTGAGCCGATCGCTGCTGCTCCGCAACACCCGTCTGGTGGAGCTGACCGCCGACGGTGCGGTGATGGTCGGCCTCGCCCGCGACATCATCGCCGCCAACGACCGCGCGCTGGCCTGGTTCGACCCGTCGGTGCTGCGCGGCGCGCTGCGCTTCGGCGTGTCCGAGGACCTCGTGCTGTCGCGCCTGCCCGAGATCCTGCGCGCCTTCCGGGCAGCCCACCCCCTGGTGGACCTGGAGCTGGTGGTGGGCCTCAGCTTCAAGCTGCACGAGAAGCTGGAGGCAGGCGCGCTCGACCTCGTGTTCGCCAAGCGCCGCCCCGGCGACACCAGCGGCGTCACCGTCTGGCAGGAACGGCTGATCTGGCTGGCGAGTCCGGAGATGCGGCTGGATCCGGAGCGGCCGGTGCCGCTGGTGCTGTTTCCCGGCACCAGCATCACCCGCAAGGCCGCGATCGACGCCCTGGACCGGCACGGGCGCGCCTGGCACCTCGCCTTCAGCAGCGACAGCCTGAGCGCGCTGCTGGCGGCGGTCCGCGCCGGGTTCGGCATCTCGGCGCAGTCCCCGGCGTTGGCCGGCACCGTCCTCGTCGCCTTGCCGGCCGACGCCGGGCTGCCGGTGCTGCCGGTGGTCGACGTGGTGGTGCTCGGCCGCGGCCGCCGCCTCGACGGCGCGGTCGCCGCACTGGCCGAGGCGATCAGCGGCGACCCCGACCTGCTCGGGGGACGGCCTGCCGCGCTGCGGTAAGCACACCGGTCGCCACCGGCTGGCCGGCGCATCCATGCCGCTTTGCAACATTTTCCTTGTCCCGCACCGTCGCACCCTCTATGTGCGGTGCGTGAGGTGCCCTGCGCAGCGCCTGACGCTCCCCGATACCAGGTCGGTCCGGCGCAGAGGGCCAAACCGTTTCCGGAAGAGCGACACCTCACCCTCAAGTCATCCAGCGTCCGATCCGGTCGATCGGCCGATGCACCCGTCTGGCGCATCCGTTGGGTAATCCTTCATCCTTATCCAGCGATCTTCACCCCGATGCGGCCGATGCCGCCGGCCGGATCAGGCGCCAGGAGGCGCCGCTTCACCCATGACCACCTTCATAGACCTCAAGCTGTCCGAGCCCCTCCTCCGCGCCCTGGCCGAGGAAGGCTATACCGTCCCGACTCCGATCCAGGCGGGCGCCATTCCGCACCTGCTCGAAGGCCGCGACCTGCTGGGCCTGGCGCAGACCGGCACCGGCAAGACCGCCGCCTTCGCCCTGCCGATCCTGCACCGGCTGGCGCAGCACCGCGTGCCGCACACCGCAAAGTGCCCGCGCGTGCTGGTGCTGGCCCCGACCCGCGAGCTCGCCTCGCAGATCGACGAGAGCTTCGTCGCCTATGGCCGCCACATGCGCCTCAGCCACGCGGTGATCTTCGGCGGCGTCGGCCAGGGCCGACAGGTCGAGGCGATGCGCCGCGGCGTGGACGTGCTGGTCGCCGCTCCCGGACGCCTGCTCGACCTGATCAACCAGGGCCACGTCACCCTCAACAATGTCGAGGTGCTGGTGCTCGACGAGGCCGACCGCATGCTCGACATGGGCTTCGTGCGCGACATCCGCCGCCTGGTGGCGATGATGCCGAAGGAGCGACAGACCTTGCTGTTCTCCGCCACCATGCCGGCCGCGATCGCCGAGCTGGCGTCCGGCCTGCTGCGCGACCCGGCACGGGTCGAGGTGACGCCGCCGTCCACCACCGTCGAGCGGATCCGCCAGGCGGTGATGTTCGTCGACGACAACAGCAAGAAGCAGGCGGTGCTGATGCTGGTGCAGAGCCCCAAGGTGGTGCGCGCCATCGTCTTCACGCTGATGAAGCACGAGGCCAACAAGGTCGCCGAGTTCCTGTGCGCGCAGGGCGTCAATGCCGAGGCGATCCACGGCAACAAGAGCCAGGGTGCCCGCGAGCGCGCCATGGCCGGCTTCAAGTCCGGCGCAGTGAAGGTGCTGGTCGCGACCGACATCGCGGCGCGGGGCATCGACGTCGACGACGTCAGCCACGTGTTCAACTACGACCTGCCCAACGTGCCGGAAAGCTACGTGCACCGCATTGGCCGCACCGCGCGCGCCGGCCGCGAAGGCTGGGCGGTGTCGCTGTGCGACGCCGAGCAGCGCGCCTGGCTGCGCGACATCGAGAAGGAGATCGGCCAGAAGCTGCCGGTGTTCATGGACCACCCGTTCCATTCCGAGACTGCCGCCAACTCCACCATGCGGCCGCCGGTGCTCGGCAGCGGCGGCCGCGGGCGACAGGGGGGCCATGCGGGAGGCGGACAGCGCGCGGGCGGCCATAACGGGTCGCCGCGCAGCGGTGGCCGTCCGGGCGGCCAGCCTTCCGGCGCCCCGGGCCGTCCCGGCGGCAGCCGGCGTTCGTCCGGCGGCGGCTACCGCGCCGCCTGATGGTCACCGCCGCCCCGACGCGGTCGCACTGACCGCCCGGGCGCGCCGGCGGGTGCCGCGGCCGTGACCCTGGTGCCGAGGCTCCATTCGCTCCTTGCCTGATCGCGAGCGTTAAGGATCGGGCAACCCGGGCAGGAGACAATCACCCCATCAACGGTGGTGACGTCCGTGGGCGGAAAGCTTTCATCGCAATGGATGACCCGGCCGTGGGCAGCCGGGCTTCTCGTCTGCCTGCTCGGCGGCATGGGTCCGGCCGATCGGGCCGAACGGCTGACGCCGCAGGACCTGCGGCTCGCCGGCCGCGTCCTGCACTTCCTCGACATGCCGCTCACCGGACCGGTCACGCTTGCGATCGTCTACGCGCAGGACGTCCCCGGCTCGGAGGACGAAGCGCGTGCCGCGGCCGGATGGCTGTCGGGCGGAATGCGGGTCGGCAACCTGATCCTCCAGCCGGCCCCGGTCGAGCAGAGCACGCTGGCCGACCTCCAGGACTACGTCGCCATCGTCACCGCCGCAGGGGTCTATCTCCCGACCGTGCGCGACGCGATGCGCCAGCATCACGTGCCGTGCATGACGACGCACCTGTCGCAGGTGCAGGACAGCGGCTGCCTGGTCGGCATCCGGTCGCATCCCGCCGTCAGCATCCAGCTGAACGGCGAAGCCTCCGCCTCGGTCGGCGTCCGCTTCGCTACCGCCTTCCGGATGATGGTGCGGGAATGGTGAGCCATCCGGAGGGTCCCGCGGCCCGCGCCGGCCTGCTGTCGGCTGCGTGCGGAAGGCCCCTGCCTGCCTGGCCTGTCCCGCTCCTGCCCGCCGTGCCGGTCGGACATCGCCCGGTCGCTCCCTCCCCGTTGAGGCGCTAGATCGATGTCGCACATGTTCCTCTTCCTCATCAGGGACGTGGACGTCCGCTTCCTGCTGCCGACAATCGTGAGCTGCGTGGCGGGAGCGGCCCTCGTCGTATCCCTGATCTTGTACGCCGGACGCGGACCGGGACGGCGCCTGCTCCAGATCGCGATCTTCGCGCTTCTGGTGCCCGTCCTGTTCTGGTGCGTCTTTCTCAGCGCCCTGAGCGCGGGGTTTCCGAGGCTGGGCTTGGCGCTGCCCGTGCGATTGGCGCTGCCTGCCTTCGCCGCGTCGATGACCGCGAGCGCGATGACGAGCGCCATCAGGCTGTTCAGCCGCCGTTCGCTGCGCACCGTCATGCTGATGGGCTCGGCCTTCGCCTGCGGCCTGTCGCTGATGGTGTTCTCCGGGATGGCCGTGCTGGTCAGGCCGTTCGCCCTCGC
Organism: uncultured Acetobacteraceae bacterium; assembly: GCA_964247755.1. GTDB lineage: Bacteria > Pseudomonadota > Alphaproteobacteria > Acetobacterales > Acetobacteraceae > Lichenicola. The sequence goes on along the minus strand of CAXTVX010000022.1, from coordinate 42,136 downwards.
CTACGACCTGGGAAGCGTTCTCGGCGTCATGGGCCTCGGCGCGACCCTGGCGGCGCTGGCGTTCTGGGAAGCCGGCGAGCCCAGCCGGCCGTACCGGTGGATCAGGGCGACCGGGTTCCTGGCGGCGGCGATGCTGGTGCTGTCCCTCGGTTCGCTCGGCTCGATCCTGCCGTTCGACCAGTGGATCACGGCCAGCGACCGGCCGGACGACCTGGCCGCCTCGCCGGTCGCGATCGTCCTCGTCGCCGAGGCCGCCATCGGTCTGGTCCTGGTGATGTCCGGCTCGCTGCTCGACAGCTGGGCCTCCGCGCGGGACCGTCGCGAGATCGAGCGCGTGCGCCACTTGGCCGACAGCAGCTTCGAGGGGATCCTGATCCACCGGCGCGGCCAGATCCTCGATGCCAACGTCCGGTTCCTGCACATGGCCGGCTTCACCCTGGCGGAGCTGAAGCAGACCGGCGTGAACCAGCTGATCCTCCTTCCATGCGTCACGGGCACGGAGCGCAATGAGACAGGCGTCCCGCTCGAAACCGAGATCGTCGCGAAGGACGGCACCAGGCTGCCGGTCGAGATGCTGTCGCGGCCGATCCACTATGCCGGCGGCCAGGCGCAGGTGACCGCGCTGCGCGACATACGCGACCGTCGCGCGGCGGAGGAGCGCATCCGCTACCTGGCGCATCACGACGCGCTGACCGATCTTCCCAACCGGCGCCATCTCGAGCAGGCGCTCGACCAGGCCCTGCGCGTGGCCCGGCGCAAGCAGAGCCGTCTCGCCGTCTGCTGCCTGGATCTCGACGGCTTCAAGGCGGTCAACGACAGGCTGGGCCATGCGGCGGGCGACCTGCTGCTGCGGCAGGTTGGCGCACGGATGCTGGACGAGTGCCGCGAGAGCGACCTGGTGGCGCGGGTCGGTGGCGACGAGTTCGTGGTCGTGTTGCAGACCGATGCCGGATCGGACCACGCCTCGGTGGTGGCGGAGCGCCTGGTCCAGGCGCTGGGACGGCCGTTCGACCTGGGCGGCGCGTCCGCGCATATCGGCGCCAGCATCGGCATCTCCTTCTTCCCCGAGGACGGGCAGACCACGGCGACCCTGTTCAAGTGCGCCGACGTGGCGCTTTATCGTGCCAAGGATCGCGGCCGCGGCCAGTTCTGCCTGTTCGAGCTCGGCATGGATCGTGCGGTCCAGGAGCGGCGCGAGCTCGAATGCGACCTGCGCACCGCCCTGTCGACCGGCGCGCTGTCGCTGCACTACCAGCCCCTGTTCGACGGCGGCGGCGAGATCATCGCCTTCGAGGCGCTGATCCGCTGGCAGCATCCGACCCGTGGACCGATCCCGCCGGACGTGTTCATCCCGCTCGCCGAACGCTCCGGGCTGATCCTGCCGATCGGCGAGTGGGTGCTGCGCACCGCCTGCCGGACCGCTACCTCCTGGCCGCATGACTGCCGGATCGCGGTCAACCTGTCCCCAGCGCAGTTCCAGCGCGGCAGGCTGCCCGGACTGGTGGCGGACGCGCTGGCGGAGTCGGGCCTGCTGCCGTCGCGCCTCGAGCTCGAGGTCACCGAGGGCGTGCTGATCGAGGATGCGGCGCACGCCCTGGCCGTGCTCAACGAGCTGAGGGCGCTGGGCGTCCGGGTGGTGCTGGATGATTTCGGCACCGGCTATTCGAGCCTCGGCTACCTGCACAGCTTCCCGTTCGACAAGGTCAAGATCGACCGCTCCTTCATCAACCAGATCGAGACCGACAGGAACGCGTGGACCATTGTCGACGCGATCATCGCCATGAGCCACAAGCTCGATCTCGAGGTGACCGCCGAGGGCATCGAGACGCAGGCCCAGCTGTCGATGCTGACCGGGCAGGGATGCGACGAGATGCAGGGCTACCTGCTCGGACGTCCCATGCCGGAGCACCAGATCGCCGGCTTCGTGCAGGAAAACAGCGAGTCGAACCTGGTCTGCTAGAGCGGATCCCGATCAGGTGGATGACCTGATCGGGTGGACGATCTTTGAGGCCGCGTCCGCCGACTCAGGCTCCGGCGTCGGTCGTCTGCTTGAGGAAGGCATCATACTCCATCTCGCCCGAATACAGCCGGCTGCCGAAGACGAAGGACGGGGTGCTGTCGATCTTGTACTTCGCCTGTCCGCCATTCTGCTCGTCCAGGATCGCCTGTCGCAGCGCCTGGTCGTCGACGGTGCGCTGGAAGGCGTCGTGCGGCATGCCGGCAAGCGCCGCCATCTTCGCCAGCTCGGTCTGCGGGTCGTTGCTCTGCGAGAACGCCCAGCGGTCCTGGCTGGCGAACAGCGACTGCACGAACGGCTCGTAGCGCTCCGGCGGCAGCGCGCGGGCAACCATTGCCGCCGTCAGCGCCACCTGGTCGAGCGGGAAGTCGTGGTACACGTAGCGGACCCGTCCGGTGTCGATCAGCTTCGCCTTCACCTCGGGAAACACCACCTGGCTGAACCGGGCGCAATGGGTGCAGGTCAGCGAGAACCATTCCTGCACCACCAGCTTCGCGTCCGGGCTGCCCAGCGCGCGGTCCGCCAGGCGCGGATCATCCGCCGCCGCGGCAGGACGGATGCCGCCGAGGATCCCAGACGCGACGAGGGCAGGCGGGCCTGCACGCAGCAGGGTGCGGCGGGACAGGCTCATCGGCGGGACCTCCGTGTCGGGTGGACGGCGCGGACAAGACCGGCAAAACCGGCGCAGCGTCAAGGGATCCGTCAGCCCGCGGCCAGAGCCTTGTCCACCGCGCCGGCGAAGTCGGCATAGCTGGCGATCGGCCCGATCGCACGCGAGCCGAAGACGAAGGTCGGCGTGCCCTGGATGGCGTAGCGCTTCTGGCCGTCATCCTGCTCTGCCACGATCTCCCGGCGCAGGCCGTCATCGGCCAGCGTCGCCTGGATATCGGCGGCAGGAAGCCCGGCCAGCGCCGCCTGGCGGGTAAGCGCGGCCACCGGATCGGCGTCCGGACGGAACGCCCAGCTGTCCTGAGTGGCCAGCAGGGTCTCGACAAACGGCAGGTAGCGCTCCGGCGGCAGCGCCCGGGCCAGCGCGGCGGCGGCCAGCGCCAGCTGGTCGAGCGGGAAGTCGCGGAACACGTAGCGGATGCGGCCGGTGTCGATCAGCTTCGCCTTCACCTCGGGAAACGCGATGTCGGAGAAGTGGGCGCAATGGGTGCAGGTGAGCGAGAACCATTCCTGCACCACCAGCTTCGCGTCCGGCCTGCCGAGGGCACGTTCCGCCATGCGCGGGTCGGCCTGCTGGGCGAGCGCCCTGCGGCCGAGCAGCAGCGGGGCCGCGGCAAGAAGCAGGCGTCGGCGGATCGGCATGACGGAAGCTCCGGTTCGGATGGACTGGCGGATCAGCGCCGGGCGCGGGCGGCAATGCGGCCGCCCAGCCGCGCCAGCGCGTCGTGCAGCGGACCGTCCGGCAGCCCCTCGACCGCCACCGGCGTCGGGACCGGCGCAAGCGGCGCCGCTGCGGCGGCGTCCGGAACCCCGTCCTGCACGAAGCGCAGCCGCTCCACCAGCCGCGACCCCAGCGCCGTGTTGATCCGGGCGATCAGCTCCGTTGCCTGGTGCTGCAGCTCCATCGCCGCCGGCCCGCCCACCGCCAGGGTGAGGGTGCCGCCGGAAAACCGGCGCGGCGCCGCGACCGCCGCGATCCCCGGTCCGACCAGGGCGGGCCAGTCGCTCATCAGCTGCGTCGCCGCCGGTGCCCGCGTGCGGAACGCCGGCCGGGTGATGGCGGGCAGCAGGCTGGCCAACGTGCGCGGGCCCTCGACGGCACGCCAGCCGGAGGTGGCGGCGGCGGCCGGCTTGCCGGTTCGGACGTCCTTCGCCATGAACCCGTTCGTGCTCCCCCAGGCCGCCGACCTCCTGCGCTGGTACGACCGCCACCGGCGCATCCTGCCCTGGCGCGCGGCGCCGGGCGAGTGCGCCGATCCCTACCACGTCTGGCTCAGCGAGATCATGCTGCAGCAGACCACGGTGGCGGCGGTGGTGCCCTACTACAACCGGTTCCTGTCGCTGTTCCCGACCGTGGACGCGCTGGCCGCGGCACCGGAGGAGCAGGTGATGCAAGCCTGGGCCGGGCTCGGCTACTACGCCCGCGCCCGCAACCTTCATGCCTGCGCCCGCGCCGTGTCGACGCGCGGTGGGTTCCCGGACAGCATCGAGGCCCTGCGCACGCTGCCCGGCATCGGCGGCTACAGCGCGCCTGCGATCGCGGCGATCGCCTTCGGCATCCCGGCAGTGCCGGTCGACGGCAACGTGGAGCGGGTGACGGCGCGTCTGTTCGCGATCGACACCCCGCTGCCCGCCGCGCGGCGAAGGCTGGCGCAGGCCGCCGCGACCCTGGGCGCGGATGAGCAGGCGCGGGCGCGGCCGTCCGACTTCGCGCAAGGCTTGTTCGACCTGGGTGCCACGATCTGCACCACGAAGCGGCCGGCCTGCGCCCTGTGCCCCTGGCGCACGCCCTGCCTCGCACGCGCCGCCGGCATCGCCGAGCTGTTGCCGGTCAGGGCGCCGAAGCGCACCCGTCCGGACCGGCATGGCGCGCTGTTCCACCTGAGCGACGACGCGGGCCGGGTGCTGCTGCAGAGACGGCCGCCGGAGGGACTGCTGGGCGGCATGACCGAGTTGCCCGGCACGCCTTGGCGCGAGGAAGGCTGGACGGTGCCGCAGCTGCTTTTCTTCGCACCGGCCAAGGCGGACTGGGATCCGGCCGGCACGGTGCGGCACGTCTTCACCCACTTCGCACTGACGCTGGCGGTCTATCGTGCGCGCCTGCCGGTGGTGCCGGATGCGGTCCTGGCCGGGCGGTTCCTGCGTTCCCCGGACGCGCTCGCCGGGGAAGCGCTGCCGACCCTCATGCGCAAGGGATTGCTGGCAGCTCGGGCGGGGCCGGCTTGACCGCGATCCTCCCGTTCAGGATGCCGCGACCGCATCTTCCGCCGGCTGGCACCCAGCCTGCCGGGACCTGGCCACCTGGTCGGGGCGGGACAGCGCCGGCAGGGCAGCCGGCCCGAGCAGCTCCGCCAGGGTCGGCCTGTCGCCACGCATGATCCCGGCGATCGCGTCGGACGGGCAGGGCCGCCCGAACAGGTAGCCCTGCACCTGGCTGCATCCGGTCAGCTGCAGCAGCCGAGCCTGGGATGCGGTCTCCACCCCCTCGCCGGTGGTGTACATGCCGAGGCTGCTCGCCATGCCGACGATCGCCTGCACGATGGCGATCGCATCCCCGTTCACGCTCAGGTCGCGGATGAAGGACTGGTCGATCTTGACCTTGTTGAACGGGAAGGAGCGCAGGTAGCTCAGCGAGGAATAGCCGGTGCCGAAATCGTCGAGTGCGATGTGTATGCCGCGCGAGCGCAGCGCCTCGAGGCAGGCCACCGTCCGGTCCGCCGCGTCGAGGAACACGGACTCGGTGATTTCGAGCTCCAGCCGGTGCGGCGGCAACCCGCTGCCGGCCAGCGCCGCATCGATCAGGTCCAGCAGGTTGGGATCACGGAACTGCAGCGGCGACAGGTTGACCGCGACGCGTGCGTCACCCTCCCAGGTGGCCGCCTCCCGGCAGGCGCGGTGCAGCACCCAGGCGCCGAGCGGCAGGATCAGGCCGGACTCCTCGGCGACCGGGATGAAGTCGTTCGGCGCGATGCGCCCCCGCTGCGGATGCAGCCAGCGGACCAGCGCCTCGGCCCCGGTGATGTCGCCGGACGCGATGTCCAGGATCGGCTGGAACTCCAGGATCAGCTCGCCATGGTCGATCGCGTGCCGCAGGTCCGCCTGCATGGCATGGCGCGCCTCCGCCCGGACCGCCATGGCCGGCTCGAAGAAGTGCCAGGTGCCGCGGCCTTCCCCCTTGGACTGGTAGAGCGCCAAGTCGGCGCCGCGAAGCAGGGCGTCCGGTTCGGTGCCGGCCCGCTCGCACAAGGCGATGCCGATGCTGAGGCCGACCGAGGCCGGGACGGTCCCGATCCGGTATGGCTCGGCGATGTGCTCGACCAGGCGCCGCGCCAGCGATGCGGCGGTCTGGGCGTTGCCATGGCTCTGCAGCACCGCAAACTCGTCGCCGCCGAGGCGGGCCACCATGTCGCCTTCGCGCAGGCAGCCGCGCATGCGCCTGGCCACCGCCATCAGCAGCGCGTCGCCGGTGGCGTGGCCGAGCGTGTCGTTGACCAACTTGAAGCCGTCGAGGTCCAGGCACATCAGCGCGAACGGGACCGGCTGCGCGCAGGCCGCCTCGAGCGCCTCCTGGAACACGGTCCGGTTGGGCAGGCCGGTCAGGCTGTCGGTGCGTGCCAGATAGGCGATCCGCTCGTCCGACTCGCGCGCCGCGGTGATGTCCGAGCCGACGCCGCGATAGCCGACGAAACCGCCCGCCTGGTCCAGCACCGGCTTGCCGGTGAAGGAGAACCAGCGCATCCTGTCCCGGAAGGCGACCAGGACGTGCAGGTCACGGAAGGCCGTGCGGTCGGCAAGGCAAGCCAGAAGCCGGTCGCCGTCGTGCTTCTCCCCGACCGGGATCACAGGGCCTGCGGCGATCAGCGCGCCGAGCGGCGTGTCCTGCAGGTCCGCCGGATCGCACTCCAGCAGGGCGGCCAGGCGGCCGGACACGCGGTGCAGGCACAGCGCAGCGTCGATCTCCCAGAGCCAGTCGCTGGCGTTCTCCTCGAAGTCGCGCAGCAGCAGGCCGATGATGTCGCCCTGTTCCGCCAGGGTGAACTCGTTGGTGACGCGGCGGGCGAAGTCGCGGTTCTGGTGCAGCAGCACGCCGCAGGTCACGAGAAAGTAGAGCACGATCAGGATCGCGTGCTGTGCCGCGACCGACTGCTCGAGTGCCGGCATCGGCAGCAGGATGCCGACCGTGGTGATGACCACGAACGACAAGGCGGCCGGGAGCAGCGGCGCCATCAGGATGCTGGACGAGGAGAAGCCGGCGAAGATGTAGATCAGCAGCTGCCGCTGGTCGGTCGTCGCCACCGGCATCAGCACGGTGGGGACGGTGGACCAGGCGAGGGCGATCAGCGAGGTGATCGCAACCCGGACGGCCACCATCCGCGTCGACACCGCATGCGGCGCCCGTGCCAGCCAGATCCGGCTGCCGAGCAGCGCCAGGCCGTGCATGGCGAGCAGCAGGACCAGCAGCCCGAGGAGGTAGCGGCGCGGCCCGGCCGGCCAGAACGTCCACATGATGATCAGGAAGGCCAGGATCGAGCCGCAGGCCGTCATGCTGGTGCGGCTGGCCAGGGCGGAAACCTGCTCGTAGCGGAGCCGGGCGTGCATGGCGCCGGGCAGCGCGTCGCCGGGACGGGATCGGATCGGCTCTGGACGTGTGGGCATGAGGATCCCTCCTGTAGAGGCAGGATCACACGCAAAGATGATCAGCCGGTTAAGCGTGGCCTCACGATCGGCGATCGATGAACTCCCCTCGACGGTGCCGATCCGGAAGAAAGCGGCGCCGGAGGCAGATGGAGCGGCGAAACGGTTCAACCCGACCCGATGCTGCTCTAGACTGGGCCGGGATGAGATTCGTGCACACGTCGGACTGGCAGATAGGCAAGGGCTTCCGCTTCGCCGACGACGACACCCTGTCGGTGCTGCAGGACGCCAGGCTGGACGCGATCAACCGCATCGGACGGCTGGCCCGGGCCGAGGGCGCCCCGCTGGTGCTGGTGGCCGGCGACCTGTGGGACATGGCTGCGCCGAGCGAGCGCACCCTGCGCCAGCCGGTCGAGCGCATGCGCCAGTTTCCCGACCTCCAGTGGCACCTGATCCCCGGCAACCACGACCCCCACCTGCCGGGCGGGCTGTGGGAGCGCCTGCTCCGGTCCGGCCTGCCGGACAACGTGCGGCCGCACCTCCTGCCGGCGCCGGCAGCGCTCGGCGACTCGGCCTGGCTGCTGCCCGCGGTGCTCGACCGCCGCCACGCCTTCAACGACCCGACCGCCGTGATGGAGGCGATGGCGACGCCGGACGGCGCCGTGCGGATCGGTCTGGCGCACGGCTCGGTGCGCGCCTTCGGATCCGACCCGGCGGAGGCGCACAACCTTCTCGCCGTCGACCGCGCCGAGCGCTCCGGGCTCGGCTATCTCGCACTCGGCGACTGGCACGGCACCGTCCAGGTCGGCCCGCGGTCCTGGTACAGCGGCACCCCGGAGGTGGACGGGTTCGACCGCGGCGGCGACGGCGGCGGCAGCGTGCTGGTGGTGTCGGACGCGTCCGGACGCTTCGAGGCGGTGCCGCACCGGATCGGCCGCTACCTGTGGCGCCAGGAACGGGCGACGCTGACCGGCCGGGCCGACATCGACGCGCTGGAGCACCGGCTGCGCGGCCTCGACCGCGACGACCCGAGCCGCGTGCTGGCCTGGCTGGTGGTCGACGGCCTGCTCGGGCTCGACGACCACGCCGCCTACCTCGCCCGGATCCGCGACGGGGTCGGCAGCGCGCTGCGGGCGCTCAGGATCGACGACGCGCGCCTGGCGCTCGACGTCGCCCCGGGCGACCTGGCCGGACTCGGCGAGGGCGCGCTGCGCGACGCGGCGGAGCGGCTGTCGGCACGCGGCGCCGGCGCCGACGGCGAGGTCGCCCGTGCCGCGCTGCGCCGCCTGCTGGTGCTGGCGCGGCAGGAGGAGGTGTCGTGAGGCTCCGGGCGATCGAGCTCGACCAGTTCCGCAAGTTCGACCGGCCGATCCGCGTCGACGGGCTCGGCCCCGGCGTCAACGTGCTGTGCGGCCCCAACGAGCACGGCAAGTCCACGCTGATGGCAGCGCTCCGGGCGGTGCTGTTCGAGCGGCACAACTCCCGCACCGAGGCGATCCGCGGCTACCAGAACCGACGCAACAGCACCGCGCCGACGGTGGCGCTGGAGTTCGAGCTGGACGGGGACGCGCACCGGATCGAGAAGCGGTTCGTGCTGCGGCCGACCGCGCGCCTGCTGTCGAACGGCGTCGCCCATGACGGCGACGCCGCGGAGGAGCGGCTGCAACACCTGCTGGGAGTATCGGCGCCGTCTCGCGCCGCCCGCGACGCCGCGAAGCAGGCCGCCTCGATCTGGGGCGCGCTGCTGGTCGACCAGGGCGACAGCTTCGCCCAGGCCGCCCTTGGCGAAGGCGCGCGCACCACCCTGGGCGACTGCCTGCAGGCCGAGCTCGGAAGCGTCAGCGGTGGGGCGGCGACCGGCCGGCTGCTGAAGCAGGTGCAGGGACAGCTCGCCTCCCTGCTGGACGGGCGCGGCCAGCCCCGCGACCGCTACAAGGCGGCGATCGCCGAGGGGACGGCGGCGGAGGCCGGGATCGCGGAGCTGGAACGTCGCCGGCAGGCCCTGGACGGCGACCTGTCGGCGGCCGCATCGGCGCACCGGGATCTGGCACGCGAGGCCGACCCGGCGGAAGCGGAGCGGATCGCACACGGGCTGGCGCAGGCCCGCCGCCATCGCGACGTGCTGCTGGGCCTGCGCGACCGGCTCCGGCATGCCGAGGGCGAGGTCCGGCTGGCGCAGGCGGCCTGGGACGCGGTGCTGGCCGAGCAGGCGACCCGCGCCGCGCGGGCGTCGGCGCTGTCGGACGCCGAACGGGCGCTGGCCGGGCTGCTGCGCGTGGAGTCGGACGCCCGGGCGCGTGTGGACGCGGCACGCGCCGCCCTGTCGGACCGGCGGGCCGCGCACGACGCCGCCGCCCGCGCGCACGACGCGGCGGTGCGTGCGCTGCACCTGGCGGCCGCACGCCATGCGGCCGCGGCGCAGGCTTCTGCCTGTGCCGCGTCGCAGGCCCGGCTGTCGCGGGCGCAGGACGCGGCGGCACGCGTCACTTCCCTGTCCGCGGCACTGGCCCGCCTGCGCCCGGACGAGGACGCGATGCGGGCACTGCAGGCTGCCGCCCTGGCCGACCGGGCCAACCAGGCGGCGATGCAGGCGCAGGCCACGGTGCTCGACCTCGACCTCGCGGTGGCAGCACACCTTGAGATCGAAGGCGAGGCGGCGGCAGCAGTACCGGCCGGCCCCGTCCGGCTGAGCCTGGTCCGTCCTGCGATCCTGTCGGTGCCCGGGCTCGGCACGATCCGGATCGCACCCGCGGCGCGGGACCGCGAGAAGCTGCACGCCGCCGCGCAGGATACCGCACGCAGCCTGCGCCGGCTGCTGGACGCGGCCGGCTGCGACGACATGGCGCAGGCGGAACGGGTGGCGGCGGAGCGGCAGGCGGTGCGGAGCACGCTGGAGGACGCGAAGCGGATGCTGGCGGAGCTGGCGCCGCATGGCACCGAGTCGCTGCGGCAGCAGGCGGCCGAGGATGCCGACGCCCTGGCGCGGGCGCTGGCGGAGCTGCGGCTCGACGCGGCGCCGGATGCCGACGCCGCCGCGGCGGCGCTGGACCTGGCCCGTGCTGCGGAGCAGCGGGCGCGCGACGCGGCGCACGCGGCGCAGGACGCCCTGCTGTCGCCCGACGCCGCGCGCGACCTGGCGGAAGCGACGCTGCAGCAGGCCGCGCTCGACCGACGCACCCGCGAAGCCGACCGCGACCGGCTCGACGCGGAACGACGACGTGCCACGGCCACCGAGTTCGACGAGGCGCTGGACGCGCGCCGTGGCACCGCCGCCGACGCGCTCCGGTCGCGCCAGGAGGCGGTGTCGACGATCACCGCGTCGGCGCCGGACGGCACGCCGGAGCTCGCCGACGCCGCCATCCGACGGCTGGAGGAAAGCCAGTCCAACCGCCGGGGCCGGGTCGCCTCCTTGCGCGAATCGGTCGCCCGGCTGGAGGCCCGGATCGCTGCCGAGGAGGGAGTCGGGCTCGACGAGGCGATCGAGTCGGCGCGGCGCCGCCGGGAGGCGGCGGCACGCAGCGTGGCGCATGACGAGCGCGAGGCGGCGGTGCTGTCCCTGCTGCGCGACACGCTGAAGGAGGCCGACGCGGCGGCGCGCGAGCGCTACCTGCTGCCGCTGACCACCCGGATCCGCCCCTACCTGCAGGCCCTGTTCCCGCGCGCGCGCCTGAGCCTGAACGAGGAGTTCCTGATCGACGGGCTGTCCCGCGGCGAGCCCACGACCGGCGAGGACGGGGAAACCTTCGACAGCCTGTCGCACGGCACCCGCGAGCAGGTGGCGATCCTGTCGCGTCTCGCCTTTGCCGACATGCTGCTGGGCGGCGGCCGCCCCGCCTTCCTGGTGCTGGACGACGCGCTCGCCTTTGCCGACAGCGCCCGGATGGAGCGCATGTTCGACATCCTGACCGATGCCGGCACGCGCATGCAGATCCTGGTGCTGACCTGCCGCGAGGAGGTCGCCTCGCGTCTCGGCGGCACCCGGATCGGGTTCGCCGACGCAGCGTCCGGCTGACCGGCACCATGTCCGCCAGGCCGCCGCTGCTGCCGGTGTTCCTCGACCTCCAGGGCCGTCACGCGCTGGTGCTCGGCGCCGGCGAGGCGGCGGAGCGGCGCATCGCCACCCTGCGCGCCTGCGGGGCGATCGTGCGTCAGGAGGCCGAGCGCTTCACCCCCGACATGCTGGACGACTGCGCCATCGCCGTCGGCGCCGAGGCCCCGGACCCGGCCCTGCTGGCGATGACCGAGGCGGCGCGCGCGCGCGGCATCCCGTTCAACGTGGTGGACCGTCCCGCACTGTCCGGGTTCTCGACTCCCGCGGTGGTGTCGCGGGCGCCGCTGCAGGTGGCGATCGCCTCCGGAGGCGCCGCCCCGGTGCTGGCGCGCCTGCTGCGGGCGCGGATCGAGACGCTGGTGCCGCCGGGCTTCGGCCGGCTGGCAGCGCTCGCCGACCGGATGCAGGCGGAAACCCGCGCGCGCCTGCCGGACGTGCTGCGCCGCCGCCGCATGCTGGAAGCGGCGTTCTCCGGCCGGATCGCCGACCTGATGCTGGACGGGCGGGAAGCGGACGCGGAAGCCGCCTACGAGGCAGCCCTCGCCGCCGCCGAACGGGACGCCGAGCAGCCGGAGCAGGGGATCATCTACCTCCTCGACCCGCCGGCGGAAGCCGACCTGCTGACCCTGCGCGCGCTCCGCCTGCTGGGCGAGGCCGACGTGATCGTGCACGGGGCAGGGGAGCACGACGCCGTGCTGGAGCTGGCGCGACGCGACGCCAGCCGACGCGTGGTGTCTGCCGGCGAGGCGGTCGCGGTGCTGGCCGAGCTGGCGGCCGCAGGCGCCAAGCTGGTCCGGCTGTCGCCGCATCCGGGCGAGCTGTCGGCCCTGTCGGCGTCGGGACACGCGGTCGTGTCGCTGTCCGGCGTGCCCGACCGCCCCGTCCCGGATTGACGGCGACCGGATCGGCGTTCAAGTCCCCGTCCATGTCCCGCCTCGACCTGTCCCGCCCCTTCCTTCCCGTTCGGATCGCGGTGCTGACCGTGTCCGACTCCCGCACCGCCGCCACCGACACCTCCGGCGACATCCTGACCGCCCGGGTGGAAGCCGCCGGCCACGTGCTGGCCGACCGCGCGATCGAGCCCGACGACGTCCCCCGCATCGCCGCCCGCCTGTCCGGCTGGATCGCCGACCCTACGATCGACGTGGTGGTCAGCACCGGCGGCACCGGCGTCACCGGGCGCGACGTGACTCCCGAAGCCTTCGACCGAGTGGTGGAGAAGCGCATCGAGGGCTTCGGCGAGCTGTTCCGCATGCTGAGCTATGCCAAGATCGGCACCTCGACGATCCAGTCGCGGGCGCTGGCCGGCGTCGCGAACGGCACCTACCTGTTCGCCCTGCCCGGCAGCACGGGTGCCGTGAAGGATGGCTGGGACGACATCCTCCTTTGGCAGCTCGACAGCCGCCACGCGCCCTGCAACTTCGTCGAGCTGATGCCGCGCCTGAACGAGCACCGCCGGTAGCCGATCACAGCGGCCTTCGGAGGTAGCGCACCGTCTTGCCGCCGGGAAGCACGGCCCGCCCGATCTCGCCGAACCCCATACGGGCGTGGAACGCGTCGGAGCCTGGGTTGGGCGGATGGTGGTTGACCTCGCACAGCACCTGGTCGTGTCCGGCGGCGGCGCGGGCGTGGTCGAACAGGGCCTCGTACAGCCGGCTGGCGTGTCCCTGGCCGCGTGCCGCAGGTGCGGTGACGATCCGGTCGACATAGACGAAGCGGGAATGGCGCGCGCGCAGCCACAGGAAGTTGGGGCTGTCGTAGGACGCGTCCTGGTCGAAGGCGATCAGGAAGGCGTCCAGCCTCCCCACCGTCTCGACCAGGAACGCCGCCTCCAGCATCCGGTCGAGGCGGCCGGCATCGAGCAGGGAGGTCTGCTCGGCGTGAACGTTGTTCAAACGGAGCAGAAGCGCCCGCATCTCCGGATCGGGCGGGGGCAGCGCATTGACCATCACCGGGTTGTCCACGTTCAATCGGTCAGGCGAAGGAGTAGCAGGCATGACCCGCGCGGAGCTGACCGAGAAGATCGTCCGGATCAAGATCGAGCAGGGGCTGAACTGGGCGGAGCTGGCCGTCCTCGCCACCGGCCTGTCCAAAGAGTATGTCACCGCCGGCCTGCTAGGGCAGATGACGCTGCCGGCGCAGGCGGCGGAAGCGATCGGCGACCGGCTCGGGCTCGATCCGTACGAGATCCGGCTGCTCCAGGTGCCGCCGTATCGCGGCTCGCTGCCGAGCGCGGTGCCGACCGACCCGCTGGTCTACCGTTTCTACGAGCTGGTGTCGGTATACGGGACCACGTTCAAGGCGCTGATCCACGAGGAGTTCGGCGACGGCATCATGAGCGCCATCGACTTCCGCATGGATCTGCAGCGCGAGCCCGACCCGGCCGGGGACCGCGTGTCCATCACCATGAGCGGCAAGTTCCTGCCGTACAAAGCCTACTGAGCGAGGTTCGCACCGCATGACCGACAACAAGCTCCCCCGCGCCCTGCTTGGCCTCATCCTGGCCGGCACGATGATTCCCGCCGCCCTGCCGATTCCCGCCCGGGCCCAGGCCGGCGCCAGCTACACGCTGCGTCGGGTGACGTTCGTGGGCAACGACCAGGTGCCGAGCGCCGAGCTGCAGGCGGCACTCCCCTACGGGGTCGGGCAGACGATCGACCATGCGGCGCTGCAGGCCAACATGGACGCGATCACCGGGGTGTACCGCAAGCACAACGTCGGCGCCAACGTGTCGCAGCGCATGACCGCGACCGGCCACGCCGCCACCATCACCTACACCTTCGCCGAGCAGGCGCCGGTCGCCCCCACCGTGACCCATGTCGGCATCACCGCCGACACCGTCACGGTCGCCGGCAACAGCCGGATCAAGACCGCCGACATCCTGGCCGCCTCCGGGATCAGGCCCGGCGGGCCGGTCACCACCCAGTCGATCCAGGCGGCGCAGGCGTCGATCGCGGGTCTCTACAAGAAGGCCAACATCGGCTCCACCGTCAACACCGACTGGACCAACGCGTCGCAGCCGCAGCACGTCAACCTGGTGTTCAGGATCGTGGAGAAGCCCGACAGCTGAGGCACCCGGTCAGGGCGACAGCTCCCAGCCAGTGCTGATCCGCCGCACCCCGTAATATTGCGGCCGAAGCAGCACCTGCTCCTGCCCCTGCTCCGACGATGGGCCGCGCACCCGTTCCCAGATCGAACAGGACGCGCTGTCCGGGGTGGACCCGGGCGCCGTGACCGCGGCGTCGCGCACCAGGCCCAGATGCGCCAGGTCGGCCTGGTGGTCGGAGTCGTCCAGGGCGTTGAGCACGGCGACGCTGCCGCAGCTCTGCTCGGCGCAGCCGGCCAGCCCCAGCACCAGCGCGACCATGGGCAGGAGCGCCGGCCACCCCGGCCGCCCCGGGTCGGGCCTCATGCCGCGCGCCGGCGCAGGCGCCGCGCGAGCCGGCCCGGCGTCGAACCGACCGTCGGGAGCGGCTCGGCCAGCAGGTCGAGATGGTCGGTGCCGCGCGCCTCGTGCGTACGCATCACCGCGTCCGGCGTGGCCGGGTGTGTGCTGCCGTCCGCCTCCACGACGTGCAGGCCGTAGCCGAGCCCGACCAGCCAGTCGAGATAGGCCGGTCCCGTGATGCCGGAGATGCCGGGCATCAGGGACGGGCTGAACTCGGTCACGATCAGAGGGCGGTCGCGCCGTATGGTCGCGGTGCAGCCGCCCAGCGCCAGGTATTCCGCCCCTTCCACGTCCGCCTTGATCAGCCTGATCCGCCGGTTCGGCGGCACAAGCGTGTCGGCCCGCACGCAGCCCACCGTTTCGGCATCGAGCAGGGCGGCGGTCGCGTCCGGCACCGCCGAGGTGGTGCCGTTGGAATGGGACCGGTTCAGCACCAGCAGCCCCGGCGACAGCCCGGCCGCGACCTGGACGACCAGGACATTGCCGTACCCGTTGGCCCGCCGGCTGGCCTCGACCAGCCGGGCATTGGCGGGATTGGGCTCGACCGCGATCACCGATCCGGACGGTCCGACCAGGCTCGCCGACAGCATGGAGAAGTAGCCGATGTTGGCGCCCAGATCGAGCACGTGGTTG
Organism: uncultured Acetobacteraceae bacterium; assembly: GCA_964247755.1. GTDB lineage: Bacteria > Pseudomonadota > Alphaproteobacteria > Acetobacterales > Acetobacteraceae > Lichenicola. The sequence goes on along the minus strand of CAXTVX010000022.1, from coordinate 26,683 downwards.
CCTGGCCGGAGGCGTGCGCGGAACAGGGCGGAGACGTCTCGCTCATAGTCGTCCTCGCGGACGTAGCGGCCGACCGCGGCATCGTCCGCCTGCGTGTAGATCGAGAACCCCGGCAGCCGCGCCAGCTCGACCCCGCCCAGCGCCGCCGCGCCGAGCAGGCCGCGCCTGGCGAACTCGAGCGAGTTCACGTAGCTCGCCACCACCCCCTCCAGCGGCTCGCCGACCCGCATCGCGTGGCCGCGCCATTCCTCGCGGTTCGGCAGCCGGCCCAGGACCAGCCGGAAGCAGCCGAGGATGTCGGCCGCGTCGGCACGCGGGGAGTAGGATCCGGTCCATGGCTCGGGGTCCGGGACTCCTCCCACATGGTCTTCCTCGAACTTGGTCTGCAGCACCGCCACGTTGACGCGTCGCTCCGGATGGCGCATCCCCGGCCGGACGTGGCGGGACCCGCGAACACCGCGCAATGTGGCAGCGCTCGCGTGCGAGAGCAAAGCCGGCCCGGACAGGATGGCCGGCGACGAGGGCGCAGCGCCCGACCCGGACCAGGGAGAACAGCGTGCCCGACAGGATATGGGTCGATGTGGAGGACCTGTTCCAGTACTCGCTGTTCAACGCCCGTCCGAGCGGCATACAGCGGATCGAGCTGGAACTGTGCCGCGCCCTGGCGCTGATGCCCGAGACGCGCGACCGCGTCGGCTTCGTGCGCCACGCCACGACCCGGAACAGCTTCACCGCCATCCCGTTCGCCGACGTGGACGCGCTGCACGCGCGGCTGGCCGCGTCTGCCGGCGACGCGGCGGCGCCGCGGCAGGCGCCGGGTCCGGACGCTGCCGCCGGCCCGGGCCGCCCCGGGCTCGCGCGGCGCATCGCCTACCGCATCCCGCTCGACGTGCGCACGCCGCTGATCCGGCTGGTCAGGTCGCAGCGCGATACCCTGGACGCCGCCGGCAGCCTGGCGGGCGTGGCGCTGAAGCGGCTGCGCCCGGCGCGGACCGGAGGAAAGGCCGTCCCGGCCGGCGGCGCCCTGTCGGGTGGCCTGACCGTCGCCGGCTTCGACGCCACCGCCGAGCCCGGCGACGTGCTGCTAGTGCTGGGCTCGAACTGGTTCCACCCGTTCTACGGCGAGCTGGTGGCGCGGGCGAGGGAGCACCACGGGCTGCGCGTCGCCCTGCTGATCTACGACCTGATCCCGCTGCTGCGGCCGGAATGGTGCGACGCCAACCTAGTGCAGCGGTTCCGGCTCTGGGCGCACGCGCTGCTGCCGCAGGCGGACATCCTGCTCACCATCAGCCAGTGGAGCGGGCAGGACGTGGTCCGCGTTGCCGCACGCGAGCGGCTGACGCTGCGGGCCAGGCCCTCCACCATCCCGATCGGCACCGGGTTCAGCATGCCGCCAGGCCATCGCAGCCAGCACGGGCGCGGCGGCAACGGCCCCGGCGACCGGCTGCCGCTGCCTGGCAGCTACGTGCTGATGGTGTCCACCATCGAGGCGCGCAAGAACCACGCGCTGCTGGTGCGTACCTGGCGCCGCCTGCTGGAGGCGCTGCCGGCGGAGCAGGTGCCGATCCTGGTGTTCGCCGGCAAGGTGGGCTGGCTGGTCGACGACCTGATGCAGCAGCTGCGCAACGCCGACTGGCTGGGAGCCAAGGTGCTGCTGGTCGAGAACCCGCAGGACAGCGAGCTGGAGCAGCTCTACCGCGGCTGCCTGTTCACCGTGTTTCCCTCCTTCTACGAGGGCTGGGGCCTGCCGGTGACGGAAAGCTTCTCCTTCGGGCGCCCCTGCATCATCTCCAACGCCACCGCCCTGCCGGAGGCAGGCGGCCGGCTCGCGCGCTATTTCGACCCGGAGAACGGCGCCGAGGCGTTCCGCGTGCTGCGCGAGGCGATCGAGGATCCGGCCGGGGTCGAGGCCTGGGGCGCCCGGGTGGCAGCCGAGTTCAGGCCGGTCGGCTGGGAAGAGTCGGCACGCGGGATCCTGCGCGCGATCGACCACGCCCGGCCGGCCCTGCCGGCTGCGCGCGAACCCCGGCCGGGCGGCGACCCGACCGCCGCGTCCGGCCGCGCGGCGCACCTGGTCTGAGCCCGGCGGCTGCATCCGGCGCGCAGGCCGACACGTTGACGCAGGAAGCCGTGCCCCAAATCCCATGGCCCGGGACACCATGACGTTCATCTCGTACGCCCAGAACTTCGAGGACGTCCTGTTGTGGCGGGCCCTCGGCACGGTCGAGCACGGCTTCTACATCGACGTCGGCGCGCAACACCCGGATGCCGACAGCGTCACCCGCGCCTTCTACGACCGTGGCTGGACCGGCGTGAACATCGAGCCGCTCCTTGCCGAGGCGGCCCGCATCCGCGCTGCCCGGCCGCGCGACGTCACCCTGCAGCTGGCGCTGGGGGCGGAGGCGGGCGAGGCGGTGCTGCACGCACTCGACGGCACCGGGCTGTCCACCCTCGACCCCGCGGTCGCCGCCGGACACGCCGAGACCCGCGCCGTGCGCGAGGTCGTGGTGCCGGTGCGCACCCTGGCCGAGATCTGCCGGCTGTATGCACCTCCTGACATCCACTTCCTCAAGATCGACGTGGAGGGTGCCGAACGCGCGGTGCTGGAAGGGGCGGACCTCCAGGCGTTCCGGCCCTGGATCATCCTGGCCGAGGCCACCGCGCCGGACTCCACCACGCCCACCCATGCCGAGTGGGAGCCCCTGCTGCTGGACGCGGAATACCGCTTCGTCTGGTTCGACGGGCTCAACCGCTACTACGTGGCGGCGGAGCGGCACGACGCGCTGGCACCTGCCTTTTCCACCCCGCCCAACGTGTTCGACGACTTCCTGCGCGCGTCCGACAGCGTGTGGGCGGAGCGTATCGGCGCGGCCGAGGCCGAACTGGGCCGGCTTCGCGACGCCCTGGCTTCGGCACAGGCCGGGCTGGAGGCCGGTGCGGCCCGCGAGCTGCGCGCGACCGAGCATGCAGGGCACGAGCTGGTCCGGCTGCGCGAGATGCTCGGCCGGCAGGCGGAGGAGGCGGTGCAGGCCGAGCACGCGCGCCGCGAGCTGGCGCAGGCGCTGCACGATGCCCGGCACGAGCTGCAGCAGACCCACCTGCGCCTGCAGGCCACCGAGCACGGGCTGCACGATGCCCGGCACGAGCTGCAGCAGACCCATCTGCGCCTGCAGGCCACCGAGCGCGGCCTGCAGGCACTGGAAAGGAGCCGCTCCTGGCGCGTCACGGCACCGTTGCGCCGCGTCGTCGCCGCCCGTAACCGGCTGCGGCCGGACCCGGCGATGCCGGCGGCGGCGCCCGCCGCGGCCGTGCCTGCGGCAGCCCCCGATCCGGCGCCTCCCCCCGACACGTCCGTGCCTGCGGGCGAAGCGGACCCCCAGGCCGCGCCCGAGAACGTCGCCGCCGAGCCGCTGCCGATCCTGCCGCCGCCGCCGGTGCTGCTGGGAGCAGGCGAGGGCGGCCTGCTCGCGGTGCACCAGTTCCATTCCGGCTCGGCGGTCGGCGATGCCATCACAAACGCCATGCTGCTGACCCGCACGGTGCTGCGCGGCATGGGCTACGAGAGCGAGATCTTCGTCGAGCAGCCGCCCGCCGCCCTTGCGCATTTGCTCCGGCCGATGGAGCAGCTGCCGCGGCACGACCGCTACGTGCTGATCGTGCGCCATTCCATGGGCTACGACCGGTTCGCCGAGGTGCTCGACCTGCCGGCGCCCAAGGTGCTGCTCTACCACAACATCACCCCGCCGGCGCTGCTGGCCCGGCACCCCTACCTCGCCCACTACGCCCGGCTCGGCCGGGAACAGCTGGCCAGCTTTCGCGGCCGGGTGCGCGCGGCGCTGGCCGACAGCGAGTACAACGCCATCGAGCTGCGACGGCTTGGCCTGGCGCCGGTCCGCGCCTGTACCCTGTTGTTCGACCTCGAGTCATTGCGGACCCGTGCCGCCGCCGCCCGGGCCGGAGGGCGTGCGGCAGACGCGCCGTTCACCGTGCTGTTCGTCGGCCGCATCGTGGAGGCGAAGGGACAGCTCGCCCTGCTGGATGCCTTCGCGGCCTTCCGGGCGCGGTTCGGCGCTCCGTCGCGCCTGGTGCTGGTCGGCCGCGACGAGGGTGCCGCCGATCCCTACGCCGCCGCCCTGCGCCGGCGCATCGTCGCCCTCGGGATGGACGGACACGTCGTGCTGGCCGGCGCGGTCCCGGACGCGGCCCTCGACCGCTGGTATGCCGCCGCCGACCTGTACGTCTCGCTGAGCCGGCACGAGGGCTTCGGCGTGCCGCTGGTCGAGGCGATGGCGCACGGCGTCCCGGTGCTGGCCTGGCCCGGCGGCGCCGTGCCCTACACCCTGGCCGGCGCCGGCCGGCTGCTGGACAGCCTCCAGCCGGATGCCGTCGCGACGGCGATGCTGTCCCTGGCCGCCGATCCCGAGGCCGCTGCCCGGCAGCGGACGCTGCAGGACGCGGCGCTGGACCGCTTCTCGCTCGACCGCCAGCGCGCGGTGCTCAAGGACGCGCTGCTTCGCGCCGGCGCCGCACTGCCGCCCGAGAGTGCGACCGCGCCGCTGCTGGACGGCAACCTCCGCTACACGGTGAGCGGCCACGTCAACGGCAGCTACAGCCTGTCGGTGATCAACCGCGAGCTGGCGCTGCAGCTCGAACAGGCCCACCCCGGCCGGGTCCGGCTGGCACCAGTGGAAGGCGGCGACACGCTCGACCTGTCCGGCGTGCCGGCTGGCCAATGCGACGCTGTGGCGGCGCTGGTCTACCGGGAGCCGCATCCGACCGGCCCGGAGCTGGTGATCAGCCAGCACTACCCGGTGCACGTGCCCTCCCGTCCCGGCGACGTCCCGGTGGCGATGCTGTTCTGGGAAGAGTCCCTGATGCCGGCCGACACGGTTGCGGTGCTGGACCGCAACTTCCGGGCCGTGGTGGCGCCGACCGCCTTCGTGCGCGACGTGCTGCTCGATTCCGGCCTGCAGGTCCCGGTGCGCGTGATCCCGCCCGCAGTACGGCTCGACCGGTTCGCCGCCTTGCGCGACGCGCGCGCCTCCCGGCCGGGGCAGGGCATGCACCGCTTCCTGCACGTGTCCTCCTGCTTTCCGCGCAAGGGGGTCGACGTGCTGCTCCGTGCCTGGGCGCGCGCCTTCCGTGCCGGCGATCCGGTGCGCCTGGTGATCAAGGGCTTTCCCAACCCGCACAACGAGGCCGCTGCCGCCCTGGCCACTCTCCGCGCCGCCGACCCGGACCTGGCCCCGGTCGAGCTGATCGACCGCGACCTCGACCCCGACGCCCTGCTGGCGCTGTATGCCGACGCGGACACCATGGTGCTGCCGACCCGTGGCGAGGGCTACAACCTTCCCGCCGCGGAAGCGCTGGCCGCGGGCCTGCCCCTGATCGTCACCGGCCGCGGCGGCCACATGGATTTCTGCGCCGGCCCGGACGGTGCGCTGCCGGGGATCCGGCTGCTCCGCTACCGGTCGGCGCCAACCGGTAGCCATTTCGGCGTCCCGCACGCGCTGTGGCTGGAACCGGACGAGGACGACCTGGTGGCAGCACTGCGGGAGGCGCCTGCCGCGGCGGACCGGCCGATGCCGGCGGCTCCCTCGATCCAGGGACCCGCTGCACTCGCCGGTTCCCTCGCACGTCTGGCCACCGACCTGCTGTTGTCGCCGCCGCCGCGGCCGCTGCGCATCAGCTGGATCTCGAGCTGGAACCAGCGCTGCGGCATCGCCGAGTATTCCCGCAACCTCCTCGGCGGCATGGACCCGGACGCGATGCGGGTCCGCGTGCTGTGCGACCGCCGCACGCAGGTCGGCGAGTCGGACGGCGCCGTGTTCTGGCCCTGCTGGCAGCTCGGCGATCCGCGCACCGTGGAGCCGCTCGCCGCAGCACTGGCCGCCGACGATGCGGACGCAGTAGTGATCCAGCACCAGCCCGGCCTGCTGCATTTTCGCGACCTCGCGAGGCTGGTCTCCCATCCGGCACTCGACAACCGCGTGGTCGTGACGGTCCTGCACAACACCCGCGACCTGCTCGATCTGTCGGACGCCGACCTGACCCTGGTGACGAACGCGCTCGCCCGGATCGACCGTCTGCTGGTGCACACGCTCGCCGACATCGAGCGCCTGCGGGACCTGGGCCTCGCCGCCAACGTGGCGCTGCTTCCGCATGGCGTCGCTGCGCCGCTGTCGGCCCGGCCGGCGCGCCCGCTGCAGCCGGGGGATGCGCAAGGCCCGCTGATCGGCTGCTACGGCTTCTTCCTGCCGGGCAAGGGGATCGACACCCTGATCGAGGCAGTGTCCCGGCTGCGCGGACTTTGGCCGAACCTGCGGTTGCTCCTGGTGAACGCCGAATATGATGCCGACGCGTCACGCGACGAGATCCGCCGCTGCCGCGACCTTGCGGACGCGCTCGACCTGTCCGACCGCGTCGAGTTCCGCACCGCGTTCCTGCCGCAGATGCAGTCGCTGGACCTGCTGGCCGCGTGCGATCTGCTGGTCCTGCCATACCGGCCATCGAAGGAGGCGTCGAGCGCTGCGGTCCGCGGCGCGCTGACTACCGGGGTCCCGGTCGCGGTCACCCCGATCGCGCTGTTCGAGGAACTGGGCGACGCGGTCCATCGCCTCGACGGGATCGAGATCGACGACATCGTGGCAGGGCTCGACCGCCTGCTGGACGACCCGACATTGCGCAGCACAATGCAGAAGGCGGCGCGGGCATGGGTTGACGCGCGGCAATGGCCCGGGATCGGACGACGGCTCGGCGGGATGCTGGTCGGGCTGGTGCGGACCAGGCAGCTAGGATAGGCCGCGACGCCGCCGTGACGGCGCCGCGGGGTTTAGGGTCGCGTCAGACGGACTTGATGGTGCCGTTCACCCCGGCGGGGAAGAACAGGCCGCTGGAGGTGCCGGGGACGTTGTTACCATAGGCGATTGTCAGGATCTGGCTGGTGGTGCGGCGGAACGCCTGGGCGTTGAGGTCGCCGTTGCTGAAGTTGTATGGGTTGCCTTCCGAGTCGGTGCCGTTGTCGCCGACACCGGACAGCTTGGCCCGGAGTGCCGAGATCGCGTTGGTGGCGAGGCCGCCGCCGATCTCGGACAGGTAGGAGCGGATCACGCCGGCCTGGTAGCTTTCAGCGCCGAGCAGGCTGGCAGCGTAGGCGATGTTGTCCGGGCTGGTCAGCAGGGCCGCGGCACCGGTAAGCGCGGTGATGCAGGTATCTTCCAGCACGTAGGCACCGAGCAGGAAGTCGACCTCGTTGTCGTAGGGGTTGAACGTCTGCCCCGGAGCGATCAGGCCGGCTGCAGTGGCCAGCACCGTCCAGGAGTCGGCGAGGTCGATCTGCGGCTCGGCGATCACAGCGCTCCCGAGTACCTCGCGGATGAACAGCAAGTGGCCGAGCTCGTCGTTGGCGAGCTGCTGGGCGAAGTAGGCGACCGACGGGGTCTGGAACGGAACCGCCGTGCCGCCGACCACTGTCCCAGGGGTGCCGGTGCCGCTCACCGACGTGTAGGAGGCAAGGCCGTTACCGGTCACCGCTCGCAGGTAGTACTCCGCGCCGAGATACTCGAAGTTCAGCGCAAAATTGAAGATGTCGACGTCGATGTTGGCGGTGGTCACGGCGGCGCTGGCGCTCTTGCTGGCGAGCAGGCCGGCCGCGGCGATGCCGGCGAGGCCGAAGCCGGCACGGCGCATCACGACGCGTCGGCCGTTGGTGGCGTTCTCCTCCGGAACCATGCCTGCGCCAAACTGTGGGCCGGCGCTGGTCTCGGGCGGGTTGATGGTGTCGAGCATGGACTGATCTCCTGCGGAAGGAACCGGGGACGTTCGGCTTGATGCCGTCGCGGCGCCGTTCCGCGCGTGCCTGAACAGTGAAGGAAGGACGGATCCGGCCGATCAGGCCGCGGTGGTGTTGAACAGGCCATTCACGCCGGCAGGGAAGAACAGCCCAGCCGTCGGCGATGCACCGCCGTAAACGATGTTCAGCACCTGCTGCGTCGTGCGCCGGTAAACCTGCCCGTTGTAGTCGACGTTGTTGAAGTTGAACGGGTTGCCCGGGACATCGGTGCCGTTGTCAGGCGTGCCGCCCAGCTTGGTGCGCAAGGCCGAGATCGCGTTGGTCGCGGCGCCGGCGCCGATCTGGGACAGGTAGCCGCGGATCGCGCCCGCGTGAAAGCCCTCGATGGCCAGGACGCTGGCGGCATAGGACAGATTGGCCGGCACGGTGAGCAGGTTGGCAGCGCCTGCATAGGCGGTCACGCCGACATCCTCGAAGATGTAGGAGCCGAGCAGGAAGCTGACCTCGTCGGCGAACGGGTTGAAGCTGCCGCCGGCGGGGACCAGCCCGGCGTTCTGCGCCAGGGTGTTGAAGGCGTTGGTGAAGTCGATCGCCGGCTCGGCGACGGCGGCGCTCCCGAGCGCCTCGCGCAGGAAGCGGACATGGGCCAGTTCGTCGTTGGCGATGCGCAACGCGAAATAGGCCAGCGCCGGGATCTGGAACGGCACGATCGAGCCGCCGTTCACCGGACCCGCGTTTCCTCCGACGCCACTGAGGTCGCCGAGAAAGGCGCTGAGTGGCTGGCCGGTGGTCGCGCGGATGTAGAACTCCGCTTCCAGGTATTCCAGGTTCAACGCGAAGTTGAGGATGTCCGCGTCGCTAAAGGTTGCCGCCGAAGCAGCGGTGCTGGTGGCGATGCTGGCACCACCCAGGGTGCCGAGCGCCACCGCACCGGCCCCGGCACCCTTCATCAGGCGACGGCGGCCGAGGGCAAACCCCTCAGGCATCACGTGACTCGTCTCAAGTCCGGCCATTTGAACGTTCCTGTCCCTAGGTGACGTCTGCTTGTCGTCGAGGTGACATGCAGACGGATGACGTCGTGCGCCATGCCACCATCGATACAAGCGAGCCCGGTCTATGGATGCACGCCGTTGTATAAAATCACGCAACCATGTCATAAACTAACTGTGAGTAAAGCTGTGCAACCATCCGTTGCGCTGGCGTGACCGGTGCAGCGGCAGGCGTTCGGGCCGACGTTCCTGCCGCAACCGGACGCTCCGCAGGTAGGGCGCGCCCTCCTCCAGCGGGCGGCTGGAGCATGACACGCCGGCATCGCGCGCCGATCACGCTCCCGCTGATTGCCTGCCGCGCATCTCTATCCGATTGCCGATCCGGTGCGATCGGACGTCCTTCTAGCTCCGCTCCCGGCGTCGGGCCTCGCGGACCATGCGTCGCTGCATTGCCAGCCGTTGCGCCACGCTGCGCTGCCCCGCCGCCACCTGCGGCGCCGTGCCCCCGCCCACGAACAGCCGCTGTGCCGACTGCATCACCAGCACCTGGTAGGCCGCGTTCAACGCCAGCGTGTGCGAATGGTAGTTGCCGACCGCCAGCATCAGGTCGCCATGCGTCTCGTCCAGGTAGGTGCGCATGATGGCGCCGGCCGCCGCCACGTTGTAGCAGGGCTCGTCGCGTAGCCGGGTATAGACCGTGTCGACCCCGGTATGGGTATAGCGCGCCAGGGCCCCGAGCCAGATCGTGTTGACCTGCATCACCCCCAGGTCCTGGCTGTCATTGGCGTTGGGGTGCACCAGCCCCGGGCTGCCGCCCTCCACCGCCTGGATCGACGGCAGCACGCGCGGCGGCAGGTGGTAGATCGAGGCCACCAGTCCCATGCAGGCAAGATAGGGAACCGGCATCAGGGCGTCGCGGCGCGGGTCGTCATGGCCCGATCCTGGCACAAACGACACATGCGCGAAATCGTCCGATCACCCGCGATGCGCTAGAACACCCGGTACCACACCCAGTCCGAGGCCATGCCGTCGATGTCCAACCGCCTTTCCCGTCTCCGCAACTCCGGACTCCGCGCGCCCCGGGACGACGGCTTCACCCTGATCGAGCTGCTGGTGGTGATCGCCATCCTGGGCCTGCTGATCGCCCTGGTGGCGCCCGCGGTGCTGGGCCAGCTCGGCGGCGCCAAGATCAAGATCGCGCACCAGTCGATCGAGCGCATCGGCCAGATCCTGGACCTGTACAAGCTCGACGTCGGCTCCTACCCCTCCACCGACGACGGGCTGCAGGCGCTGGTCACCAAGCCGTCCGACGGCGACAACTGGAACGGCCCCTACGTGAAGGGCTCCGTGCCGGTGGACGCCTGGAACCACGCCTACCTGTATCGCAACCCGTCCAACCGCGACGGCCACGACTACGACCTGTGCTCGCCCGGTCCCAACGGCAACGCGGGCGACAGCAGCAGCGCGATCTGCAACCGCTAGCGCTCACCGCCGGTGCCGCCCTTCCTCCTGCCCGTGCTGGCGGCACCCTTCGTCGGCAGCTTCCTCGGTGTGCTGGCGATGCGCCTGCCCGACGGCCGGCCGGTGGCGCTGGCCCGCTCCGCCTGCGACTCCTGCGCCCATGTGCTCGGCCCCCGCGACCTCGTGCCGCTGCTGAGCTTCGCCGCGTCCGGCGGCCGCTGCCGCCACTGCCGCGCCCCGATCCCCCGCGCCCACCCCGCGATCGAGCTCGCCGCCCTGCTGGTGTCGCTGGTCGCCGCGGCGGCGCTGCCCGCGGACCCGGCGACCCTGTGGTCCGGCTGCGTGCTCGGCTGGGCGGCCCTGGCGCTGGCCTGGATCGACTGGCGCTCCCTGCGCCTGCCCGACGTCCTCACCCTGCCGCTGCTGCTGGCCGGCCTGCTCGCCTGCGCCGCCACCGACCCGCCCGCACTGCCCGACCGTGCCGCCGCCGCCGCCGTCGGCTGGCTCGCCTTCACCCTGCTGTCCGCCGTCTATCGCCGGCTGCGCGGCCGCACCGGCCTCGGCGCCGGCGACGCCAAGCTGCTCGCCGCCGGCGGCGCCTGGCTCGGCCTGTCGGACCTGCCGCTGATGGTGCTGTGCGGCGCGCTCCTGACCCTGGCGCTGGCGGCGATCCGGGGCAGGGGACGCCTGCACCCCGACCTCCGGGTCCCGTTCGGCCCCGGCCTGGCGCTGGCGCTGTGGGCGCTCTGGCTCTGGCTCCTTCCCGACACCGCTCCGCCGACCGCCGGCTGATGCCCTTGCGCTGCCGGCCATCCCCGCTTCATCGTAGTCCCCGGCCAGGAGGCACCCCATGAACCACATCCCTCTGGAGCCCGCGATCGATCGCCTCGGCCGGCTCCTGGTCGAGTCCGGCCGCTGCGACGCCCGCAGCCTGGAGCGCGCCCGCCGTGCGGCGGAGGAAAGCGACAGCCGGTTCGACGTGATCCTGCTCCGCCTCGGCCTGGTGTCAGAGCGCGGCCTCGCCGACTCCTATGCCGAGCTGCTCGACCTCCCCGTCCTCGGCCCTGACCGCTACCCCCCCGAGCCGCTCCTGCCCGAGCGCCTGACCGCCCGCTTCCTGCGCGACGTCCGCGCCCTGCCGGTCGAGCAGCGTGACGGCCTCCTCACCGTCGCCCTGGCCGACCCGCTCGACCCCTTCGCCGCCCAGGCCATCGCCGCCGCCACCGGCCTTGCGGTGCAGCCCGGCATCGCCGTGCCGATCGAGCTGGAAGCCGCCTTCGACCGCCTCTACCCGAGTGACGACGCCCCGCACCACGGGCACGGCGACGACGAACACACCCCCCTGGAGGAGGACGCCGAGCGCCTGAAGGACCTCGCCTCCGAGGCCCCGGTGATCCGCCTGGTCAACCAGATCGTGTTCCGCGCGGTCGAGACCCGGGCGTCGGACATCCACATCGAGCCGTTCGAGGACCGCCTGCGCATCCGCTACCGCTACGACGGCGTGCTGCACGAGATGGAGAGTCCGCCCCCGCGCCTGATCCCGGCCATCGTGTCGCGCATCAAGATCATGGCCCGCCTCGACATCGCCGAGCGCCGCCTGCCGCAGGACGGCCGCATCAAGCTCGCCGTGCGCGGCCAGGAGGTGGATTTCCGCGTCTCCACCATCCCCTCCCTGCACGGCGAGACCGTGGTGCTGCGCGTGCTCGACCGCAACGCCGTCACCTTCGACTACGCCAAGCTCGGCCTCGCCCCCCGCGTGGTCGCCCGCGTCGACGAGATGCTGGCCCTGCCCAACGGCATCGTCCTGGTCACCGGCCCCACCGGCTCCGGCAAGACCACCACCCTCTACACCGGCCTGCTGACCCTGAACGCCGTCACCCGCAAGGTCGTCACCGTCGAGGACCCGATCGAATACCAGCTCCGCGGCATCAACCAGATCCAGATCAAGCCGCAGATCGGCCTCACCTTCGCCGCCCTGCTGCGCTCCATCCTGCGCCAGGACCCCGACGTGATCATGGTGGGCGAGATCCGCGACCTGGAGACCGCGCAGATCGCCGTGCAGGCTGCCCTGACCGGCCACTTGGTGCTCTCCACCCTGCACACCAACTCGGCGGCTGCCGCCATCACCCGCCTGCGCGACATGGGCGTGGAGGACTACCTGCTCACCGCCGTGCTGCGCGGCGTGATGGGCCAGCGCCTGGTCCGCCGCCTGTGCGACGACTGCAAGCAGGAGGTCCCCGCCCCGGACGAGCTGGTCGCCCGCTTCGACCTCGCCCGCCGCACCACCCGCCGCCCGATCACCCTGTTCCACCCAATCGGCTGCCCCCAGTGCCGCAACACCGGCTACCGCGGCCGCCAGGCCATCGCCGAGTTCCTCGCCCCCGACGCCGAGATCGAGCGCCTGATCTTCGCCCGCACCGACCACCCCACCATCGAACGCGCCGCCGTGTCGGCGGGCATGGTCACCATGTTCGACGCGGGGCTGGAGGCGGCGCTGGCGGGGACAACCACCATCGAGGAAGTCGCCCGCTCCATCCGTGCGGAGGGGTAGGCTCGTCGTCATTCGATGGACAGCGTCATGGTCGCGGGGGCGGAATGGAGCTGATCGGTGGTGGCCATCGATCGACCCGCCGCCTTGCTGCGGGTCTGGCCATCCTGCTCATGGTGGTGCTCGTTTCGCAGGCCGCTGCCGCAACGACCACAGCCGGCACCGCCTGCGACCTACAGGGACAATACCTGATCTTCTTCGCTACTGGCGTCTCGGACCCGGTGAATGGGACCACGCAGCCGAAAGGCATGGCAGTTCGGGCCTCTGCCCTGATTGCAGGGATCGCGGACGGTTGGCAGCATAACCGGAGCCCGTTGTTGATTGCCGGGCATGTCGATGCCCAGGAACTGAAATCTTCCGCACCGCATCTGGCTCAATCTCGTGCAGACGCAGTCCGGCATGCGCTTGTAAAGGCTGGCGTCGATCCAGATGCGCTGTGGGTCCGCGCCGACGGCATACACGGGGCGATGCTACCGGACGCTCCTGGCAGCGAGATCCAGAACCGCTTCGTCGCCGTCACGGCACCGCAAGCGACATCGGACTGCGCCAACACCGCCGTCCGCTGACACGTAAGGCATTCTCATGGCAACGGACTACGAACTCCGCCTGCACCTCCTGGCGTCCAGCCATCCCGGCTCCTGGACCTACAAGAGCCTGACCTTCGACGTGTCCGGCATACGGGATCCGTACCTGCTGCCATGGACGATACAGGGACTCGATGTCGGGCTGGTTGCTGCCCGGTCGTCGGAGGCGATTGCAGCGGAGGTGGCATCGCTCCTGGGGGATGGGACCCCTAGGACGATCAGGATCTTTACCTCCGGCGCTGACTTCGTTGCCGGCACCGGGCTGTCCAGCGGGCCGATGTACGGGAGCGTCGGGGCGTCCGGGGCCAGCATATGGCTACCGCCGATCGCACACCGGAACCGGCCAACCGAGCGACCGACACTGCCCGCGAAGCGCTCCAACCTGAGGATGTTTCTCAATCCGACCGGAGGCTCCGGCATGAGCCTGCCCGCCGCGGACGGGTCGCAGCACCCGACCTATTCCTCATTGGTAGGCACCCTCTGGCACGAGTTGCACCACATGGCCGTCGGCGATTACGAGCAACACCTCAAAGGTTCGCCTCCATACGAGCCGTACTGGCAGGCGGCAATGGCCGCCATCCACGCAGGCTTCCCATTAGGGGCCTGGGATCCGATCAGCCGAAAGATGGTGCCGCTCTGGACATCCCAATGGGCCTCGATCCAGTGCCGTTGTCTACTTGCATAAGCATTGACGGAAATTTGTTTAGGACGGTTTCATCCCGGAGGAACTGATCGCCCGTTCGACCTAGCCCGCCACTTCTGCCGCCTAATATCCTGTTCCACCGGATCAGCTACTCTGCATATCAACACCATCTGTTGCGGCCGTTAGGCCCTAGGTGAAATAGAGCGCCTGATCTTCGCGTCTATCTAAACCTAACTATTGAAGTCCAAATCCTTTTACGTATTGAGTTGCTTTTTCAAGCATGTATTTTTTTACATGGGCTTCAGACAAAGTGTTTTGTGCTTCATTGATTTCATTTTCTATACCTTTACCACTCGTGCGCCAAGTTGGCTCAATGCAAATATATTCACCAGGACGAAGCTCGATTTGAATATCTGGTTGCAGGCCACTACCAGGTATTGATCTTCTCTCCGAGGTTACTCTTAAATGTGGAGCGTCATCTGCTAGGCAGACTGCGATGAGTTTCGCCAATGCTTTGTTCAGTGGCTTGTCGTCTCGCGAGGCAACTGTCTGAACTCTAATAAAATCTTCTATCGTCTCTTGTCCAATGCGCCGCGAGCCTGCGAAAGGAGGTGTATCAATACCGCCTTCACGAAGGATGGCTTTGTAAATACGTGACGCTTTCATAACGGTTTTCGCTATCTCTAAACCTATGGCTGGTTGTCTAAGTTTTGATTTAGCCGAGTTATCGCCAAAGGCGCGAATTGCAACAACAGACACATTTGGTGGAATACCGAACAAACGCGTGTCAATCGCGCGCAGAAGATGTGCCAGTTTTCCACGTCGATCTTTCCACTCAGAAATATAGATAATGCTATTATCTGCCTGATCGATTAGCTCGCCAATTTTATCGATGTCAATTTTGCTCTGTATTCCCTGAGTTAAAGCGTCAGCAGTTGAATTTAGAAGTTTCAAGTCGTCTCCAGGCAACGCTATCCAAAGATGCGGAGTTGAACGTACCTTGAGCACAGACCATGTCCGATCACGTTCGACATTTGCTTGTTGTGTAACACGTCCGAAAAAGTCAGAGATAGTGTCACATTGAGGAAGAATCTGTGCACTTATCTCCCGTGTAAGGCCATAAGCTTCTAGACCATCACCCGTGAGAGATCGACTAGTATTATCAGCGAGATCCCAATAGCGCGCTTTGGGTACCCCTCGAAAATGATATTGACCTTGAGAACTTTCGTCGGCCATAGAGTCGCGACCTACAACCCACGCTTTCTCGGCCACTACTTTGGCGCTTTCGAGCTTTGTAATTGGCCACAAAACTACAGCTGCACCTTCCGCCTCACGAAAGACATTTAGAAGACTACCAAATGTTTCTTCTACTTCAGCCAAATCTTCAGCAGTAGGGTTGTCTCTACGGTCTATTAATACTACACGATTTCGAGTCTCATCAGGAATCAAGTCTAAAAGTATAAAATTAGGAAGATCACGTAGTCTTTGATCTTTTGGAAATGTAGTGATACGTATGTTGTCAAAAAATCTACCTAAAGTTCGCAGAAAAGTAGTTTTCCCTGATCCAGAGAGACCATATACAACCTCAATTACTCCGCCACCACCATCACGCACTCGCCGCAACAGCTCGTCAACACGATTAGCAGCATCATCTACGCGCTCAACAACTTCTGCTGGATCAACTTGTGCTGCATTCGCTCGTTGTTCTAGGAACTCCCACCTCCGAGGTAGTTCGAGACGCGGGAGCGGTGAGGCTGCATCAGAAGTCATTGTTTCACCATATCATCCCGCGCTAGTTTAGCGTCTACTTTTTGTAATGGAAGGCTTCAGGGCGAACCTAATTAGCAATTCCTAGCGGCCTTAATCCTTTGACGCGGTTCCTACAGGAGGAAGGAGCGACAGATGGCGGGCATACTTTAGCTGAGCGAGCGCAGCGGAAGAGGCCTCAGCCGTTTTTGCTTCGCAAGAACTGTGGCATCTCGAGGGCGGACAATCTGCGGGTGATCAGCGGGATCGTGCATATCATGACATTCGGCGGTCGCTGGGTTGACCCTCCGGCCATGAATGGTTTGCGCAAGACGCTCTACAACCGCGTCATTCGCTGGGGTGCTGCCAGCATCTGGCAGAAGGTAGGTAACGCCTGCGACAACCCTCCGCCGTCACCGTCATTGACATGGACCCCCTCCTGACAACGGTGGCACCTTCGTCCTCGCCAGCCGCCAGCCGCCAGCCGCCAGCCGCCAGCCGCCAGCCGCCAGCCGCCAGCCGCCAG
>CAXTVX010000022.1:0-10294 GCA_964247755.1 uncultured Acetobacteraceae bacterium | reverse complement strand
CCCTAAGCCTCGCGGCAATACTACCCGTCCCACGCCTGAGACCTCCCAATTCCCACCGACCGCAGCCCCGTCTCCAATCCCAGAGCCAATCCGTGACACCACTTCACGACACCAAGACCACCTCCTTCCCGCCCACGCGAGCCCCCCGAAACGAACCTGCTCGGTCTTGGGACAGGCTAGCCTTCAATCTTGCCCATCCCTTCCCCTCCACCCCCATCCGCCGCACACTCCACTCCGCCATGCCCGCTTTCCGCTTCACCGCCATCACCCCCACCGGCGACACCGTCCGCGGCGTCACAGAGGCCGCTTCCGAGGCGGAGGTGGTGGCGTTTGTCCGCCGCCAGGGCAACATCCCGATGCGCGCCGAGCCCGCCGGCGCCGGCCTGTCCTCCGGCCTGCGCATCGAGCTCCCCGGCTTCCGCCGCCGCGGCCTGCGCCGCCAGGAGGTCACCAACCTCACCCGCGAGCTCGCGGTCATGCTCAACGCCGGCCAGGACCTCGACCGCGCCCTCCGCTTCCTGGTCGAGACCGCCCCCAACCCGCGCCAGCGCGCTGTGCTGGAAGGCCTGCGCGCCTCCGTCCGCGACGGCTCCACCCTGCACGCCGCCATGGCTCGCTACCCCGACAGCTTCCCCCGTCTCAACGTCGGCCTGGTCCGCGCCGCCGAGGCCGGCGGCGACCTCGCCGCCACCCTGGACCGCCTCGCCACCCTGATGGAGCGCGAGCGCGCCCTGGTCTCCACCCTGCAATCGGCCATGATCTACCCGACCATGCTGATGCTGGCCGCGATCGGCTCCATCGTCCTGCTGCTGACCAAGGTCCTCCCCCAGTTCGTCCCCCTGTTCGAGCAGAACGGCGCCGCCCTGCCGCGCTCCACCCGCATCTTGATCGCCATCGGCGACACCCTCAGCGGCTACGGCCTGTTCCTCCTGCTCGGCCTCATCCTCCTCGCCGTCCTCGCCCGCCAGCTCCTCCAGGGCGAGCGCGCCCGCCTCGCCCGCGACCGCCTCCTGCTCCGCCTGCCCATCATCGGCCTGCTCATGCGCGAGGTCCTAGCCGCCCGCTTCACCCGCACGCTAGGCACCCTGATCGGCAACGGCGTCCCCCTGATCGGCGCCATGGGCATCGTCCGCGAGGTGATCGGCAACCAGGCCGTGCTCGGCGCCCTCGACCGCGCCACCGAGGCCGCCAAGGGCGGCGCCGGCCTGTCCCGCACCCTGGACCAGGCCGGCATCTTCCCCGTCCGCGCCATCCACCTGCTCCGCCTCGGCGAGGAGACCGCCCAGCTCGGCCCCCTGTCGCTGCGCGCCGCCGAGATCCACGAGGAGCAGGTCCGCATCCGCGTCGAGCGCCTGGTCGCCCTCCTGGTCCCGGTGATTACCGTGGTGATGGGCGCCGCCGTCGCCGGCATCGTTTCTTCGTTGTTGCTGGCCATGCTGAGCCTGAACGACCTGGCGCAGTAAGCGTCCGCCGAACCTCCTGCCGGTGTCTGGAACCGCGGGCCGGCGGTGACGGGGCAGGGCGCACCCACGAACGGTGTACCGCATGACCTTCCATCGCACGACGCTGCCCGCGATCGCCGCCTTCACCCTGCTCGCCGCCGGCCCGGCGACGGCCTAGCCCGCACCTGACGCCGCCTGCAGCTACAAGCGGCCGTCCCCCACCACCATCACCACCTCCGGCAGCCTGTTCGATCTGTGCGCCATCACGACCGGTTCGCTGCGCTACGACCAGGAACACGGCATCTGCGTCGGCTACCTCAGCGGCTTCGTGGACCTCTACCTCGCCGAAACCCCGCCCGCATCCCGTGTCATCTGCCTGCCCGACCCGCCGATCATCCGGCAGCAGGCCCACGACCGGTTCCTGACCTGGGCGTCGACCCATCCCGCGTTCACCGAGCAGCCCGCCGCGGTCGGCCTCTACCGGTTCATGACCTCGACCTACCCCTGCACCCCCGCCGCCTCGACTGCCCCGGTTCCGGCACCCCTGGCAGGCCCCGCCACCCGCTGAGCGCACCGGCCGGCCCGTCGCCTCACCGGCGCACGAACATGCTCTCGTGCACCCAGCCCCAGGGCTCGGTGTCGCCGACCTGGTACCAGCCGCCGGGTGCCGCGCCGAAGATGCGCAGCGCCGTTCCCTGCGGCACCACCCGGACCGACGCCCCGTGCGGACCGTCATGCAGGTTCGCGTTCTGCCGCATGGTGATGTCCCCCGACGCGGGCTGCGCCGATGCCGCGTCCGCCGCCGGCCGAGGCGCCAGCTGTGCCGCCGACAACGGCCCCCGGGGCGACGCCGCCACCGGCGCGTCGCCGGCCAGCGAGGGCGACGGCACCGTGTTCGGCAGCGGCGGGATCGGTGGCACGCTCGCCATCGGACCGTCGGTCGGACCGCCGCCCTCGTAGCAGTGCGTGACCAGCGCCAGGTAGGTCCGGTCCGCCTCGGACACGCTCGTGCCGACGAAGGCCGCATCGGGCACCGTCGCCGTGCCGTTGTCTGCGACCGACACCACCGACACGAACGGCACGAACAGCGCCGGGTCGTCGGCGAACGGCGAGGCCTGGCCGCACACCGCCCAGCGATGCGGCACCGCCTGGCTGTACACCTGCACGCCGCGGAACTGCATTCCCTTCACCGCCGGCATGGCCGCCCGGACCGTCCGCTCCGCCGCCGCCACCGCCACCCGGCCCGGCGCACCGGCGGCCTGTCCCGCCGCCGGCCTGCGCTCCCTGCACCCCGGCAGCAGCAGCGGCGCGAGCAGCGCCAGCGGGAGCAGCCTCCATCCGGCCGGTCGTCGTGCTCGATCCTCCATCCTGCCCTCCGCCGGTCGAGAACCGTCCGGACGGCTCCCGGTTCGCCCGCGCCCGGCATCCGCCCTTGACGTCCCGGCCCGGTTCGCGGTCAGCAACCGTTCATGAGGTTCCCGCCCGACCACCGACCGGTCTGTCCCGCCGCGGTCCGCCTGACGCCGCGGTCCGTCGCCGACGGGTTCACCCTGATCGAGATGATCGTGGTGCTGGTGGTGCTGGGACTGGTCGGCAGCATCGTGCTGTCGCGCGGCCCGCTGCGGTCGCCGACGCTGGACCTCCGCGCCGCCGCCCGCGTGCTCGCGGCCGAGATGCGCAGCGCACGGACACGGGCGATCGACGCCGACCACGACGTGGTGTTCACGATCGACGTCGACCGTCGCGACTACGGGGTGCGCGGCGGCGCCCGTCGCCCGTTGCCGGCCGGGCTGGAGCTGGCGACCAGGCCGCCGCCGGTGGTGTTCCACCCCGACGGCAGCGCCTCGGGCGGCGCGGTGACGCTGGCGGAGGGTGGGCGGCAGCTCGCCATCCGGGTGGACTGGCTGACCGGCGCGGTCACCCTGCCTTAGCTTCCCGGTCCTGTGTCCGGCCGGAACACCCCCCCTCGCGCTGCGCCCCGACGCGCAACGTGGCCCCTGCAGCACCCGATGAACGCCCATCCCCGATCCGTTGCCGGCATCCGCACGCTCAGGCCGGCCCGCCGGTCGCGACGCCCAGGTGGGGCAGGGCCGCCTCGATCGATCCGTCCGGGAAGGCCTCGACGAGGTGCCTCACGAAGGCCCGGACCTTGCTGCTGGCGAGCCGCGTCGACGCGTGCAGCGCCCAGATCTCCACCTCCTGCCCACGCGCGACGCCCCACGCCGTGAGCCGCCCCGACGCCAGATGGTCCTGCACCAGGAAGCGGGGCAGGAGGGCAGCCCCCGCCCCCGCGAGCACCGCGTCGCGCATCATGCCCAAGGCAGAGACGCGAAGCACCGGGTCGGGCTGCACGGTGAAGCAGGCGGTGCCGTCCTCCACCGTCCAGGGACGTTCGTCGTTGCCGCTCAGCCGCACCACCGCCGGGACCTTCGGCCTGTCCCCTTCCTGCCGCACGACCGGCCGGGGCAGCGACGCATGGGCCACCACGAGCAGCGGGACGGTGAGGAAGCGGCGCCCGACCAGATCCTCGTCCGGCTGCGGGTTGGCCCTGATGGCGATGTCGTAGCCTTCCTGGACCAGGTCCACGTAGCGGTCCTCGGCCAGGATCTCCAGCCGCACCAGGGGATGCGCCGCCAGGAACCGCGCGGCGATCGCGCCCATGGCGTACTGCCCGAGCAGGAGCGGCGTGCTGACCCGCAACCGGCCCCTGGGTTCCGCGCTGCGGCCGCGCAACGCATCCGCGGTCGCGTCGAGCTCGCCGAGCGGCCCCCGGGTGCCGGCGAGCAGGGACCGGCCGTCCTCGGTCAGCGCCAGAGAGCCGCCGCGCTCGAACAGGCGCAGCCCGAGGCTCGTCTCCAGCTCCGCCACGCGCCGCGACAGGGTCGCCTTCGAGCGGCCGGTGGCCCGCGCGGCGCGGCCATAGCCGCCATGGGCAGCCACCAGGTGGAAGTCCGCCAAGGCCATGAGGTCCATGAGCCGTCTCATAGCTGGAACGGGCATCCCGAAACCAGCCCCGCTAGAGCGGCAACTGGAACACTACCTTGAGCATCGTCGCCATGCCGACGATCGCGTCACCACCCGACCTCGCGAACGGCGCGGCAGCAGATGTTCAGCACGCAGAAGGTCCTCCCTCATGATCGTCGTCACCGCACCCACCGGCAACATCGGTCGCCACGTCGTCGGGCACCTGCTCGATGCCGGCGAGCCGGTCCGCGTCGTCGTCCGTGATCCGGACAGGCTCGCGGCGGCGGTTCGCGACCGCGTGGACGTGGTCGCCGGATCGCATGGCGACGCCGCGATCGTCGATCGTGCCCTTGCCGGTGCGGACGCCGTGTTCTGGCTCTCGCCCGCCGATTTGCAGCTCACGCTGCAGCAGGCCTATCCCGACTTCACCCGCCCCGCCGCCGAGGCGTTCCGTCGCCACGGGGTCCGACAGGTGGTCTCGATCACCGCACTCGGGCGAGGCACGCCGTGGCAGGACAGGGCCGGGCTGGTCACCAGTTCGATCGCGATGGACGACCTCGTCATGGCCTCCGGCGTCGCGTTCCGCGGCCTCGCCATGCCGTCCTTCATGGACAACGCGCTCCAGCAGGCAGGCCCGATCAAGGCGCAGGGCATGATGTTCGGCCCATACGATCCCGACAGGAGGATGCCCACCACGGCCACGCGCGACGTCGGCGCCATCGCAGCGAGGCTGCTGCGCGACCGCTCGTGGACCGGCCAGCGGGAGCTGCCGGTGCTCGGCCCGGAGGATCTGTCCTTCAACGAGATGGCCGCGATCGTTTCCGAGGTGCTGGGCCGCGAGATCCGCTACCGGCAGATCCCGTTCGACGCGTTCAAGGCGCGGCTGCGCGATCGCGGCGTGTCGGACTCCTTTGCGCAGGCCTATGTCGAGATGATGCAGGCCAAGAACGAGGGCATGGACAACGTCGCCGGGCGCGATCCCGCCGCCGCCGCGCCGACCACCTTCCGGCAATGGTGCGAGGACGTCCTGAAGCCGGCGATGGCGCACTGATCCGTGGCATGCTGTCGGATCGCGACACATGCGGCATTTGGCAGGAGCAGACGGGATGAACGACGAAGCAAGAGCCACGCTGCCCCGCGCCGCCAAGGGACCGGTGGGGCCGCCGCCGGTCCTGGACGGAGCGTTGCAGCTCGTCGTCGACGTCGTTTCCGGCTGGCCGGACATCAGCACGACGGTCCACTGGCATCTGTTCGACCAGTCGCGGGTGGACGGCGTCGACTTCTACCTGGGGGAGGAGGAGCTCGGCCACCTCCATCTCGACGGCTCGATCCATCTCGCCACCCCGTCCGGTCTGGGACGGGCCCTGGTCGCGGAAGGGGCGGCACGACCCTTCCGGTGGCAGCCGGGCTGGGTTGAGGCGCAGGTCCGGCGCATCGGCACGGACGCCGCCATCGCGCTGTTCCGCCGCAACTACGAGCACCTGCGGGCCTGAGGCGGGAACGCCCGAAGCGGCACTGCCAGCCGTTGACCGGATCATCTCCCACAGCCGGAGCCGGTAGAAGCTCGGCCCGGATGTCCCGGACGCCGACCTGATCCTGAGGATGCTGACGGCGGCGTGCCCGGACCACTCCAGCGGGCCGGAGTGGCACGCGATCAGGTCGCGCTCCTGGCAGGGTCCCGGTTGCCCGTGAGCGCGCGCTGGTGACGGGTTGCCGCAGACGATGGCCGACAGGAGGAGAGCCGATCCCGGACACGATGCGGAACCCTGCGGCGCGGGCCGCCCTGTATCCTGGCAGCCCGCCCGCGACGACCGGTATCCCCCAAGGGCCGGCATCCGGGAGCCGCCGTGACGCAACGCCGCCGGAGCCCGCGATCCATGCCCAACCTGGTCCAGTCCGCCCTGCGCGCGGTTGTCGAGAACGCGGTCCAGCGCGTGGCCGCCTTCAACCGCAGGCGGCTGCCCCGGACCGACCAGCCGTTCCTGGTCGGCATCCACGCGCCGATGCGCTCGGAGCTGACGCTCGACGACCTTCCCGTCACCGGATCGATCCCGCCCGGGCTCGACGGCCGCTACCTCAGGATGGGCGCGAACCCGGTCGATCCCGACCCCGCCGGCCGCCACTGGTTCCTCGGCGACGGCATGGTGCACGGCATCGCCCTCGAGAACGGCAGGGCCCTATGGTACCGCAACCGCTGGATCCGCTCGCGCCTGGCCGCGTCGGTACTCGGCCAGCCCCCGGCCCCTGGTCCCAGGCGGGGCCACAACGACACCGTGAACACCAACGTCGTCGCCATCGGCGGCCGCACTTTCGCGGTGGTGGAAGCCGGCAGCTTTCCCGTCGAGCTGTCCCCCGACCTGGAACAGCAGCGCTACAACCCGTTCGACGGCACGCTTGGCGGCTCCTTCACCGGCCACCCGCACCGCGACCCCCTCACCGGCGAGCACCATGCGATCGCCTATGACGGCGCCATCTGGGATGCCGTCCGTCACGTGGTCATCTCGGACGCCGGCCAGGTGATCCGCGACGTGCCGGTCGCGGTGCGGCACGGTCCCTGCATCCACGACTGCGCCCTCACCGCGCGCTTCGTCGTGGTGCTCGACCTTCCGGTCACCTTTTCCATGCGCGCCGTGCTCGCCGGCCACGAGTTCCCGTTCCGCTGGAACCCCTCGCACCGCGCCCGCGTCGGCCTGCTGCCGCGGCGGGGCGAGGCCGCGGACGTGCTCTGGTGCGAGGTGGAGCAGTGCTTCGTGTTCCACATCGCCAACGCCTACGACGACGATGCTCCCGACGGGAACGGCCGGGTGATGCTCGACGTGATCGCCTACCCGACCATGTTCGCCACCGACGGCAGCGGGCTCGACGCGCTGGGCCGGCTCGAGCGCTGGACGGTCGACCCGTCCACCCGCCGCGTCGACCGCCGCGTGCTCGACGAGACGCCACAGGAGTTCCCGCGAATCGACGAGCGCCGCTTCGGCCAACGCCACCGCTACGCCTACACGGTGTCCGTGCCCCCCGACGGCAACACCCAGCTTGTCGGCGCCACCAGGCTGTACAAGCACGATCTCGACGCCGGCAGCCGCACCGTGCACGAGTTCGGCGACGGCCGGGTGCCGGGCGAGTTCGTGTTCGTGCCGGCCGAGGGCGGGGCCGAGGACGAGGGCTGGCTGCTCGGCCTCGTCATCGACGCTGCGGGCGGAACCACCGACCTCGCGATCCTCGACGCGCAGCGTTTCGAGGCCGCACCGGTCGCCACGGTCCGGCTGCCGCACCGCATCCCGCCGGGGTTTCACGGCAACTGGTTCCCGGCTGCACGGCCGGGATCCTGAACGGGGCGGCGGTTCCCGCCGGGCATCCTCCGTCCTCGCCTACACGGACGGCTCGCGCGTCACAGCGTCACAGCGCCGCCGGGTCCGCCACTGTCCGGTCGGACACCGGCGACGACCGCCTGCCTGCGATGGCCGCGTCCGGTGCCGACCCGGCACGGCCGAGGTAGTGGTTCCAGAACCTCGTCGAGGTCAGCTCGCTGGCTGCCGCCTGCCAGGATGCGGCGGTACGGCCGCCATGGGTCAGCAGCCGCACCAGCACCGGCAGGGTGCGCCAGGCCAGGATCCAGAACGTGCCGCGGTCGCGCCGGTAGGCCGACAGCTGCGGCTCCCACCAGTTGTCGAGCACGTAGCGGTCGATCCGCCGCAGGCCGACCCAGGAGAACTGGTTCTGCGCGACCAGGACCGGTTCCGACTTGGCGGTCGGGACCAGCGCGTTGCGCAGCAGCACGATCGCGAACAGCAGCAGGAAGCCGAGCCGGTGCCTCGGCATGCGCGCCACCACGGCCGGGTCGACCACGTGCCGCCGTCCCATCTGCACCGGACGATAGGCGCTCCGCAGCTCGACCACCGCCCGGTGCAGCGCCTGCGGATCCTGACGCAGCACTTGCGGGCCCTGCAGGAAGTCGGCGACGCCACGCAGGATCAGCGCCGCTCCGTAGTAGCGGAACGTCAGCAGGTGGATCAGCCAGCTCCGGCCGGCGCGCCGGAGCGCTGCCGGCGGGCTGAACCGGTCGTGCAGGGCGGCCAGGATCAGCAGGTTGCGGGTCTCGTAGTAGAGCTGCCAGTTGCCGAGCTTCAGGTAGAACGGCTCGTGCCAGACCGCGGCACCCGGCAGCACCACCGTCGGGATGCCGCTGCGATACAGGCGCATCCCGTACTCGGCGTCGTCGCCGCGGATGAAGCATGGCAGCGGCAGGCCCATCCGGCGCACGATGTCGAGCGACACCGCGAAGCACCACCAGCCATTGAAGTGCACCGCCTGCGGCTGGGCCAGGAGGTCGAGCCCGTGCGGATCCGTCAGGTCGAGGTTGTGCTGCGCCGGCTTGGGGAACCAGTCCCGGGTGTCGATGACCGCACCGTTCTCGTACAGCCGCATCGGCTGCACGCCGTCGAGCATCTGCCCGCCCACGGCCACCTCACCGGCCAGCGACAGGAACGCGATCAGCCGCAGGATCGTGTCCGGCTCGATCCGGATGTCGTCGTCGAGCAGCGCGCAGTGGCTCAGCGCCGGATCCTCCAGCACCGCCAGCAGGCCGCGGGTGAACCCGCCGGCGCCGCCGAAATTGTCCTGCTCGATGATCGTCAGCCGACCGCCGAGCCGCTCGGCCAGCGGCGCGATCTCGGGATGCTGGCGCAGGCCCGTCCTGCCCTGGTTGACGATGATGACCCGGTCGAGCCGGGCCAGCACGGCCGGGTCGGCCACCATCGCCGCCAGCACCCCGGCGATGAAGCGTTCCCGATTGAAGGTGCAGAACACGATGCCCAGCGCCACCGGCACTGCCGGCCCGACGCCCACCCAGGCTGCCTCCCGGAACACCACTCCCGGTCCCAGGGCGGTGACTTCGAAGTGGAGCAGCCCGTACTCGCGGAAGTTCATGCTGCTGTCGGGGATGGCGAAGCCCAGTGTGCGGGTGCCAACATCCGTCCTGACCTCGCCGAGCAGCTGGTCGACCCCGACGGAGCGACGCTTCACCCGCACGATGCACGGTCCGGACACCGTGACCGACAGCGACAGGCGGCGCATCCTGGTGTTGAGCCGCCAGTGCGACTCGAAGAAGCCGCTAAAATAGGTATCGAAGAACAGGGTCGTCCCGGGCGCCATGGAGATAAAGCCGCGCTCGTCCGGCTTGGTGGACAGGGCGGCGTCGACCGGCCCGGTGCCCTGCGCCTCCTGCCGTCCGATCCGCCAGTAGAGCGGGCGGAGTGCTGGCGGCCGGTCTGTCAGCACCCGCTGCAGCACCTGGCTGCTGCCTGCGGCATCCTCCCCTCGGCCCTCGACCAACAACGCGCCCTGATCCATGCCTGCTCCATCCGCGGCGGTGCCGAACCCAAATCCACCGGATCGCTCCGGTTGGCCATCAACTGTCGCCAGGTGCCGATCCCGACGCCCAGGGGGCCATCGTGGCCATGGACGGCGTTGCGATGGGGACGTCCTCCATGGCAACCATGTGACCTCGATCCCCGTTCCCCA
The DNA here is from genome assembly GCA_964247755.1 of uncultured Acetobacteraceae bacterium. GTDB lineage: Bacteria > Pseudomonadota > Alphaproteobacteria > Acetobacterales > Acetobacteraceae > Lichenicola. Next base: position 368 of record CAXTVX010000022.1, on the reverse strand, counting down.
TTTCTTCCTCCTCCGGATTTCCAGAAAAAGGAACACCTCGCCGATGGTATCGCCCCTGCCGCCGCGCCTGCCCGACTGGCTGATCGTCGGTGCGGGGTTCGCCGGTGCCGTGCTGGCCGAGCGCCTGGCAGCCCATGGTCAACGCGTGATGGTCATCGACAAGCGCGATCACATCGGCGGCAACGCCCATGACCACGTCGATCCTGCCGGACTGCTGGTGCACCGCTATGGGCCGCACATCTTCCACACCAACTCGGCGATGGTGTTCGACTACCTGTCGCGCTTCACCGAATGGCGGTCGTACGAACATCGTGTGCGCGGCCGCGTCGACGGCCACCTGGTCCCGGTGCCGATCAACCTGGACACCG
>CAXTVX010000021.1:0-48238 GCA_964247755.1 uncultured Acetobacteraceae bacterium | reverse complement strand
TGGAGCGGGCGGAGGGAATCGAACCCTCCTCGGTAGCTTGGAAGGCTACTGCATTACCACTATGCTACGCCCGCTTGGCCCGGGCTGCTGTTAGCGCGGCAGCGGCCGGTTCGGCAAGGCCGGTGCGGCAGCCGGGCCCGCCATGCCGCTCTTGACAGGACAGGCCGCACGCCTTCTTTACGCGACCTGCGCCGGGCTTGCCCTGCGGCCGATGCGGGGCTCCACAACCCCCACCTGGTTGCGAGGCAGTGGCGCTGCAGGGGTGTAGCTCAATTGGCTAGAGCGCCGGTCTCCAAAACCGGAGGTTGCGGGTTCGAGACCCTCCGCCCCTGCCAGCCGCTCGCGGGTCCGGGCTCCGGATCGGCGAGGCTCGTCCAATCGATAGGTGTGAAGGTGGATCGTGGCGGCCAGTCCTGCGAAGTTCCTGCGCGACGTGCGCGCCGAGGTGACCAAGGTCACCTGGCCGTCGCGGCGCACCACCCTGATCACCACCGGTCTGGTCGCCGCCATGGCGTCGCTGACGGCAATCTTCTTCTTTGCCGTCGACCAGATCATCGGCCTGGGCGTCCGCGCGTTGTTCGGTTTCGGTTCCTGAAGCCGACCAGGCTGAAGCCTGAAGTCTGAGGAAGAGGTCATGGCGAAACGCTGGTACGTGGTCCACGTTTATTCGGGCTTCGAGAAGAAGATCGCGCAGCAGATCAAGGAGCAGGCGCAGCAGAAGGGTCTCGCCGATCACATCGACGAGGTGCTGGTGCCGTCCGAGGACGTCACCGAGGTGCGTCGCGGGCAGAAGGTGAACTCCGAGCGCAAGTTCTTCCCCGGCTACGTGCTGGTGAAGATGGAGCTGACCGACGACGCCTGGCACCTGGTCAAGGACACGCCAAAGGTCACCGGCTTCCTGGGCTCCAAGACCAAGCCGACGCCGATCTCGAACTCCGAGGCCGAGCGGATCATGAAGCAGACCCAGGAAGGCGTGGAGCGTCCGCGTCCCGCCATCCTGTTCGAGATCGGTGAACAGGTGCGCGTGGCCGACGGCCCGTTCACCTCCTTCAACGGCACCGTCGAGGACGTGGACGAGGAAAAGGGCCGCCTGAAGGTCAGCGTCTCGATCTTCGGCCGCTCCACCCCGGTGGACCTTGAGTACAGCCAGGTCGAGAAGGTCTGACGCGGCCGGCTGCCTTCAGGACCCGGGCGGTTCCGGCGCGAGCAGCACGGCCGGGGTCGGGCCAAGCAGGCGCGCTTCGCGGGCGGCCTCGTCCGCCACCTCGCCCAGCAGCTGGCTGAGGGCTGCGACTAGCGCGTCCACGTTCGGACCGCTCGGCGCCACGACCAGGTGCAGCGCATGGCTCCCGGCAGGCGTGCCGTCCGGACGCGTCACCGACAGGGTGGCGGTGATCCCGACATTGCCGGTCGCATCCTGGGCGAACTGGCTGACGTCGAGCTCCAGCACCGCCTGCGCCTCGGTCGAGATGGCGCCGGCCTGGGTGAACACGGTGGTGCCGGGCAGGCGCTGCTGCAGGTCCTGCGCCAGGGTCTGGCCGATCATGTCGGCGAGCGGCTCGCTCCAGGCAGCGTCGTGCGCCAGCGTCAGCTTGTAGCCGGGGGCGCTGCGGACGATGTAGTCGCGGTCCAGGCTGGTCGCCACCGCCGGCGTGCGCAGCTTCAGGGACAACGGGCCGCCGCCCTGCGCCGTCCCCGGCCATGGCTTCAGGGTGTAGTAGTCGGGCTCGGACGATCCGCACCCGGCCAGCGGAAGCAGGCCCAGCAGCGCCAGGACCGGGACGATTTCCATCCGCGGAAGCCTCATGAACGACCTCATGGCTTGCCTCGGCCGAGCAGCAGCGAGGATGGGTGGCGACTGATGAAGTCCGACAGCAACCGGATCGAGCGCGCGGTCTCGTTCAGCTGGTCGAGGGTCTGCTGCAGGCTGTGGTGGAAGTCGGAGTCGCCGCCATAGGAGGCGAGCGTCGCGTTGGCGTGGCCGACCGTCTGCTGCAGCTGGTCGGCGATCTGCGGCAGGCGCTGCAGCAGCGGCGTCAGCCCCTTGTCGGCGTGGGCGGTCAGGTGCTGCGCGCTCCTGAGCGTGTCGGTCAGGGCCGCGATCGCCTGCTTGAGCTGCGCGCCGTTGACCGTGCTGTCGGTGTGGGCGAGCAGGCTGCTGAGGTTGTCGCCGATCTGCTGCAGCGGCATCGACGCGATCTTGTCGGCCACCGTGGACAGGCTGTCGATGATGCCGCTGATGCCGCCGGACTTGCTCGGCAGCACGATCGCGTTGCCCTCGTGGCCGAGCTTCTCCGGCGGGGCATTCGGCACGAAGGCGAACGAGATGATCGACGAGCCGGTCAGCAGGTTGCCGGTGTCGGTCTCGGCGCGCAGCCCGTTGTCGACCAGCGCCTGGGTCACGTTGCCGATGGCGCCGCTGTTGATCTCCTCCTCGGAGAATATCCGCTCCGGCTGGATCTCCATCGCCACGCGCACCTGGGCGTTGCCGGTCTTCGGATCGACCTGCAGCTTGACCTCGGTCACGTTGCCGACCTGCAGCCCGAACATGTCCACCGGGCTGCCTGCGGCCAGCCCCTTCACCGAGTTCTTGAAGTAGGTGACCATCGACAGCCGGTCGCGGTAACTCGCGGTGTTGGCGTCCTCCTCGCTGGCGTAGAGCTTGAACACCGCGTTGTCGGGCGCTTCCAGCGCCTGCCTGTCGCGCCGCTGCGCCGGCAGGCCGAACGCGACGCCGCCCGACAGCACCGCTTGCAGCGACTCGACCTTGAGGCGCAAGCCCCCGCCGGCGACGTCGACGCGAACGCCCGACACGTCCCAGAACCGGGTGTCGGCACGCAGATAGTGGTCATAGGGCTCGCGGACGAACACCTGGATCGGGATCGGGCCGTGGCCGCCCGGCGGCATGGTGTAGCCCAGCACCTCGCCCACCGGCACGTCGCGGAAGAACACCGACGAGCCCTGGCTCAGCGAGCCGACATCGTCGCTCATCAGGGTATAGGTGCGGCCCGGCTCGTCGGAGCGGACGCCGGGTGGTGCCTCCAGGCCCTTGAACACGTCCTGCGGCGCACCGCCCGGGGTGCCGGGATCGACCGCGATGTAGGCGCCGGACAGCAGGGTGTCGAGGCCGGAGATGCTGGCGCCGCTCAGGCGCGGCCGCACCACCCAGAACTGGGCGTTGGAGGTCAGGAACGGCTTCGCGGCAGCGCTCATGCGCACCTGGATGTCAACCTGCTTGAGGTCCTTCGACAGCCCGACCGACTCCACCGTGCCGAGCGCCACCGCCTTGTGCTTGACCTGGGTCTGGCCGGCGGTGATGCCGTCCGCGGTGTCGAACTGCAGCGTGATCTCCGGCCCGCGCCGCGACAGCGTGGTCCAGCCGAGCCAGGCGGCGATCACCACCACCACCACCGGGATGACCCAGATCAGGGAGAAGCGCGCCGGACGGATGACGGCCTGCGCGGTCTGGTCGTCGGGCTGGTCCTGCGCGTGCGGGCGGTCCGGATGTTCCTCGTGTCCACTCACGCGCGTAGCGACTCCATGTCCTCGTTCGGTGGCAATGCTCTTCCGTCCTTCCTTCTGCGCACCGGCGACGCATGCGCAGCGCCCGGCAGGCGGACCGGCCCGTTCAAGCCGGCCGCATCCCACATCACGCGCGGATCGAAGCTGTCGGCGGCGAAGATGGTCAGTACCACCACGGAGGCGAAGGCGACCATGCCCGCCTCGGCGTTGATGTTGGCCAGCCCGCCGAAATGCACCAGGGCGGACAGGATCGAGACCATGAACACGTCGATCATCGACCAGCGGCCGATGAAGTCGACCAGCCGGAACAGGCGCGACCGGTCCACCAGCCGCACCTCCGAGCCGCACCACGCGCCGAGCGCCATCAGCGACAGCCCGACGATCTTGAGCACCGGGACGGTGATGCTGGCGAAGAACACCAGCAGCGCCAGCGGCAGCATGTGCGCCTGGTACAGCTCGATGACTCCGTTCAGGATGGTATGGCCGCCACCCCGGTTGAGCTTGATGATGGTCATGACCGGGAACAGGTTGGCCGGGATGTAGAGGATCACCGCGCAGCCGACCAGCAGCATGCAGCGCAGCACCGCCTGCGGCTTGCGCCGGCGGATCGAGGCGTTGCAGCGCGGGCAGTGCCCGAGCAGGTCCTCCTGCGGCAGGTCACGCCGGCCGGTCATCACCAGCCCGCAGGTCGGGCAGCCGACCATCTGGCAGGCGGGCGGCAGCTCGATCTCGGAGGCGTCCACGGTGGACAGGATCATGCGCCTGCCGTCCGCGCGGCGGACGAAGCGCGACACCCGGCGCTTGCGCCAGATCAGGTCGATGTCGACGGTGGAGTCCGTCGCCGCCATGGTCAGCATCAGTGCCGCCAGCGCGAACACCGCCGGCCCCAGGGTGACGTGGGCGATGTCGATCAGCTTGGTGTAGGCGACGAAGATGCCGAGCATGTAGACCTCGACCATGGACCACGGCCGCAGCTGGTCGTAGCGGCGCATCAGCCGTGGCGCCCAGTCCGGCAGCTTCTGCCGCGACGCCCCCGCCAGCACCGCCAGCATCAGCGCGATCACGATCGGCGGCATGACCGCGGTCGCGATCGCCACCAGGATGGCGACCAGGATCCAGCCCTCCCGCCAGAGCTCGACCGGGCCGGTCAGCAGCGTCACCTCGTGCACCCGCCCGTACAGGTCGAGCGTCATCAGCGGCAGCGTCGCCGCGACCAGGTAGAGCACGGCGGAAGCGAGGCAGAAGGCGAGCGGGGTGGCGATCGGCGGGTTGGTGCGCCGCCGCCCGAGATGCCCATGGCAGCGGCTGCATTCGGCGACCTGACCGGGCGCCAGGTCGGGCATGCGCTGGAAGTAGCCGCAGAAGGTGCACTCGACGAGGCCGTCCAGCGCATGCAGCTTGAGCGTGTGCTCGCGGCTGCTGCGCGGGCGGATCCGGAAGCCCTTCAGCTTCACCTTGGGCCGGAACCGTCTGGAACGCGCGGAAACGGAGCCGGCAGCACTCATGCGCAGGAGAACCTCAAGGGACGCGGCATCCGTGGCCGAGTTGCCGGCACGATCAGGCCGGACGACCCATGTTGCAGTGCGGTCCGGGGCTTTGTATAGGTCTTGCGGACGCCGACATAGCTCAGGGGTAGAGCAACTGATTCGTAATCAGTAGGTCCTCGGTTCAATTCCGAGTGTCGGCACCAGCACCTGGCGCAATGCTTCGCCGCCGGATACGCAGGCCGGGCAGCGTGACCGGCCGGAAGTCGCGGCAATCCACCCCCACGTCGTGCTGTCGCGCCACCGGCTGGAGCCGGCCATGGGAATGGCCATGCAGGTTGAGCCAGCCCCGTCCCATGTTGTGCCAGCTGCGGAACGCGTAGTGGCACAGTACCAGCCCGACGCCGTCCACCACCAGCTCGGCATAGGGCTGCACGCTTCGCCATCCGGCGAGAGCTCGCGTGCTGGCCGGATCGTTGTTGCCGGTGACCAGGTGCTTGGTCCCGGCGAGCCCCGAGAGCAGCGCTTCCACCCGTTCCGGCCTGGGGCCGACCGCGAAGTCGCCGAGGTGCCAGACCTCGTCCGCCTCGCCGACGACCGCGTTCCAGTTGCGCTGCATCGCCTCGTCCATGGCGGCCACCGAGGCGAACGGCCTGCGGTAGAGCCCCCGCGCGCCGCCATGGCCGAAATGGGTGTCGGCGGTGAAGAACACCGCCAAGCGCTTGCCTCAGAAGCCGGCGACCGCGTGCGGCACGTAGTCGGCCTCAAGGCGCGCGACCTGCTCCGGGCTCAGCCGCACCTCGAACGCCGCCAGGGCGTCCTGGAGGTGGTGCGGCTTGGAAGCGCCGATGATGGGCGAGGTGATGCCGGGCTTGCCCAGCAGCCAGGCCAGCGCCACCGCCGCCCGAGACGCGCCGACCGCCTCCGCCACCTCGCCGACCGTGTCGACCACCCGTGCGTCGGCCTCCTGCGTCGCGTCGTACAGCTTGCGCGAGTACTGGTCGGTCTGGGCGCGGGCGGTATCGCCGCTGCCGTTGGGACGGGCCAGCTTGCCGCGGGCCAGCGGACTCCACGGGATCACGCCGATGCCCTCCTCCAGGCACAGGCCGAGCATCTCGCGCTCCTCCTCGCGATACAGGAGGTTCACGTGGTTCTGCATGGACACGAACCGGGTCCAGCCGTGCCGCTCCGCCAGCTGCAAGGCCTTGGCGAACTGCCAGGCGTACATGGACGAGGCGCCGATGTAGCGTGCCTTGCCCGCCTTCACCACGTCGTGCAGCGCTTCCAGGGTTTCCTCGATCGGCGTCTCGGCGTCGAAGCGATGGATCTGGTACAGGTCGACGTAGTCGGTGCCGAGCCGGCGCAGGCTGTGGTCGATCTCGCTCAGGATCGCCTTGCGCGACAGGCCGCGCCCGTTCGGGCCCTCGCCCATCGGCCCGTGCACCTTGGTCGCCAGCACGATCTCGTCGCGCCGGGCGAACTCGTTCAGCGCCCGGCCGACGATCTCCTCGCTCGACCCGGCCGAATATACGTTGGCGGTGTCGAAGAAGTTGATCCCCGCCTCCAGCGCCTGCCGAATGAACGGGCGGCTCTGTTCCTCGCCCAGCGTCCACTCGTGGTTGCCGCGGTTCGGCTCGCCATAGGTCATGCAGCCGAGGCACAGGCGGGACACCTTGAGGCCGGTCCGGCCGAGACGGACATAGTCCATGGTCGCGTTCCCCTTCAGCGTGCGGCGCCGATCAGCGCCCTCATCCGCGCTATAACGCCCGGAAGCCCGTCCAGGATCGCCTGCCCGATCAGGAAGTGACCGATGTTGAGCTCGGCGACCGCGGGGATGGCCGCGACCGGGGCGACGTTGCCGTAGGTGAGGCCGTGCCCGGCATGCACCTCCAGGCCGAGCGAGGCGGCCAGCGCGGCACCCTCTTGCAGCCGCTCCAGCTCGCCTGCCCGGCCTTGGGCATAGGCGCCGGTATGCAGCTCGACCACCGGCGCGCCGAGATCAACCGCCGCCCGGATCTGGGCCGGTTCCGGATCGATGAACAGCGACACCCGGATGCCGGCGGCGCGCAGGACAGCGACCTTGGGACGAAGCGCCTCGGCCTGACCGGCGGCGTCGAGGCCGCCTTCCGTGGTCACCTCGGTCCGTCTCTCCGGCACGATGCAGGCGGCGCTGGGTCCACGTTCCAGAGCGATCCGAACCATCTCGTCGGTTGCCGCCATCTCCAGGTTGATTGGCCTGCTGAGCGACAAGCAGAAGCGCATCAGGTCGTCGTCGCGGATGTGCCGCCGATCCTCGCGCAGGTGCAGGGTGATGCCGTCGGCACCGGCCAGTATCGCTGCCTGGGCCGCTTCGAGCGGATCCGGATGCGTGCCGCCGCGTGCGTTGCGGATCGTGGCGACGTGGTCGATGTTCACGCCGAGCCTGACCGGGTTCATGCCGCCTTCCTGTGCCGCGCGATGTCGTCGGCCATGCGCAGCGCCGCGATCAGGCTGGATGGGTCTGCCACGCCGGTGCCTGCGATGTCGAACGCGGTGCCATGGTCGGGCGAGGTCCGCACCAGCTCGAGCCCGAGCGTGACGTTCACGCCCTGTGCCATGTCCAGGGTCTTGAGCGGGATCAGCGCCTGGTCGTGGTACATGCAGATCGCCGCGTCGTAGCGTGCGCGGGCGGCCGGCGTGAACATGGTGTCGGGCGGCATCGGCCCGATCAGGTCCATTCCCTCCGCCCGCAGGCGCCGCATCGCCGGCCGGATCAGCGTGTCCTCCTCGTCGCCCATGTGCCCGTCCTCGCCGGCATGCGGGTTGAGCCCGGCGATCGCCAGGCGCGGGTGCCGGATGCCGAAGTCGCGCCGGAGCGCCGCCTCCGTGGTCCGCGCCACCCGGACGATTGCGTCCGCATCCAGCAGGTCGAGCGCCCGGCGCAGCGACACGTGGATCGTCACCGGCACCACCCGCAGGGATGGGCCGGCCAGCATCATCACCTCCCGTCCGGAGCGGCCGGTCAGGGCGGCGAGATACTCGGTATGGCCGGGATGGGGAAAGCCGCCCTGGTGCAGCACCGACTTGGCGATCGGGCTGGTGACGATGCCGTCTACCGTGCCCGACATCGCCAGGCGCACCGCGTCGGCGATGCTGCCGGTGATGGCTGGCGCGTTGCGCGGGTCCGGACGGCCCGGAACCGGCGGGACCGACAGCACCGTGCCCGGCAGCACCGGCAGGGCCTCGGCGAACAGCCCGCGCGCCTCGTCGATCGAGGCGACCGGGGTGCCGCCCAGCACGGGATCGGACAGCAACACGAAGGCGGGACCGGAGGCGCGCAGGGCGCGCCAGGCGGCCTGCGCGATCTCTGGCCCGATCCCGGCCGGATCGCCCATGGTCAGCGCCAGCATCGCCGCGCCCCGTTCAGCATCGCGGCCGTCGGCAACTGCGGATCAGACGTGAAGCGCGCGGCCGGCGGTGGCCAGGGCGGCCTCCTTGACCGCCTCGTTCAGCGTCGGATGGGCGTGGCAGATCCGCGCCACGTCCTCGGCGCTGGCACCGAACTCCATCGCCGTCGCCAGCTCGGCGATCAGCGTGCCGGCATCCGGGCCGATGATGTGCGCACCCAGCAGGCGGTCGGTCTTGCGGTCCGCCAGGATCTTCACGAAGCCGTCCGTGCTGTTCATCGCACGCGCCCGGCCGTTGGCGCTGAACGGGAACTTGCCGACCACGTAGTCGATGCCTTCCGCCTTCAGCTCCTCCTCGATCTTGCCAACCCCCGCCACCTCCGGCCAGGTGTAGACCACGCCCGGGATCACGCCGTAGTTCACGTGCCCGGCCTGTCCCACCAGCATCTCCGCCAGCGCCACCCCCTCGTCCTCGGCCTTGTGCGCCAGCATCGGGCCGGCGATCACGTCGCCGATGGCGTAGATGCCCGGGACGCTGGTCGCGAAGTGCGCGTCGGTCCCGACACGGCCACGTTCGTCCAGCGCGACGCCCACCTCCTTCAGACCGAGCCCTTCGGTGACAGCGCGGCGGCCGACCGCCACCAGCACGATGTCGGCCTCGATCGTCTCGGCCGCACCGCCCTTGTTCTTCTCGACCGTGACCGTCGCGCCAGCTTCGCTGGTCTCGACGCCCGTCACCTTGTGGCCAAGCCTGAACTTCATCCCCTGCTTGGACAGCACGCGCTCGAACGCCTTGGCCACCTCGCCGTCGATGCCCGGGACCAGCCGGTCGAGGTACTCGATCACCGTGACCTCGGCACCGAGGCGGCGCCACACGCTGCCGAGCTCCAGGCCGATCACGCCCCCGCCGATCACCACAAGGTGCTTCGGCACCTCCGCGAGCTCCAGCGCCCCGGTGGAGCTGACCACCCGTTGCTCGTCGATGGCGATCCCGGGCAGAGACACGCTGTCGCTGCCGGTGGCGATCACGACGTGCTTCGCCCGGAACGCCTTTCCGTCCACCTCCACCGTGTCCGGCGCGGACAGCCGGCCGGCGCCCTTGAGCCAGGCGACGCCGTTCTTCTTGAACAGGAACTCGACGCCCTTGGTGTTGGCGGCGACCACCTCGTTCTTGCGCGCGTGCATGCGGGCGAGGTCGAGCCTGATCTCGCCCACCATGATGCCGTGGTCGGCGAAGCCGTGCGACAGCTCGTGGAAGCTTTCCGTGCTCTGCAGCAGCGCCTTGGACGGGATGCAGCCGATGTTGAGGCAGGTGCCGCCGAGCGTCGCGCGCTTCTCCACACAGGCCACCTTCATGCCGAGCTGGGCCGCACGCAGCGCGCAGACATAGCCGCCGGGGCCGGCACCGATCACGATGAGGTCGTAGTCGGTGTCGCGCACCTCGGCGGCCGGGGCCGCCGGGGCGTCGGTCGGGGCCGGCGGCGCCGGCTTGGCCGCCTCGCCGGACGAGGCCGGCAGGTCGGGGATCGCGACGTCGCCGGCGGCGGCGTGCTCCGGCTGCGGCAGGTAGCTCCCGGTCTTGCCGGGCGTCGGCGCCTCGGAAGCGCCAGATGCCGCGTCCGGAGCCTCCGGCTTCGGCACGGTCGCCGCCGCGCCGGACGGCTCCACCGTGGTCAGCACCGCGCCCACGGCGACGTCCGCGCCTTCCGCCACCGCATGGGCACCAAGTACGCCGGCCTCGGGGGCCGCCACCTCGACGCTGACCTTGTCGGTTTCCAGCTCGACCACCGACTCGTCCGCGGCCACCGCCTCGCCCGGCTGCTTCAGCCAGCGCGCCACCGTGGCAACGGTCACGCTTTCGCCCAGGGTGGGCACCTTGATCTCGGTCGCCATCAACGGTTCTCGCTCGCTCGGGGAAGTCGGTGCGGCCCGCCTCCCGTGCTCTACGTCAGGGAAGGAGGCGGCTCACAGCCCGAGCAGCAGGCGGCGCGGATCCTCCACGCCTTCCTTGACCCGCACCAGGAAGCTGACCGCCTCCTTGCCGTCGACCACGCGGTGGTCGTAGGACAGCGCCACGTACATCATCGGTCGGATCACCACTTGGCCGGCGACCGCGATCGGACGCTCCTGGATCTTGTGCATGCCCAGGATCGCAGACTGCGGCGGGTTCAGGATCGGCGTCGACATCAGCGAGCCGTAGATGCCGCCGTTGGTGATGGAGAAGGTGCCGCCGGTCAGCTCGTCGAGCTTCAGCGCGCCGTCACGGGCTCGTTTGCCATAGCCGGCGATGGCGCGCTCGATCTCGGCGAAGCCCATCCGGTCGGCGTCGCGCAGCACCGGCACCACCAGCCCGCTCGGACCGCCGACGGCGATGCCCATGTCGACGAACGAGCGGTAGACGATGTCGTCGCCGTCGATCTGGGCGTTGACCGCCGGGAACTCCTTCAGCGCCGCGACGCAGGCGCGCACGAAGATCGACATGAAGCCGAGCCGGGCCCCGTCGTGCTTCTTCTCGAACGCGTCCTTGTAGTCGGCGCGCATCTTCATCGCCGCCGACATGTCCACCTCGTTGAAGGTGGTCAGGATCGCGGCGGTGTTCTGCGCGTCCTTCAGCCGGGCGGCGATGGTCTTGCGCAGGCGCGTCATCCTGACCCGCTCCTCGCGCGGATCGTCGGCGCGCGGCGCCGGAGCCTTGGCTGCAGGTGCTGCCGGGGCTGCAACCGGGGCCGGCGCCGGACGCGCAAGGAAGGCGAGCACGTCGCCCTTGGTGATGCGGCCGTCCTTGCCGGTGCCACCACCCACGTCCGGCGCGGCCACGCCCTGCTCCGTCATCATCTTCTGCGCCGCCGGCAGCGGGGCATGCGCCTCGCGCTGCAGGTCGGCGGGCGGAGTCGCCGGCCGTGCCACCGGTCCGCTGGCAGGACGCGGCGGCTGCACCCCGCCGGTCTGGCCCGTGGATGGAGGCACCGGCGCGGCAGCATGTGCCGGAGTCGGAGCGGGAGCCGGGGCCTGGACCGCCGGCTTTGGCGTCGGTGCCCCGGCCGCGGCGCCGCCCTCGCTCACCACGGTCAGCAGCGCGCCCACCTCGACCTCATCGCCTTCCGACACCTCGTGCGGACCGAGCACGCCGGCGGTGGGAGCGGCCACCTCGACGCTGACCTTGTCGGTCTCGAGCTCGATCACCGGCTCGTCGGCGGACACCTGCTCGCCCGGCTGCTTCAGCCAGCGGGCGATGGTGGCGCTGGTGACGCTCTCGCCCAGCACGGGGACCTTGATCTCGGCAGGCATCGGTTATCCTCGATCTTTCCTCGGTCCGGCCGGCAGGCCGGACCGACTGCCCGGCCTCGCCGGGGCATGTGTCATCACGGGTAGCGGCGGAGACCGCTCAGGCCGCCTTTTCGCCCGCCGCCTCCCGGATGCCAAGCGCGTCGCGCACCAGGGCCGCCTGCTGCGTCGCATGGGTGCGCGCGAGACCGGTCGCCGGGCTGGCTGCGGCCGCCCGTCCGGCATAGACCGGCCGCCTCGCCTGCGCGCCGATCCGGGTCAGCACCGCCTCGATCCGACGGTCGACGAAGTTCCACGCGCCGGCGTTCTCCGGCTCCTCCTGGCACCACACGACCTCGGCGTCGCCGTAGGGAGACAACGCCCCGACCAGTTCCTCGTCGGGGAACGGGTACACCTGCTCCAGGCGGAGGATCGCCACGTCGGTCAGCTGGCGCTCGCGCCGCTCCGCCAGCAGGTCGTAGAAGACCTTGCCGGAGCATAGCACGACGCGACGCACCGAGGTCGCCTCGATCGCCGCGTCGACCTCGGCGATCACCGGCCGGAACCGGGTGCCCTGATCCATCTCCGACAGCGGGCTGGTGGCGAGCTTGTGCCGAAGCAGCGACTTCGGCGTCATCACCACCAGCGGCTTGCGGTAGTCGCGGCAGAGCTGCCGTCGCAGGGCGTGGTAGTAGTTCGCCGGCGTGGTGATGTTGCACACCTGCATGTTGTTCTCGGCGCAGAGCTGCAGGTAGCGCTCCATGCGGGCGGAGGAATGCTCCGGCCCCTGCCCCTCGTAGCCGTGCGGCAGCAGCATCACCAGGCCGGACATGCGCAGCCACTTGGTCTCGCCCGAGGCGATGAACTGGTCGATGATCACCTGGGCGCCGTTGGCGAAGTCACCGAACTGCGCTTCCCACAGCACCAGGGTCTTCGGGTCGGCCAGGCTGTAGCCGTACTCGAAGCCGAGCACCCCGAACTCGCTCAGCAGCGAGTTGTAGACCTCGATCGCCGCCTGGCCGCCGGCGTCGGTGCCGCGTATGTTGTTCAGCGGCACGTACTCGTTCTGGTTGACCTGGTCGATCAGCACGGCGTGGCGCTGGCTGAAGGTGCCGCGCTGGCAGTCCTCGCCGGACAACCGCACCCTGTGACCCTCCAGCTGCAGGGTGCCGAACGCCAGCGCCTCGCCGGTGGCCCAGTCGATGCCCTCGCCGCTGTCGAACATGGCCAGCTTGGCCTCGAGCTGCCGGGTGATCTTGGGGTTGGCGTTGAAGTCCTTCGGCACCGTGCCGAGGGCGCGGCCGACCAGGCGCAGCGTGTCGAGCGGCAGCCCGGTCGCGCGGTCCGACAAAGCGCCCCTGTTGTCCGGCTGCTTCATCCCGGACCAGATGCCCTCCAGCCAGTCCGCCTTGTTCGGGCGGTAGGATTGCGACGCCTTGTAGGCATCCTCGAGCTGCGCCTGGAACGCGTCCCAGCCTGCCTGCGCGCCGGCGGCATCCAGAACGCCCTCGCGCACCAGCCGCTCGGCATACAGGGTGCGCGTGGTCGGCCGTGCCCGGATCGCCTTGTACATGGTGGGCTGGGTGAAGGCCGGCTCGTCGCTCTCGTTGTGGCCGTGGCGGCGGTAGCACACGACGTCGAGCACGATGTCGGCGGCGAAGCGCTGGCGGAACTCGGCGCAGAGCCGGGCGCAGAACACCACGGCCTCCGGCTCGTCGCCGTTCACGTGCAGGATCGGCGACTGCACCGCCTTGGCGATGTCCGTGCAGTACAGCCCCGAGTAGGCGTGTGCCGAGACGGTGGTGAAGCCGATCTGGTTGTTGACGATCAGGTGGATGGTGCCGCCGGTGCGGTAGCCGATCAGCTGGCTCATCGCCATGGTCTCGTAGACCAGGCCCTGGCCGGCAAAGGCGGCATCGCCGTGCACCAGGATGCCGAGCGCGCCGTGCCGCTCCCTGGTGTCGCCGGCCATGTCCTGGGCGGCGCGCACCTTGCCCACCACCACCGGGTCCACCGCTTCCAGATGCGACGGGTTCGGCTGCAGCGAGACGTGCACCGGATGGCCGGCGATCTCGATGTCGGTCGAGGTGCCGAGATGGTACTTCACGTCGCCCGAACCCTGCACGTCGTCGGGCTTGAAGCTGGCGCCGGCGAACTCGCTGAACACCGCGGTGTAGGGTTTGCGAACGACGTTCACGAGCGTGTTCAGGCGTCCCCGGTGCGGCATGCCGATCGCGACCGAGCGCACCCCGTCGCGCGCCGCCTGGTCGATCATGGTGTGCAGCGCCGGGATCGCCACCTCGCCACCCTCGAGCCCGAACCGCTTGGTGCCGACGTAGCGCTTCTGGCAGAACGCCTCGAACCCCTCGGCCTCGTCGAGGTGGCGCAGCAGCGCCTTCTTGCCGTCGGCGGTGACGGCCTCGCGCCAGCTCCTGCCCTCGATCCGGGACTGGATCCATTCGCGTTGCGCCGGGTCCTGCACGTGCATGAACTCGGCGCCGATCGGGCCGCAATAGCTCTGCCGCACCGCGTCCAGGATGTCCCGCATCGGCGCGATCTCGACACCCAGCAGGGTGGAGACCGCCCGGCCGAGGTAGACCGGCCGGTCCAGATCCTCCGGGCCGAAGCCGTAGGTGGCCGGGTCGAGGTCGGCGTGCGACTTCGGCACCTGCAGGCCGAGCGGATCGAGCCGCGCTTCCAGGTGGCCGCGCACGCGGTAGGCCCGGATCAGCTGCATCGCGCGCAGGCTGTCGTCGGCGCTGGCGCGGACCTGCTCGATGGTCAGGGACGCCGGCGTCCGGTCGCCGGAGGCCGCAGGCGCCGGCGGCGCGGGCGCCTCGAAATCCGCCTGGCGCGGCGCCCAGGAGGCGCCGGCGGCGTCGTGCAGCACCGCCAGCGCTTCCTCGTCCATGGCGCCGAACAGGGACGCGAAGCTCGGGTCGACGCCGTCCGGATCGGCCGCCCAGCGTGCATACAGATCCGCCAGGTAGGTGGCGTTGCCGCCGCTGAAGGCCGTCGCCAGCATGTCAACGCCCGCCATGAAGGTCTCCCTGGTGGACCGGGCATCGTGCAGGCCGGCCCGATCGTCGCGTCATCTCAGATAACAACTCGCGTGTCCGCCCTGCCCACCCATTCGGCGTCGCAGGATTGTCCTGGGCGCATGGTATCGTGGCGAACTGATGGCCGGATGGCGAAACCGGACGTCACCAGCCCCATGCGTCATCGTCCAATATCGTCAAGGATACGTAAAGACCGCCGTCCCGGATCGCGCGAATGCTGCCTCAGCGCCCGATCGCGCGGAAATCCGCGAGCAGCTTCCGCACTGCCTCGCAGGACCTGTCGAAGGCGGCCTTCTCCTCTGGCGTGAACTCGACCTCGAGCACCCGCTCGGCGCCGCCGGCGCCGATCACCACCGGCACGCCGACATAGAAGTCGGTCTGGCCGTACTCGCCGTTCAGCTTCACGGCGCACGGCAGGACGCGCTTCTTGTCCTTGAGGAAGCTTTCCGCCATCGCCACCGCAGACGCCGCCGGAGCGTAGAAGGCCGAACCCTTCTCCAGCAGCTTGACGATCTCGCCGCCGCCATTGGCGGTGCGGGTGACGATCGCGTCGATCCTGTCCTGGGTGGTCCAGCCCATCCGGATCAGGTCCGGCACCGGCACGCCGGCCACGGTGGAGTAGCGGGTCAGCGGCACCATGGTGTCACCGTGGCCGCCCAGCACGAACGCGGTCACGTCCTCCACCGACACCTTGAACTCCTGCGCCAGGAACAGGCGGAAGCGCGCGCTGTCGAGCACGCCGGCCATGCCGACCACCATGTTGGCCGGCAGCCCGGACTTCTCCTGCATCACCGCCACCATCACGTCGAGCGGGTTGGTGATGACGATCACGAACGCGCCCGGCGCGTGCGCCTTGATGCCCTCCGCCACGGAGGTGATCACCTCGGCGTTCTTGGACAGCAGGTCGTCGCGCGACATGCCCGGCAGGCGCGGGAAGCCGGCGGTGACGATCACCACGTCGGCGCCGGCGATCGCGGCGTAGTCCGAGCCGCCGTGCAGCGCGCAGTCGAAGCCGTCCACCGGCGAGGACTGGGCGATGTCGAGCGCCTTGCCGGCCGCCACGCCGCCGAACACGTCGAACATCACCACGTCGCCCAGCTCCTTGAGGCCGAGCAGGTGGGCGAGCGTGCCGCCGATGTTGCCGGCGCCGATGAGCGCGATCTTGTTGCGTGCCATGTGTTCCACCGAAAGGGTACGGGTTGGACGATTGGGACCCGCCGGGACCGGAACCATCCGGAAGGCGGCTCGTGCTAATCCTTCGGACCGAACCCCACAAGGGCGGCCTGCACCGGGACGGCCCCGGTCAGCCGAGATGCGGCAGCGCCAGGTAGGCTTCCGTCTGCATCTCCTCCAGACGCGAGGCGGTGCGCTCGAACGCTCCCGCCCCCTCGCCGCGCTGGTAGATGCGGTCCGGCTGGTCGGCGGCGGAGGCGACCAGCTTCACCTTGGCCTCGTACAGCGCGTCCACCAGCACGATGAAGCGGCGCGCCACGTCGAAGTTCTCCGGACCCAGGCGCGGGATGCCGTCGAGCAGCAGGGACGGGAACCGGGTCGCGAGCGCCAGGTAGTCGCCGGCCCCCAGCGCCCGCGCGCACAGGGCGTCGAAGTCGAACCGCGCCGCCTCCGCACAGGCGACCGGCACCGCGAGCCGGCGCCCCATCACCTCCAGCGTTTCCGCATGCGGCGGCTCGCCGCCGGTCAGGCGCCCGAAGGCGTCGTCCAGAGCCCGCCCCGCGCGCGCGTCCGCCGGCACGTGCCAGGTCGGCAGGCCGCGCAGCTGGCCGCGCCGATAGTCGTGCGGGCTGTCGAGCAGCACGGTGTCGAGCTCCTGCCTGATCCGGGCGATGAACGGCTTGAAGGCGTCGGCGCCGGGCCGGTTCTGGAACAGCTGCTCGGGCAGGGTGTTGGAGGTCGCGACGATCACCACGCCCCGCGCGAACAGGGCGTCGAACAGCCGCCCCAGGATCATGGCGTCGGCGATGTCGTTGACCTGGAACTCGTCGAAGCACAGCAGCGCCGCCTCCGCCGCCACCGCGTCGGCCAGGGGCGGGATCGGGTCGGCCAGGTCCGGCTGCATCCGCTTCAGCCGGTGCACGCGGGCGTGAACGTCCTGCATGAAGCGGTGGAAGTGGATCCGGCGCTTGGGCAGCATCGCCGCCTGGGCGAAGAACAGGTCCATCAGCATCGACTTGCCGCGCCCGACCGCGCCGACCAGGTAGACGCCGCGCGGCGGGGCGTGCCGCGGCCGCCGCCCGAGCAGGCGCGCGAGGCGGGATCCGGGCGTGTCCGCCCGCTGCGCCAGCGCCTGCCACAGCTCGTCCAGGCGGACGGCCGCGCGCAGCTGCTCCGGGTCGGCGGCCAGAAGCCCGCGCGTCACCCGGCTGCGATAGGCCGCCAGCGGTCCCGGCCCTTCGTTGGCGGTCGAGGCCGGGGCGGGAGGGGGATCCGACATGGGACTGCGCATAGAAGGAGTTTCGCGGCCGATCAACGGCTTGCGCCGGAACGCGGCCGGAGCGCCCGGCGCTGGACCGTGCGATGCCGGAACTCATTGCGGAACGACTTCAACGAAACGAGAGCGATGTAACTATTCCAGAGACTTGTCCATTGATCCTGCAACAGTGTGTCCGATCACCGGAGCGAGTGCATGAACAAGAGCCTGATCATCCCGATGCTGCTGACGATGGCCGTCACCGGGATGGCACAGGGGACGGTGCGTGCGTCGGAGCTGCGCATGACGGTGGAAAAGCCCCACTTCACCTGCGAAGGCCGGGGGCAGCTGTTGTCGCACGTGGCCTACGTGCCGGGCGCGGAGCAGCGCAAGGCGATCGACGACGCGCCCCTTCCCTGCTGCGACGGCCAGATCGGCTGCGCCCAGTTCCTGTCCACCAACACGGTGCTGCACGCGGACCGCCCCACACGCAGCTGAGCCTCGCGTCCGAGGCTGCTTGCATCCCATGCCGGGGCGGACCTAGGTAATCAGCTTCCGTCACGGTGCACGGTGCGATGCCAGACAGTCTTCCTCCCGATCGGCGCCTGCTCGACTTCGAGGCGTTGGCCCTCGCGCCGGTTTCCACCGACCCGTTCCCGCACCTGCTGGTGCCCCACTTCGTGCCGCCGGCAGCGCTGGCCGAGGTCATCGCCGCACTGCCGGACATCGCCGGCGGCGGCTCCTACCCGCCCTCCGCGCTGCGGCTTGGCGGCGCGGCGGCGGCGCTGGCGCGCGAGCTGGAGGATGACCGGCTACGCGAGGCGGTGGCAGACCGGTTCGGCCTCGACCTCGGCAACAGCCGGACCATGCTCACCCTGCGTGGCCGCACCCGGGAGAGGGACGGACGGATCCATACCGACTCCACCGCCAAGCTGGTCACGGTGCTGCTCTACCTGAACCCGGCCAGCGCGGAATGGTCGCGTCAGGAGGGCTGCCTGCGCCTGCTTCGCGGGCCCGACGACCTGGAGGACTACGCCGTCGAGGTGCCGCCGGTGGACGGCACGCTGCTGGTATTCCCGAACGGGCCGACCACCTACCATGGCCACAAGACCTTTGTCGGCCGGCGCTACGCGATCCAGCTCAACTACATGGCCGACGACGCCAAGGCGCGCCACGAGCTGCGGCGGCACCGGCTGTCGGCGTTTGCCAAGCGCCTCCTGCCGGCCTGACGCGGCGGCGGGAGGCGCCGGGCTTCGGCTCCTCCCGCCGAGGCTGCCTCAGCTCTCGTCGCCAGCCTGGCGCAGGGGCATCCAGCTCCGCCCGTCGCGCCCGAGCAGATCCTCAGCACCCTTCGGGCCGGCCGTGCCCGCCTCGTACATCTCCGGTCCCGCGTGGTCGGCTTCCCAGGCCTTGAGCGCCGGGTCGACCACCCGCCAGGCGGCCTCGATGTTGTCGGCGCGCTGGAACAGCGTCGCGTCGCCGATGAAGCAGTCGTAGAGCAGGGTCTCGTAGCCGACGTTCGGGGTCAGGTTGAACGCGTCCTCGTAGCGGAACTTCATCTCCACCCCGCCTAAGTCCATCTTCGGGCCGGGGATCTTGGCGCTGATGCCGAGCGTGACCCCCTGGGTCGGCTGGATGTTCAGCGTCAGGTTGTTCGGGCTCAGCTTGTCGACCGGGGTGTCGGCGAACATCGCGTACGGTGCCTGCTTGAAGTGCACCACCACCTCGGTCAGGCGGCCGGTCATCGACTTGCCGGTGCGCATGTAGAACGGCACCCCGGACCAGCGCCAGTTGTCGATCTCGAGCTTCAGCGCGACATAGGTCTCGGTGACGCTGTCCTTGGCCACGCCCGGGCTGTCGCGGTAGGCGGCGACGTCGCGGCCCTGCACCTTCCCGGCGGTGTACTGGCCGCGGATCGCGTTCTGCGGCGCGACCGGGCGGATCGCCTCGAACAGGGCCTCCTTGGCGTTGCGCACGGTCTCGGCGGAGAACGAGTTCGGCGGCTCCATCGCCACCATGCCGAGCAGCTGGAACAGGTGGTTCGGGATCATGTCGCGCAGCGCGCCGGTCGGCTCGTAGAACGCCCCGCGTCCCTCGACGCCCACGGTCTCGGCCGCGGTGATCTGCACGTGGTCGACATATTCCCGGCGCCACAGCGGCTCGAACACGCCGTTGCCGAACCGCATGGCCAGGATGTTCTGCACCGTCTCCTTGCCCAGGAAATGGTCGATCCGGTAGATCTGGCTCTCGTCCAGCACCTTGAGCAGGCGCTCGTTCAGCTCGCGCGCACTCTGGAGGTCGGAGCCGAACGGCTTCTCGACCACGACGCGCCGGTAGGCGCCGTCGGCCTGCTGCGTCAGTCCCGCCTTGCCCAGGTTCTCCACCACCGGGGCGAAGAAGCGGGCGGCCACGGCGCAATAGAACACCACGTTGCCGGACAGGTGCGCCTTCAGCCCTTCGAGCTGGGCGATGTCGGTGAAGTCGGCCTTGTAATAGCTCATCCGGCCGGACAGGCCGCCCCACCAGTCGGCGTTGATCTGCGGGGTGTAGAACTCGGCGTCCGGGTCCTTGGTGAACTCCTGCATGGTCTGGCCGAGCTCGGCGCGCCAGCTCTCGTCGGACCCGTCCACCCGGTCGACGCCGATCACCTTGAACCCGTCGTCGAGCAGCCCGGCACCGAACAGGTTGTAGAGGGCCGGGGTCAGCAGCCGCTTGGTCAGGTCGCCATGGGCACCGAAGATGACCAGGGTGCAGGGAGGAGCCCTGGTGCCGGCGGCGGCCGCCAGCTTGTGCGAGGTCTTGGCGCCCGAGGAGACTTCACCGACTGGATCCATAGACTCAGCTTCCTTGTCGCGGGGGAGGAGCGGGTTTTCGGGGTCACAAACGTTCGAACGCGCCTGGGTTCGCCACTACCGTAACGTGATGGTCGATGCCGAGCCAGGCGCCGCTGCCGCGCTCGCGCCAGGTGAACACCACGGTGCTGCCGTCCGGCAGGGCGGCGGTGGGCAGCTCGGCCACGAAGATGCCCGGCCCCGCCTGCACCACGGGCGTGTCCTGGATCCGCACCCAGCCGTCGTCGCTCCAGTGCAGGTCGGCGGCGACCGGCAGCTCGACCCGCAGCGCCCGTCCCTGCGGCATCTGCCGCAGCTCGTGCTCGTGGCGCCAGCGGGCGATGCGCGTCCGCCGGCCGGAGCTGTAGCGCTCGGCCGCGTGCGGCGGCCGGTCGAAGGCCGCGCCGTCGGCGATCGAGCGAAGCAGCCGGACGTGCTCGGCATGGGTCCAGAGATGCGGCATCACCATCCCGCCGTGCCCGTCGGGACCGTCGACCCGCTCCGGCAGCATGCCGCCCTCGCCGGCGCAGGCCTGGAGACTTCGGAGCAGGGCGTGCGCCTCGTCCGGCCGTCCGGACAGCACCGCGAGCAGGGCGCGCTCCGCCGTCAGCACCGGACGCGGCGCCTGGCCGGCGTCGCCGCGACGGCACCACGCCGGCCCGCCGGGCAGCTCCACCCGCAGCTCGGTGTCGACCGCGTGCAGGGCGCGCAGCAGACGGGGGTCGTCCGGCGTCAGCACGCCGAGGCGCGGCAGCGAGACGATGTCGGGATCGGGATCCGGCGCGTCCGCCGATGCCGGCGAGCCCGGCTCGTCCAGCAACCCTTCCAGCAGCTCGTGGATGCTGTCGGCGGTGTCGCGGAGGAAGGCGCACAAGGCCTCGTCGCCGGCACGCTCCCCCCAGGCGGCGGCGGCGAGCAGGGCCACGATCTCGGTGCCGAGCGTGTGCAGCTTGAGGCCGTCGGTGCGGCCCCAGCGGTCCTGGCCGTCCAGCGGATCGTGACGCGCCAGGCAGAGCGCCGCCTTGCGCACCATCGGCCAGTAGCGCCCGACCTCCTCCTCCCCCAGCAGGCCGGAGCGAAGCGCCAGGTCGGCCAGCAGCACCGGCTGGGCGATCTCGTCCAGCTGCAGGCCATGCCACGCGGCCATGCCGTCGAGCCAGAAGTTCTGCGGCCAGTGCCCGTCCGCTTCCTGCACCGTGTGCAGATAGGCGAGCGCCTCGCGCACCGGGCCGGGATCGCCCGCCGCCAGCAGCGCGCCGGCGGCGGCGGCCACGTCGCGACCGCGTACCAGGTGGCAGGCGGCGGGATAGGCGTCGTTCTGCAGCGCCGCCCACGGCACGCCGAGGCTGGCGATCCGGGCGCCGGGCACGGACGGGCATTCGTGGGTGCGGATTGCCATCAGGCTGCTCCGGTACAGGTCGCCGGTCCCGGGACCGGCGTCGCCCACCGCCGCGTCGAGCGGCCGCGTGCCGTCGAGCCAGCACTGCCAGGCCGCGGCGTAGGCGTGCTCCAGGCCGGCGAACGGCTCAAGCAGCGCCGCCTTCGCCCGCATCGCCGCCTCGGTCCAGATCCGGCCGAACGCCAGCACCACCACCACGCCGTCCGGGCTCCCGTCCAGCACCAGCTCGCCGGTCAGGGCGACGTTGCCGTTGAACGCGCGCTCGTACTGCCAGGCCATCTGCCGGTGCCGGGACAGGTCCTGCCAGCCGTCGCTGATCCCGGCATAGCCGGCCGAGCGGGCCAGCCAGCCGCCGCTGGCCGCCAGCGCCACCGCGGTGCCCTGGGCCTCGGCGAACAGCATCTGCACGCCCTTGTATTCGCCGGTCCACGCCGTCCCCATGCCGGTGACGTTGACCAGATGCGGCGCCAGCAGCGCGTGCAGGCGGAGCGGCGCCCGTATGCCATCCTCCGGCCTGGCCAGGTCCTCGAGCCGGACGTGCTGCAGGACCGCTGGGCGGACCGGGTCGGCGATGATCCGCTTGTGCAGCCGGAACCGGCCGCCGTCATGGGTGCTGAGGATGCGGTAGGCGGGCACGCCGGGCGCCAGCGGCACGGTGACGGAGGCGCAGTCGCGCCGCTCCTCGGCGAACAGGGTGTCGCCATCGGTGACGATCAGGCCGAAGTCGCGCACCGCGGTCTGCTCGATGCGCGGGTAGGCGATCTCGTTGAGGATGCCGTTGCCCAGCGTGAACCAGACCCGGCTGTCGTCGCGCAGCGAACGGCCGACGCCGCTCTTGCCGGTCGGAGTCCAGCGCGGTGGCTGTCCCGGCTCTCCAGGCGCGTCCACCATCGGCTACGGTTCTCCTTCGGCCGGCATCGCGCCCTGTTGTCGGCGGGAACGCCCGGACGGAACGTCCCGTTCCGCGAGATGCAGATCACGTGCCGTTCCCACGCCGCCGTCCTTGTTGCGCCGGTCCGGCGCTCCAGGTTAGCAGACCAGGCATCGCCTGGCGTTGCGGGGTTTGTTGCCTCGACCGGGTGCTGCACCGAGGTATGATCATCATGGGTTATCGCGTCGCCGTCGCAGGAGCCACCGGAGCGGTCGGGCGCGAGATCATCAAGACCCTGGCCGAACGCGGCTTCCCGGTGGACGAGATCGCGGCCCTCGCCTCCGCCCGCTCGGTCGGGCAGGAAATCTCGTTCGGGCCCAAGCGCGTGCTGGCGGTACGCAACCTCGACACGTTCGACTTCGCCGGCTGGGACCTGGCACTGTTCAGCCCTGGCGCCGCCGTATCGGCGGTGCACGCGCCGCGCGCCGCCGCCGCCGGCTGCGTGGTGATCGACAACACCTCGCAGTTCCGCATGGACTACGACGTGCCGCTGGTGGTGCCGGAGGTGAACCCGCAGGCGCTGTCCCGGCACACTCGCCGCCGGATCATCGCCAACCCGAACTGCTCCACCATCCAGATGGTGATGGCGCTGAAGCCGCTGCACGACCTGTTCACCGTCAGACGGGTGGTGGTGGCGACCTACCAGGCGGTGTCCGGCGCCGGCAAGGAGGGTATGGACGAGCTGTTCATCCAGACCAAGGGCTCCTTCGTCAACGACCCGCCGACCACGGAACAGTTCACCAAGCCGATCGCCTTCAACGTGATCCCGCACATCGACCGCTTCATGGACGATGGCGCGACCAAGGAGGAATGGAAGATGGCGGTGGAAACCCGCAAGATCATGGGCGGCGAGATCGCGGTGATCGCCACCTGCGTGCGCGTGCCGGTGTTCATCGGCCATTCGCTGGCGGTGGTGGCGGAGTTCGAGGACAAGGTGGACCTGGCCCGGGCGCGGGACGCGCTGCGGGACGCGCCCGGCGTGGTGCTGCACGACCACCACGAGGATGGCGGCTACGTCACCCCGCTGGACTGCGCCGGCGAGGACGCGACCTATGTCAGCCGGCTCCGGGTCGACCCCACGGTGCCGAACGGGCTGGCGTTCTGGTGCGTGTCGGACAACCTGCGCAAGGGGGCGGCCTTGAACGCTGTTCAGATCGCGGAAGCGCTGGTGGCGCTCGACCTGCTGCGGAAGGCCGCCTGAACCGGTTCCTCCCCGGCCGCGCCGCCCGGGCGCCGGAGCCGCACTACGTGTGGCGCCCCGGGGCGCCGCCGGCGCGTCCGCCGCGCGCGGCCTGGCCACGTGCGGCCGGGATCGCGCTGGCGATCGCGGCGCAGGGCGCGCTCTACCTGGGGCTGCGTCACGTAGCGGTCGCCACCTGGCCGTCCTGGGCGCATCATCGTCCGGGATCCCACGGACCGGCGCCCTGGCCGAAGGTGGTGTCCACCGACATCGTCCCCGGGATACGCGAGGCGGGCGGGGTGCCGCCGCTGCCGGTGCCGGTGCTGATGCCGGCACCCCTCGTGGTACTGCCAGTGCCGGATCTGGACGTTTCGGGAACCGTCGGTGCTCCTCCTGGTTGAGAACACGATGATTGCCACAACCCAGACACGAGTCCTGCTGCTGCTCACCGGGCGGCTCGGCCAGGCCGAGGCGGCAGCGGCGCCGCTGCACCGGCTCGAGTTCGACCGGGTGTCGGCCTGGCTGAAGCGGACCAGGCTGAAGCCGGTTGACCTGCTGGAGCCGGAACTGCTGGAGCGGCTGTGCTGGGCGCCCGGAGCGCCGGTCCCGCCCGAACGGCTGGCGGTCCTGCTGAGCCGTGCGGCGGTGCTGGAGGCGGTGCTGGACCGGTGGCAGCGCTCGGGGCTGTGGGTGATCGGCCGCGACGACCCGGAGTACCCGCGACGGATGAAGCGTCGCCTGCGCGACGACGCGCCGCTGCTGCTGTTCGGACGGGGCGAGCGCTCGCTGCTCAACCGCGGCGGGATCGCGGTGGTCGGAAGCGGCGGCGATGCGGACGCGACGGCGTATGCGGGGCGGTTCGGCGCCCGCGCCGCCGCGGCGGGGTTGTCGATCCTGTCCGGCCTCGACAGCCCGGTAGAGGAGGCGGCAATGCTGGGCAGCCTGTCGCGCGGCGGGTTCGCGGTCGCGGTGCTCCCGGGCAGGCTCGACGGGCAGGCGGCCGACGGCAGGCTGCGCGCGGCCGAGGACCGGCTGGTGCTGGTGTCGGAAGCCGAGCCGGACCAGGCCAGCGACGGGTCGACGCGCTGCCTCTACGGCCTGTCGGATGCGGCCCTGCTGGTCGGCGTCGGGCGCGGCAGCGACCGCTGGGCGGACGCAGTCGGCGCCATCGAGAAGGAATGGGTGCCGCACTGGGTGCGCGCCGGCGACCCGGAGGCGGGCATCCTGATCCGGCTCGGCGCGCATCCGGTCGCCGACGAGGAGGTATCGCCCCGCGCGCTGCTGTCGCCGCCGCGTCCGGCACGGTCCTCCGCCCGCAGGGTGCCGGGCTTCGGCGTTCCCGCGCCCGCGCCGCAACCGGTGCTGGCGGGTTTCGCCGAGGGAGCGATGCCGTTCCCGCCGCCGCCTCCGGCCAGCCGGGGCGCCCATCTGCGCCTGGTCGAGGTACGGCCCCGGCCGGTCCCACCGGAGCCCGCGTTGCCGGCGGATCCCGAACCCAGCTTCTACGAGCTGTTCGGGCGCCGCATCGAGATGCTGTTGCGCAGCGGGCCGCTCGGCGTCGCGCGGATCGCCGAGGCGCTGGACCTGACCCGGCCGCAGGCGGAGGCCTGGCTGCTTCGCGCCGTGGGCGAGGCCCGGATCCGGCTCAATCCCGCGACCCGGCTGTACCAGCTTCCATGAGCCATGTTGCAGTGCACAGCGGCAGCGTTGACCGCCTGCCCCTGCAAGCGTAGGACCGTTCCATCCCGTCGCGGGTTCCAATCTTCTGGGGCCAAATCAAGGAAGTAGCCGGCATACCCATGAAGGATGTCCGTGACGCGCTGTTCGTGGCGCATGCGACCGACGGCAGGCTGGTCCGCCGTCCGATGTCTCCCCATCTCGGCGTCTACCGGCTGCAGTTGTCGATGGTGCTGTCCGGGATGTACCGCGTCTCCGGGATCGTGAGCTCGCTCGCCACGCTGTTGCTGGTATGGTGGCTGGTGGCGGCCGCCACCGGACCGAAATCGTTTGCCGTGGTGCAGCGCGTGGTGGCGAACCCTCTCGGCCTGCTGGTGCTGTTCGGCTGGACGCTGGCGGTGGTGTTCCACACCGTGGGGGGCTTGCGCCACCTGGCCTGGGATGCCGGCTACGGCTTCGCCAAGGACGTGTTCAACCGCACCGGGCCGCTGGTGATCGTGGTGTCGGTGCTGCTGACGCTGGTGATCTGGGTGGTGGGCCTGGCGCTCTGGCACCATGGCGCCGCAGCCGCCGGCACGGGCAGCTAGGACCATGGCCGGCAAGGACGCACAGGTCCAGATCATGCGCTCGCAGCTCGGCCGCGTGCGCGGGCTGGGCTCGGCCAAGTCCGGGGTCGAGCACTGGTGGGTCGAGCGCCTCACCGCGATCGCCCTGGTGCCGCTGACGATCTGGTTCGTGGTGGCGGTGCTGCTGCATCTCGGCCAGCCGCAGCTCGCGGTGGTGCACTGGGCGGCGCATCCGGTGAATACGGTCTTGTTGCTGGCGCTGGTGATGCTCACCTTCCATCACATGCAGCTCGGACTGCAGGTCGTGATCGACGACTACGTGCACGATACCCGCTCGCATCTCGTGGTCTCGCTGTTGAACAAGGGCGCGTCCCTGCTGCTGGGACTGTTCGCGGTGGTGGCGATCCTGAAGATGGCGTTCTGGATCCACGCGTCCTGAGCCGCTTTCCGTTTGGAACAAGAGTTTTGACATGAACGCGATCACGCTGCCTTCCTCACGCGCCTACACGGTCGTGGACCACAGCTACGACGTGGTGGTGGTGGGCGCCGGGGGTTCCGGCCTGCGCGCCACGCTCGGCATGGTCGCGACCGGGCTCAAGACCGCCTGCATCACCAAGGTGTTCCCGACCCGCTCCCACACGGTGGCGGCACAGGGCGGCATCGGCGCCTCGCTCGGCAACCTGGCCGAGGACAACTGGCGCTGGCACATGTACGACACCGTCAAGGGGTCGGACTGGCTCGGCGACCAGGACGCGATCGAGTACATGTGCCGCGAGGCGGTGCCGGCGATCCAGGAGCTGGAGCATTTCGGCGTGCCGTTCTCGCGCACCGAGGACGGGCGGATCTACCAGCGCCCGTTCGGCGGCCACATGTCGGACTACGGCAAGGCGCCGGTTCCGCGCGCCTGCGCCGCCGCCGACCGCACCGGCCACGCCATCCTGCACACGCTGTATCAGCAGAGCCTGAAGCACAACGCCGAGTTCTTCGTCGAATACTTCGCGCTCGACCTGATCAACGACGAGGACGGCGCCTGCCGCGGCGTCATGGCCTGGAACCTCGAGGACGGCACCATGCACCGGTTCCGCGCCAACATGGTGGTGCTGGCGACCGGCGGCTACGGCCGCGCCTACATGAGCTGCACCTCGGCCCATACCTGCACCGGCGACGGCGGCGGCATGGCGATGCGCGCCGGCATCCCGACCCAGGACATGGAGTTCGTGCAGTTCCACCCGACCGGCATCTTCCCGGCCGGCTGCCTGCTGACCGAGGGCTGCCGCGGCGAGGGCGGGTACCTGACCAACTCCGAGGGCGAGCGCTTCATGGAGCGCTACGCGCCGACCGCGAAGGACCTCGCGTCGCGCGACGTGGTGTCGCGCTCGATGACCATCGAGATCAACGAGGGGCGCGGCTGTGGTCCGAACAAGGACCACATCATGATGCACCTGGAGCACATTGGCGCCGACCTGCTGCACGAGCGCCTGCCCGGCATCAGCGAGACCGCGCGTGTGTTCGCCGGCATCGACGTGACGAAGGAGCCGGTGCCGGTGCTGCCGACCGTGCACTACAACATGGGCGGCATCCCCACGAACTACCGCGGCGAGGTGCTGCGGCCGACGCAGGCCGATCCGGATGCGGTGGTGCGCGGGCTGATGGCGGTGGGCGAGGCAGCCTGCGTGTCGGTGCACGGCGCCAACCGGCTCGGCACCAACTCGCTGCTCGACCTGGTGGTGTTCGGACGGGCCGCTGCCCTGCGCGCCGCCGAGATCATCAAGCCGGGCGAGGCCAGCCGTCCCCTGCCCGACCGCGCCGGCGAGTTCTCGCTCGACCGGCTCGACCGGATGCGCCACGCCGACGGCTCGACCCGCGTCGCCACCATGCGCGTGGAGCTGCAGCGGACCATGCAGGCGCACGCGGCGGTGTTCCGCTCCTCCAGCAGCCTGACTAAAGGCGTGGAGAAGATCGACCGGCTTTGGTCGGGCCTGGCCGACGTGTCGATCGCGGACCGCTCGCTGATCTGGAACAGCGACCTGATGGAGGCGCTCGAATACGAGAACCTTATGGCCAACGGCACCGTCACGATGGTCAGCGCGGAAGCGCGCAAGGAAAGCCGCGGCGCGCAGGCGCATGACGACTATCCCGATCGCGACGACGCGGAGTGGATGAAGCACACCGTGTCCTACCTGGGCGACAAGGGTGACGTGGACCTGTCCTATCGGCCGGTGCGGATGCAGACGCTGACCAACGAGGTGTCCGTGTTCCCGCCGAAGAAACGCGTCTACTGAGCCTTCCAGGGGCTTTGCCCCTGACCCCACCAGAGGACAGTCGTCCTCTGGACACCTGGTTCGAAGTAAGGGTTCCAAGGGCGCGCCCTTGGCGGGTCCAGGGCAGCGCCCTGGCCTTTTGAGAGGTTCCCCGATGGTCGAGTTCACGCTCCCGAAGAACAGCAAGGTCGGCCGCGGCCGCACCTTCAAAGCGCCGGCCGACTCGAAGCGGATCAAGGAGTTCAAGGTCTACCGCTGGAACCCGGATGACGGGCAGAATCCGGTGCTGGACACCTATGAGCTCGACCTCGACCGCATGGGCCCGATGGTCCTGGACGCGCTGATCTACATCAAGAACGAGGTGGACCAGACGCTCACCTTCCGCCGCTCCTGCCGCGAGGGGATCTGCGGTTCGTGCTCGATGAACATCGACGGCACCAACACGCTGGCCTGCCTCAAGCCGATCGAGGAGGTGAAGAAGGCGGTCAACATCTACCCGCTGCCGCACATGCCGGTGGTCAAGGACCTGGTGCCGGACCTGAGCATGGCCTACGCGCAGCTGCGCTCGATCGACCCCTGGCTGAAGACGGACACCAACCCGCCGCCGGACGGCGAGCGTCGGCAGAGCATGGAGGAGCGGTCCAAGCTGGACGGCATGTGGGAGTGCATCCTGTGCTTCTGCTGCACCACGTCCTGCCCGAGCTACTGGTGGAACGGCGACAAGTATCTGGGCCCGGCGACGCTGCTGGCGGCGTATCGCTTCATCGCCGACAGCCGTGACGAGTACACCGGCGAGCGGCTGGACGCGCTGGAAGATCCGCTCAAGCTGTATGCCTGCCGCACCATCATGAACTGCACGCAGACCTGCCCCAAGGGGCTGAACCCGGCGGAAGCGATCGGCAAGATCAAGCAGCTGCTGCTGGAGCGGAAGGGTTAGGCGTCCGCCGCCGCTGCCGCGTCGCAGGTGTTCGACCGGACGCTCACCACCGGGCGGGCGCGTCTCGCCGCCTGGCGCGATAGTCTGTTCGTCGACCATGGCGTGTTCCGCCTGGTCTGGACCAACGCGGCGACGGTGGTGCCGGGCAAGGTGTACCGCGCCAACCACCCAGCTCCGTTCCGGCTGGCGCGGCTGGCCCGGCGGTTCGGCGCGCGCACCCTGGTGAACCTGCGCGGCCACCGCCGATGCGGCTCGGACGCGCTGTCACGGGAGGCGGCCTCCCGGCTGGGGCTCCTGCACGTGGACATGGCGTTCGAAAGCCGCGGCGCGCCGCACCGTGAGCGGATCCTGCGGTTTGCCGCGCTGTATGACGGGCTGGCGTTCCCGGTGCTGATGCACTGCAAGTCCGGCGCGGACCGGGCCGGGCTCGCCTCGGGGCTGGCGGTGCTGTTCGAGGGCGGCACGGCAACGGAGGCGCTGCGCCAGCTGTCCTGGCGCTACGGCCACTTCCGGCGCTCGCGCACCGGCATCCTAGACGCATTCTTCCTGCGCTACCGCTCGCAGGCGGAAGGGCGGATGCCGTTCCTGGACTGGGTGCGCGACGAGTACGACGAGAGCGCCCTCAAGCGCGACTTCGTCGCCGGACGGCTGTCGAGCTTCGTGACCGACCGGGTGCTGCGGCGGGAATGAGCCTGCCGGAGCGCCGGGTCAGCCTGCGATGCGCTCCGGACCCATCGACTTGATCAGGTCGAGGACGCGTTTGCGCACCGGCTGCTCGCTGATCTTGTAGTAGGCGCGCACCAGTTCGACGGTCTCGCGACGGCTGAACAGGTCGTCCGGCGCGCCGAAGCCTTCCTGCGCTTCCGCGAAGCCGCCGGCCTGCGGCATCGGCATCCGCGTGCCGCCACCGGTGCCGTAGGAGGTAGGCATGTCGTCGAAGAAGAAGCTCACCGGCACGTCGAGTACGCGGGACAGGTCGAACAGGCGCGACGCACCAACGCGGTTGGCACCGCGCTCGTATTTCTGGACCTGCTGGAAGGTCAGTCCGAGCGCGTCGCCGAGACGCTCCTGCGACATCTGCAACAAGGTGCGACGCAACCGGATCCGGCCACCGACGTGAACGTCGATCGGGCTCGGCCGTGACTCCCGTTCGACCGGAGCGGCATCGGCGGACATCTTCATCTCGTCGTTTCCGTCCAGCCTTTTGGCGGAGGCCTGCTTCACCATCAACACGTTCTCTTTTTCGATGTAAAATAGTTACGGGCACAACCCTCAATTGTCAACCGCCGGCTGCACGGTCTGTTCTGCCCTGTGAAGTTGAAAAACACCAGCTTATCTGGCCCCATCTCAAAATTTACGCGCGTTTTTGCCATGAAAACAACGCAATCGCGGCGAGAAGACTGCAGAGCAGCACCGGGATCAGCAGGCCGACCCGTGCAAAGACGGTTGGCGGCAGCGGACCCGGAAGTGCCACCACCAGCGTTCCGGCGACTCCCCAGCCGAGTCGTCCAAGCGCATGTCCCGACGCGTCGAAGGCGGCCGAGATGCCGGT
The DNA here is from genome assembly GCA_964247755.1 of uncultured Acetobacteraceae bacterium. Taxonomy (GTDB): domain Bacteria; phylum Pseudomonadota; class Alphaproteobacteria; order Acetobacterales; family Acetobacteraceae; genus Lichenicola. The sequence goes on along the minus strand of CAXTVX010000021.1, from coordinate 17,761 downwards.
GTTGGCGGCACGCGCCAGCGGCAGACCCTCCTCGACCGCGCGCATCCGGGCGGTGTCGAGGTGCTGGCGAGGCCCGGCGGTGTTGCCGTACCAGGCATCGTTGGTGATGTTCAGCAACCAGGATGGCCGGTCGCCGCGACGCACCACGCGGCCGGGGAAGATCACCTCGTAGCAGATCAGCGGCCCGAACGGCGCCAGCCCAGGCAGATGCAAGGTGCGCCGGCCCGGGCCGGCGGCGAAGCCGCCCCCCGGCACCACCTGGAGCGGCAGGAACGGCGGCTGGTACTCGCCGAACGGCACCAGGTGGGCCTTGTCGTAGTAGCCGGCGATCCGCGCGTCCGGCAGCACCACGACCAGGCTGTTGCGTGGATGGCCGTCCCCGTCGAAGCGGACGCTGCCGACCAGCCCTGCCGACGCGTCCGGCACGGCGCTCATCAGCACCTCCCGCGCCACCTTCTCGCGGTCCAGCAGGCCAGGGAACGCGCTTTCCGGCCAGGCGAACACGATCGGCCGATGCGCGTCGCCGTGTCGCGTCCGCTCGGCGGCCGCTTCCGCCACGCCGGTTCGTGTCAGCTCGAGGTAGTTGCGGAAGATCGCCATCGCCTCCCCGCCGCCCTGCTTCTCCTCCTCCGACACGTTGCCCTGCACCAGCACCACCAGCGGCCCGTCCGGCCCCGGGTGCGGCAGCAAAGCCAGACGTGCCGCGCCGGCGCCGATCCAGGCGGCGAGCAGGACGACGCCGATGCCCAGGCCGCGACGTCCCAGCAGCGGCAGACCGGCCAGAAGCAGCGTGAGCAGGGTCAGGCCGTGCACCGAGATCCAGGCCGCCGGCTGGATCATCACGTCGCCGGCTCGGCCGGGAAACTCCCACACGCTGCCCCACAGGTTCCACGGGAAGCCCGAGAACACGAACTCGCGGACGAGGTCGGACAAGGTCCACAGGGCTGCGAACAGCGTCACCCGCCGCCAGCCCGCAGGCGCCAGGCGCGCCAGCGCGCAGGCGAGTGCCGTGAAGCAGGACAGCGGGATGGCGCCACCGGGCGCTGCGAGCGGGACCGCCCACCACAGCTCGTCAGCGCGCACCAGCACCGCATCGGTCAGCCAGTACAGCCCGGCGGTGTGCAGCCCCATGCCGAACACGAAGCCATGGCGCAGCGCACGCGGCCAGCGCGGGGCGTCGCCCGCCAGACGGAGCAGGGCCGGCACCGTCAGCAGCAGCACCGGCACGAGATGGACCGGCGGCAGCGCCAGGGCCGAGGCCAGACCCAGCAGCAGGGCACGCAGGTCGGGCGGCAGCCGGCTCCAGCGCCGCATCAACCCACCTTGGATCAATCCGCTCCGACCTAGCGTGGCGGCAAACCCGTCAGTAGATGGCTTCACGCAGCTGCCGCTCGTAGTGGCGGTAGTACTTGTCGGTGATCAGGTCGGTCTTGACCACGACTGCGACGTCGGTGGTGTTGAACTGCCGATCCACCACCGCGCCGTCGCCGATGAAGCCGCCGAGCCGAAGGTAGCCCTTGATCAGCGGCGGTAGCGATTGCTGCACGCGGCGGTGGTCGAACGAGGCCGGGTCGATCCGGCGCATCTCGACGTAGCGGCCGGGCACCGCGCGCAACCGGAGCGCCGGCGGCGCCAGATGGTTGTGGTACAGATAGGTGAGCTCGGCATCGAGACGGTCCGGTTCGGTGCCGGGCAGGCTGGCGCAGCCGAACATCACGTCGATCCGGTGCAGGAACACGTAGGCGGCGATGCCACGCCACAGCAGCTGCATCGCCGCCCGGCCGCGATAGCCGCGGTCGATGCAGGAGCGGCCGAGCTCGAGCAGCCGGCCGGGGAAACCGGTGATGGTGCTGATGTCATACTCGTCGGAGGTGTAGAACCGGCCGAGGCGGGCGGCCGCCTCGTTCTGCACCAGCCGGTAGGTGCCGATGATGCCCTTCGCGCCGGAGCTGACAGCATGGTCGATCACCAGCAGGTGGTCGGCCACGTCGTCGAACATGTCCACGTCGCGCTGCAGCCGGCACGCGCGGTCGTCCGGAGTGGCGCCCAGCTCCCCGTAGAAGATGCGGTAGCGCAGCGCCTGTGCAGCGTCACGCTCGGCCTCGGTGGCAGCGATGCGCACGCCGAGGTGGCCGGCGCGCAGCTCGCCGAAGCCGGTCACGGTGCCCGCCGCCGGCAGCAGGGGCGCCGTGATCGCCTTGCTGATGGTCAACGGTCCTTCCCCACGAGCCGCTCGATGGCGGTTCCGACCGGGCCTACGCCCTGGCCTACTCCCTGGCCTACGCCCTGGCCCGCGCCTTGGGGCCGCTTGCGTGCGAACAGTTCCATCCGGTGCGACACGAGCTCGAAGCCGAGCCGGTTCGCGATCTGGCGCATCAGCTGCTCGTGCTCCGCATCCTCGAACTCGATCACCCGGCCGGTGTCGATGTCGATCAGGTGGTAGTGGTGGCCGTGCTCGGTGGCCTCGTAGCGGGCGCGGCCGCCGCCGAAGTCGCGCCGCTCGAGGATGCCCTTCTCTTCCAGCAGCCGGACGGTGCGATAGACGGTGGCCACCGAGATCCGGCTGTCCAGCCCGGTGGCCCGCCTGTACAGCTCCTCGACGTCGGGATGGTCGTCGGCCTCGGACAGCACCCGGGCGATCACCCGGCGCTGCCCCGTCATCTTGAGCCCGCGGTCGATGCATAAGCGCTCTATGCGCGATTCCATCGCTCCACCCGCCGTGGCCATCTCAGGCGGCGTAGCCGATCCAGGGCGGAATTGTCCAATCGCCGCCGCACCGCTGTTGCAGCGCGGACACAGCGCTCAGGCCTCGTCCTGCGGCTTGCGCCCCAGGCCGATCTTCTTGGCCAGGTCGGACCGGTGGCTGGCGTAGTTCGGCGCCACCATCGGGTAGTCCGGCGGCAAGCCCCAGCGCTCGCGGTAGGCATCCGGCGTCATGCCGTAGGCGGTCTTCAGGTGCCGCTTCAGCATCTTCAGCTTCTTCCCGTCCTCCAGGCAGACGATGTAGTCCGGGAACACCGAGCGCTTGACCGGGACCGCCGGAAGCGGCTTGTCGGCCGGCGCCGGTGCCGCCTTGCTCTGGACCAGGTCAGCCAGCGCGCGGAACACTTCGCCGATCAGCACCGGCAGCGCGTCGGGCTCCACCGGGTTGTTGGACACGTGCGCCGAGACGATCTGCGCCGTGAGCTCCAGCATGTCCGTTCCGTCCGCGTGGTCAGCCATGTCGTGATCCCGGCGCATCATTGTGTCATCTATAGAAAGGGCGGACATGCTTCTGCAACGGGCCGCGGACCGGCTGCGGATGGATCACCATGACCGACGGAACGAACACCCAGCACCTAGACATCACCGGCGAGCTCTGCCCGATGACCTTCGTGCGCACCCGGCTGGCGCTGGACCGACTGTTGCCCGGGCAGCGGCTGGACGTCCGGCTGCGCGGCGACGAGCCGTTGCGCAACGTGTCGGGCAACGTGGTGTCGCTCGGCCACGCGCTGCTGGCGACACGGCCGATGGCGGACGGCAGCGTCGTGCTGGAGATCAGGCGGCGCTGAGCGTCAGCGCGAGCACCAGCGCGTCGTCGCCGTCGGGATAATAGCGGCGGCGGCGGCCGACCTCGACCAGGCCGGCCTGCGCATACAGCGCCCGCGCCGGTGCGTTACCCTCCGCCACCTCCAGGAACAGCCTCCTGGCGCCGCGCCGGGCGGCCTCCCTGTTGGCCGCCCGCAGCAGTGCGCGGCCGACGCCGCGACGCCGCGCCCCCGGCAGCACGCCAACCGTCAGCAGCTCGGCCTCGTCCGCCGCCACGCGGGCCAGGATGAGCCCGTCCGGATCCGCCACCGCGAAGCAGCCGGGCATCGCCAGCAGGGCGGCCATCGCCGGCTGGTCCCAGCGCGCATGCTCGGGAAAGCAGGCGGCGTGCAGCGCCGCCAGCAGGCTGGCGGCATCGATGCCGGTCAGGATCATGCGGGCGCCGTGCCCGGTTGCTCGTGAGACCTGGACGCGCAGGTCGCTGTCCCGGACGAAGGCTCGCGTCGGAACCGGATATGTCGAGGCACGATCCCTGAGCCAGGCCGCAAAAACCGCTTGCCCACAGGACAGCCATGCGGTCCGACCCTGCGGCGGCGCACCGAGCCTTGAGATGGGCGCAGCGGATGCCGAGCCCGCCCAGGAAGGGTCCCGCCACCGGACTCCTGGACTGCTCGTGCCGGGGACCCATGCACGCTCAGCCGGTCGGAACCAGCGAAGGTCGTGATGGCCGACCAGGCCGCGACGAGCGGTTTCCTGTCGGCCAACCGGGCGCAGGATGCCGTGGACGACCCGGCACCCGTCGGCACGAGGCGCAACCGGCGCGTTCTTCGGCAGGCGCACGGCTCACGCTCCATCGTCCGGCCTTTCCGACGCGCTCATGCCGGTCCCCTCGGCCGCCGCAGCGGATCACGACAGCGACAATCCATCAACCGCCTGACCGGCCCTTGACCGCAGGGCCTGGACGCATGACCGGCTGTCGATGACCTGCAATGCCGTAGTGGCAACCTAGCCGAACCCGCTTGCGAGCCTGGCCGGAGCAGAGGGTGGCTCGAGCGGGGCGAGCGGATCCGCCTGCCAGCGTCCGACCCGGCGACCCGTCGTTCGCGCGGTTCCGTCGGCACCTGCGGCCCGGGCCGGCGAGCGACACTTGCCGTCGATGGTGACGAGGGAAGCCTCGTCGACCGGCTGCGCGAACAGGTAGCCCTGCAGCTCGTCGATGTCGGCCGCGATCAGGAACGAGCGCTGCCCGTCAGTCTCGACGCCTTCGGCGGTCACCTGCAACCCCATCGCGTGTCCGAGCTGGATGACGGCCCTGACGATGGCGGCGGCCTTCTCGCTGTGGCCGAGCGCCTTGACGAAGGAGCAGTCGATCTTGACGCGGTCCACCCCGCAGCAATGCAGATGACGGAGCGACGAGAAGCCGGTGCCGAAATCATCCAGGGCGATGCGCAGGCCGCCTGCCCGCAAGGCGGACAACCTGCCGGCGATGCCGTCGACGTCGTCCATGAGCGCGGTCTCGGTGATCTCCAGCTCGATCCTGCCATGGCCGACGGGCGAGGCCCGGAGAAGCTCCAGCACCCCGCCGACAAAGCCCGGATGACGGAGCTGCACCGGGGACACGTTGATCGCGACGGTGAGCGTCGGCCAGCGCGCGGCGAAGCCGAGCGCCTCGCGCAGGACCCACGTGCCCAGCGGGACGATCAACCCCGTCTCCTCGGCGAGCACGATGGTGTCCTGCGTCGACATCAGGCCCCGTGTCGGGTGGTGCCAGCGCAGAAGGGCCTCGACGCCCCTCACCACGTCGTCGGCTCCGACCTTGACCTGATAGGCGAGCCTCAGCTGGTCCGCGCTCCCGAGCGCCGTCTCGAGGTCGGCCTTGAGCCGCACGCGGTCGCGGGAGGCCTGGTCGAGCTCGTCGCAGAAGACGCGATACCCGTCGCGTCCGGCGGCCTTGGCGGCGTAGAGGGCGATGTCGGCGCGCCGCATCAGCTCGCTCGGATCGGAGGTGCCGTTCGGCCCGACCGCCAGGCCGATGCTGGCGCCGACGTGAGCCGGGCCGACCGAAAGCGGGAACGGGGTGCGCGCCACCTCCAGGACGCCTCGGCAGATCTCCGCGACGCCTGCCCGGTCCGGATGGCAGGGCACCAGCATCGCGAACTCGTCGCCGCCGAACCGTGCGACCGTCACGTCGCGATCGACCAGCGCCAGCATGCGCGTGCTGAAGATGCGCAGCAGCTGGTCGCCGGCATTGTGTCCCATCGTGTCGTTGACCAGCTTGAACCGGTCCAGATCGATATAGAGCACGGCGAAGGCGGTGCCGCCCCGGAGCAGGTTGTCCAGCCGGCGACGGAACAGGTCGCGATTGACCAGGGTGGTCAGGGAGTCGTGCGTCGCGGCGTGCTCGACCGCCTCCTTCATCTGCAGCACGCGACGGACGGCCCGGCTCTTCTCGCCCAGCGCAGCGTTGGCGGGAACGGCGCACAGGAAGATCGAGACGAGAAACGGCTGGACCATGCCCTGGCCGAGCAGGAAGCTGCGCGACGACAGCAGGGCGAGCGGCCCGTAGCCGTGGGCGGTCAGCGCGGCCGAGATCAGCGAGGTGATCAGGATCGAGGCCAGGACCCAGCGCGGTCCGGCCCGGAAGGCCGTCAGGATGAGAAGCGGGTAGATCAGCATGAAGGTGGGCGAGCGCGTCACGGAGAACGAGACCGCTGTGAGGCAGGCGGCCGCGACGAGGAGGAGCCAGCGTTCGGAACGCCCGGCGTCGCACGGATAGGCGGCATCGGTGCCGACGATGCAGAGCAGGATCGCCGGCGTCGCGATGAGCAGCCCGAAGCCGTCGCAGAGGGTCCACTGCAGCCCGTCGTTCAAGGCTACCGCCTTGGTGGTTCCTCCCGGGTCGATCAGCTCGCCCAGAGTCGCCTCCAGGCCGGCCGACAGGAAGGCGATGACACCGAACGCGGTCAGGCGGCGGAAGCGCGAAAGGTCGATCCTGGCGCCGCAGCAGTTGCGGGTGAGCAGCGCCGCGGTCAGGCTGACGACGACGTTGAGGAACGAGTACAGGACGTCGTCGAACGCGCTGTAGTTGGAGAACACGTTGACGACGAGGTTCAGGAACAGGCAGGCGGCGAGGACGGGTGCGGAGAACCGCCACGGAAGCGACAGCAGTGCGACGACCAGGACGCCGTTGGCCGGCCAGAAGACGGTGCTGTTATGGGAGTCGATGCAGGCGAGGCGCGTGACGAGCATGAGGGCGGTGAAGACGGCGACGAGCAGGATCGCCGCACGCAGCCTGTGAGGCGGCCCCGGCTCCCGGTAGAGCTGCCAACGTCGTCGCGGCATGCCGGCCTCGTGGATTTGACCACCCACCATCGCTGCAACAGGTTGAGGTATCGCTAATTCTCCCGGCCAGCCTGCGTGAACGACGTCGATCCAGGGATCCGCTCGACGCGGTCATGCGCAGCCTGGGCCGATCTGCCGCGCACGCCGGATGGCGCCGGCCTCGTAGCCGCGATCGGCCGAAGCATCCGCGTACCGGTTCTCGATCATTCACGACGACCGCCCGGGCCCTGGATGTCATGAGCCTGGACGGGGTTCGAGGTGAAGCCGACGGCAACCCGTGGCGTCGGGGCGGGCAGCCATGTCACTGGCCCGGCAGTCTCCGCTGGGGCGGCACAGCTGACACACGCATCGTGAACAGCGATGCGGCCCTCGGGACCTCCTGAACGGTCGAAGGGTGGAAGCGGCGATCGCCGATGTGCACAAGCTTTGGCTAACCCGGCTACCTAATGCCGGCCTTGTGCTCCGGCAGCCTGGCTTCGGGCGGATCGACGTAAAGCGGTTGTATCGGGAGCGGCGGCAGCGAGCCCTCGCGTCGCGACAGCGCGGCGCGCGCCACTGCGGCGGCAGACGGCGCGGACAGGCCGGACCGCCGTGCCGCGCCGCCCAGCGCGTCCGCCACCAGGTCCGACGCGTCGCCGCCGAGCAGCACCGGACGCTGCGGCACCGGCAGCGCGTCCAGCATCGCGGCCTGCACCGGCAGGCCGCGGTCCGGGCGCTCGATGAACACGCGGCCGCGCCGTGCCTGGCTGACGCACCAGAAGGGATCGTCGCCGGCGGCCGCGCGAAGCCCCGGTGCCAGCGCCTCCCCCACCGTGACGCCGACCACCTCCGCCCCGCCACCCAGCGCCAGCCCGTGCGCCAACGCCAGCGTTGCCCGCAACCCGGTGAAGCTGCCAGGGCCGACCACGACCGCGATGAGGTCGATGCTCGCCGCCGGCCAGGACAGCGCGCCGAGCCGCTCCTGCAACAGCAGCGGCAGCGCGGCGCCGTCGCGGCCCGGCAGCGTGCCCTCGAAACGGGGGTGCAGTGCCCCGTCATCCAGCACGAGCAGCCCGAACCCGATCCCGGCGGCGGCGGACGCTCCGTTGAGCGCCAGGATCCGCGTCACAGTAGCATGCAGGCTTCGTCGAAGGTCAGGCGCGGCGCGCGCGGCTGTTCGGAGGCACCCGACGCGTAGCCGAGGTTGACCAGGAAGTTGGAGCGCCAGCCGCTGCCGGCCAGGAAGATGTCGTCCACCAGCTGGTTGTCGAAGCCCGACATCGGCCACACATCGAGGCCCAGCGCGCGCGCGGCCAGGATCAGGTAGCCGCCCTGCAGGGACGCGTTGCGGAACGCGGTTTCCTCCGACAGCGCGAAGTCGGCGGCGAACCAGGAGCGCGCGTCCTGCGACGGATACAGACGCGGCAGCTGCTCGAAGAACAGCGGGTCCTGCGCCACGATCACCGTGACCGCCGCTTCCATCGTGGCCTCGACGTTGCCGGCGGACAGGGCGGGGCGCAGGCGCTCGCGGCTGTCGCGCGTGGTCAGGAACACGAAGCGACCTGGCGAACAGTTGCCCGAGGTGGGTGCCAGCTTCACCAGGTCGTAGAGCGCGTGCAGCGTCTCCTCCGGCACCGGCGCCGCGGTCCAGGCGGTGGGGGTGCGGGCGGTGCGGAACAGCGCGTCGAGCGCCGGGTCGTCGAGCGGCATGGAGGTGCTGGCCCCGTCCGGTCCGGGAACTCCCTGCCGCTAGGCCTCGACCTGCTCCACCGACTGCACCTCGGGCACGTAGTGGCGCAGCATGTTCTCCACCCCGTGCTTCAGGGTTGCGCGCGAGGACGGGCAGCCGGAGCAGGCGCCCTGCATGTGCAGCCGCACGATGCCGTCGCGATAGCCGCGGAACACGATGTCGCCGCCGTCGCCGGCCACCGCAGGACGCACCCGGGTGTCGAGCAGCTCCTTGATCTGGTCGACGATCTCCTGGTCCTCGGGCAGCACGTCCTCGTCCGCCTCGTCGGCCTCGCCCTCGACCACCGGGCGACCGGACACGAACTGGTCGACGATCACCGACAGCACCAGCGGCTTGAGCGCGCTCCAGGTCACGTCGTCGGACTTGGTGACGGCAACGAAGTCGCCGCCCAGGAACACGCGCGACACCCCGTCCTGCGCGAACAGCGCCGATGCCAGCGGCGAGCGGCCGGCGGTCTCGACCGAGGTGAAGTCGGCGGTGCCCTCGGCCATCACCGGCCGCCCGGGCAGGAACTTCAGCGTCGCGGGATTAGGGGTGTCCTCGGTCTCGATGAACATGGCGGCGATCCTGGTTCCGGTGCGAACGCGGGCGGCCCGGCGGCCTGGAGGAGGCGAGGCCGGGTCCCTGATGCGTCACATGTGGCAAGACCGCCGCGCCAGGCAAGGGGCGGCGTCCGGACCGGCGAGCGCGAGGAGTTTCCGATTGACAGGCGGGGCCTGGGTCTGGCCATCCATCGCAGGCAGGCGGGCGCGGAATTCCGGGCCGTGGCAAGGGTTTGGACGGACAGGCTGGTGCGGCACATGAGCAGGAATTCTCTACGCGCCGTGCTGGCGTTGCTGTGCCTGCCGATCGCGGCGGCGTCCGGGGCGCCGGCGCGCGCGGACGGGATCGCCTTCGTGCTCAACTCCGCCGACGCCTCGATCAGCGAGTTCGACACCACGACCCTGCGCGAGATCCGCCGCCTGCCTGTGCTGCGCGAGCCGCACCACATGGCGACCACGCCGGATGGAAAATCGCTGGTGGTCGGCGACACCGCCGGCAACGCCGCGTTCTTCCTCGACGCGCAGACCGGGCTGATGCAGCGACGGGTGCCGATGAGCGACCCGTATCAGCTGCAGTACAGCCCGAACGGCCGGCTGCTCACCGTGGCCGGGCTGGCGCGCGACCAGGTCGACATCTACGACGCTGCCACGCTGGCGCTGCTGCATCGCGTCCCTGCCCGCTCGATGCCGAGCCACATCAACTATTCGCCCGACTCCGCGACGGTGTACGTGAGCCTGCAGGACACCGGCCACCTCATCGCGATCGACACCGCGAGCGGCCGGGTGCTGTGGGACATGCCCGTCGGCAAGACCCCGGCCGGCGTGCTGTGGCACAACAACAAGCTGCTGGTCGGGCTGATGGGCGCCACCTACGTCGCCGAGGTCGATCCGGCGGACGGGCACGTCGATCGCAGGATCGAGATGGCGCCGGGGCCGCACAACCTGTTCGTCGAGCCGAGCCGTCGCCTGCTCTACGTGACCTGCCGGGTGTCCGGCACCATCCAGCAGCTGGACTGGGACAGCCTGGCGATCCTCAAGAGCTTCCACGTCCCTGGCGGCCCGGACGACATCGTCATCGCGCCCGACGGCAAGCTATGGGCGACGCTGCGGTGGCGGCAGAAGGTGGCGATCATCGACCCGGCGACGGCGGCCGTCACCTACCTGCCGACGGGGCGCAGCCCGCACGGGATCTGGCTCAACACGACGCAGACGCCGCGCCAGCTCAGCATGCGGTGAGGCGGGGCCGGCGGATCGGCGTTCGGCCCAGGCGGCATCAGCGACCCGCGGTGGCGGCTGGTGGCCGTTCGGCCCAGGTCTTCAAGGCCGCGTTCATCTCGTCGAACTGCGAGCGCAGGCTGCGGGTGTCGAAGAACCACAAGGCGACGCCGCGGAGGTGCTCGCCCTGACTTACCAGGGTGCCGCTTCCGGCCGGTTGAAGCAGGAAGAAGTGCTCGGCGTCCAGCACGCCCGGCAGCATGATCCGCCCGAACCAGCGCAGCTCGCGATCCGGCCGCACCACCAGCAGCCGTGGCCGGAAGACGATGCGGTCGTTGCCGTCGATCTCGACGTGCTCGATCACATTGCCGGGCGCCAGACGACCGATCAGCCGCATGTGCGGGTTCCACTGCGGATAGGCCGCGGTGTCGGCGAGGACGGCCCACACGTGGGAGGGCGGCGCAGCAATGTCGATCGTCGTGAGGAGATCACGGCGTGGCGCAAACGCGAACGCCGTGACCAGCAGGAGCAGGGTCACGGCAGCCGCGGTGCCAGCGATCTTCATCGCCAGACTGGAACGGACGGGATCTGCATCGCGGCAGATCCCCGGATCGGCGTGTTAGAAGTGGGCGCGCACCGTAAAGGTGATGGAGGCGGGCTCACCCGGCAGGCCGTCGTTGAAGGCCGGGCTGCAGCCGTAGTTTGTAATCGCCTGTCCCTTGAATGGCCCACTCTTGAAGTTGCCGCAAGAGGCGGGGCTCACCTGATTGTAGAAGTATTGGAAGTAGCCCTGGTTGAAAATGTTCAGCACGTTCAGGTCAAAGTCCAATGACTTCATCGGACCGGCAGCCCGGATCGGCATCTTATAGCTTAGGTCTAGGTTGAAGATCGCGAAGGGTGAGATGCCGCCGCCGTTCTGGTTGGTAAAGGTCTGGCCTACCGTCGAGTTGTAGTACGGGTAGCTGCCGAATGTGCCCGGAACACCCGGGATTGGACCGAGATTGACAAAGCCATTCCCGTCGATGGTGGTGTACTGGTGCCCTGTGTATTGGCCTTCGAAGCGGACGTTCAGCTCGTCTTTCGGCAGGAACAAGCTGTGGTGGTCGTAGTCGACGCCGAAGGTCGACAGCCAGTCCGGAATGCCAGAGATTCGGTCTCCGCGGATTGCTAGGCCAAACTGGTCCTCCTGCACCGTGACTGAGGCGAGCGAGGTCGCGAGGTACTTCGCCAGCGTGTAGGACACGTTGCCAAACAGCTGCCAGCGCGGGGTGATTTGATAGATGGCCGACGCTTCGAAGCCCTTGAACTCGCGCTGCCCAGCGTTGGTAAAGATCTGCTGACCGAGAAAAGGGCCAGACTGATACTGGAAGAAGCCGAAGTCGCGCTCGACGTGCTGGTAGAAGTAATCGAGGTTGAGGCTGAGGTTGTTGCGGTTATACTTCACGCCAAACTCGTACAGGTGAACGATCGATGGATTTGGGGGACCGGCTCCCGGAACGGAGTTCGGCACGTAGTCCTGGACCGGCGCGAACAGCGAGGACGTGCCGTAGCTTGCATATAGCGACACGCCCCGCGCCGCCGGCAAGATCCGGTCAAGGTCGTAGTCGATGTTGAGGAACGGGAGCCAAGTGCGGTCCCACTTATGCACCTTGTAAGGACCGTAGGCGTCGCCAAACTCCTGGTAGTACGCAGTCTGCTGCGTCGCGGCACTTGGTGTCGCATCCAAGGTGTAGCTGCTTTCCTCGCTGGTGTCGCTGGTCTGCAACGTCACGCCCGGCGTGATGTGCAGGGTGTTGTGCAGGAGGTCGATCTTGTCCTGGGCGTAGCCCTGGTAGATCGTCCGCTGCCCGCCACCGTCATAGCCCGACACCTGATTCTGCGGGGTGTGTGCGAACTCGGAAGCCGTGCCGAGGAATTCCTGAGGATTGTTCTCGGTCTCCTTGGCGATCAGGCCACCGATGTGGATTGTGTTGTCGATGCCGAAGATCTGCGGCGGCGTAATGCTGATGCGCGGCTGGATGCCGTATGTGTCGTTGTGCTGCCTGATGTATTCAGAGTTGGTACCACAAGGATTGGCCTGTCCGGCCGCGGCGAAGCTGGAAATCACGCTTGCCGGGCAGTTTGCCGTCATGTTCGGCTGATACGGATAGGCGGTTGGCTCATAGAAGAAGTTGCCAAATCCGTAGTCGCCCTGCTCGCCGAAACCGGCGGGCGTCTGGATGAACGGGTTGGCGCCCCCTACGGAAGCCGAGCCAGGGCCACCATTCGGCGCGAACAGAGTCGGGTTGGCGTAATCCTGGGTGTAGCTGTCAGAATACAGGTAGAACCCGGTCAGGCCAGCGCTGACGTAGTCGTTGATGTAGGTGTCGTTCTTCAGGATCAGGGTGAAATAGTCGTTATCCTGACGGAAGAATTCTTGGCTGGGATTATAGTTGCTGTAGTAGCCGTTCTGCTGGAGGTAGGGCAGCGGCACCGGCTCGGGCGTGATCAGCGCGTTGGCGGTGTTGTAGATGGTGGTGAGCTGGAACAACGACTGGCCCTGGTTGTAGGGCTTGTCGAAGGCGAACTCCATGTTGTTGTAGCGCGCCGGCGTATAGTCGATGTAGCCCGACGTCTGCAGGTTGGAGTACTTGATCATTGCCTTGGGCGCGTCAACGCCGGTGCCGAGCGGACCATCGATGCGGCCGCTGTTGACGTCGAAGCCTTCGTTGTAGGTGCCGAACGAACCGACGGAGCCGAACAGGTCGGCGCCCGCCTTGTTCTCCGGCCGCAGGCTCGTGTAGGCGACCGTACCGCCTATGGTGCCAAAGGTGCTGTGATCCGGGAAGGCGACGCCGGGATAGATCGACACGCCGCTGATCTGATCCAGATTGAAGTGCGAGCCGACGATGTCGGTCAGGAACGAACCCGAACCGCCGCTCAGCAGGTCCTGGGTTGGTACGCCGTCGAGGGTGCTCGCCACTTCAATGCCGCGGATGCCGCGGATGGTGAGCACCGGCTCGTTGTCGCCGATGCCCTGTTGGTAGACGTTCACCGACGGCGCCTGGCGCAGCAGCGTCGACACGCTACCCTGCACGCCGACTTGGGAGATAGCCGCGGTGCCGAGCTCGGTAACGGCGCTGGGCGCGTCCTTCTCGCGCAGCAGGCGCTTCTGCGCCCGGACTGTGACACTCTCGCTGTTGCCCGGAACGTTGCCGCTCTGCGTCGGCGGCGCCTGGTCGGCGGTGTTGGCCGGGATCCCCGACGGCGTGCTCTGGGCCGGCAGCTGCGCACGAGCCGCGACATTCGACAAGGTCAGAACAATGGCGGTTGCACCCAGGAGCGTGTGCTTACGCGTGAACAGGTTGGAAGTCCGCAATGCCTTAAGTCTCCCGGAGAGCGATCTGCTGAAACCGTCCTAAGGGAAACTTGATGGATTGTGGACCGATTGTGGCCGAAACTTTACCGCAAGGGCTCGTTCCCGGCCGGACTGTAGCGGATACAACACGCTGTTGTTACATTGGTGCAGCCTTGCTTGCGAGGCATGCAGGAAACTACTGCGTCTGCCGCGAAATTCATCGTTCTGAATCGACCGTGGACGAGGGCAAGTCTCGGTCGCCGTCGCCGGCAGGGAGGCCAGCGCAGTCGACTGGCGTCCAAGACGTCAAGGCGCGTCACGACGGCGTCCGCCATCGGAAGACAGCCGCACAGATCAGGCGTGTTGCGTCCACGACCGCTTACGGATCACGCGCCGGCGCGTTGTCCTGCCGGACGATGCCTGGAGCATGATCGTTTGACCATGCTCCAGGCATCGTCCCGGGAACGAGCGGCCTTCAGGCAGGTGGAAACGCGAAGCGGTTCAACCTGCCTGCTGCTGCTCTAGCGCCTGCCGATCTGCAGGATCCACAGATGCGCCATGTCGGCGGCGCCGTCGGTGCCGCCGACGGTGCCGAGCGTGCGGATCGCGTCGGCCTTCATGCCGGCATCCATCTGCGCCAGGCCGAGATGCAGCCTGGCATCGTCGACCGAGACCAGGCCACCCTTGGCGATGCCGGCCTGCATCAGCGCCAGCCCCTGCGGCGCCTGGCCGGCATCGACGGCGTTGGTGCCGACCGCGACCAGCGCGTTGCCGTCCGGCGCCGCCCTGGCGGTGGCCTCGTCGGAGGCGAGGCTCGCCTTCTTCGCCGCTGCGGTCTGGTCGATGAGTGCCCGGAGCCGTGCCTCGCGCGGCGCTCCGGCATCGCGTCCGAGCGCACCGCTGGCATAGCCCGCCGCCATCACCTTCTGCGCCTGCATGGGTACGCCCTGCTGCACCGCAAGCTCGGCCATGTCCATGAAGTCGGCAGTCGAGGTCAGCAGCCCCACCGCGAGCCGGATCCGGTCGACATCGAATTGCAGACGCTCCGGAACGTTCGGGTTGGTGCGCAGGCCCTGCATCAGGTTCGCCCAGTAATCAGGCTTCGGGTAGTACTGCACCAGCTTGACCATGGTGGCGTTGAAGCCGTTCAGATCGTGCGACTGCTGCTGCACGGCGGCCAGCAGTTGCAGCTGGTTCTCGGTCGGCTTCTGGCCGGCCCGCTCCTCCATCGCGATCTGACGCGCCTGCGCCTGTGCCGCGTGCGGATAGTCCTTCAGCAGGTAGTAGGACTGGATTAGCAGCGTGTGCATCTGCGGGTCGTTGCCGCCCGCCTTGAAGTAGCGCTCCAGCGCGGTGACGGTGCGGCCGTAGTCGTGCGCGGTGTAGGCCAGGCCCGCTTCCGCCATCAGCAGCCTGGTCTTCTCCGCACCCGACGTGCGCGAGCTGGCGATCAGCACGTCATCTGCGCTGACCGACGCCGCCACGTCGCCGGAGGACTGCGCCACCGCGGCACGCATCTGGTCGATCACGTAGCTCTCGTCAGGCGTCTTGTCGCGCACGGCGTCGGCGGCATTCACGTCGCGCATGGCGCCGGCGAAGTCGCGCTTGCGCAAAGCTGCCTGGGCGGCCTGCAGCGGCTTGCCGACCTGCGGGCGCAGCGGATCGGCCTGGGCCAGGTCAGGCACCAGCACGGTGCAGGCGAGAAAGCAGCCGGACAGGGCGTGGAGGAGGCGAGGCTTCATGTGCGTGTCATTGTCCCATGAACTGTTCGTTGCCGACGATGCCAAGCTTGGTCATGCCCAGGCGCTGGGCGTCGGCCAGGACGTGCGCGACGTACTTGTAGTTCGCGAGCTTGTTCGGCCGCAGGTGGATTTCCGGCTGGTCCGGCAGCGCGGCGGCGGTGGCGAAATGCGACAGCAGCGTGGGCTCGTCGGGGATGGCCTCGCCGTTCCACGAGATGGTGCCGTCGAAGTCGACGTCGATCGTCACCACCGTGGGCGGCGTCGGCGGCGGCGGCGGGTTGCCCTGCGGCAGGTCGAGCTTGGTCGCATGGGTCTGGATCGGGATGGTGATGATCAGCATGATCAGCAGCACCAGCATTACGTCGATTAGCGGCGTGGTGTTGACGTCGACCATCACCTCGGGATCGCCGCCGGAAGAGCTCTCGTTGCCGACGTTCATGGACATGGCAGTGGGTTCCTGGTTGCGCGCGTGCCGGCCGGGACGAGGGATGCGGCAGGGTGGCAGAGAAGGGTGCGGGCCGGGGGATGATCCCCGGCCCGCGCCAAGCTCGGATCAGCCGCCGTGCGGCGGCGGCTGAGTGATGAAGCCGACCTTGGAGATGCCGGCCTGCTGGCAGGCGTACACCACCTTGCCGACGCTCTCGTAGCGTGACTGCCCGTCGCCGCGGATCTGCACCTCCGGCTGCGGCTGCTTCACCGCCACCGCCTCGAGGCGGGCGAGCAGGTCGTGGGTGTCCTTGACCGGCGTGGTTTCCCAGAAGATCTGTCCGGCCTCGTTCACCGCGATGGTCACGTTCTGCGGCTTGGTCTGGGCTTCCTGGTTGGCGTCCTTGGGCAGGTTCACCTTCACCGTGTGGGTGACCACCGGGATGGTGATCAGGAAGATGATCAGCAGCACCAGCATCACGTCGACCAGCGGCGTGGTATTGATGGCCGAGACGACCTCGTCCTCGTCGCCCTCGGACCCGACATTCATGCTCATGGATCAGGCGACCCGCGTCACGCCGGCGGTCGAGGCCATCGGCGCGTTGGTTGCGGTGGGCAGGGTCTGGGTGCCGACGCGCACGCCGCCGAGCAGGATCGAGTGCAGGTCGGACGAGAAGTTGCGCACCCGCTCCACGGCGCCCTTGTTGCGGCGGACCAGCCAGTTGTAGCCGAGCACCGCCGGCACCGCGGTGGCGAGGCCGATCGCGGTCATGATCAGCGCCTCGCCGACCGGGCCGGCGACCTTGTCGATCGAGGCCTGTCCGGCGATGCCGATCGCGGTCAGCGCGTGGTAGATGCCCCAGACGGTGCCGAACAGGCCGACGAATGGGGCGGTCGAGCCGACGGTGGCGAGGAACGCCAGGCCGCCCTGCAGGCGAGACTGGATGGTCTCGACCGAGCGCTGGATCGACATGGTGACCCACTCGTTCAGGTCGATGCTCTGGGTCAGCGTGCCCTCGTGATGCTCGGTGGCAGCAAGGCCGGTGTCGGCGATGTAGCGGAACGGCGACGAGGTCTTCAGCGACTTGGCGCCGTCGGCGACGGTCGGCTTGGTCCAGAACTCCTTGGCCGCGGTGCGGCTGGCCGAGAACAGGCGTGCCTGCTCAAAGTACTTGGTGATCATGATGTACCAGGTGCCGAGCGACATGATCACCAGGATGATCAGCACGCCGCGCGAGATGAAGTCGCCACCCTTCCACAGCGCGTCCAGGCCGTACGGGTTGGCCACCTGCGCGGTGGGCGTGGCGGCGTCCGGGACGGGCGCCGTGGCCGGGGCGCCGCTGGCGGTGGCGCCGGCGGGGGCCGGCGAGCCGGGAGCGCCCGGAGCGGTCGGCGACACCGCCGGCACCGCACCGGGAGCCGTCGCATCGGGAGCCCCCGTTGCGGGCGCACCCGCCGCGGCCGTTCCGGAAGCGGGAGTGCCGGGGGCAACGGCCGAGGCCGCAGGCGCCGAGGCGTCCGGCACGCCGTTCTGGGTGTTCGGGACCGGCGCGGCAGCGGCGGGAGCCGCAGCGGGCGCCGGCGCCGTGGCGGGCGCGGTCTGGGCGAAGGCCGGGACAGCCAGGCCCAGTGCCATCGCCAGGGCTGGGGTCGCGAGGATGGGGAGGCGGTGCAGTCTGGTCATCACGAGGTCCTTTGATAACGGCCGGCAGGCGATGGACGACCCTGGATCGGCGTGTGTTCTGGTCGGAAGCGGTGGCCGGACCTATTCGTCCGAGTCGGTCATCTGGAAGGCGATGTTCCACACGTGGTGTGCCTGGGGAACCGCCACGCCAGCGTGGATTGCGGGCGAGAAGCGGGCGGCGCGGACATATTCCAGGGCGCTGCGGGCGAAGGACTG
>CAXTVX010000020.1:0-48242 GCA_964247755.1 uncultured Acetobacteraceae bacterium | reverse complement strand
CGATCATGGAGGCGTGGTTGGCGGCGTCCGACAGCACCACGCAGCCCGGCATGCGGGAAGCGAGCGTGCCGATGGTGGCCCAGTTGGACATGTAGCCGGAGGTGAACAGGAGTGCCGCCTCCTTGCCGTGCAGGGAGGCGAGCTCGCGCTCCAGCGCCACGTGCATCGGGCTGGTGCCGGAGATGTTGCGCGTGCCGCCGGCGCCGGCGCCGTGTCGCGCGAGCGAATCCTGCATCGCCTTGAGCACCGCCGGGTGCTGGCCCATGCCGAGATAGTCGTTGGAGCACCACACCGTGACCTCGCGGCCGGTGCCGTGGTGGATCGCGCGCGGGAACCGGCCGGCCAGGCGCTCGAGCTCGGCGAAATGGCGATAGTTGCCGTCCCGCTTGAGGCCGGCGAGCTGCTCGCGGAAGAAGGCTTCGTATCCCACCAAGGCGATCTCCGGGACGATGTGGCGCGCGCATCCAGACGAGGAGCGGCGGGACCGGCAGAGCGCGGCGCGGTCGCCTTGCCGAGAGATGGGCCTGTAACAGCGCCGGCGGTCCGGTCGCAAGCGGTGCCGCGCGATCACCTATTCGTGCGTGCTTCCGCAAAGGCAGTGCCGGGTGCTGCGCGTTGCAGAAACCGGTTCGGCTTGCGCGAGGTTTCCATGACGCCTTCTTCCCACGACCAGGACGCAGGCAGCACCGAGCCCACGGAGAAGTCCGGGCCGCGCCCGGTGGTGAAGTATTGGCACCTCTGGACTGATCAGGACGGCGTCAGCCATCAGGCGGAATGCGCTCTGACCGAGTTTCGGCTGAAGGGCGTGGGACCTGCTGACCCGCAATGGAACAACAAGCAGGAGACGACGTCGGCAACCCCGGTGTTCACGGTGCAGCCGGTGGGCTGGATCGGCGAGTGGCACGAGAACCCGGCGCCACAATGGATCGTCGTGCTGTCCGGGCGCTGGTTCATCGAGAGCATGGACGGCACGCGCATCGAGCAGGGGCCGGGCGAGTTCTCGTTCGGCGAGGATCAGGGCTGCAATGCCGATGGGCAGGGCCACAAGGGCCACCGGTCTGGCACGGTCGGCGACGAGCCGGCGGTGCTGATGACAGTGCAGCTTCACGTCGATCCGCAGCGCGTGCCCTGCCACAAGAGGTAGTGGGTCCGACGGCCGTGGACGTCGCGAGCCTTCAGCCCTGGGCAGAGTGACGCTTCAGGTCTTCCAGGGCGCAATGGTCCAGTGCGGCGGTGTGGGTCGCGTCGAGCGACACCCTGGGCGCGCAGCCGGCCTCGAACGCTTCCTGCCAGCGTGGCGCGCAAAGGCACCAGCGGTCACCGGGCTTGAGGCCGGAGAACCCGTGTTCGGGCCGCGGCGTGGAAAGGTCGTTGCCGCGTTGCTGGCTGAAGCGCAGGAACTCTGCCGTCACCACTGCACACACGGTGTGGCTTCCGCGGTCCTGTGGTCCGGTGTTGCAGCAGCCGTCCCGGAAGAACCCGGTGAGCGGCTCGGTCGAACAGGACTGGAGCGTCCCGCCCAGCACGTTGCGGTCGGGCTGGCGGTCCGGCCGGTCGGAGAAGCCTCGGGTCTGGTCGAGTGGCATGGCGTGTCGGCTCCGACAAAGGCGGTGGGCAGGCCGGTCATGAGAATGCGAACCCACCGCAGAGAGTTGCTATGCCGGGCTGGTCGACACCATCGCATGGACCGACGCTGCCTCGGGTGGGCGTTCCGGCAGGAAGCCGCCGGATTGCCGCTGCCAGAGTGCGGCATAGACATCCTGCCGTGCCAGCAACGCGGCGTGGGTTCCCTCCTCGACGACGCGACCGGCCTCGATGACGGCGAGCCGGTCCATGCGCGCGATGGTGGACAGGCGGTGGGCGATCGCGATCACCGTGCGCCCCTGCATCAGCTCGTCGAGCTGCTCCTGGATCGCCGCCTCCACCTCCGAGTCGAGCGCCGAGGTCGCCTCGTCCAGCACCAGGATCGGCGCGTCCTTCAGGATCACCCGGGCGATCGCGATGCGCTGCCGCTGGCCGCCCGAGAGCTTCACGCCGCGTTCGCCAACATGCGCGTCGAAGCCGCGCCGTCCCTGCCAGTCCTCCAGCCGCTCGATGAACTCCAGCGCGTGCGCCCGCCTGGCAGCCGCCTCGATCTCGTCCTCGGTGGCCTCCGGACGGCCGTAGCGGAGGTTGTCGCGGATCGAGCGGTGCAGCAGCGAGGTGTCCTGGGTCACCATGCCGATCTGCGCGCGCAGGCTTTCCTGCGTCACGCCCGCGATGTCCTGGCCGTCGATCAGGATGCGTCCCGAGACCGGATCGTGGAAGCGCAGCAGCAGGTTGACCAGGGTCGACTTGCCGGCACCCGAACGGCCGATCAGGCCGACCCGCTCGCCGGCGGCGATCGCGAGGTCGAGGTCGCGCAGGACGCCGCCGCGCTCGCCCTCCCGACGCTTGCGGCCGTAGTCGAAGGCGACCCGCTCGAACCGGATCTCGCCGGCGATCAGCCGCAGCGGCGCGGCAGCGGGCGGATCGGCCATCTGCCGCGGCACCGCGATCGAGCGCATGCCGTCCTGCACGACGCCCACGTTCTCGAAGATGCCGGTGATGTTCTGGGCGACCCAGCCGGCCATGTTGGAGATCTGCCAGGCCAGCGGCAGGGCGGTGGCGACGGTGCCGACCGGCACCCGGCCGGCCCGCCAGGCGAGGATGGCGAGGGTGCCGACGCCGGTCACCATGACGGCGTTCATCACCGCCAGCGTGACGCTCCACAGGGTGACGAGGCGGAGCTGGCGACGGAACGCCACCGTGTGCTCGTCCACCGCGTCGCGCACGAAGGCGTCCTCGTCGCGCGAGCGGGCGAACAGCTTCACGGTCAGGATGTTGGTGTAGCTGTCGACGATTCGGCCGGTAAGGCTGGAGCGCACCTCCGACATCTGGCGCGAGCGCTCGCGCATGTGCGGCACGAACAGGCGCAGGGCCGCGACGTAGCCCGCGAACCAGAACACGATCGGCAGCGCCAGCCGCCAGTCCATCCGGGCCAGCAGCACGATGGCGCTGCCGCCGTAGACGACGAGGTACCAGACCGCGTTGGTCCCCTGCACCACGCTCTCGCGCAGGCTCGAGCCGGTCTGGATCACCCGGTTGGCGATACGGCCGGCGAAGTCGTTCTGGAAGAAGGTCCAGCTCTGCCGCACCACGTGCCAGTGGTTCTGCCAGCGGATCAGGTTGGACAGGCCGGGGGCGATGGCCTGGTTGGTCACCAGGTACTGCGTCAGCAGCGCGGTCGGCCGGGCCAGCAGCAGCACCGCCGCCATGCCGAGCAACTGGCGTCCGGCGTCGTGGAACAGCGTCGCCGGCATCTCGGTGGAGACCAGGGACGCCACGCGGCCGATGAACACCGGGATCGTGGTGTCGAGAAGGGCCACGACCAGGCCGGTTGCGAACAGGGCCACGACCAGCCATGGCGCCTGGGCAATGAAGTGCCAGTAGAAGCGAAGGAGGGCGCGGGGGCTGTCGACCGGGGGCGGAGCCAGGTCCGGAGGCAGGGCGGTGGGCGTCAGCAGACGCTCGAAGAAGCGGAACATGCGGCAGCGATGGGCGAGGACCGGGGTGGGGTCAACCGATCTGCCGGCCTCTATCGGCTCAAACGCATCACAAGGTCGATGCCCCCACCCGCTCAGCCGGTAGACCGCGTCGGCGCGCTTCCTGGACGACGGGCGGATCGCTTCGGGCATGAACCCGGTGGAACGGGCGGTCAGGCCTGCCGCCCCAGGGCGCGAGGATGCGCTGCTTGCCAGCAGCGACGGCGGCGCTGATCGAGACCGCCGAGCGCAACGACGTCGAGCCGCTCGCCCGGTTGTGCGACGTGCTCGCGCGCATGCGCGCCGGACGTTCAAGCCGCCAGCCTGATGAACTCCCTGCCGTGGAGCGCCCAGCACCGCGACCTTCACGACACAGCGCCTTCGCGCAACCGATCGCGCAGAAACACGCCGACGCCGTCCAGAAGCGCCCTGGCCGAGTGCAGCAGGAGGCTGGACGGGAACACGTGGACCATCCCGTCCCAGACGTGGACGTCGCAGACCCGGCCCGCGCCCTCGGCGCGCTCGCTGAAGCGCACGGCGTCGTCGAGCAGGACCTCCGCGTCGCCGACATGGATGCATACCGGCGCGGTGCCGGCAAAGTCGCCGTCCAGGGCGGACGCTCGCGGTCGTGCGGATCGCCACCGTTCAAGTAGAGCTGCACGGCCTCGGCGAGCGCATCGCGGGAGAGCAGCGGGTCGGCGGCCGACCGGGTCTGCATCGACGCGGCGGAGAGCGAAAGGTCAGTCCAGGGCGACATGACGGCGGCGCCCGCGAGCGGGCGCGAGGTGCGCGGGGTCGCCAGCAGCAAGGCGAGCGCGAGGCCGCCGCCCGCCGAGTCGCCGCAGAACGCGATCCGCCGGATGCCGAGCTCGCCCAGGCCGTCATAGGCGGCTCGCACATCGGAGAATGCCGCCGAGGGATCAGCGCCCTGCGGCCGGCATCACCATCCCGTCATGCCGCCGACCTCGGCTGCCTTGAAGGCGACGCCTGCGGGAGCGGGAGTCCTGGAAATCATCGCGTCGACGCCGGGGCGGCTGTCGGGGCTGGGCACTGGCTTGGCGGAGACCGCCAGCGCCGTGCACATCGCCGGTATCACCGCCTGATCGGCAAGCTGAAGGTCGTGGTGCACGACGGCCATGCGATCAGCCCTTCCGCGCGGTGGCGGCGACCTCGGTGGCGAAGTCGCGGTAGGAGCGCAGCGGCCGTCCGAGCATGGCGGTCAAACGCTCGACGTCGCCGGGCTTGGGCGTCATGCCCTCGCTCTGGAAGCGCTCGGCCATCATCCGCATGTCATAGGCCATCCACCCGGGCGCGAACGCCTTCATGGTCTGCTCGAAAACCGCGGTGTCGTCGCCGCCATAGGCGATGGTGCGGCCGAGCACCTCGCTCCAGATGGCGGCGATACCGGCGCCGGTGAGGCTGTCTGGACCCACCACGTCGAGCGTGTCGAGCGGCAGCGGTTCGGCGGATCGCTCGCGGCGCAGCAGCTCGATGGCAGCGATCTCGCCGATGTCGCGCACGTCCGCCATGGCCAGCCCCTTGGCGCCGATTGGCATGGGATAGACGCCGTGGCCGATCACCACGTCCTTGATGCCCATGTCGTTGTTGATGAAGTAGGACGGGCGCAGGATCGTCGCGTGCAGCCCCATCTGCTCGATCATCCGCTCCACGGCGTGCTTGCCGGCAAAGTGGGGCACGTTGACGTAGCGGTCGCTGTGGATGACCGAAAAGTAGACGATCCGCTCGATGCCCGCCTCCCGCGCTAGGTTGAGCGTGATCAGCGCTTGGGCGAGTTCATCCGGCACGACGGCGTTCAACAGGAACAGCGTGGTCACGCCGTCGAGTGCGCGGCGCATCAGCTCGACGTCCAGCATGTCGCCCGGCACGGCGACGACGCCGTCTGGCAGCCTGGCCTTGGCTGGATCGCGCACCAGCGCGCGTACGTCGCCCCCGCGTTTCGCCAACTGGGCGACAACCTGCGTGCCGATCGTACCCGTAGAACCTGTGACGAGGATGGTCATGGCGATCTCCTGACGTGGCGGAAGCGATGCCGACGAGATAATGATCCACGAGCAGACCAGAAGTCGCCATTCTGGAACGAACCGTCTCACCAGTGGATCAGTCGTGGACCTTCTCGCGCTTGCAGACTTCAACCTGGTCGCTCGGCACGGCGGGTTCGGGCGGGCTGCGCAGGCAACCGGTCGGCCCAAGGCCACGCTGTCGCGCCGGGTGGCGGAGCTCGAGGTCAGCCTCGGCCTGCGCCTGTTCGAGCGCGGCGCGCGCCGGCCCAAGCTGACCGATGCAGGCCGGGCGCTTCACGAGCGCACCGCCCAGCTCCTGGGCGAGATCGACGATGTCGCCGCCGACATCGCGTCGGGCGGGGACCGCCCGCGCGGCCGACTGCGGATCAGCGCACCCCTCCTGTTCTCGCAGGCGGCGATGGGCCGGCTCGCCGCCGACTTCGTCCTGCAGAACCCCGAGGTGCAGGTGGACGTCACGGCCGAGGACCGGGCGGTCGATTTGGTCGAGGAAGGCTATGACCTCGTCATTCGCGTCAACCCGCCGGTCGACGAGACCTTGGTTGGGCGTTGCTTCCTTCGTGACCGGTTGGTGGTCGTGGCGGCTCCAACCGTTCATCAACCAGAGCCGGATGAACCCGTGCCAAGTGTCCTGCTCGGCGCCACCGACTCCTCGAAACCGTGGCGGATCATGGCTGCGGCGCGCGCGCAGGCTCACCCCCTGACCCCGGTCCTCAGGCTGTCATCCTTGTCCATGGTGCGCGATGCCGTCCGGGCAGGAGCGGGCGCCGGGCTTCTTCCCTTGTCGCTAGTGCTCGGCGACATCGCACGAGGAACGCTGGTGTCTTGGGGCGAGGCGGAAGGCGGCGGGGTGGAGCTCTGGGCGCTCTACACGTCACGCCGCCTCTTAAGCCCGAAGGTGTCAGCCTTTCTCAACCATCTAGGGCACGCCTTCCCATACGGCACCTCGGAAGAACTCGCAGCCGTCAGCAGTGGTCGCTGATCGGCAGAGTGGCACGCTGTGCCAGTGCAACGGCGGCATCTTACGGGGCCTCATCTGGCTGGCTTGGGAGTCCTTGACCTTGAACTGGCCGCAGCCGGCCAGTGTGACGTTCTCGTCGTCTGTGCCATTCCAGAGTGTTGTCAAGCAGTGTTGCTTCCACACCGTTACTCGCGGTTTGCTGACCCCAGGACCGGGACTGGACATCAAACTTCAAGCGAGACGATCGGACATGTCATGCGACTTCCAGCGCTCGGGATGCTCATCGCTGTCTGCCTGTTGCCTGCCTGCGCCGATGCAACACTGCTCAAGGCGACACGGCCGGCGTGATGTGCAGCTCTCCCGCCGCACTCGCCGAGCTGAGCCTCCCCGACGGCAGCAGCCGCACGGCAGGATCGGACGTCCCGCCGTCGATCGTCACCATCGCCCGCGCCGGAGGCTGCACGGAGTTCCCAGCGGGCAACATCGTCATCCTGCAGGCCGCACGCAGGAACACCAGCATCGTGCGCAGTGACACCCTGACCGGTGACGGCGTGCTGGACACCTTCTATGTCGCCAACATCGACTACGTGCCTTACACCCCGCCTCCCGATCCGTTCATGAATGCCGTCCGCGCGCAGTGCCCGGCTCGGATCGAGACGTTCGCCGTGCTGGGGGTGCCGTCCTACGAGTTCATCGAGGCACTGGGCCAGCCGGTGCGCGAGCAGATCCTCAAGACGATAGACGACACGTGTGGCGGCGCATCGGCATGCAGCAGCAACCAGCAGGTGGTCGAGATCGACAAGCGCGGTCTCGCTCCGCAATGGATCAGCTTCGTCTGCCGGCATCCGTGACGAGCCGGAAGCTATCAACGTGTGGCGACTTGCCTCTGAACATCAGCGACAAGGCCTCGGGCCGTAACGTCATCCAGGCCCGAAGCGAGCGTCGTGGCCCTTCCTCCTGACTCCACTGCAACGAGCCAGGATGTCGCGGCAGCTTTTCGCTTGCGCTTCGCAGCGACGGCGGCTCGAGCTACGTGCATCGCGCCGATAGAGGAGGTTGCATAGTCAGATCTCATCGCCATTGCGCTTCCGAGAGCAAGGTAAGCCGGATCTATCGACTGCTTCTCTTCACTGATCGCGTTCCGAATATAGAGACCGTCGATCCTGTTTAATGGAATTCTTCTCTCTCCAACAATGATCTCATGAGAGGAAATCGTAAAGTTACCTCCGAGAGGAGATCGCTTGTTTCCAAGATGTATTACATAAGTAAGAGCAAAACATAGCGCTGCGACGATAAACAGCATTAATGATTGGTTGAATAGTCCTGCTAGAGCTAAGACTGTTCCAAGCAAAATTAGTGTGATAAACCCACCGTTACCACTCTGCCCAGGAGCATGAGTTATTATAAAATCCGCACCCTGACCGGTATTCTCGATCCTGTAAGCAGATCCCTGCATTTCCTTCTCCAGGTTAGGTTTGATTTCAATCATCAGAGCACGGCTGAAAAAGTCTTAAAATTATTACAACAGCTACACGAAACTGTGAAGATGCAAAACTTGTATGATGAACATCAAGCGCGAGATCGCGTCGTAGCCGGTTGTGCTTTAATGGCGTGCCGACGTCGGCCAAGCGGTCAGTTCTGAAATATGACGGATCGTGCTCCATGCACGAAGCGCCGGCAGGCCTGCCGAAGGACGTCGTTCCCGGTGGTCACAAAATCTGGTGCATTGTATGGCGACTGTCCTAGCCCCGATATGTCGACCGGCGTGGACATGGAAGCCGGACTGATGGGGTGGTGTCTCGGTCGAGTATGGTCTCGGCCCAGGATCCCCTGCTCAATGCCATCCCGGCAATGTTGACACCCCGAACAGCCGGGGGTGGAACAGGAGCAGCAGCACCCAGAGCGCCAGCCCGGCCGCCAGCGCGATCCAGCCGATCTCCCGCACCGCCAGCCGGTTGCGCCCGGCCAGGATGGCGCCGAACGGCACGATCGAGGTCGCCTGCCGCAGTCGTGCCCATCCTTGCGGATCACGCTGCGCCAGCTTGGCGTCGATCGAGGGCATGCCGGCAAGCGCGGTGATGCCGAAGGCGCCGAAGAACAGCAGCGACACAAGGTCGCCGTTGCCGAGGACGTGCACCGCCGACCAGATCGCGAAGGACCAGAGCATCGGGTGGCGGGTGACGCGCAGCAGCCCGCGCGGCTCCTGGCCGATCGCCCGCTCGCCGCCGACCGCGGTCGGGTTCGGCACCGTGACCGAGCCGACCAGCAGCACGAAGGCCGGCGCCATCAGCAGGACGAGGATCCAGCCGAGCCAGTGCGGTGCTGCCCAGAGTGGCTCGCTGCCGGCGGCACGGGCCTGCTTGTAGGTCACCACCAGCGCGGTGATCGCAGCGACCGAGAGCAGCGAGAACACGCCGCGGAACCCGGCGTCGCCGATGCGCCCGGCGACCGCCTGGCGCACGCGGGTACCAGCGATGCCGACATGTACGCCGATCCACAGCAGTGCTGCGAGGCTCAACAGGCCCAGGCTGGACATCGTCGTTTCCCCGGATGTCATAGGACATGTCGCGTCGGCTGGGCTCGGAACGGCGGTGCCGGAGCAGGCCGTCGGACGATCGTCCTTCTAGCCGGTTCGGCATCCGTGGAGGATCAGTGCACGGCCACGCCGCCGCCAGCCGTGACGCCGCCGCCGTTGCCCATCCCGCCGTTGGCGCCGCCTTCGCCCATGTTGCTGCCGCCGAGGCTGTCCGGGGTGGCCGGTCCGTTGACGCCCTGCACCACGGGTGGCGGGGCGCCAGGCTGGGGTCCGCAGGCGGACAGGGCTGTCAGGAAGGACAAGGCGGCCGTCAGCTTGAACAGGACCATCGGGTGTCTCCGGGAACGGGCGGAACGCGAACGCGCGAGGTGGCCGGAAGACGCCGCCGGAATGAGGCGGTGCCGGGCCGGAGTGATCTGCCCCTGCCCAGGGTGACGACGCACGGGCGTCGGGCATGGGCAGGAACGCTTGTCCGCCCGGCGGAAGCGGTTGCCGACTCGGCTCGACCGTGGATCACCCCGGCGCGGGCAGGACCGGGTGCTTGTCCGGTGCAGCTGGCCGCGGGAAGCTCGGCGGCGGGTTCTTCGCCAGCAGGGACATCGCCTCGTCCACCGCGCGCTCGAGCTGGGGGTCGTGCCCCTTGCGGATCTGTTCCGGATCGGCGGACACCTCGATGTCCGGCGGGATGCCGATGTTCTCGACCTCCCACTGGCCGTGCGTGCCGTAGATCGCCCAGCGCGGCGCGGTGACGGTGCCGCCGTCCATCAGCTTCGGGTAGCCGCCGATGCCGACCAGGCCGCCCCAGGTGCGCTCGCCGACCAGCGGTCCGACCTTGTTCTTGGCGAACAGCCAGGGCAGCGCGTCGCCGCCCGAGCCGGACATCTCGTTGATGACCATCACCTTGGGCCCGAAGATCGCCTGCGCCGGCTCGACGATCGGCTCGCCCTCCCGCGTCTCGTTGACCATCTGCGGCGTGCGCCGGAGCTGGTCGACGATGTAGTCGGCGATGTCGCCGCCGTGGTTGAATCGCTCGTCGATCACCGCCGCCTGGTGCCCGACCTGCGCGAAGTAGTAGCGGTTGAAGTTGGCAAAGCCGCCGCTCGCGGTGTCGGGCAGGTAGACGTAGGCGACGGTGCCGCCGGACAGCCGGTCGACCGTGCGGCGGTTCTGCTCCATCCAGGAGCGCAGACGGAGCGCGGTCTCGCTGGCCACCGGCACCACCGTCACCTGCCGCGCGCCCTTGCCGTCGGCGGTCGGTCCCACCGTCAGCACGGTGCGGTGGTCGGCCAGGCCGTCGAACGCCGCATACACCTCCCGGTCCATCGGCAACGGGCGGCCGTTCACCGCGAGCAGGAACTCGCCCTCCTTCACCTGGACCCCCGGCTGGCTCAGGGGCGCCACCAGGGACGGGTTCCAGTTCTCGCCGCGCAGGATGCGGGTGATCCGCCAGTGGCCGTCCGACACGGCGTAGTCGGCGCCGAGCAGGCCCACGGCGGCCTTGGGCTGGGCCGGCAGGTCGCCGCCGCGGATGAAGGTGTGGCCGACCGCGATGTGGCCGGTCATCTCGGCGAACAGCACGTTGAGGTCCTGGCGTGCGCCCAGTGCCGCCAGGAACGGCGCGTAGGTGCGGATCGCCGCCTGCTCGTCGAGGCCGTGCAGATGCGGGTCGTAGAAGAAGTCGCGCTCGATGCGCCAGGTCTCGTAGAACATCTGCCGCCATTCGGCTCGCGGATCGACCCAGACCGAGACTTGGTCCAGCTTCAGCATGTGCTGCGAGTCCTTGGATTCTGGCTTGAGCGGCGCGTCGGCCGGCGCCACGATCCAGTCCTGCTTGCGCTCCAGCAGCATGTGCGTGCCGTCGGCGGACACCGAGACGCTGCCGGCCTTCACGTCGCCACTCAGCGCCTTGTTCTCGCGCTTCCCGAGATCGAACCGGGACAGCGTCTGCGCCGGCTCGTCCTCGTGGTCCTGGAGGTCCTGGTCGGTCTGCGCGGGCGGCCTGGTCAGGGTGTACACCACGCCCTCCTTGCCGACTTCCAGCCCGGCGAAGTTGGCGCGGTCGATCGGCAGCGCGACGATGCGCTGGTCCAGCCCGTCGAGGTCGATCGTCACCCGGGCCGGCGGCGGCGGAGGGCCGTGCGGCTTGGCCGGGTCCGCGTCGGTCGGAGGGTTGGGCGAGGCGTCGGAGGACGCGTCGGGTGCCGGATCGGGGCTGGTCTCGTTGTGGCTCGGCTGGGTGTCGGCAGTCCTGGGTCCTGGACGCGGCTCCTCGGCGGCGTTCTCCTCGTCGCTCTGCGGCGCGACCGGGGATGGCAGGTCCTTGCGCAGCACCAGGGCGTAGACGGCGCCGTCCACCGCCCGTCCCATGGACGACATGTCGAGCCAGCCGGCGCCGAGCCCGACGCTGGTGCTGGCGGTGAAGTAGAGGTACTTGCCGTTCCGGTCGAAGCGGGGGTACGCCACGTCGCTCAGCCCGTCGGTCAGCTGCGTCGCCCGGCCGTCGTCGAGCGAATAGGCGAAGGCGGCGTGCAGATGGTTGGGCAGCTGCCTGGTGTAGGCGATCCAGCGGCTGTCGAACGACCAGGCGGGATCGAAGCGGAAGAACGGCGTGTCGTAGCGGTCGGTGTCGATCTTCACCGGCTTCGCCGTGCCGGACAGGTCGACCATCCACAGGATCAGCCGCTTGTCGTGGTAGACGAGCTTCCGGGAATCCGGCGACCAGTGGATGTCGTAGAAGAAGGAGCCGGGCTGGCCGAGCCCGATGGTCCGCACGGCACCCACGCCATCGGCCGGGCGGATCTTCAGCGCGTACTCCCCGGACTCGTCGGAGAACCAGGCGACGCTGCGGCCGTCCGGCGACGGTGCCGGGTCGCGGTCCGCGACGCCCGGCGACTGGGACAGGTTGCGGACGTCGCCCTTGTCGGCCGGCACCGACAGGATCTCGCCGCGCGCCTCGATCACCACCCGCTTGCCGGACGCTGTGATGCGCGCGTGCTCGATCTCGCCCGGTTTGACGACCTCGAAATGCGGCCGCAGCTGCGGCAGGTCGGCATTCAGCGTCACCGGGACGGTCTCGAGGCGGCCGGTGTCGGTGTGGAACAGCTCCAGCCGGCCGAAATGGTCGATGACGATGCCGTCGGGGCCGGCCGATGCGGAGGCCATCGAGAAGCCGTGCGCGTTGTCCACGAGCCGCGTCACGGCGGTGCCGTCGGGGTCGTAGGCGTAGAGCGTGGTGGGACCGTCGCGGTCGGACAGGAAGTAGACCCTGGCCCCGATCCACATCGGGTCGCGGTCGTTGCTGTTCGGCCGCGGGACCGGCGAAACGTGGCTGTCGCTCAGCCGGGCGATCCAGATCCGCGCCGTCTGGCCGCCGCGATAGTTCTTCCAGGCTGGCTGCCACTGAAGGATCGGCGAATAGGCGATCCGGCTGCCGTCCGGCGAGAAGCTGCCGTCCTCGCCGGATGGCAGCGGCAGGAGCGTCGGCACGCCGCCGTCGGCCGGCACGAGGTAGAGCTGGTCGAGGTCGCGCGGCACCGCGCGCGGGCTGCGGAACAGGACTTGGCGGCCGTCCGGGGTCCATCCGACCGCCTCGTCGGCGCCCGGATGGAAGGTCACCCGCTTCGGCTCGCCGCCCACGGACGGCACCACGTAGACGTCGGTGTTGCCGTCATAGCGGCCGGTGAAGGCGATCCTGCTGCCGTCGGGCGAGAAGATCGGGTGGCTCAGCTGGCCCTCGCCGGTGACCAGCCGCTCGGCACGGCCGCCGGTCCGCGGAACGGTCCAGATCTCGCCGCCATAGTCGAAGGCGATGCTGGTGCGCGACAGGGTCGGATGCTGCAGCAGCAGCGGCGGCGATCCGGCAGGAGCGGCCGGCTGTGCAAAGGCCGGCGCCATCGCGAGGAGGGGAAGGCAGAGCACGGCGAGACTGTGACGCAAACGGGGTTCCTCAACGACGGTCGGATCGGCAGGCAGGGTTCCAGGCGTGGGAAGGTCTGGCAAGCGGCGCGATTTGGTGAGGCAGGGCGGGACGCTGCCGGATGGAGCGCAGCGCGGGTTTCGGTCGTGGGGAAAAACAGTCGTCGGCGCTCCGGCGTGCCGCCGGAAACGATGATCGCCCGCACGGCGATGTCGGAGCCGCGGAAAGCGCTGTGCCTGATCGCCTCCTCTGGACAGCCGGGTCCCGAGGACTCAGGGTCCCGCTCATGTCTTGCCTGCCTCCGGTCCTCCTCTGACCAGCCGCCCGCTCCGCTCGCACCAGCGGCGCCTGCTGGGCGTCGTGCAGGCCATGGCCTGTGGCCAGACGGACGCGCGCGACATCCTGGCTGCAGTCACGCCCGGCGGCGGCAAGTCGCTGCTGCCGGTGCTGGCCGCCCACACCCTGATCGGCGCCGGCTTGGTCGAGCGCGTCTGCTGGGTGGTGCCGCGCGACAGCCTGCGCCTGCAGGCCGAGGAAGCGTTCGCCGATCCCACCTGGCGGCAGGCGCTCGGCCACGCGCTGTCGGTGCGCGCCGCCGACAACGCGCCAGACCCGAGCCGGGGGCTGGCCGGCTACGTCACCACCTACCAGGGCGTCGCCGCCGCCCCCGATCTGCACCTGCGCGAGTTCGCGCGCCACCGCACCCTGCTGGTGGTGGACGAGGTGCACCACCTGCCGGCACTCGGCGAGGTGGATCCGGCGGCAGCCCTGCAGGCCGAGCAGCTGGGCGAGGACCAGGCCAGCGCCTGGTCGGCGGCCCTGCTGCCGCTGCTCGAGTGCGCCAGCGTGCGGCTGCTGCTGTCCGGCACGCTGGAGCGGGCGGACGGCAGGGGCATCCTGTGGCTGCCCTACCGTACCGGGCCCAGGGCGCGGACGCGCGAGGTCGCCCTCGACGCGCCGGGCTGGGCGGTGGTCGGCTACTCCCGCGCCGAGGCGCTGCGCGAGCGCGCCGTGCTGCCGGTGACGTTCGGCGCGCTCGACGGCGAGGCCAGCTGGCAGGACGAGAGCGGCACGGCCCTAGGGCCGCACCGGCTGGCGGGCAGCCATCCGGTCGAGACCACCCGCCCTGCCCTGTTCACGGCACTGCGCACTGGCTTCGCCGAGGCGCTGCTGCGGGAAGCGTTCGTCGCCATACGCGACCTGCGCACCCGGAGGCGGCAGGAGCGTGGGCTGGGGCTTAGCACCACCGCCCACGGCCTGGGCAAGCTGCTGGTGGTGGCCCCCGACCAAACGGCGGCCCGGCGCTACCTGGAGATCGTGCGCGGCTGGATCCCGCAGGCCCAGGCCGACGAGGCGGCGCAGCTCGCCACCTCCGACACGCCGCGCGCGCACGAGGTGCTGGCGGCGTTCCGGCTCAGGCCGGAGCCGTCGATTCTGGTGACGGTGGCGATGGCCTATGAGGGGCTGGACGCGCCGGAGGTGGCAGTGGTGGCAGCGCTGACCCACATCCGCTCGCGGCCGTGGCTGGAGCAGATGGTGGCGCGCGCCACCCGGGTGGATCCCAGGGCGGGTCCCTACGAGGCACAGCGGGCGCTGGTGTTCCATCCCGACGACCCTTTGTTCGCGCAGTTCCGCCGGCGCATGGAGCTCGAGCAGGGCACGCTGGCGCGTCGCCCGAAGCCGCGGCGGCCGCAGCACAGCCTGCCGCTGTGGCTGCTGGACCAGATCGCGACCTCCAAGCCCGGCATCGTGCCGCTGTCGTCGAACGCGCTGGCCTTGCGCTACGACACGCTCCGGCCGGGGCCCGAGCTGGCGCTGCGCCGGCCGGAACGCGAGGAGGCGCAGGCCGAGCTGCTGGACCCGCCCTCGGTGCTGGAGCGCCGGCTGCGGATCCGGCTCGGCGAGATGGTGTCGCGGCAGGCGGTGGAGGACGAGGACGGGCGTGCCGGGCTCAAGGGCCGCATAACGGGTCCGGGCCTGGCCCACCGCTACAACGCGGTGCTGAAGCGGATCAGCGGCAACAAGAGCCGGGCGCAGATGACGCTGGCGGAGCTGGAAGCAGCCGCTGCCTGGCTGGAGCGCAACCGGCTGGCCGAGCACGTGCGCCTGCTGGAGGACGACCCGCGCTATGCCTGGACCGTGCGACAGCGCAGCGAGTGGGCGCCGCCGGTCGGGCGGGTGCCGAAGGCGGGGGCACGGCAGAAGGGGCAGGCTTGAGCAACGGGTTCAGGCGACCAAACCAAGCCGCCGCGACACAGGAGTAGATACGGCCTGACGCTCATGTTCAAGGCTGCTGGACAACCCTTCATCGTACCTCCAAGAATTGTCGGTCATTGGGAGCGAACAGCTTCTACGGCGCTCGATAGGCTTCACCGCCCTTTTCTTGATCGGAGCTCCTGCTCAGCACTATCTTCTCGAATGCTTTAGCCAATCACCAGGAGATGTTTTGTTCATACTGCACTTGGCGCTGGGCGGATGCTTGAAAGTGCCGCCCATCAGCTTTGGCCTGACCGCAGATACAGGAGGCCATATCGCCTATGTGCTGGATGCCGCCGCTGCTCAGGCGCGGCTGTCATCCGTGAAGCGGGTTTCGATCGTCACGCGCCTGTTCCACGACCGCCATCTGGGCGCCGAGCACGCGCTGTCGGTCGAGCCGCTCAGCAGCAAGGTCACCATCAACCGAATCGCCACAGACAACCCGGCGTATCTGGAGAAGGAAGCACTGGCGGCCGAGCTGCCGCGGTTTACCGAAGCATTTTGCGTCCATCTGGCAGCGCTGCCCCGACTTCCTGACCTGATCCATGCCCATTTCGCCGACGCCGCGACCGTGGCCTTCGACGTGCGCTGCCGCTTCGGCATTCCTTTCGTCTACACGCCGCATGCGCTTGGTCTCGACAAGCAGGGCCAGCAGTCCGGCCGGGACGTTCTGGCCGGCCGCATCGCGGCCGAGCGCCGCGCGATCGAGACCGCCGACGCGATCATCGTGTCGACGCGGGACGAGGCCGACCGGCAGATCCAGGCCTACGGCGTCGTCGCAACGACCCGGATCCGGTGCCTGCCGCCCGGCGTGCCGCACCGCGCGGCCGCGTGCCCGGCGACGCGTCCACTTGTCAGGCTCGGCGACTGGCTGCACGACCTCGACAAGCCGATCGTGCTGGCGATCGCCCGTCCCGTCCGCAAGAAGAACCTGGCTGCGCTGGTGCGAGCCTATGCCGCGGAGCCGTCGCTGGCTGCGCGGGCGAACCTCGTCATCCTCGCCGGCCAGCACGGCGGGTGCCGCTCTTCGGCCGAGGAGTTGGAGGTGGTCAGCGAACTGGTGCAGCTTTGCGCGGACCGGCTGTTGCTTGGCCGCGTAGCACTTCCGCCCCGGCACAACGCCGCCGACGTGACCTTCCTCTACCGGCGTGCGGCGTGCGGCGGCGTGTTCGTGAACCCGGCGCTGCATGAACCCTTCGGCCTGACGCTGATCGAGGCGGCGGCGGCCGGAGTGCCGGTGGTCGCGACCCGCAACGGCGGCCCGGCGGAGATCGCCGGCAACATCGGGCACGCCCTGCTGATCGACCCGCGCGACGAGGTCGCCATCGGCGCCGCCTGCCTCGAGGTCGTTTCGGACGCCGATCTGCACCGCCGCTTGTCGCAGGCGTCGTTGCGCAACGTGCGGCACTACAGCTGGTCCGCCTACGCAAGGTGGTCGGTCTCGCTCTATGCGGCACTCCGCACCGGCGACACGGACGCAGCCACGACTGCCCGCCAGGTCGGTCGGCAACACGGTGACGTCTGGCCGGACCGGCCGGCGGCTTTGGAGCCGGTGTCCCTCCGCCAGTGGACAGCCGCATGACGCAGCCTTTCGGCTACTTCGTCCATCATCAAGGCCGTGGCCATGCCGAACGTTGCGCCGCGATTGCGCACGCGCTGCCGCCCGAGCGCCCGCTGGTCGTGTTCTGCGCACGCGACGACATCTTCCCGCCACTGCCTGCGCAGGCCAGGATCGTCGTGATTCCGTCGCTGTTCGAGCCGCGGGGCGACGAAGCGACGAGCATGGATCACCTGCCCACTCCGCCCACCCTGCATTGCGTGCCGCTGGGATGGCCATCGATCCGCCAGGCGATGGCCACCATCGTCGGTTGGTTCGACAAGGCGAACCCGGCGTTGATGATCTGCGACGTGTCGGCCGAGATCGCACAGCTCGCCCGGATCTGCAGCGTGCCACAGGTCACGGTGCTCCAGCACGGCGACCGCGGCGACGGCGGCCATCAGGCTGCCTATGATGGCGCTGCAGGACTGCTCGCTCCGTTCCACGCGGCACTTGCACAGCCCGAATGGGATCCGGGCATGCGCGCACGCACGTGCTTTGCCGGCGGCCTGGGAGCAGGAACGGAGGTGTTCGACAGGAAAACGGCGCGCCGTCGGCTCGGCATCATGCCTGACCAGGAGATGGTCCTGGTGATGTCCGGCGACGGCGGCGGCGGCTTCAGCCAGGCAGCACTTGGCGTCGGCGCCCGCAGCCGTCCGGGTGCACGCTGGATCACGATCGGTCCGGTCAAGCAGGACTGGCACGCGACCGAGCCTGCCAACGTCGAGCATCGCGGCTGGGTGACCGATGCACTCTCGCATGTCGCCGCAGCCGACTTGGTGATCGCATCCACCGGCAACACGACATGCCAGCAGATCCTGGCGGCAGCCCGACCTTGGCTTGCCATACCCGAGTGGCGCTACTTCGACGAGCAGCATCGCAAGGCCGAAGCGCTGGCAGCCGCCGGGGTGGCCTGCACTCGGCCGCATCTGCCGTCCTCGGCTGACGCGTGGCAGCGCGCCCTTGCCGAGACGCAGACCAGCCATCGGCCCGACCTGCAACGCGCGATGATCGAGGATGCAGCCGCGGAGAAGGCTGCCGCTTGGCTGGAGCACCTCGCGGCCAGCCTCTGGTCAAAGCCGGCCACTGTTCCTCGACCTGCCATACCTGTAGGAGCCTGAACGAGATGCTCAGCGTATCGGTTGCGACGTTGGCCAGAGGACGCCCGGAACATCTGCACAACGTCGTGCTGGGACTGGACCGGCAAGCCGAGGCGCCGGTCGAGCTGATCGTCGCGGTGATGCAGGATCGGCCCTACGACCTTCCGGCGACCCGCTTTCCGATTCACCAGATCATGATCCGCGACAACCGCCTGCCGCTGGCGGCGGCTCGCAATGCCGCAGCACGCACCGCGACCGGCGAGGCGCTGGTGTTCCTCGACATGGACTGCATCCCGACACCTGCCCTGGTCGGCGACTATGCGCAGAAACTCGCCGAGCTGGACGGGCTGCTGATGGGAGAGGTGCTGTATCTGCCTGGTGGTGCCGCCCTGGACGGCTGGCGCTGCGACGAGCTTGCCGTGATCGCCGTCAAGCACTCCGACCGGCGCGGGCCGCCGGCCGAAGGTGTCGAACTCTGCAACGATTATCGCTGCTTCTGGTCGCTCAACTTCGCGATGCGCAGGGAAACGTTCCTGGCATCGGGCGGCTTCGACGAGCGCTACTACGGATACGGGGGCGAGGACACCGATTTCGGCAAGGCGCTCGACCGCAAGGGCATTCCGATAGCCTGGATGAAAGGCGGACTCGCCTACCATCAGTACCACCGGCACCACATGCCGCCCGTGCACCACCTCGACAGCGTGGTGCGCAACGCCCAGCTGTTCGAGGCGAAGTGGGGTTACCGCACCATGGGACACTGGCTGCACGCGTTTCGGCTCATGGGGCTGATCGACGATGCGCCCGGGA
This sequence comes from uncultured Acetobacteraceae bacterium, assembly GCA_964247755.1. Taxonomy (GTDB): domain Bacteria; phylum Pseudomonadota; class Alphaproteobacteria; order Acetobacterales; family Acetobacteraceae; genus Lichenicola. Next base: position 29,467 of record CAXTVX010000020.1, on the reverse strand, counting down.
AGCCAATCCGGATCCTGCGTCGTCCCAACGCGGACGACCTGGCCTTGACCGGCCAACAGGATCACCAGCCGTACGCCAACACCACGCGTGTGATCCGCATCCTGGAGGACCGTGTGGTGCCGCTGGCATCGGCCGTCGCGTGAGGATCGCCCTGCTGTCGCATGCGCGCCAGCCGATCGCCGAACCCTTCATGGGCGGAATGGAGGCGCATAGCTGGCATCTCGCTGCCGGACTCGCAGGACGCGGCCACGAGGTGGTCCTGTTCGCTTCCGGTGACAGCGACTCCCGTTTCCGGCTCGACCCGGTGCTGGACGAGCACTACGAGCGTACGTTTCCTCGGGCGGAGCACAGCAACAGTGCGTCGTTGATCAAGCACGTCGATGCTGGCTATGCGAATGCCTGCGACCGCATCGCTCGTGGCGGGTTCGACGTCGTGCACAACAACAGCCTGCACCGCTTCCCGCTCCAGCGCGCACGGGCCGGCGACATGCCCATGGTGACCTCCCTGCACGTGCCGCCGTTCGACGCGCTGCACTGGTTCGTCAAGGATGCCGGCTGCCCCACCCACCGTCTTACCGTGACGTCGGCCGGTCAGCTGCACGCCTGGTGGCCTAGCGGGTCACCCGTTGAAGCCTCGGTCCTGCACAACGGGATCGATCCGTCTGCCTGGCCGTTCCAGCGATCAGGAAACGGCAGCGCCGTCTGGTGCGGTCGGATCACCTCGAACAAGGGCACCCATCTGGCTGTGGAGGCGGCACGGAGGGCCGGCATCCCGTTGACGTTGTTCGGGATGATCGAGGATCCCGTCTACTGGGAGGCCCTGGTCAGGCCACTGCTGAGCGATCAGATCCGCTATGGCGGCCATATCCGTGCCGCGGAACTTGCATCCGAGCTGGGACAGGCGTCGGTGTTCCTGTTCACGCCTTGCTGGGACGAGCCGTTTGGCTTGGTCGCCATCGAGGCGATGGCGTGCGGCCTGCCGGTTGCCAGCTTCGATCGTGGCGCTGCACGTGAGGTGGTTGCCGAAGCAGGCATCTTCGCGCCGCCTGACGACGTGCAGGCTCTTGCAGCCGCGATCCCCGAGGCGCTGGCCATCGGTCGTGACGTGCCGCACAGGCGGGTACTCGAGCTGTTTACGCAGGAGAAGTGGCTCGACAACTGTGAGCGCCTTTACGCTGTCGTGCAGTCGATCTTTTCCTCGAGCCTGCAAGCCCGGTTTCAGTAACCTGAGGCAGCTGGCGGCGGAGCGGTCTGGCTCCCAGGACGCCTGACGAACCGGTTTCGGCGCGTTGGTGAGGCGTGGCCAGCCCTCTTGTTCCCGACGACCCGTAGGCGGCGATCGCGCTCTTGTGGTCGAACCTGGCGGACCTAGATCAGCGGTCGTACAAGTCGTTCCGCAAGCATGGACCACACCTCGGGATTGGTGGCCATGGTGAGATGCACTCCTGAAAATTCCAGGCAATCCGCTGGCGTTTCCGGATCAAGGCAGCTGCCCCACGTCACCGTGCCGTCCGTGACCGTGTAGAAGCATGTCGATGGAACGGGAGGACGGCGACTGACGGCCTCGACAAAGGCGGCGACGTCGCATGGCCAGAATGGCGCGACCTGGCGCAACGGCAGGAAGAAGCTGTCCAGCGGCGATCTGAACGGGGAACAGACCGTCACGACCTGACGTGTCAAAGCCGGATGGCGCTGCGCCATCCATCGCGCAAACAACCCGCCCATGCTGAGCCCGACCAGGTTCACCGGGCCGCCTGCATCCACGGTCGTGCAGAGCAATGCATCGAGCCCGTCCAGCACTCGTCGTGTCGGGCCGATGTCGACGTCCAGGCCCCAGCCTCGTGCGTCAAATCCAAGATCGATGAGGTGACGCCGGAGGTGGAGCGTCTGGCCGTCTCCGCGTCCGAGTCCCGGAAGAACCAGAACGGGACCTGTCGCGGCGGCGGCTTGCCGGGAAGGGCCGTCCGGAACCGGTCCCTTCAGACCTCGAGGTGGTGGACGGAGCAGCGCAGACCACTCGCTCCAGCGCGCCGTAAGAGGTGGCCGGACAGGTTCGTATGCCGCTCCGCGATCAGGGGCCATATCCTCCGGATACCGGATTCATGAACAGTGTTCAGGTTAGGAGCCTTCCCACCCGTCCCACATCAGCCTGCCCGCGTCCACGCCTGTCCTTCCTCGCTGCAGCCCCCGGCAACTGCGGATCGGCTATGGCCGGGTTGGCGTGTGCGACGGAACGAGATGGCGGGCGAAGAAATCGTCGGTCGCGTCGAACAGGGTGAGCCAGGAGTGCTCCCGCAGGAGGTCGTGGATCTCGTCCGGGATCACCAGCTGCTCGACGTCGACATCGTGCTTGCGAAGTGCCGTGAGCAGCTCCACCGACTGGGAGAAGGGGACATTTCGGTCGTCGTCCGCGTGGACCAGCAGCACGGGAGAGCGCCACCGGTCGACCGTCGCGATGGCCGAGGAGTCGAAGGCAAGCTGCGCCGCACCGGCCGGGGCGCCTGGATGGTCAAGGCCAGGCAGCAGGGTGCGCCAGTCGTGCACGCCGGCGTAGTCGACCCCCGCCGCCAGGAGGCCCGAGGCGCGGGAAAGGCCGAGTGCGGTCATCAGCCCGCCATAGCTTCCGCCCCAGATGCCGACCCGGGCAGGGTCCACGTCCGGGCGGGAACGCAGGTAGAGTGCTGCACCCAGGATGTCGTTCAGCTCGCTGGCGCCGGCCGCCCCGAAGTTCGGCGCCGTCCGGAAGTCGAGGCCGTAGCCGATGCCGCCACGGTAGTTGACCGACAGCACCACGTAGCCTTCGTCGGCGAGATATTGGTTCATGCCGTACATGAAGCTGTAGGCGTCCATGGGATGCCAGCCCAGCAGCATCTCGCGGGACGGGCCGCCGTGGAAGAACAGCACCGCCGGACCGGGCGCGCGCCGGCGGCCGGGCGGCGGCAGGAAGAGCTGGGCGTGGATGGGGAGGCCGTCGGCGGCGGCAAGCACCACCGGCTGCGGCTCGACCAGCCGGGCCGATGGGAAGTCGGCGGGGATCGCGCCGGGGGCGAGGTCGGTCGCGGTGCCGTCCGCGATCCTGACCGGCCGCATCGGGTCGCGCGCGGTGCCGTGCAGCGCCAGCACCTGTCCGTCGCTGGACAGGACGGGGTAGTCCTCGATGCTCGCGCCGCGGGTCAGGGCGTGGGGGGCGCCGCCGGCGACGGCGACCTCCCACAGGTGCCAGCGATCGGTCTCCTCCGCATTGGCCGAGTAGACGATGCGGCTCCGGTCGGGGCTGAGGGCAGTGTTGAACACCTCGTAGCTGCCGGGCGTCAGCTCGCGCTCCGGGCCTCCGGCCGCCGGCACGGCATAGAGATGCGCCCAGCCGATCCGCTCCCAGGGAAAGACGATGCGGTCGCCAGCGCTCCACATCAGCACCCTGTCGCCGAGGGAAGGGTAGAAGACGCTGCCGGGGCCGGGTGCAGCCGTCCAGATCCGGTGTGCGGCACCCGTCGCCGGATCGGCGATCCAGATGGACCAGGGCTGGCCCTGCCGGTGGTTGAACAGGGAGTTCGCCGCACCTGCGGGCACGCGGACAAAGGCGAGACCGCGTCCGTCCGGCGACCATTCCGGTGCCTGGTCGGTGTCGAAGCTCGGCTGCACCCAGGTGATGAGGTGGCTGCCGGTGTCGTAGACGCCGACTAGGCTGTGGTCGGTGCGGGTGCTGACGAAGGCGAGGCGCGTTCCGTCGGGGGACCAGGTGAGCGCGCTGTCCTCGCCGCGGTCGTGGAGCAGCGGGCTCGGCGCCCCGCCGGCCAACGGCGCGGTCCAGACCTGTCCTCCGGACAGGTAGGCGACCATGTCGCCCCGGGGCGAGACGGCGGGGGAGTGGCCGGGGCCGACCTGCCGCGGGGCCTGGCCGTCGATCGACGCAGTCCAGACCGCCTGGGGTGGCGCCCCGCTGGCGAGGCTCATGATGTTGACCGGGCCACCGCCCTCCAGGCTGCCTCCGCGGGTGTAGGCCACCGTGCGCCCTGCCCCGTCCCAGCTGAGTTCGCCCAGGTCGTCGCCGTTGTCGCCGGCGTAGGCGGTGACCGGCCGGCTGCGATAGCTCCCGTCCGCCGCCTTCTGGGCGACCCAGACGTTGCGCACGCCTTCGGCGTCGTAGACCCAGGCGGCGCGTCCGCCCTGGGGTGCTGCGACCAGGGACGAGGGGAAGGGTGCGCTCAGCACCTGCTTCAGGGTGAAGTCGTGCGATGGAACGGGCTGGGCACGCGCGGCGGATGGCGGCAGCGACAGGACCGCCGCAGCGATCAGGCCGGTCGTGCCGATGCGACGTGCTCGTATCGATCCGGTCATGGCCTGCTTCTCCTGGTGTTCCTGGTGTCGAAAAGAGCCTGATATGATCAGGCGGACCCCGGAGCGGCCGTGCCGGACAGGAGGCGGGCGGCGCCGCGCAGGCGCCACACGCCAAGCGTCAGCAGGGGCAGGACGTAGACGGCGAGGAAGGTCCAGCCGAGCAGGGTGTAGCCCCTGGCGATCAGCGTCACGAGGCCGAAGCGCGCGGCGACGAAGATGGAGCCGACGAGCAGGCCGAGCGCTGCCGACAACCGTGCGGCCCGGGGCATCGGGCTGCCGCGCCAGCGGAGCCAGGTGTGGGCCAGGCGCGCATTGACCGCGTGCACCAGGCCGGTCCCGCTCTCGAGCAGGGCGGCGAAGATCATGACCTGGAACAGGACGCGGAAGGCGGGCAGGTCGAGCTGCCGGAGCAGCACGTCGGAAGGCAGGATCGCCCGGCCGATCCCGGGGTAGTCGGCGCTCATGCAGACGTAGAAGAGGGCGGCCGGGATCATCGCGACCGGGCCGCATGCCAGCCCGGCCAGCACCGCGTCGCGCCGGCTGGTGAGATGACGCACCACGGGCAGCACCACGACGGCGCCGATGACGTTGTAGCCGGCATAGGTGAGGCCGCCGGTCGCCCACCTGGTTCCGATCGGGATCGGCCGGGCGAAGGCCGACGCGATGGCGCCGCCGAACCGGCCGAGACACAGCAGCAGGAACAGCGCGTAGGTGGCGTAGAGGAGGATCGAGACGTACTTGAACAGCCGCTCCACCGCGGCGTCGCCCCAGGCGGTGAAGGATCCGATCAGGATGGTCAGCAGCAGGGTGCCCACCAGGGCCGGCCAGCTGAACACGGCCTGTCCGATTGCGCCCGCAGCCGCGCCGAATACCGCGAGGATGAGGACCAGGAAGACGAGATAGGCGGCCTCGAAGCTCAACCCCCACCGCCCGAGCAGGTGCCTGAAGAAGGTGCGGTAGTCGTCGCTGCGGGTCTCGTGCGCGAACAGGAAGGTCAGGACGCAGACCAGGCTCCAGACCGCCGTCGCCAGCAGCATGCCGAGCAGGCCGCCGCGCGGGCCGGACGGCAGGAAGAACTGCACCAGCTCCCGGCCGGTGGCGTAGCCCCCTCCAATCACCACCGCCTTGAAGGCGAGCGCCGGCAGCAGCCAGCGCTGGAATCGGGACGGGTGCCGGATCACGACGGGCCGGGCTCCATCCGGACGGGATCGACGCAGTGTAATCGATGCGGGCGTCGTGCGGCGCCTCGACGGCCCGGCGTGGCCGCACGGGATCGGCCGACGGCAGGGCGGTCCCGTTGCGATGGTGCAGCGACCGCGTGACGGCCGACCTCGTCCGGTCGGACGATGGTCAGGCTCACTTCGATGCGACCGGCGTGAAGTCGAGATCCTGGTAGTCGAAGCTGAAGTCGGCGGTCGGGGAGACCGGCTTCATCGTGACGTGGGAGACGTGGCCATCGAGGTCGAGCGCGAAGGTGACGAAGGCGGGCTCGATCGTCTTGTCGGTGAGGTGCGTGACGAAGCTGTCGTACTGCCAGTGGTCCAGCGGTCCCGACATGCGCGGGGTGGACCTGAAGTCGATCGTGAGGTGGTCGCCGCTGCGGCCGACGACGATGTCGCCGTACCAGTTGTCCTTGTAGGTGCCGACATAGGCGTCGAGCGGTCCGGAAGGCCCTACCTTGGCTGGCGTGGCCGCCTTGGTGTTGACCTGCTCGGCCGCTTTGGCCAGCCGCGACGCGCGGTAGGCCTGGAACTTCGCCGGCCAGTCCTGGGAGGCGAGGCCGAGGTAGTGGTCGAGGAGCTCGTACATCAGGCCGTACAGGACTTGGCCGTCCTCGCTGTTGATCTCGGCCGCGAAGCCGATGTTCTTCTCGGGCAGGAGCACGACGATGCTCTGCGATCCAAGCACGGCGCCGCTGTGCCACACGATCTTCGCCCCGTGGTAGTCCCGCACCTCCCAGCCGAGCGCATAGGTGTCGAACAGCGGAGTCGTGGACGCGAGGGCGGGCGGCCGCGGCTGGATCGGCTGCAGAACGACCGGGGTCCACATCTGCTGGTGCGCGGCCTCGCTGAACAGGCGGCCGCCGTTCGGGAGCTTGCCGTGCGCGAGCTGGAGCTGGAGCCACTTCGCCATGTCGGCGATGCTGACGGCCATGCCGCCGGCGGGGGCTGCCGCCCGTCCGAGCTCGTCGTGCTCGTCAAGCAGCTGCTGGTCGCCGATGCCGCGCACCGGTCCGCCGGTCCTGGCGTGGGGAAAGGCGCGGTCGGGATCCTTGAAGTGGCCCGGGCTGTCGGTGGTGGTGTCCAGCATCCCGGCCGGCACCAGCACGTGGTCGTGCACGTAGGCCTCCCAGGTCTGGCCGGTCACCGCCTCGATCAGCTGCCCCACCACCATGTACAGGACGTTGTCGTAGGCGAAACCGTAGCGGAAGCTGGTGGCGGGCTTGAGGTAGCGCAGGCGCCGGACGGCCTCGGTCCGCGACAGGCTGCCGCGGGGAACGAACAGGAGGTCGCCCTCGCCGAGCCCGAGGCCGCTGCGATGCACCAGCAGGTCGCGGATCGTCATCTCCCGCGTCACCCAGGGGTCGTACATCTGGAACCCGGGCAGGCGGTCGGTCACGCAGTCGTCCCAGGAGATCCGGCCGGCATCGACCAGGGTCGCCAGGGCTGCGACGGTGAACGCCTTTCCGGTGGACCCGGTGGCGAAGATGGTGTGCTCGTCCACCGGGTCGGGGGCACCCAGCCGGCGCACGCCGAAGCCGTGCAGGAATGTGGTCTGGCCGTTCTCCACGATGGCGACGGACAGGCCGGGAATGCCGGCCTGGCTGCGGAGCGTCTCGACGCGGGCCTCGAAGCCGTCGGGGGGCGATGCCGCCGCGGGCAGGGTGAAGCCCAGCAGGACCGGGAGCAGCGCCCAGGCGCGGCCGCGGACATGGCTCGACTGGGGGCGGCGGGAGGGGAGCTTCATGAGAGTTCGGCCTGCAGGTCTTGCTGTTGCTGCGCGCGTTCGGCCCGGCGCAGGGCGGGGTCGAGAAGCCAGAGCAGGAGGGCCGCGACCGTCGCCAGCACGGTCAGCAGCACGAAGAACGCGGGGTGGTCGATCCTGCTCCACAGCACGCCGATCAGGCCGGCCGACAGGCTGCCGCTGAAGATGGTGAGGAACCACGCGGCGACGGTGGTGGCGCCGAAGCCCGGAGGCGCCAGCTTGGCGAACAGGCCGAGCCCGGTCGGCAGGATGAACAGCTCGCCCAGGGTCAGGACGGCGAAGAAGACGACGAGCCACGGCCAGCCGATGGGGACGGCGCCATGCGACCAGGCCAGAAGGGCCAGCAGGAGGTAGGAGCCGCCGACGATGAGCGCGCCGTAGGCCATGCGGCGCGCCAGCCTCTGCTCGCGCCCCCTGTCCGCCCGGCGCCGCCAGGCAGCGAGCAGGGGCTGCGTGAAGACGATCACGAACAGGGAGTTGAGCGACTGGAACCAGGTCATCGGGATCTGGAAGCGTCCGGCGCTGCGATCGACGCTGGCGTCGGTCCACAACGCCACCGTGTTGCCCACCTGCTCGTAGGCGGCGCGGAACACGGTCACCGACAGCGCCACGGCAAGCAGCAGCAGCAGGGCACGCCGGTCGATCCGGCCGCGCTCAGTGGCGACGATGCTGCCGGTTGCGGGGGGACTGGCGGGAAGGTAGCGCTGGCCCGACAGGTAGATGACGAGGCCCGACAGCATGCCGATGCCGGCGACACCGAACCCGTAGTGCCAGCCATAGATCTCGCCGATCGTTCCGCAGGCAACGGGAGCGAGGAAGCCGCCGACGTTCACGCCGAGGTAGTACAGGTTGTAGGCCCAGGAGCGGCGCGGATCTCCCGGCGCGTAGAGGTGGTCGATCTGGCTGGGCAGGCTCGGCAGGAACAGGCCGTTGCCGAGCGCGATCGTCACCAGCGCCGGGTAGAACAGAGGCTCGAACGTCATCATGAAGTGGCCGGCGGCCATGATGCTGCCGCCGAGAATGACCGCGCGGCGCTTGCCGAGCAGCCGGTCGGCGATCACGCCGCCCAGGATAGGCGTGAAGTAGGCGCAGGCGGTGTAGGCGCCGTAGACGACCGACGCGGTGCCCTGTCCCAGCATCAGCTGCTTGGTCATGTAGTAGACCAGCAGCGCGCGCATGCCGTAATACGAGAACTGTTCCCACATGTTGGTCAGGAACAGGACCGTCAGCCCGCGCGGCTGGCCGAACCAGGGCGACGCCTCCCTCATCGGGACGCTGCCGATCCCCAGACCTCCGGGCCGGCCCAGATGTCGCCGTCGCGGTAGACGACCGAGGGCGCGCGATCCGCGGTCAGGAAGGTCGGGCCGTCGAGATCGACCACGTCGCAGAGCTGCGCCAGCACGAAGGCGGGCGCCATCGCCAGGCTGGTGCCGATCATGTTGCCGACCATCACCTCGAGGCCCAGCCTGCGCGCTTCCGCTGCCATCATGAGCGCCTCGGTCAGGCCGCCGCACTTGTCCAGCTTGATGTTGATCACGTCGAAGCGGCCGACGGCGCCGGCCACGTCGTGCAGCGACAGGATGCTCTCGTCGCCCGCGATCGGTATCACCGACCGGTAGCCGTCCAGCGCCGCCTCGTGGCCGCGCGCCAGCGGCTGCTCCAGCAGCGACACGCCCTGCTCGTGCAGGGCTGCGACCAGCGGATCGAGGTCGTCCGGCCCGAATCCCTGGTTGCCGTCGACGCCGAGCCAGGCGTCTGGCCGGGCCTGACGGATCGCCTGCACGCGGCTGATGTCGAGGCCGAGGTCGCCGGTGAGCTTGACCTTGATCGCGCGGGCCTGCGTGTAGGAGCGCGCGCCTTCCGCCATGATCTCGGGCCGGTCGGCGCCCAGCGTGAAGGTGGTGCGGACCGGGTGCGGCGCGTCCAGCCCGGCGAGGGTCCAGACCGGCACGCCGGCCTGTGCCGCATCCAGCTCCCACAGCGCGCAGTCGACGGCGTTGCGGGCGCCGCCAGGCGGCATGGCCGTCCGCAGCTCCTCGCGGGTGAGGCCCTGCTCGATCGCGGGCCTTGCGGTCCGCAGGTCCTCCAGCATGTGGGCGAGGTCGTCGCCGAGGTAGTAGACGCCGGCACCCTCGCCGCGCCCCCTGTGCGTGCCGTCGTCCAGGGTGACTACCACCACGTCGGCGCTCTCGAACACGTGGCCCGAGATCCGGAACGGCTGGGCCAGGCGCAGCCGCTCGGTCGCGACGTCGAGCGTGAGGCGCGGCATCAATAGTTCACCGTCATGGCGAGCAGCCCGAAGGTGGAGGCGAAGTAGAGCAGCATCAGCGAGGACAGGACCATCAGCACGCTCCAGACCCGCCCGAACCAGCCGCGGCGGTCCCGCCAGGCCAGCCAAAGGTTCCAGAGCATGGCCAGCATCGCCAGGACGAACACCAGCAGGCCGGCGACCTGCACGGCCCACAGCACGGCATCGGACGGGCTGGCGTTCTTCAGCATCGACAGGATCAGGATCGTCCACCAGACCATCACCGCGACCGACAGGCCGGCGAACAGCCGTGCGATGCGATAGGCAGGCCGCGCCGGCTCCGGGACCGGCAGCGGCGTCCGGTAGCGGCGGCGCACCAGGGCCGCGACCGGCCAGTGCAGGAAGCTGAGTAGCAGCACCGCGAGGCCGGCCTCCAGCGACGGCACGATCCAGCCGGCGGACCGGCTCGCGGGAACCGGATCCATCACCTCGAACGGCGACATGAAGTCCCAGCTCCAGCGCACCACCCGTCCGTCCACCACCTTGGCGGCGAGGCGGTCATGGCCGCCGACCTCGCGCCACACGAAGGGCGCGATCTCGGTCCAGTGGCGCAGACCCCCGCCGGGCTCGGTGATGCCGGACACCACCAGATCGCCCTTCGGGCCGGTCGAGATCGTGGTCTGGCCCAGGAGGGTGGCCACGTTCAGGAAGTTGCCGACCGCCTTCCGGCTGGCCTGCCAGCGTCCCACCATCATCCGGGCGTGCTGCGCCGCGAGCTCCGGCGCGACGCTTCCGTCCTGCACGGTGGATGGGAAATAGCGGTCGGCGAAGTCCTTGAACAGCGAGTTGCGCAGCCCCTGCACCGCGCCGTCCTTGCCGACGCTGTTGAAGGATGCGTAGAGCCCGACCCCATCCTTCATGAACAGGTGCAGGCTGGTGTGGAAATCCGCTGTGTCACCGAGGTGGCCGATCACCTCGTGCCCGTTGATGTTGGTCTCGAAGAAGCCGAGCTCCATCCGGTTGAGCGGCGGCACCAGCGAGTACGGATCGACCTTGGCCAGCGGGCTGTCGTGCATCGTCTGCGCGGTGGCCGGGTCCAGGATCCGCTGGCCGTCCAGGATGCCGTCCTGCAGGTGCGCGATCATGAACCGCGCCATGTCGGTCGCGGTGGACGACTCCGCGCCCGCCGGGGCCGGAATGATGAACTCGAAGCCCTGTCCAGGCTCCGATGCACGCCCGTAGCCGGTCGACATCTGCGACGCCAGCCGTGCCGGAAGCGGCTGCCGGAAGGTCGAGTTCCGCATGCCGAGCGGCGCGAACACGTGCTGCTCGACGTAGTCGTCGAACGGCGTGTGGGAGACCCGCTCCACGATGTAGCCGGCGAGCGTCGTCGCCCAGTTGGAATAGGCGGGCGTGCTGCCGGGCGCGTAGATCCGATCCGGTATCGAGTCTTTGAGGTAGGCACCGAGCGGTTCCACCTGCTTTGGATCGAAGGAAATGATCAGCTTGCCGGTCTCGTTGAAGCCCGCGGTATGCGTCATGATCTGCCGCAGCGTGATTGGCTGGCCGTGGTAGGGCGGGATGGTGAAGTCGAGGTAGGCGTTGACGTCGCGGTCGAGGTCCAGCTTGTGCTGCCCGACCAGCTGCATCACCGCGGTCCAGGTCGCCAGCTTGGACACCGAGCCCGGCCGAAACAACGTCCGGTCCGGATCGACCGGGGTGCGCTTGGCGACGTCGGAGAAGCCGTAGCCGCGCGCGGTCAGGATGTGACCGTCCTTGACCACGGAGACTTCTGCACCCGCGATGTCGTCGACCCGCAGCGCGTAGGGCAGGTATCCGTCGAGCCAGCTGTCGACGTCCGTCTTCGTCAGCGGGTTGGCTCCGGACGGGGCCGGGATCGCCGTGCTTGCCGGCGTGGTCGGCTGCCCGACGACCGGTGCTGCGGCCGGGGGTGCCAAGGTTGGGGGTGCCAAGGTTGGGGGTGCAAGGGTGTCCGTGCTGGGCGGCGCCGCCGACACCGCCAGCAGGCCGAGCAAGGCGACGGCCAGTGTCTTGAGACGTTCCATGGGTGCTCCGGCCGTCCGTTGTCGCGTGGTCCGTCACAAGGGCGATCGAGGTTGCTCGGACCGGGATAGTTTATCCTCCACAGAGAGTGCGTCAACACGCCTATTTGAATGGTCGCTGGGCCCGGATGCCGTCGCGTCGGCTGCCGCCTTCTTGACGGTATCCCGGGCAGGATGATTATTAGCCCATGGGCTCTCAGGGCGACGTCGAAGCGCGTCGCTGTTCGTCGAGGCGCAATGTCCTCGCTCGAGCGCTTGCGTGGCCCGTGCCCTTCTCATTGGAACTGGAAGTGGTTTGATGCCAGGGAATGAGCGCGGCCCGGGTACGCGGAACGTCAGGGAGTCCTCCAAGGCGGCCCTCGAGACCAAGGCAGTCCCCAAGGTCACGCTGGGCTCGCTGATGCGGGATCTGAGGAACCGGCACGGCCTGACCCTCAGGCAGATGAGCACGATCACGGGGATCCCGTTCTCCACCCTCGCCAAGGTGGAGCACGACCGACTGACCCTGACCTTCGACAAGCTGCAGATGGTCAGCGAGCGGCTGAACATCCGGATGGCCGACCTGTTCGCGGAGCCGGACATCGCGGCTCCGGCCATCGCCAACAGCCGGCGCAGCATCGCCACGTTGGCCAATGCGCTATCGGTCGCCACCGCCAACTATGACTACCACTATCTGTCGCCCGAACTGCGGCAGAAGGACATGATTCCCATCGTGTCGCGCGTGAAGGCTCGGTCGCTCGCCGAGTTCGGCGACCTGGTCCGGCACGACGGGCAGGAGTTCCTCTACGTCCTGAGCGGTTGCATCGTCGTGCACACGGAGTTCTACGGTCCTACCGTCCTGGGCGCCGGAGAATCCATCTACATCGACAGCAGGATGGGACATGCCTACGTGCTGTCCGAGGGCTGCGACGAGGCGCTGGCGCTCTGCGTGTGCTCGACGACGCAGGAAGAGCTGCTGGACAACGCGTCGCGCCAGTTGGTCACGTCCTCCGTACGGCCGGGACCGGTCCAGGACGCCCGGAAGAGGATCCGGCAGCCACGGCCGGCGACCCGCTGATGTCGGGCACCGAGGCGACGAGATGCCCGGCCGTCTGCGACCGTCCGCATCGCGTCTGCCGTGAGGGTCCTGCGCGAATTACCGGCCCGGCTGTCTAGAGGGCGGTGCGAGCACGCATCCGGCCTTGGCAGCCGGATCTCGTGCGTACGCCCCCCTCTCGGCTCGGATCCTCGATCATGCATTCCCCATCCGGCGACGGCCCGCCGACCTGTGCCATCCGCTACGACGTGACGGCGTTGTCCAGCCCAGGTCTCCTGGGCGCGGTCCTCGCCCCCTTCGCCCGTCGCAGCCTTGTTCCGGACTCGGTTCGGGCAAGTCGCGGCAGCGAGACGATGGTTGTCGAGATCTTCCTGAACGAGATGCCCACCGAGCTGCTGGCTGGCTGCGAGGCCAACCTGCGGCAGCTGGTCGACGTGGTGCATGTCGGCGTCATGTCGGTTCCCTGAGAAGGCCAGGACGCCGCCGGAATCCCAGGTAACCAGAAGCAGGCTTTCTTTCGATGTCGACCCAAACCGGTTGACCTTATCCCACCTGGGACTATAGCGTCTCAGCAAGAGATCGGTCAGCCCAGCACGCGGGTCATCTCGGGGGGAAACCTATGAAGTGCCCACGCTTCCGTCCACGCGAGGTGGCCGCTGTGCTGTCGCTTGCCGCGACGCCGGCCCTGGCGCAGACCGCAACGCCGCCCTCCACCGCGCCCGGGCCGTCGACCTTGTCCAGCGTTCCGCCATCAAGCAATGCCGGCCAGCGAGGCGGGGCGAAGACCAACGTTGCCCAGACCAACCCGAACCGGACCAACGAGACCGAGCAGATCGTCGTCACCGCGAACCGGCGACGCGAGCTGCAGCGCAACGTGGCCAACAGCGTGACCGCGATCTCCGGCAAGGAGCTCGACCGCAAGCAGGAGGTGCGGCTGCAGGACCTGCTCGGTCAGGTGCCGGGCTTGTCGGTCGAGGCGGCGGACAAGAGCGCGGTACGCATCGTGCTGCGCGGCATCAACACCGGCAGCGCCGGCAGCACGGTCGGTTCGGTGCTGGACGACGTCCCGACCAACCCCACAGGCGCGCAAAACAACGCCGCCACCAACAGCCCCAACCTCGACACCTACGACCTGCAGCGGATCGAGGTGCTGCGCGGGCCGCAGAGCTCTCTCTACGGCGCCACCGCCGAGGGCGGCCTGATCAAATACGTCACCAACACCCCGGACCCGCGGGCGTTCTCCGGCGAGGTGGAGACCGGGATCGACGGCAGCACCGACGGCGGCATCGGCGGAACCACCAAGGGGTTCGTGAACGTCCCGTTCTGGGACGGCAAGGCCGCGGTCCGTCTCACCGCCTGGAACGAGTGGTTTCCCGGCTACATCGACGATCCGGAGACCGGCAAGACCGACGTCAACGCCGGACAGCAGTACGGCTGGCGTGCGTCGGCGCTGGTGCAGCCGACGCCGGACCTCACCGTCCGGTTCACCGCCGAGCGCCAGAGCCTGCTGAGCGACGCGTCCGACTCGGTGCAGGTGGTGGGCGCAGCGCTCACCCCGGCGACGCCACCGCGCAACCAGCTTTCCCTGGTCGACGGCCTGACCAACAACACGGCGCTGCCGACCAGCAGCCAGAACGAGTCGGCGATCTACTACGGTACGGTCGACTACGACCTGCACGTGGCGACCCTCACCTCGGTCACCAGCTTCTCCTACAACAACTTCGAGAGCCTGTTCGACGAGACCAACACGAACCTGGCGCCCGGGGTGAACTACGGCAGCTACCTCGGGTCGCTCTACGGCGTCGTGCCCAGCCTGATCGACGAGCGGCAGAACTCCAACACCGACAAGTTCAACCAGGAGGTGCGGCTCGCGTCGAAGCCCGGGCTGACGCTGTTCGACCGCCGCCTCGACCTGCTCGGCGGCGCCTACTACACCCATGAGACGTCGGCCTTCCGGCAGTTCCTGGACGCGCAGAGCCCTGACCAGATCGGCAAGGCGCTCTCGCCGCCGCTCGGCGGCGCCGCGATATATGGGCAGCTTTCGGACTGGGCGGTGTTCGGCCAGCTCGACTACTACCTGCTGCGCAACTTCGACGTGGCACTCGGCGGCCGCTTCAGCGGCACCGCGCAGCATTCGCAGCAGACCAATTTCGGCGACATCCTGTTCGGCCCCGGCAACGTGGCGCCGACCCTCACCTCCAACGACCACGACGCGCTGTACTCGATAGCGCCGCGCTGGCGGGTGACCGACAACACCCTGTTCTACGCACGCCTCGCCACCGGCTACCGGCCGGGCGGGCCCAACCTGTCGGTGGCGGGCGTGACCGGCATCCCGACCTCCTACCAGCCAGACCGCACGGTCAACTACGAGATTGGCTGGCGGCAGGACCTGTTCAACAAGACCGTCTCCATCGACCTGACCGGCTTCTACATCGACTGGAGGAATGTGCAGGTGCTGTCGCTCGTCAGCACGCCCGAAGGCGTGTTCGGCGTCAACGGCAACGCCGGAACCGCGGTCAGCAAGGGCGTCGAGTGGAGCCTCACCTGGCTGCCGCTGCGCGGCCTGCGGCTGAACGCGACCGGCGACTACACCGACGCCCGACTTTCGGCCGACGCGCCCGGGCTGGGCGGTCGCTCCGGCGACTACCTGCCCTACGTTCCCGACGTCAGCACCAGCATCAACGTCGACTACAGCTGGCACGCGTTCCGCGACTTCAACGCCTACGTGTCCGGCACCTGGAGCCTAGTCGGCGACCGCTACACCGACTTCTCGCCGTCGGCCGTGCTGACCTCGCACGTCTTCCTGCCCAGCTACAACACCGGCGCGATCCGCATCGGGCTCGAGAACAAGCGCTACGGGCTGGAAGCGTTCTTCGACAACATCGGCGACGAGCGCGGCATCACCTACTACGGCAACGAGGGCGGTGCCGACCAGACCGGCCAGGCCAGCATCATCCAGCCGCGCACCATCGGCCTGACCGCCCGGGTGAAGTTCTAGCCGGCCACCCGAGGAGCGAAGGCATGAGGACCACGTCCAGCCGCGCCAGCCGACCCGCCGCCCGGGCCGGCCGGCGCCTTGGCATCGCGTCATGACGCCCGGTCCGCAGCCGGCTGCGCCGGCGGTGCTGGATCTGCCGCGGCCCTACCTGCTGTTCCTGGGCGATGCCACCGAGGCCAGCTACGCCAAGACCGCGTTCGGCCTGCGGGACTGGGCGCCCGAGCTCTGCATCGGCGAGTACGTGCTGCCGGAGGGTACCGTCAGCACCGGCCTTCCCCGCCTCACGCCTGGCGAGGCCCATGCGCGGGGCGCACGTTCCCTGGTCATCGGGGTGGCGAACTTCGGCGGCGTCATCCTGCCCGGCTGGGTCGACGCCCTGACGGAGGCCCTGCAGGCAGGT
Organism: uncultured Acetobacteraceae bacterium; assembly: GCA_964247755.1. Lineage (GTDB taxonomy): Bacteria > Pseudomonadota > Alphaproteobacteria > Acetobacterales > Acetobacteraceae > Lichenicola. The sequence continues at coordinate 13,399 of CAXTVX010000020.1, read as the reverse complement.
CTGGACATCGTCAGCGGCATGCACAGTCCGCTCTCGATGGTCCCGGTCCTCGAGGAGACCGCGAGGCGGCATGGTCGCAGGCTGGTCGAAGTACGGGTTCCGCCCGCCACGATCCCGACCGCCACCGGCCGCAGGCGTGCCGGCAGGCGGCTCCTGACCGTGGGAACCGATTGCGCCCTGGGCAAGAAGTACACCGCCCTCGCGCTCGCCCGTGCCTTCACCAGCAGGGGGCTGGACACCGACTTCCGCGCCACCGGCCAGACCGGCATCATGATCGCCGGCCGCGGCATCCCGATGGATGCCGTCGTGGTCGACTTCGAGGCCGGGGCCGCGGAGATGCTCAGTCCCGACGCGGCATCGGACCACTGGGACGTGATCGAGGGCCAGGGCTCGATCCTCCATCCCTCCTTTGCGGCGGTGTCGCTGGGCCTGCTGCACGGCAGCCAGCCGGACGTGGTCGTGGTCTGCCACCAGCCGGGCCGGACCACACTGGGCGGGCTCCCGGACTACCCGGTGCCAGACCTGGACGAGACCATCGACCTCACGCTTCGGCTGGGCAGGCTCACCAACCCGGCGATCCGCTGCGGCGGCATCAGCCTCAACACCGCGCATCTGGACGACGCCGAACGGCAGCGGGTGCTGGACGAGACGGAGCACCTGCTCGGTGTTCCCGCCGCGGACCCGATGCGTCCGGGTCCGGCGTTCGACCGGCTGGTCGAGTCCTGCCTCGGCGGATGATGGCGGCATCCGGTCAGATCGGCAGCCGCGTGGTCTTCTTCACGCAGTTGAGCGCGAAGTGCGAGCCGACCGAGGCGACGCCGGGGAAGTGCAGCAGCACCTTCTTGAGGAACCGCTCGTAGTGCTCGATGCTCGGCACCACGATGCGCAGGATGTAGTCGCTCTCGCCGCTCATGGAAAAGCAGTCGAGCACCTCCGGCCGGTCGCGTGCGGCCTGCTCCAGCGCCAGCAGCGTGTCCTCGTCGTGCATCCTGAGCCGCAGGTTGGCAAACACGGTGACGTCGAGCCCGACCATCCTTGGATCGACGATGACGGCGCGTTCCATGATGGCGCCGCTCGCCTCGAGCTGCTTCACACGGCGCCAGCACGGCGTGTGCGACAGCCCGACCCGCTGCGCCAGCTCGACCGCGGAGATCCCGGGGTTGTCCTGCAGCAGCCGGAGGATTTTCAGGTCGACCGCGTCCACGCAATTTCATCCTAATGCCGGCCTGGAAGACGATGCCAGATTGCGTGGTGAGAGGACAGGCGAGCAATAATAGCAATTTGCGGTCCGCCGTTTGGATGCGACGCTCCGTCCGGCACGCGACCCGGATCGTTTCCTCGGAACAGGCCAGTCATGTCGAATAGACCACCGCTGAAACTGCACGTGCCGGTGCCGAGAGCGAGGCCCGGCGACCGTCCGGATTTCAGCCACCTCGTGATCCCGGAAGCGGGCAGCCTGCGCCGTCCGGACGTGCTGTCGCCGGAAGCGGGGATGCGCGACCTGCCGTATGGCCTGGTCCGGGTGCTGGACGAGGAAGGCAGGGCGGTCGGGCCGTGGAACCCGCGCCTCGACCCCGACCTGCTGCGCCGCGGCTTGCGGGCGATGGTGCTGACGCGGGCCTTCGACACGCGCATGTTCCAGTCGCATCGCCAGGGCAAGACCTCGTTCTTTATGACCTCGACCGGCGAGGAGGCGCTCGGCGCCGCCCCGTCGCTGGCGCTGGGCCGCGAGGACATGTGCTTCCCGACCTACCGGATCGTCAGCTACCTGATGGCGCGCGACTATCCGCTGCTCGACATGGTCAACCAGATCTACTCGAACGCCGACGACCCGCTGAAGGGGCGGCAGCTGCCGATCCTGTACTCGGCGCGCGCCTACGGCTTCTATTCGCTGTCCGGCAACGTCGGCAGCCGGTTCGGACACGCGGTCGGCTGGGCCATGGCGTCCGCCTACAAGGGCGACGACAGGATCGCGATCTCCTTCATCGGCGAGGGCACGACCGCAGAGGGCGACTTCCACGAGGCGCTGACCTTCGCCGCCGTCTACCGCGCGCCGGTGATCCTGTGCATCACCAACAACCAGTGGGCGATCTCGTCGTTCCAGGGCATCGCCGGCGGCGACGAGACCACGTTTGCCGCCCGGGCGATCGGCTACGGGCTGCCCGGACTGCGGGTCGACGGCAACGACTTCCTGGCGGTGTTCGCGGCGACGCAGTGGGCGGCGGAACGTGCGCGCAGCAATGGCGGGGCGACGCTGATCGAGTTCCTCACCTATCGCGCCGCCGGGCACTCCACCAGCGACGATCCGACCCGCTACCGTCCGGCGGACGAGGCGGCGCACTGGCCGCTGGGCGACCCGGTCGACCGGCTCAAGGCGCACCTGATCGCGACCGGCGAATGGTCCGAGGTGCTGCACGAGGCGCTGGCGGCGGAGACGAAGGAGACGGTGCGCGCGGCCGCCAAGGCCGGCGAGGCGGTCGGCACGCTCGGGTTGTCGAAGCCCGACACGCGCGAGATGTTCGAGGGCGTCTACAAGGAACCGGACTGGCGGATCCTCGAGCAGCGCCGCGAGCTGGGCTGCTGAGCGTGGCCACCATGAACATGATCCGGGCGATCAACTCGGCGCTCGACGTGATGCTGGCGCGCGATCCCGACGTGCTGGTGTTCGGCGAGGACGTCGGCTATTTCGGCGGCGTGTTCCGCGCCACCGACGGGCTGACGCAGAAGCACGGCCTGACGCGCTGCTTCGACACGCCGATCTCGGAAGGCGGCATCGTCGCCACCGCGATCGGCATGGGCGCCTACGGGCTGCGCCCGGTGGTGGAGATCCAGTTCGCGGATTACATCCTTCCCGCCTATGACCAGCTGGTGTCGGAAGCGGCGCGGCTGCGCTACCGGTCGGGCGGCGAGTTCTGGTCGCCGATCACCGTGCGCTCGCCGTACGGCGGCGGGATCTTCGGCGGGCAGACGCACAGCTCCAGCCCGGAGGCGATCTTCGCGCACGTGTCCGGGCTGAAGACCGTGATCCCATCCAACCCGTACGACGCCAAGGGGCTGCTGATCGCCGCCATCGAGGACGACGACCCGGTGATCTTCCTGGAGCCGAAGCGCATCTACAACGGCCCGTTCGACGGCCGCTTCGACCGGCCGGTCACGACCTGGGCGCAGCATCCGGCGAGCGAGGTGCCCGACGGCCACTACACGGTGCCGCTCGGCAAGGCGGCGGTCGCGCGGCCTGGGTCGGCGGTGACGGTGCTGGCCTATGGCACGATGCTGCACGTCGCACTCGCGGCCGCGGAGGAGAGCGGGATCGACGCCGAGGTGATCGACCTGCGCAGCATCGTGCCGCTCGACCTCGACACCATCCTCGGCTCCGTGCGCAGGACCAGGCGCTGCGTGGTGGTGCACGAGGCGTCGCGCTTTGCAGGCTTCGGCGCCGAGCTGTCGTCGCTGGTGCAGGAGCGGTGCTTCTACCACCTGGAGGCGCCGATCGAGCGTGTCGCCGGCTGGGACACGCCGTATCCGCACGCGTTCGAGCGGGACTACTTCCTGGGACCCGACCGCGTGATCGCGGCAATGCAACGCAGCCTGAAGGGTTGACGATGGACCGCTACCTGATCCGCCTGCCGGACATCGGCGAAGGCGTCGCCGAGGCGGAGATCACCGCCTGGCACATCGGCGTCGGCGACCGGATCGAGGAGGACCAGGCCACGGTCGACGTCATGACCGACAAGGCGACGGTCGAGATGACGGCGCCGGTCTCGGGGGTGGTGGTCGCGCTGCACGGCACGGTCGGCGAGATGGTCGCGGTGGGCTCGCCGCTGATCGAGCTGTCGCTGGGCCAGGACGGGGCGCCGATCGATGCGGCGGTCGATGCCATGGATGGGCCGGAAACGCCGACCCTGCCGGAGATCGTTGCCGAGGGCGCGACGGCGTCGCCCTTGCCGGAAGCGGCTGCGGGTTCCCCCGATCCGGCGCCGGTGGCCACGCCGGTGGCGCCGCTGGCGGCACCGGCGACCCGCCGCCGTGCCGGCGAGCTCGGCATCGATTTGCGAACGGTGCCGGGAACCGGACCCGACGGCCGGGTCACCTCCGACGACCTGGACGCCTTCGTCCGCGAACGCGGTCCGGCGGTGCCGGCCTCCGGGGTCCGACGCACCGGGATCAACGAGACCGCGATCATCGGCCTGCGCCGGAAGATCGCGGAAAGGATGCAGGAGGCGACGCGGCGCATCCCGCATTTCGGCTACGTCGAGGAGTTCGACCTGACAGCACTCGAGGCGCTGCGCGGCGAGCTGAATGCAGACCGGCCGGCGGAGCAGCCGAAGCTCACCCTGCTGCCGTTCCTCATGCGCGCGGTGGCGCGGCTGGTGCCGCAGTTCCCGCAGGTGAACGCGCGCTACGACGACGAGGCCGGCATCCTGCGCTGCTTCGAGGGCGTGCATGTCGGCATCGCCACCCAGACCGCGGGCGGGCTCCTGGTCCCGGTGGTGCGGCACGTGGAGGCGCTCGACCTGTGGCAGTGCGCGCGCGAGCTCGGTCGCGTCACCCAGGCGGCGCGCGACGGCAGCGCCGGGCGCGACGAGCTGACCGGCTCCACCATCACCCTCACCAGCCTGGGCCCGCTCGGCGGGGTGTCGGCGACGCCGGTGATCAACCATCCGGAGGTGGCGATCATCGGTCCCAACAAGCTGGTGGAGCGGCCGGTGGTGGTCAGGGGACAGGTGGTCGTGCGGACGATGATGAACGTGTCGTCGTCGTTCGACCACCGGATCATCGACGGCTACGATGCCGCGCGGTTCGTGCAGGCGCTGAAGCGGCTGGTCGAGCAGCCCGCCCTGCTGTTCCTGGATCGCGGATGATGGCGGGGCGCGTGTGCCGGATGTCCAGCCAAGGGAGTGCTCGATGAGCGGTGGGCTTGAGTTCTCGCTGGGCGAGAACGCGGACGCGATCCGGGACAGCACGGCGCGCTTCGCCGCAGACCGCATCGCGCCGATCGCGAAGGAGATCGACGAGACCAACACCTTTCCTCGAACACTCTGGCCGGAGATGGGTGCGCTCGGGCTGCACGGCATCACTGTCGAGGAGGAGTATGGCGGGCTCGGGCTCGGCTACCTGGAGCACGTGGTGGCGATGGAGGAGGTGTCGCGTGCTTCCGCCGCCGTCGGGCTCAGCTATGGCGCGCATTCCAACCTGTGCATCAACCAGATCCGGCGCTGGGGCAGCGACGCGCAGAGGCAGCGCTACCTGCCCGGGCTGATCTCGGGCGAGCATGTCGGGGCACTCGCCATGTCCGAGGTGGGCTCGGGTTCGGACGTGGTGTCGATGCGGCTCAAGGCGGAGCGCCGCGGCGATCGCTACGTGCTGAACGGCACCAAGTTCTGGATCACCAACGCCCCCTCGGCGGAGGTGCTGGTGGTGTATGCCAAGACCGATCCGGCCGCCGGCCCGAAGGGGATCACCGCGTTCCTGGTCGAGAAGGGCACGCCCGGGTTCTCGGTATCGCGCAAGCTCGACAAGATGGGCATGCGCGGCAGCGACACCGCGGAGCTGGTGTTCCAGGACTGCGAGATCCCGGACGAGCAGGTCATGGGCCGCGAGGGACAGGGCGTCAGGATCCTGATGTCAGGCCTGGACTACGAGCGCGCGGTGCTGGCCGGCGGTCCGCTCGGCATCATGCAGGCCTGCCTCGACGTGTGCCTGCCCTATGTCCGCGAGCGCAAACAGTTCGGCCAGCCGATCGGCGGGTTCCAGCTCATGCAGGCCAAGATCGCCGACATGTACGTGGCGCTCAACTCGTCGCGCGCCTACGTCTATGCGGTGGCGAAGGCGTGCGACGCCGGGAATACCACGCGCACCGATGCCGCCGCGGCGATCCTGCTCGCCAGCGAGAACGCGGTGCGAGTTTCGCTGGAAGCGATCCAGGCACTGGGCGGCGCCGGCTATACACGGGAATGGCCGGTCGAGCGGCTGTTGCGCGATGCCAAGCTGTACGACATCGGCGCCGGCACCAACGAGATCCGGCGCTACCTGATCGGGCGCGAGCTGATCGAGGGAAGCACGCCGCGATGACGCGGTTGGCGAGCACGGTGGACGTCGGCAGCGAGGCGTTCGCGCGCAACGCCGGCTTCAACCGCGACTGCGCCCAGGCGCTGCGCGAGCAGGTGCGGATCACGGCACAAGGCGGTCCGGCGGCGTCGCGCGAGCGCCACCTGGCACGCGGCAAGCTGCTGCCGCGGGACCGGGTGGAGCGGCTGCTCGATCCGGGCGCGCCGTTCCTGGAGCTGGGCCAGCTGGCGGCGCTCGGGATGTATGGCGACGAGGCGCCGGGGGCGGGCCTGATCACCGGCATCGGCCGCGTCGCGGGACGCGAGGTGATGATCGTCGCCAACGACCCGACGGTGAAGGGCGGCGCCTACTTCCCGCTCACGGTGAAGAAGCACCTGCGGGCGCAGGAGGTGGCGGAGGAGAACCGCCTGCCCTGCGTCTATCTGGTCGACAGCGGCGGCGCCAACCTGCCGCACCAAGCCGAGGTGTTTCCCGACCGCGAGCATTTCGGGCGCATCTTCTACAACCAGGCGCGGATGAGTGCGGCGGGCATCGCGCAGATCGCCTGCGTCATGGGCCTCAGCACCGCGGGCGGCGCCTACATGCCGGCGATGAGCGACGAGGCGGTGATCGTGCGCGGGCTGGGGCCGGATAGCCAGGGCGCGATCTTCCTGGCTGGGCCGCCGCTGGTGAAGGCGGCAACCGGCGAGGTCATCACCGCCACCGAGCTCGGCGGCGCCGACACGCATGGCCGCAGGTCCGGGGTGGTCGACCACGTGGCGCGGACCGACGAGCACGCGCTCGGGATCGTGCGCGACATCGTCGGGCGCCTCAACACCGTCAAGCGCGTCGACATCGACGTCGCCGAGCCGGTGCCGCCGCGCTACGACCCGGCCGAGCTGTACGGGATCGTGCCGGTCGACCGCCGCGCGCCGTACGAGGTGCGCGACGTGATCGCCCGGATCGTCGACAACTCCGAGCTGCACGAGTTCCGGCCGCTATACGGCCCGACCCTGGTCACCGGCTTTGCCCGGATCCTGGGCTATCCGGTGGCGATCCTGGCCAACAACGGCGTGCTGTTCTCGGAGAGCGCGCAGAAGGCGGCGCACTTCATCGAGCTCGCCTGCCAGCGTCGCACGCCGCTGGTGTTCCTGCAGAACATCTCCGGCTTCATGGTCGGCGGCCGCTACGAGGCCGGCGGCATCGCCAAGGACGGCGCGAAGATGGTGACCGCGGTGGCGACCGCGAGCGTGCCGAAGTTCACCGTGCTGATCGGCAGCAGCTTCGGCGCCGGCAACTACGGCATGTGCGGGCGCGCCTTCGGGCCGCGGCTGCTGTTCAGCTGGCCGAACTCGCGGATCGGGGTGATGGGCGGCGAGCAGGCGGCGAGCGTGCTGGCGACGGTGCGCCGCGACGGGATGGAGGCCAGGGGGGAGCACTGGAGCGCCGAGGAGGAGGACGCGTTCAAGGCGCCGATCCGCACCCGCTACGATGCGGAGTCCGACCCGCGCTATGCCACGGCCCGGCTCTGGGACGACGGGATCATCGATCCGGTGCAGACGCGCGACGTGCTGGGCCTGGCGATCTCGGCGTCGCTGAACGCGCCGATCGCAGCGTCGCCGCGCTTCGGCCTGTTCCGGATGTAGGCGGACATGATCGCGTCCCTGCTCATCGCCAACCGAGGCGAGATCGCCCGGCGGATCATCCGCACCTGCCGGCGGCTCGGCATACGCAGCGTCGCCGTGTTCTCGGACGCGGATGCGCAGGCGCCGTTCGTGGCCGAGGCGGACCAGGCGGTCGCGATCGGACCTGCTCCGGCGCGCGAAAGCTACCTGGTGGCGGAGCGCATCCTGGAGGCCGCCCGCAGCACGGGGGCGGAGGCGATCCATCCGGGCTACGGCTTCCTGTCGGAGAATGCCGGGTTCGCCGAGGCGGTGATCGCGGCCGGGCTGGTCTGGGTCGGGCCGCCACCGGCGTCGATCCGCGCCATGGGGCTCAAGGACGCTGCCAAGTCGCTGATGGCCGAGGCGGGCGTGCCGGTCACGCCTGGCTACCTGGGCGACGACCAGACCGGGGAGCGGTTGGCGTCGGAGGCCGGCCGGATCGGCTACCCGGTGCTGATCAAGGCGGTCGGCGGCGGCGGCGGCAAGGGGATGCGACGGGTCAACCGGCCGGAGGAGTTCGCGGCCTCGCTCGCCTCCTGCCGTCGCGAGGCGGAGGCGGCGTTCGGCGACGACCGGGTGCTGCTGGAGACCTGGGTGACCCGGCCGCGCCACATCGAGGTGCAGGTGTTCGCCGACGACCACGGCAACGTCGTGCACCTGTTCGAGCGCGACTGCTCGCTGCAGCGCCGGCACCAGAAGGTGGTCGAGGAGGCGCCGGCGCCCGGGCTGGAGCCCGCCGTACGCGAGGCGGTGTGCGCCGCCGCAGTCAGGGCGGCACGGGCAGTGGGCTACCGCGGCGCCGGCACGATCGAGTTCATCGCAGACGGGAGCGACGGGCTTCGCGCCGACCGCATCTGGTTCATGGAGATGAACACGCGGCTGCAGGTGGAGCATCCGGTGACGGAAGCGGTCACCGGGCAGGACCTGGTCGAGTGGCAGCTGCGCGTCGCGTCCGGCGAGGCGCTGCCGCTGGCGCAGGAGCAGCTGCGTCTCGACGGCTGGGCGATGGAAGCGCGACTCTATGCCGAGCAGCCCGCCATCGGCTTCCTGCCCTCCACCGGGCGGCTGCATCACCTCCGCCTGCCGGGGGATGCCGTGCGGGTGGACAGCGCGGTCGAGCAGGGGTCGGAGGTTTCCGCCTTCTACGACCCGCTGATCGCCAAGCTGATCGTGCACGGGCGGACCCGGCAGGAGGCGGCGGCGAGGCTGGCGGCGGCGTGCGGCGCGGTCGAGGCGTGGCCGGTCAGGACCAATGCCGGGTTCCTGGTCCGCGCCCTGTCGCATCCGGACTTCGTGGCGGGGCGGGTGGAGACCGGGTTCATCGACGCCCGGCTCGACGCGCTGACCCGGCCCGGGGAGCCGTCCGCGGCGGTCCTGGACGCGGCCGGCCGCCGACGCCTCCGCGACACCGACGGGCCGCTGGCCGGCTTCCGGCTGAACGCGGAGCCGCGGCTCGAGGTGCGGCTGGCCCATGCCGGCGGGACGCGGGTGATCACGCCCATGGCGCGGGCGCCGGCCCGGTCGCTGCCGGTGTTCGCGCGGGATGGCGAGATCGTGGTGTTCGAGGCGGGCGAGCCGTACGCGTTTCGGGATCCGGTCGCGCAGGACGGGCCGGAGGCGGACCGGGGGAGCGGCGCCGTTACCTCGCCGATGCCCGGACGCGTGGTGGCGGTCGCGGTGGCGGTCGGCGAGGCGGTGGCGAAGGGAGCGCCCCTGGTGGTCGTGGAAGCGATGAAGATGGAGCTGTCGCTGCAGGCGCCGTTCGCGGGGGTCGTCGCCGAGCTGGCGGTACGCGTCGGGCAGCAGGTGACGGAGGAGCTGGTGCTGGTGCGGCTCGATCCGGAGGGTGCGGATCGTGGCGGGTAGATACTACGACCAGTTCGAGGTCGGCTGGACCGTGCAGCACGACCTACGCCGCACCGTCACCGAGACCGACAACCTGCTGGTCAGCGCGCTGACGCACAACACGCAGCCGCTGCACCTGGACGCGGAATTTGCCGCTGCCAGCGAGTTCGGCCGCATCGTCGTCAACGGCATCTTCACCTTCGGCCTGATGATCGGCATCTCGGTCGGCGACACCACGTTGGGCACGCTGGTCGCCAATCTCGGCTACGACGCGGTGGTGATGCCGAAGCCGGTCTTCGTCGGCGACACGCTGTGGGTCGAGACCACCGTGGTCGAGACGCGCGACAGCCAGTCACGGCCAGGGAACGGGATCGTGGTGTTCGAGCATCGCGCCATCAACCAGCGCGACGAGGTCGTCTGCCGGTGCCGGCGCACCGCCCTGCTGCTGAGGAGCCCGGCATGAGGCTGCGCTCCTGGCTGTTCGTGCCGGCGGACGCGCCGTCGAAGCTGGACAAGGCGTCCGGATCCGGCGCTGACGTCGTCATTCTAGACCTCGAAGACTCCGTCGCGGAGCAGAGGAAGCCGGACGCACGCCGGCTGGCGAGCCGGTTCCTGGCGGAGCGGCCGGCACCGCGGACGCCCGCGGTGTTCGTGCGGATCAACCCGCTGTCCGGTCCGCATGCCCTGGCCGACCTGGCCACGGTGGTGCCGGGTGGCCCGGACGGGATCGTGCTGCCCAAGCCGGACGGCGCCGAGGACGTGGTGCGGCTTGACCACTACCTGACCGCGCTGGAGGCGTCGGCGGCCCTGGCGGCGGGACGGATCCGCATCCTGCCGATCGCCACCGAGACGCCGCGCGCCCTGTTCACGCTCGGCGGCTATCGCGGCTCGAGCACCCGCCTCGCCGGCCTGACCTGGGGTGCTGAGGACCTGCCGGCGGCGGTGGGTGCCTCCACCAATCGGGGTGAGGATGGCGGCTACAGCGACCTGTGCCGGCTTGCGCGCACGCTGTGCCTGGCAGGCGCCTCGGCGGCGGAGTTGCCGCCGATCGAGACGGTCTACCCGGCGTTCCGCGACCTGGCCGGGTTGGAGGCCTACGCGATCCGCGCCCGCCGCGACGGGTTCGTCGGCATGATGGCGATCCATCCGCAACAGGTGCCGGTGATCAACGCGATCTTCATGCCGACTGCACAGGAGCTGGAGCATGCCCGCAAGGTGGTGGCCTTGTTTGAGGCGGACCCGGGCACCGGGACGGTCGCGCTCGAGGGACGGATGCTGGACCTGCCGCATCTGAAGCAGGCACGGGCACTACTGGAAGCTGCCAGGGCGGATGACGAGGTGTCGTCGTCCTCGTCGACGCCGTGAACCGGCATGGTCACGTCGAGGCCGACATGTTTCGGGACGCATCGTCATGTCGGTCGGTGGCGCTGCCGACAGGCCACGACGCGGGCGTTCGAAAGATGTTGTGCTCGACATCCTTGTGCGCCGAGGGTGGAACGCTGCCGCAGCAAGCTGCTTCCTCGTACGGCTTCCGCGCGCGACGTCATTTGGTGGCCGGACATGCCAGCGCGTTCGGGGAGATGGCAGAAGGACCCTCTGGCGTTCGCGAAACGACACCAGCCGACTGCGCATTGCGGACAGGCGCCCGTGCGTAGGCCGATGTCATGTAGGCGCAGCGCGATCGCCGCTAGGGAGCGCATGACAGGCCTGGTGCCAACTGTCTGCGTCGAGATCTGCGTGCTAACGAACGATGCCTCGCGTCGTGCCGATCCCGGACTCCCGAGTGCGTGTCGCCCTGAGCGCGTTCCCGGTCTCGCGGGACAGGCAGTTCTGCTTCGAAACAAGATCGTTCCAACCGCAGGGACACGGTTCACATGACGTCGTCTTCCATCGTGATCGTTTCAGCCGCCCGCACCGCGATCGGAACCTTCAACGGGCAGTTTGCGGCCGTGCCGGCTCATGTGCTGGGTGCCGCCGCGATCACCGGCGCGTTGCAGCGTGCAGCCGTCGCGCCCGAGGATGTGGACGAGGTCATCCTTGGGCAGGTCTTGACGGCCGGACAGGGTCAGAACCCGGCGCGGCAGGCAGCGATGAGGGCTGGCCTGCCGAAGGAGACCACGGCCTGGAGCCTGAACCAGGTGTGCGGGTCCGGACTGCGTGCGGTGGCGCTCGGCATGCAGCAGATCGCTTGCGGCGATGCCAGGGTGGTGGTCGCGGGCGGCCAGGAAAGCATGACGCTGGCGCCGCATGCCGCCCACCTTCGCGCTGGCCGCCGCATGGGTGACCTAGCCATGACCGACACGATGGTCACCGACGGCCTGTGGGACGCGTTCCACGACTTCCACATGGGCTCGACGGCCGAGAACATGGCCAAGCGGTGGCAGGTGGACCGCGACGCGCAGGACGCGCTCGCCCTGCGCTCGCAGGTTCTGGCGGAGCGTGCGCGACAGGCAGGACGGTTCGCCGAAGAGATCGTTCCCGTCATGGTCCGCACGCGCAAGGGCGAGCAGGATGTCGCGACCGACGAGCACCCGCGCGCCGACACCACGCTGGAGACGCTGGCACGGCTTAGGCCGGCCTTCGCAACGGACGGCACCGTGACGGCAGGCAACGCGTCGGGCATCAACGACGGGGCGGCCGCGATCGTGCTGATGACCGAGGCGGAGGCGGCGCGGCGGCATCTCGAACCGTTGGCGCGCATCGTGTCCAGCGCGACAGCCGGCGTCGATCCCGCGGTGATGGGAACGGGGCCGATCCCGGCCTCGCGTCGGGCGCTGGACAAGGCCGGCTGGAGCGTCGGAATGCTCGACCTGATCGAATCGAACGAGGCGTTTGCGGCGCAGGCCTGCGTGGTGAACCGGGAGATGGGCTGGGATCCGGAGATCGTGAACGTCAACGGCGGCGCGATCGCGCTCGGCCATCCGATCGGCGCGTCGGGTGCCCGCGTGCTGGTGACGCTGCTGCACGAGATGCGGCGGCGCAGCGCCGCGCGCGCACTGGCGACGCTGTGCATCGGTGGCGGCATGGGCATCGCGATGACGCTTGAACGTTGACGCCGCTCCACGCCGGGACACGACGCATGCAGAAGATCCATCCGAACGCCGACGCCGCCCTTGCAGGGCTCCTGTTCGACGGCATGCTGATCGCAGCGGGGGGTTTCGGCCTGTGCGGCATCCCGGAGCGGCTGATCGACGCTCTCGAACGGGCCGGCACAGCACATCTTCGGGTCGCGTCCAACAATGCGGGGATCGACGGCGTCGGCCTCGGCAAGCTCCTGCGCTCGCGGCAGATCGCCGGGATGATCAGCTCCTATGTCGGGGAGAACAAGGAGTTCGAGCGGCAATACCTGGCAGGCGAGATCGAGGTGGAGTTCTGCCCGCAGGGCACGCTGGCGGAACGAATGCGCGCAGGCGGCGCCGGCATCCCGGGGTTCTACACCAGGACCGGCGTGGGGACGCTGGTTGCCGAGGGCAAGGAGCATAAGCAGTTCGACGGGGAAACCTTCATCCTTGAGCACGGCATCGTCGCCGACCTCGCCATCATAAAGGCCTGGAAGGCCGACACCGCCGGCAACCTCCTGTTCCGCAAGACCGCGCGCAACTTCAACGTGCCAGCCGGGATGTGCGGCCGCGTCACGGTGGCCGAGGTCGAAGAGATCGTGCCCTCCGGTGCGCTCGATCCGGACGGGATCCACCTGCCCGCGGTGTTCGTGCAGCGCATCGTGTGCGGCGCGCCCTATGACAAGCGGATCGAGTTCCGCACCACCCGGCCGAGGGAGACCGCCTGATGCCCTGGATGCGCAACGACATGGCCGCCCGCGCCGCGCGCGAGCTGCGCGACGG
>CAXTVX010000019.1:0-48341 GCA_964247755.1 uncultured Acetobacteraceae bacterium | reverse complement strand
GCGGCTTCCGGGTGTCGATCAACTGCACCGTGTTCGACGGCGCCAAGCCCGAGCGGCTGGCCGCGTTCTTCGACCAGGTGATGGCGATGGGCGTGGACGGCATCATGACGGCACCCGGCTACGCCTACGAGCGTGCGCCGGACCAGGCGCACTTCCTGAACCGGCAAAAGACCAAGCAGCTGTTCCGCGACACCTTCCGACTGGGCCAGAACAAGCCACGCGGCAAGAAGTGGAAGTTCACCCAGTCGCCGCTGTTCCTGAACTTCCTGGCCGGCAACGAGACCTACCAGTGCACGCCCTGGGGCAAGCCGCTGCGCAACGTGTTCGGCTGGCAGAAGCCCTGCTACCTGCTGGGCGAGGGCTACGCCAAAACCTTCAAGGAGCTGATGGAGGACACCGCCTGGGAGCAGTACGGCACCGGCAACTACGAGAAGTGCGCCGACTGCATGGTCCATTCAGGCTACGAGTCGAGTGCGGTGATCGACGCGGTGAAGCGGCCGTTCCATATCATGAAGGTGGCGCTGAAGGGTCCGCAGACCGAGGGCCCGATGGCGCCGGAGATCTCGCTCGCGAACCAGCGGCCGGCGGAATACAACTATGCCGAGCACGTGGACGCGCGGATGAGCGAGCTTGCGGCGAAGAAGGCCGCATCACGCAAGATGCCGGTCGACGCGGCGGAGTAGGCCGACCCCGCTCCTTCCCTGTCGGGGGACGGCGGCTCACGGGAGCCGCCGTCTCCTGGTTCAGCCGTGCATGCGGGAGATGTCGAGCAGGGTGGCGGTTTCCAGCTCCTTCTCCTCGAGCCGGTGTCGCACCAGGTCGCGTATGCTGATCATCCCGCACAGGCTGTTGCCGTCCATCACCGGCATGTGCCGCACGTGGCGCTGGCTCATCAGCGCCATCACCTGATCCAGCCGGTCCTCGGCGCGGCAGGTGATCACCGGCGCCGTCATCGCCTTCCTGAGCGGCTGGTCCAGCGCCGTCGGGCCGTTGCGCGCCAGCAGCTTGACCAGGTCGCGCTCGGAGAAGATGCCGACCACCGTGTCCTTGTCCTCGATCACCACCGCGCCGACGCGCCGCTCCGCCATCAGCGCCACCGCGGCCGACACGGTCTGGTCCGGCCGGAGCGTCGCGACCCGGTGGCCCTTCTTCTCCAGGATGGTGGCGATCAGCATGCGTGGGGTCCTTCTGTTGCCGGTGATGGTAAGGGCGTCCGGGCGCGGTTGCGATGGCCGGCTACATGATCCTCTGCCGTCTTTGCAGCAAGCCGTGGGCCAGCAAGCTGCGGGCCAGGATGCCGGCGGCGTCATTCCGCCGCCGCCCTGAGCCCGGCGCCGGCGGCGAGCGGGCAGGCGGGCAGGGCGGCCAGGAGGAAGGCGCCCAGCAGCAGCAGGTCGGGACGCCAGTCCAGCCCGGCCTGGGCCGCGTCCACCGCGGCTGCGCCGAAGATCAGCGCCGGAGTCGCCAGCGGCAGCACCAGCAGCGGCAGCAGCACCCCGCCGCGACGGGCACCGAGCACGATCGCCGCCGCCATGCCGCCCAGCAACGACAGCACCGCGGTGCCGAGCCCGAGCCCGGCCAGCAGCACCGGCAGGGTCGCGACCGGCAGGCCCAGCATCAGCCCGAGCGGGGCGGCCGCGAGCAGTAGCGGCAGGCCGGTGCATAGCCAGTGCGCCGCGATCTTGGCCAGTGCCACCGCGGGTGCCGGCAGGCCGCACAGCATCAGCTGGTCCAGCGAGCCGTCCTCGAGCTCGGCGCCGAACAGCCGGTCCAGCGGCAGCAGGGCGGCGAGCAGGGCGCACACCCAGACGATCCCCGGCGCCATGCGTCGCAGCAGCTCCGGCGACGGGCCGAGCGCCAGCGGGAACAGGGCGCCCGCCAGCAGGAAGAACAGGGTGGCTGCCAGGGTGTCGGCGGCGTGGCGCGCCGACAGGAGCAGGTCGCGCCCGAGCACGGCGCGGAAGCGGGCGGTCGTGCCGGCCGGCCGGCTCACCGGCCCAGCCGGAGCACGACGGCGTCCGGCAGCGGCAGCCCGACATGGGTGGTGGCGACCACCAGGCCACCGGCGGCACGGTGCGCGGCCAGCACCATGCCCAGCCGGTCGAGGGCCGCGTCGTCGAGCCCGAGCGAGGGCTCGTCCAGCAGCCAGAGCGGCGCGCCGAGGAGATGGACGCGCGCCAGCGCCGCCCTCCGCCGCTGACCGGCAGACAGCAGGCGTGCCGGCAGGCGATGGAGCGCGCCCAGGCCGAACAGGTCGAGTGCCGCGGACACGTTGCCGCCGCCCAGGGTCGCCGCGAGCAGCAGGTTCTCGTGCAGGGTCAGGCCGGGCTT
Source organism: uncultured Acetobacteraceae bacterium (assembly GCA_964247755.1). Taxonomy (GTDB): domain Bacteria; phylum Pseudomonadota; class Alphaproteobacteria; order Acetobacterales; family Acetobacteraceae; genus Lichenicola. Next base: position 46,010 of record CAXTVX010000019.1, on the reverse strand, counting down.
GAGCGCGTCTTGGTGGCCGAGATAGGCGATCCGGTCGGCATGCGCCGCGGGATCGGCGAGGGCATCGAGGCCGTTCCACAGCACGCGTCCGGCGTCGAGCGGGCACAGCCCGGCCAGGGCGCGCAGCAGGGTGGACTTGCCGGCTCCGTTCGGCCCGGTCAGCAGCAGCGCCCCGCCGGGTTCGAGTGCCAGGTCAAGTCCCGACAGCACCAGCCGCTCGCCGCGCAGCACCGCGAGGCCGGTCACCTGGAGCAGCGGTGGGGCACGGACCGGCTCGCCGGGAAGAGTCATGAGCCGTCCGATGGGGTGCGCCGCGGTGCCGGCGCTTGTGTCGCGCAGGCGGGTCGGTATGTTCTTGATTGACTGGATTTTCAAGCCATCTGCCTGGTCCAGCTTCGGTGCCGCGAGCGCTGGGGCGCAGGACCGGCGAGACTTGGTTCCGGGTATCCCTTGGAGGGGCAGCATGAAGTCGGTCGGACAAGATGGTCTGGGCGTTCGTCGCACGCTCGACGTCGACGGCAGGACCTACCACTACTTCTCCATCCCGGAGGCCGCGAAACAGATCGGCGACGTGTCCCGGCTGCCGGTGAGCCTCAAGGTGCTGCTGGAGAACGTGCTGCGCTTCGAGGACGGGCGGACCTACCGGGTTGCCGATGCCCAGGCCCTGGCCGCCTGGGTCAACGAGGGCAGCAGCACGCGCGAGGTGCCGTTCAAGCCGGCCCGCATCCTGATGCAGGACTTCACCGGGGTGCCTGCGGTGGTGGACCTGGCCGCCATGCGCGACGGCATCGCCGCCCTGAACGGCGACCCGCAGAAGGTGAACCCGCTGGTCCCGGTGGACCTGGTGATCGACCATTCGGTGATGGTGGACGTGTCCGGCACCGCCGACAGCCTGCAGCGCAACGTGAGCATCGAGTTCGAGCGCAACGGCGAGCGCTACGCGTTCCTGCGCTGGGGCCAGGAAGCGTTCGAGAACTTCACCGTGGTGCCTCCCGGTGCCGGCATCTGCCACCAGGTGAACCTGGAGCACATCGCCCAGGCGGTGTGGATCGGGGAAGTCGGCGGCGAGACCTTTGCCTATCCGGACACGCTGTACGGCACCGACAGCCACACCACCATGGTCAACGGCATGGGCGTGCTGGGCTGGGGCGTCGGCGGCATCGAGGCGGAAGCGGCCATGCTGGGCCAGCCGATCGCCATGCTGATCCCCGACGTGATCGGCTTCAAGCTGACCGGGCAGATGCCGGAAGGCGCCACCGCAACCGACCTGGTGCTGACCGTTACCCAGATGCTGCGGAAGAAGGGCGTGGTCGGCAAGTTCGTCGAGTTCTACGGCCCGGCGCTGGACACGCTGCCGGTGGCCGACCGCGCCACCATCGGCAACATGGCGCCCGAATATGGCGCCACCTGCGGCTTCTTCCCCGTGGACGCGCTGACGCTCGAGTACCTGCACCAGACCGGCCGCGACGAGCACCGCATCCGTCTGGTCGAGGCCTATCTCCGGGCGCAGGACATGTTCCGCGACGCCGATACGCCGGAGCCGGTGTTCACCGACACGCTGGAGCTCGACCTGTCCACCGTCGAGCCGTCGCTGGCCGGGCCGAAGCGGCCGCAGGACCGGGTGGCGCTGAAGAACGCTGCGTCGGCGTTCAACACCGAGCTGACCGGCAGCCTCGGCGTGCCGGCCAACGACGCGAACCGCCGGGTGGCGGTGGAAAGCACCAACTACGCGATCGGCCACGGCGACGTGGTGATCGCGGCGATCACGTCGTGCACCAACACCTCCAACCCGGCGGTGCTGATCGCGGCGGGCCTGGTGGCGAGGAAGGCGCGCGCGTTCGGGTTGGCGCCGAAGCCCTGGGTCAAGACCTCGCTCGCCCCCGGCTCGCAGGTGGTGACCGAGTACCTCGACCGCGCCGGCCTGTCGGAGGATCTCGACGCGCTCGGCTTCAATACCGTGGGCTACGGCTGCACCACCTGCATCGGCAACTCGGGCCCGATCGAGGACCACCTGGTCGACGCGATCGAGCACAACAAGCTGGTCGCGGTGTCGGTGCTGTCCGGCAACCGCAACTTCGAGGGGCGGATCAGCCCCAACGTGCGGGCGAACTACCTCGCCAGCCCGCCGCTGGTGGTGGCGTATTCCCTGCTCGGCACGATCCGCGAGGACATCACCACCGTGCCGCTCGGCACGGCGACGGATGGCACCCCGGTGTACCTGTGCGACATCTGGCCGACCAACAAGGAGATCGCCGACCTGATGGCGAGCTCGATCTCGCGCGACCAGTTCATCGAGCGCTACGGCCAGGTGACGCGCGGCACCAAGGAATGGCAGGAGCTGCAGGTCGCGACGGGGTCCGAGACCTACCAGTGGGACGGCGGCTCGACCTACGTGCAGAACCCGCCCTACTTCGAGGGCATCACCATGGAGCCCAAGGACAAGGGGGACATCCTCGGCGCCCGGGTGCTGGCGTTGCTGGGCGACAACATCACCACCGATCACATCTCGCCCGCCGGCTCGATCAAGAAGAGCGCGCCCGCCGGCGTGTATCTCGGCGAGCACCAGGTGTCGCAGAAGGACTTCAACTCGTACGGCAGCCGTCGCGGCAACCACGAGGTGATGATGCGCGGCACCTTCGCCAACATCCGGATCAAGAACGAGATGGTGCCGGGCGTCGAGGGCGGCGTGTCGAAGCACTACCCGGACGGCGCGCAGGGCTCGATCTACGACGTGGCGATGGAGTACCAGGCCGAGGGCGTGCCGCTGATCGTGTTCGGCGGCAAGGAGTACGGCATGGGCTCGTCGCGCGACTGGGCGGCGAAGGGCACCGTGTTGCTCGGCATACGCGCGGTGGTGGCGGAAAGCTTCGAGCGCATCCACCGCTCCAACCTGGTCGGCATGGGCGTGCTGCCGCTGCTGTTCAAGTCGGGCACCACGCGCGAGACGCTCGGGCTCCGGGGCGACGAGGTGATCGACATCAAGGGGCTGGACCGGATCACGCCGCGCATGACGCTGACGCTCGCCATCACGCGGGCCGACGGCTCCACGTTCGACGTGCCGGTGATCTGCCGCGTCGATACCCTGGACGAGGTCGAGTACTACCGGCATGGCGGCATCCTGCACTACGTGCTGCGGGGCATGGCGCAGGCCGCCTGAGCCGCGCCTGATCCAGGCCCATCGCGCTGACGCAGTCCGCTGGCGCCGACCCGGACGCCGGTCCGGGCCTTCCCGGGCCGGAACCGGTCGTCGTGGTGCGCAACCTGCGCAAGAGCTTCGATGGGCAGGTGGTGCTGGACGGGATCACCCTGTCGGTCGCGGCCGGCGAGCTCGTGTCGATCATCGGGCCGTCCGGTTGCGGCAAGTCGACGCTGCTGCGCTGCCTGAACTTCCTGGAGCTGCCGGATCGCGGCGAGGTGCGGATGGTGGGGCACGCGCTGTGTCGCGATGGCAGGCGCTGGCGCCGCGCCGACGAGGCGCTGGCGCACGCGCTGCGGGCGCAGGTCGGCATGGTGTTCCAAAGCTTCAACCTGTTCCCGCACCGCACCGTGCTCGACAACGTGCTGCTGGCGCCGCTCGTGGTGAAGCGTGCCGGGCGCGGGCTGGCGGCCGGGGAGGCGATGCGGCTGCTGGACAAGGTGGGGCTCGGCGCCGTGGCGGCGCGTTATCCGGGAACCCTGTCCGGCGGGCAGCAGCAGCGGGCAGCGATCGCGCGGGCATTGGCGATGGCGCCGCGGGTGATGCTGTATGACGAGCCGACCTCGGCGCTCGACCCGGAGCTGGCGGAGGAGGTGCTGGGGGTGATGCGCCAGCTCGACGCCGAGGGCATGACCCAGCTGGTGGTGACGCATGAGATGCGCTTCGCCCGCGCCGCGTCCGACCGCATCGTGTTCATGGATGCGGGCCGGATCGTCGAGGAGGCGGCACCCGACCAGCTGTTCACCGCACCCGCGGACCCGCGCACGCGCCGTTTCCTCCGGCAGTTCCTGTGATGCGCGGCGGCATCGTCGCGCTGCTGGTGTCGCTGTTGCTCGCGGGCGCCGCTTCCGCCGAGCCGCTGCGCTGGGCGTCAGACGCGCAGTCCGGCGCCCCGTTCGTGTTCCATGATCCGGCCGACCAGTCGCGCCTGACCGGGTTCGAGACCGACATCATGGCAGCGCTCGGCCAGCGGATCGGCATGACGCCGGTGTTCGTGCAGAACGACTGGGACGGGCTGATCCCCGGGCTGCAGCGCGGGCTGTACGACGTGGTGATCGACGGCATCGAGATCACGCCGGAGCACCAGGCGGCGATCGATTTCTCCGAGCCGTACTACCGTACCGCCGAGCAGATCGCGGTGCGGCGCGATGCGGTCGGTCTCGACAGCGTGGCCGCCCTGCACGGGCACGTGGTGGGCACGCTGAAGGACACGCTCAGCCAGCGCATGCTGGAACGAGCTGGCGGGATCACGCTTCGGTCCTATGACGACGAGATCAACGCGTACTCCGACCTGGCGAACGGCCGGCTCGACGCGGTGATGCTGGACGCGCCGATCGCGCTGTACTACGCGGTGCCGGACCCGCGGCTGAAGCTGGTGGGCGGCCCGATCGGCGCGCTGTCCTACGGCATCGCGATCGCCAAGGGGCGCGACGCGCTCCGGGCCCGCATCGACAACGGCCTGGACGCCCTGCGCCGCGACGGCACGCTGCGACGCATCCTGCAGCGCTGGGCGATGTGGACGCCGGAGATGGCCGCCTTCACCGGCGACCGTTCCGCCGAGGCCGTGCCGCCCACGGACTGGCGACACTGGGTGGCGGCGACGCGGCCGGTGCCGGGCTGGCGCGACCGCATGGCGCGCTATGCCGGCTTCCTGCCGCTGATCGGCCGGGCGGCGCTGATGACGGTGGCGGTGTCCGCCTGCGCCATGGTGCTGGCGGTGGCGTGGGGGCTCCTGCTGGCGCTGGGGCGCCGCTATGGGTCCTGGCCGCTGCGCATGGCCGCCACCTTCTACATCGAGGTCGTGCGCGGCACCCCGCTGCTGATCCAGATCCTGTTCATCTTCTACGGGCTGCCGTCGCTGGGCGTGCGGCTCGACCCGTTCCTGGCCGGGGTGGTGGCGCTCGGGCTGAACTACGCCGCCTACGAGGCGGAGAACTACCGCGCCGGGTTGCAGTCGGTGCCGCACGGGCAGATGGAGGCGGCGCTGGCGCTGAACATGACGCAAGGACAGGCGGTGCGCCACGTGCTGGTGCCGCAGGCGTTCCGCTTCGTGGTGCCGGTGATGACCAACGATTTCATCTCGTTGTTGAAGGACTCCTCGCTGGTCAGCGTGATCACCCTGACCGAGCTGACCCAGGCCTATGTGCGACTGTCGACCACGTACTACGACTACCTCGGCACCGGCCTGCTGGTCGGCGGCGCCTACCTGCTGCTGGGGCTGCCGTTCGTGCGGCTGGCGCGCATGGCTGAGCGACGGCTGGCCGCGGGCCAGGTGAGGGCGGCGCGGCGCTGATCCGGTAGCGGCCGGGCCGATGCCGGGGCTCGGAGCAGCGGGATCGGACATGATGCAGATGGATGTCGGCAATGCGGGGGGACGAACGCTCGATGGCTGTTGATCCTGGTCAGGCATTCTCGGTCAGGACGGCCACGACGGAGGATGCGGACGGTGTGACTGCGGCCCTCGAGGCTGCGTTTCCGGTGCTGGCGAGGGATCACTACGATCCGGAGGTCCTGCGCCGGTGCCTGCCCCTGATATGCCGGGCAAACCCGATCCTGTTGCGGTCCGGGACCTACTTCGTCGCGACGACCGCCTGGGGATCGATCGTCGGTTGCGGCGGATGGTCGCGCGAGAAGCCGGGTACGGACGTGCATGAGCCCGGGACCGGGCACATGCGGCATTTCGCCACCCACGCGGACTGGGCGGGGAAGGGAATAGGACGGCGCATCTACGGGTGCGCAGAGGTGCAGGCGCAGGAACGCGGGATCAGGAGGTTCGAGACGTATGCAGGCCTGAACGCGGTCGGTTTCTACCGGTCGCTCGGCTTCGAGGAGATCGGACGGATCAGCTACTCGCTGGCGCCCGAGGTTGACTATCCGGGTGTCCACATGTGGCGCGCGTTGTAGATCCGTGGCTCATCGCCACCGCCGCTGCGGAGCGCACGATCCAGGTCGGTGGTCCGATCAGATGCGTCCGGCAGCGGTCGGAACCGGTGGCGACGCGTCCGCCTGACGCGCCTCGGCGGGACGCACGCCGAGCGCCACCGGGATCGCTAAGGCACACATCAGCGCCATCGGCCAGAATGCCCCGGCGCCGTAACGGCCGTAGAGCGGCCCGGAGGCCAGGGTTACCGCCGCCTGCATCGCTCCCATGGCGACGGTGGCGTAGAACGCCTGTGCGGTGGCGGCGAGCTCGGTCGGCACCACGCGGCCGATCACCTCCATGCAGGCCAGGTGCAGCAGCGCAAAGGTCAGGCCGTGCAGCGGCTCCACCAGCGCCATGATGCCGAAGCGGGCGGTCACCGCCTCGGTACCCCAGCGGATGATGCCCGCCACCCCAGACAACACCAGCGCTCGTCCCGGACCGAGCCACCCGAGCAGCCGGCTGCCCGCGAACGAGAACACCGCCACCTCGGCCGCCACCGAGATCGCCCACAGCACGCTGGACTGCGCCGCAGACAGGCCGGCGGACCGCCAGCGGATCACCACGAACCCGTCATGCAGCGCGTGGCTGCCGCCGATCAGGGTTGCCACCAGCATCAGCCGGCGGAACACCGGGATGCGCAGCAGCGTGCCGAAGGAGCGCCGGTGCGGCGACGCGGCTCCCGCATCGTTGGTTCCGGCGACTTGGTTAGGCAGCGTCGGCGCCAGCACGGCGGCGATGGCGAGCAGCCCGGCGTTGAGCCAGACGATGACCCCGAGCCCGGACCGGCCGACCATCTGCCCGGACACGAGGGTGCCGACGATGAACGCGGCCGACCCGGTGGCGCGGACCCAGCCGTATTCGAACCGTGGCGGGCGTTGCGAGGATCCGAGCGCCAGCGCGTCGGCGAGGGGCGTCAGCGGCGCCAGCACCGCGGCATGGGCGACGCTGACCGCGAACAGCAGCGGCAGGCCGCGTGCCGGCGCATAGCCGAGCGCCACCAGGGCCGACGCGGCGGTGAAGCCGCCGAGGACGGCGGAGGGCAGGCCGGTGCGATCCGCCAACCGTCCGCCGATCGGGCCGGACAGCAGCCGGATCGCGGTCCCGCCCGCCAGCACGATGCCGATCGCACCTGGTCCGAGGCCGTCCTGCCCGAGCAGGCCCGGCAGGAACGGCGAGGCGACGCCGAATGCCGCGAACAGAGCCGTGTAGAGAAGGAGGAAGCGCGGCAGGGGCGAGCGGACGGGCACGGGGCAGCATGACCTGCCTGCCACGTGATTGCGACCACACAAACCGCGTGCGGTCGCTGCAAATCCGCCGGACGTGCCCATCTGCACGCCCGATGTTCCAGCAGCGCCGTGCCTCCGTCGTGTTCGTGCTGGTGACCCTCGGCCTCGACGCTCTCGGCGTCGGCATCATCGCCCCGATCGTGCCGGGGCTGGTGCGTCAGCTGGCCCACCTGCCGCCGGAGCGGGCGGCGCCGTGGGTGGGCGCGCTGATCGCCGCCTATGCGGCGATGCAGTTCTTCGCGGCCCCCATCCTGGGCGAGCTGAGCGACCGGTTCGGGCGGCGGCCGGTCATCCTCGCCTCCGTGTTCGGGCTCGGCTGCGACTACGTGCTGCTGGCGCTGGCGCCCAACCTATGGTGGCTGTTCGCAGGACGGCTGGTCGCAGGCGTCACCTCCGCCAACGTCGCCGCCGCCACCGCCTACATCTCGGACGTGTCTGCTCCCGGGGACCGTTCCCGGCTGTTCGGGCTGATCGGGGCCACCTTCGGCGCCGGCTTCGTGATCGGTCCCGCCCTGGGCGGGGTGTTGGGCCACGTCTGGCTGCGTCTGCCGTTCATCGCTGCCGCCGCGCTGTCCTTCGTCAACGTGTGCTTCGGGATCTTCGTGCTTCCGGAAAGCCTGGCCGAGGACAAGCGGCGCCCCGTGGCCTGGTCGGCCCTGAACCCGTTCAAGCGCCTGCTCGAGGTGGCGCGGGACCGGTCGCTGGCGCGGCTGGCGGTGTCCTGGTCCTGCACCTGGATCGGCCTCGGCGCCATACAGAGCAGCCTGGTGCTGTTCACCAACTACCGCTTCGGCTGGGGGCCGATGCTGGGCGGCCTGGTGCTGGCGGGGGTGGGGTTGAGCCAGGCGGTGGTCGAGGGGTTGCTGCTCAGCCACGTCATCGGCCGCTTCGGCGAACGCAGCACCGCCATCATCGGCTACGTGTCGGGTGCCGTCGGCTACGGCCTGCTGGCGCTGGCGCTGGCCGGGTGGACGGTGGGGCCAGCGGTGGTGCTGATCGCGGTCGGCGGCCTGGCCACGCCGTCAGTACGGGCCATGGTGTCGGGCCGCGGGCAGGTGGACAACCAGGGCGAGATGCAGGGCGTGCTGGCGGCGGTGGAAGGGCTGACCGCGGTGGTGGCGCCGCTGCTGACCGCAGGGCTGTTCTATGCCTTCACCGCCCACCTGGTCCCGGTGGTGTTTCCCGGCGCGCCGTTCGTGCTCGCCGCCGGGTCGGCGCTGGTCGCCGTGACGCTGCTTCGGCACCTGTGAGGCGAGGCCGGCGGCCGGCTCAGGCGGGCAGGGCGCGCGGCCGCAGCACCGGCAGGCAGTCGCCGGCGGCATCGAACAGGTAGCACAACTCGCCGCGCACCCCGATCGAGATGGCGGCCGCACGCTGAACCTCGCCGTGGCCGTGCGTCTTGACGTCGAGGCGGGTGCCGTCGTCCAGCACCACGTGCGCCAGGATCTCGCCGCCGAGATGCTCCACCAGCTGCGCCTGGCCGGTCATGGTCGCGTCCGCCGGGCCGCCCGGCGCCTCGTTGATGCCCAGGTGCTCCGGGCGCAGGCCGAGCGTCAGCGCCTGGCCCGCCGACAGCCCGTCGGCCGACACCGGGACCACCACCGCGGCACCGCCGGGGATGCGCACGGTGACGCCGTCCGGACCGGTGGCGACGACCGTGGTCTCGAACAGGTTCATGCGCGGGCTGCCGATGAAGCCGGCGACGAACAGGTTGCGCGGCTGCCGGTACAGCTCCAGGGGCGCTCCGATCTGCTCGACCTGTCCGCGGTTCAGCACCGCGATCCGGTCGGCCATGGTCATCGCCTCGATCTGGTCGTGGGTGACGTAGATCATGGTGGCCCCCAGCCGCTCGTGCAGCCCGACCAGCTCGACGCGCATCTGCACGCGCAGCTCGGCATCGAGGTTGGACAGCGGCTCGTCGAACAGGAACGCCTTGGGCTGTCGCACGATGGAGCGGCCGATCGCCACGCGCTGCCGCTGGCCGCCGGACAGCGCCTTCGGGCGCCGGTCCAGCAGGTGGTCGATCTGCAGCACCGCGGCGGCCTCGCGCACCCGCCCGTCGATCTCGCCCGACGGCACCTTCGCCACCTTGAGGCCGAAGGCGATGTTCTCGCGCACCGTCATGTGCGGGTAGAGCGCGTAGGACTGGAACACCATCGACACGCCGCGACGCGCCGGCGCCCAGCGCGTGACGTCCTCGCCGCCGATGCGGATCCGGCCTGCGGTGGGACGCTCCAGCCCGGCGATGCTGCGAAGCAGCGTGCTCTTGCCGCATCCCGAGGGTCCGACGAACACCATGAACTCGCCGTGACGAACCTGCATCGAGATGTCGTTGAGCACGCCAAGATCGCCGAACGACTTGTGCAGCCGCTCGATCTCGACTTCCGCCATCGCGTTTCTCCCCGTCGTGCCGCCGGTTCTCGTTGACTTGTTCTTGTCGTGCCCATACACGCTTGGAAGAAGAAGAACAATTCGAGCCCGGCCCCGCTCGCATCCGGAACGGGACCGGATCGGTGCGATACGCCCGCGACGCGCACAAGACGCGCCGGGTCACAGGGGGAGGACCGGAACATGGTACGCTTGAGCCTGGGAAGCCTAGGTGTCGCCGCGGTCGCGGCGGCCTGCATCGGGAGCGGACGCGCGGAGGCCTGGTCGCTGAAGGACGCGGCAGCGCCGTACAAGGGGACCACCATCACCGTGGTCGGCCTTGACCGGCCGAGCTACAAGATCGCGCAGACGCTGACGCCGCAATTCGAGAAGGAAACCGGCATCCACGTCAACTGGAACATCTTCCCCTACGAGGACACGCTCAAGGAGGAGACGCTCAACTTCGTTTCGGGCAGCCAGCAGTTCGATGCGATCCTGTCCGACGTGGTGTGGCCGGTGAACTTCGCCGATCCGGGCTGGGTGCTGCCGCTCAGCCACTTCACCGGCAACGCCTCACTGGCCGACCCGGCGCTGGACATGAAGGACTTCTTCCCAGTCTGGCTCGCGAGCTTCACCGTTGGCGGCAAGCTGTACGGCCTGCCGTTCGATTCCTATGCCGGGCTGCTGTACTACAACAAGTCGATGCTCAAGGCCGCCGGCTTCGACGGGCCGCCGAAGACCTGGGCCGAGCTGGCAGGGACCTACGCGCCCAAGCTCACCGACAAGGGCAAGGGAGTGTACGGCTACGCGCTGCAGTCGGCGCGCGGCGAGACCCAGACCGCGGACGGCTTCGCCCGCTTCCTGTGGCCGTTCGGCGGCGCCTTCCTCGACATCGCCAACAAGTCGATCAAGGTGAACGATCCGCAGTCGGTCGCCGGCATCACCTTCCGGCAGAGCCTGCTCGGCAACATGCCGGACGGCATCGTCGCCGACGACCACAGCCAGGTCGTCGAGATGCTGTCGCAGAAGCGTGCGGCAATGATCACCGAGTGGTCGGCGTTCTACCCGACGCTCAGCACGTCGGCGCTGGGTTCCGATCTCGGCATCGCCCCGGAGCCGAAGGGCCCGAACGGCGCCTACGCGGCGTTCGGCGGCTTCTCCTACATGGTCAGCGCGCAGGTGAACGCGAAGCACCAGAACGCGGCCTACCTGTTCATCCAATGGCTGACCTCGAAGGAGATGGCCAAGCCGCTGATCGAGGGCGGCGCGGTGGTGGCGCGGATCGGCGCCGACACCGACCCGTCGGTGCAGGGCAACCATCCCAACCTCGCGCCGATGGTCGAGACCTGGCGCAGCGCGGTGGTGCCGGACTGGCGCCCGCAGCTGGAGTGCTACCCGCGCTTCTCCGACATCGTGTCCGACTGGGGCTCGCGCATCGAGCTGAAGCAGGTGGCGGTGCAGTCCGGCCTAGACAGCATGGCCAAGGACCTGACCAGCTACATGCAGACCTCGAACTGCTGGGGCAAGAGCAACGATCCGCAGAAGGCGATCGCGCTCTACAAATAGCGGGAGCGGTGCGGCAGATGGATCCCGTTCCGTGAGCGATCCCGTCATGGACCGGGCGCCGCCCCTGGCCGCTTCGCCGCCGAGCCGGCGCGAGCGGCTGGAGCCGTGGTTCTTCATAGCGCCCTCCGTCGTGCTGCTGCTGCTGATCGGCCTGTATCCGACGATCTACACGCTGGTCGCCTCGCTGCAGACCTGGGTGATGGGCATGGCGCCGCCCTCGTTCGGCGGCATCGACAACTACGTCCATGCCTTCACCTCCAGCGATTTCCTGGGCTCGGTGCTGCGCACGCTGGTGCTGATCGTGGTGACCCTGCCGATCGAGCTCCTGCTCGGCATGATGATCGCGCTGGCGCTCGACTCCGAAGCCTTCCCGCTGCTGCGCCGGCTGCTGCAGATCTGCCTGGTGATCCCGATCGCCGTCACGCCCTCGGTGGTCGGCCTCCTGACCCAGCTGATGTTCAACGACCAGCTCGGCGTCATCAACTATTTCGTCCGGGCGCTGGGCATGCCCGGGATCGACTGGCTCGGGCGCCCGACCGCGGCGTTCGGCACGGTGATGGTGGTGCAGGTCTGGGAGTGGACGCCGTTCGTGGCGCTGGTGCTGTCGGCGGCGCTGTCCACGGTGCCCAAGGACATCGACGAGGCGGCGATGCTGGAAACGGAGCGCTGGTGGCCGCGCTTCCGCGACATCCAGCTGCCGTTCATGTGGCCCGGGATCACCGCGGCGCTGGTGTTCCAGACCGCGTTCACGATCAAGGAGTTCGACATGATCTACTCGATCGAGCGCGGCGGCCCCGGCACCGCGACCGAAACGGCGGTCATGCAGATCGAGCGCATGGCGTTCCGCGGCTTCGACGTCGGGCTGGCCTCGGCGGAATCTATCTTGATGCTGATCGTGTCGATCCTGCTGGCGCGCATCTACATCCGTGCGTTCTACCGGGAGATGGACTGAACCATGGACAGCTTCCGCCCGGCGCTGCTGCGCGCGCTGCCCAAGGTGCTGCACCCGTTGGCGATGGTGGTCGTGCTCGTCGTCATCCTGTTCCCGATCTACTGGATGGTGGCCGGCTCGTTGAAGACCGAGCAGGAGCTGTTCTCCATCCCGCCGCGCTGGATCTGGACGCCGACGCTCGCCGCCTATGCCGACGCGATCAGCGACTCCAACGTGCTGACGACCCTGCTCAACTCGCTGATCGTGGTGTCGTCGGCGGTGCTGCTCGGGCTGGTGGTCGGCGCGCCCGCCGCCTACGGCATCGCGCGCTACCGGTTCCGCGGCCGCAAGGACGTATGGTTCTGGTACGTGACCAACTGGATGCTGGTGCCGGTGGTTGTGCTGATCCCGTTCTATCTCACCGCGTCGAAGCTGCACCTGATCAACAACCTCGTGGTGCTGATCCTGGTGTACCAGGTGTTCATCGTGCCGCTGGTGGTGTGGCTGATGGTGGACCAGTTCTCCTCGGTGCCGGTAGCGCTGGAGGAGGCGGCACAGCTCGACGGGCTGAGCCGGTTCGGCATCTTCCTGCGCATAGCGCTGCCCCTGGTGAAGCCCGGCCTCGCGGTGTCGGCGATCCTGTCCGGCATCTTCGCCTGGAACGACCTGCTCTACGCCTTCATCCTGACGCCCTCGCCGGACAGCCGCACCGCGTCGACCATCGTGCTGTCCTATCTCGGCGGCTACGTGATCCCCTGGCCCAAGGTGATGGCGAGCGCCACGCTGGTCTGTGCCCCGGTGATCATCGGCGGCATCGTCGTGCACAAGTACATCGCCCGCGGCCTGACCATGGGTGCGGTGAAGTGACTGCGGCGGCCGCGTTCCTGCGCAGCGATGCGGCAGCGATGGTGGACGGCGTCCCGATCGACGTCGACGGCGGCCCGCACGCCGGCTGATCGCGGCTGGGCCGACCGCACGCTTGCATCGCCGTCACCGCAGGACTAGGTTCCGCTTCTTACCTACATCTTCCGCTTCTTCGGGGGGTGGCCTTCACGGGCCGCCTTTTCTGCATTGGACTCAGATCTTCTTCAACTCACCGGGCTGGAAGCGCGCATCGCCGGGATGGTGGCACCCACCCTCCTGGACATGGGCTACGAGCTGGTCCGCGTGTCCGTGACCGGCAGCACCACCCCCACGGTGCAGATCATGGCCGACCGCACCGACGGCTCCCTGATCGGCGTCGCGGACTGCGAGGCGATCAGCCACGCGGTCGGCGCGGTGCTGGACGTGGACGACCCGATCCATGGCGCCTGGAACCTGGAGGTCAGCTCCGCCGGGATCGACCGGCCACTGACCCGGGAGAAGGACTGGAACCGGTTCTCCGGCCACCTGGCGCGTGCCGAGACCAATATTCCGATCGATGGGCGCAAGCGCTTCGCCGGCATCCTGCTCGGCGCCGAGGGCGGGGTCGGACGCATGCGGGTCGAGGACGGCTCGGAGGCGGCGCTGCCGTTGGCGGAGATACGCAAGGCGCGGCTGGTGCTGACCGACGCGCTGATCGAGGCCTCGGCGCAGATGGCCGGCGTGGTCCACGACGCCGATGATCCGGACGCGCCGCAGGTGCCGAAGCTGGACCTGGAGAAGCCGGTCACCCGCCAGGCCGACGGCCGCCAGACCGGGGCCCGCATCGGCGGCGCCAGGGTCGGCGGCGACCGGACGGGCAAGGCGCCCGTCGGCAAGGCATCTCCTGGCAAGGCGCCGGCCGGCGGGAAGCCCGGCCGCAAGCCGCACTAGCCTTCATCCTACCCGGACGAGCATCAAGAGGTCACCGTCATGGACACCGCCGTATCCCGTCCCGAGCTGCTCCTGGTCGCCGATGCGGTGGCGCGCGAGAAGTCGATCGATCGCGAGGAAGTGCTGGAAGCGATGGAGCAGGCCATCCAGAAGGCCGGCCGCGCCAAGTACGGCCACGAGAAGGACATACGCGCCACCATCGACCGGCGCACCGGCGACGTGCGGCTGTCGCGCTGGACCGAGGCGGTCGAGACGGTGCAGAACGAGGAGACGCAGATCCCGGTCCACATCGCCGCCAAGTTCAAGCCGGAGATCAAGGTCGGCGAGCACCTGGTCGACCCGCTGCCGCCGATCGATTTCGGCCGCATCGCCGCCCAGACCGCCAAGCAGGTGATCGTGCAGCGGGTGCGCGAGTACGAGCGCAAGCGCCAGTACGACGAGTTCAAGGACCGCGTCGGCGAGATCGTCAACGGCACGGTCAAGCGCACCGAGTACGGCAACCTGATGGTCGAGATCGGCCACGCCGAGGCCCTGCTGCGCCGCGACGAGCTGATCCCCCGGGAGAGCTTCCGCAACTCCGACCGGGTGCGCGCCTACATCTACGACGTGCGCGACGAGCCTAGAGGGCCGCAGATCTTCCTCAGCCGCACCCATCCGGCGTTCCTGGCCAAGTTGTTCGCGCAGGAGGTGCCGGAGATCTATGACGGCATCATCGAGATCAAGGCGGTAAGCCGCGATCCGGGATCGCGCGCCAAGATGGCGGTGATCTCGCGCGACAGCTCGATCGACCCGGTCGGCGCCTGCGTCGGCATGCGCGGCTCGCGCGTGCAGGCCGTGGTGCAGGAGCTGCAGGGCGAGAAGATCGACATCATCCCGTGGAGCCCGCAGGCCGCGACCTTCGTGGTCAACGCGCTGGCGCCGGCGGAGGTGTCCAAGGTGGTGATGGATGAGGAGGCCGGTCGCGTCGAGGTGGTGGTGCCGGACGAGCAGCTCAGCCTCGCCATCGGCCGCCGCGGCCAGAACGTGCGGCTGGCGTCGCAGCTGACTCGCTGGGACATCGACATCCTGACCGAGGCGGAGGAGAGCGAGCGCCGGCAGGAGGAGTTCCGCCGCCGCACCGGCACCTTCGTCGAGGCGCTGGACGTGGACGACGTGATCGCCGGCCTGCTGGTGACCGAAGGCTTCAACACCGTCGAGGAGCTGGCCTACGTGCCGCTCGAGGAGCTGTCCGAGATCGAGGGCTTCGACGAGACGGTGGCGGAGGAGCTGATCCGGCGCGCCGAGGGCTTCCTCAACCGACGCGAGGACGAGCTGGCGCAGCGGCACCAGGCGCTGGGCGTCACCGACGAGCTGATCGCGCTGGAGGTGTTCTCCAACCAGATGCTGGTGGCGCTGGGCGAGAAGGAGGTCAGGACGCTGGACGAGCTGGCCGACCTCGCCGGCGACGAGCTGGTCGAGATCCTGGGCGCGGACGCGATGGACGAGGAGGCGGCCAACGAGATCATCATGTCCGCCCGCGCGCACTGGTTCGAGGGGGAGGATGGCGCCGCACCAGCGTCCGAAGGAACCGCGGACGCGGCCGAAGGTGGGGAGGCGTCCCACGTCTGAGCCGGCACCGCCGGACGCCGACGCCGAGGCTGACGCAGGGGCCGATGCGGAGGCGGACGAGCCGGAGCGGGGCCCGCTGCGGCGCTGCGTCGTCACCCGCGAGCGGATGCCGAAGGAGCGGATGATCCGCTTCGTGGTGTCGCCGGACCGGGTGCTGACCCCGGACCTCGCTGCACGTCTGCCCGGACGGGGAATCTGGTTGAGTGCGCATGGGGATGTGCTAGAAACCGCCCGAACGCGTGGAGCGTTCGCCCGGGCCGCGCGCGGTCAGGTCACGATCCCTCCGGATCTCGGCCTCCTGCTGCAGGATGGACTGCTCCGCCGTATCGCCGATCTTCTCGGCCTCGGCCGCCGTGCCGGACAGGCGGTCTGTGGCTACGCCAAGGTCCGGGAGTGGATCGTCGAGGGACGGGCGGCGGTGATCGTGCAGGCGACCGATGGCAGTCCGGATGAGCGGTCCAGGCTGCTGTCCGGCGCCCGGACGCTTCCGGTCGTGGCAGTCATGTCCGGAAGAAGGCTGGCCGCGTCGTTCGGACGCGACCATGTAGTGCATGCCGCGCTGTCGCGAGGGGCCCTGGCCGATCGCCTGGTGACGGAAAGTGGACGATATGCGGGGCTCGCCGGATTGGCGGCCCCGACCCGACCGGACGGGGGTGGCGAGCAGCTGCCCGGTCCGGCGGATGGGCTGGAACAGGCGGGTGCATGAGCGAAGGTAGCGATCAGGATCAGGGCAAGGGGCGGTTGTCGCTCAGGCCGGCGGCGCGTCTCGAAGTGGGACGGACGGTCGATGCCGGGTCCGTGCGGCAGAGCTTCAGCCATGGCCGTTCGAAGGTGGTGCAGGTCGAGGTGCGCAAGAAGCGCGGGCCCACCCCGACGCCGGGTGCGGCGCCCGCCACCGGTCCGGCAGCGCGCTCGGGCGGCCCGGCCGGTCGTCCCGCCGGTGCCGGCCGTGCCCTGACCGCCTCCGAGCTGGCCACCCGCCAGCGCGTGCTCGACGAGCAGCAGAGGGAGGCCGCGCGTCGCGAGGTCGACCGGCGCGAGCAGGAGAAGATCTCCGTGCTGTCGGCAGCCGAGGAGGCGCGCCGTCGCGAGGAGGATGCAAAGCGTGCGGCCGAGGAGGCCGAGCGCCAGGCGGTCGCCGATCATGCCCGTGCGCGCGCCGAGGCCGAGGATGCCAGGCGTGCCGCCGCCGACACCGAGGTCGGCCTGGAGGCGGAGGTGGCGCAGCCCGCTCCCGCCGCAGCCTCTGCCGCCGAGCCGGCGCGTGGCGGGGTGACGATCGTGACCCCCGAGCCGCTTCGCACCATCGCCTCGCGCGCCATCGGCCACGCGCCGGTGGTCAACACCCGTCCGGGTGCCACCCCCGCCGCGGCGCCGGCGGAAACGCTGCGCCTGCGCACCACCCGTCCTGAGGACGACGAGCGCCGTCCCGGAGCGCTGCGCCGTCCGGGTGCGGCCCTGCCGGCGCGCAAGGTGCCCGTGGTGGCGCCGCGCAAGGTCGGCGACCGCCGCATGACCGGCCGCGTCGACGTGCAGGCCGCGATCGAGGGCGACGACGACAAGACCCGCTCGCTCGCCTCGGTGCGCCGCCAGCGCGACCGCGAGCGTCGCCAGGCCGAGCTCGAGCGCCTGCGCTCCGACC
The DNA here is from genome assembly GCA_964247755.1 of uncultured Acetobacteraceae bacterium. Taxonomy (GTDB): domain Bacteria; phylum Pseudomonadota; class Alphaproteobacteria; order Acetobacterales; family Acetobacteraceae; genus Lichenicola. The sequence goes on along the minus strand of CAXTVX010000019.1, from coordinate 28,697 downwards.
AGGTTCGCGTGGTGCGTGACGTGGTGCTGCCCGAGACCATCAGCGTGGCAGAGCTCGCCAACCGCATGGCGACCCGCACCGGCGACGTGATCAAGTCGCTGATGAAGATGGGGGTGATGGCCAACGTCACCCAGATCCTCGACGCGGACACCGCCGAGCTGGTGATCCAGGAGTTCGGCCACCGCGTCCGCCGCGTATCGGAAAGCGACGTCGAGCTCGGCATCGAGGGCGAGGTCGACGAGGACCTCGACCTGCTGCCGCGTGCTCCCGTGGTCACGATCATGGGCCATGTCGACCACGGCAAGACCTCCCTGCTCGACGCCATGCGCAAGGCGGACGTGGCCGGCGGCGAGGCGGGCGGCATCACCCAGCACATCGGCGCCTACCAGGTCGAGACGGCTGCCGGCGCGCACATCACCTTCATCGACACGCCGGGCCACGAGGCCTTCACCGCCATGCGCTCGCGCGGCGCGTCGGTGACCGATGTGGTGATCCTGGTGGTGGCGGCAGACGACGGCGTCATGCCGCAGACGATCGAGGCGATCCGCCACGCCAAGGCGGCGGAAGCGCCGATCATCGTCGCCATCAACAAGTGCGACAAGCCGGGCGCCAATCCGAACCGGGTGCGCCAGGAGCTGCTGCAGCACGACATCGTGGTGGAGGAGCTGGGCGGCGACACCCAGGACGTGGAGGTGTCGGCGACCAAGCGCACCGGGCTGGACAAGCTCGAGGAGGCGATCCTGCTGCAGGCCGAGATCCTCGACCTGCGCGCCAACCCGGAACGCGCCGCCGAGGGCAGCGTGATCGAGAGCCGCCTCGACCGCGGCCGCGGTCCGGTCGCCACCGTGCTGGTGCAGAAGGGCACGTTGAACCAGGGCGACATCATCGTTGCCGGCTCCGAGTGGGGCCGGGTGCGGGCGATGCTCGACGACAAGAACCGGCCGATCAAGCTGGCTGGCCCGTCCTCGCCGGTCGAGGTGCTGGGGCTGTCCTCGGTGCCGGGCGCCGGCGAGCCGTTTGTGGTGGTGGAGAACGAGAACCGGGCGCGCGAGATCTCCGAGTTCCGCCAGCGCAAGGTCAAGGAGAAGCAGGCCGCCGGCATCACCGCTGCCCGTGGCACGCTCGACCAGATGCTGGCCCGGATCCAGGCGGGCGCCCAGAAGGAGGTCGCGGTCGTCATCAAGGCCGACGTGCAGGGCTCGGCCGAGGCGATCTCCGCCACCGTGCTCAAGCTGGAGCACGAGGAGGTCAAGGTCCGCGTGCTGATCGCAGGCGTCGGCCAGATCACCGAAAGCGACATCCAGCTCGCCCGCGCGTCGGACGCGATCATCGTCGCCTTCAACGTCCGCGCCACCAGCCAGGCGCGGGAGCTGGCGACGCGGGACGGCGTCGACATCCGCTACTACTCGATCATCTACCAGGTGTCGGACGACATCGAGCAGCTCGTGAAGGGCAAGATCGCGCCGAAGCACCGGGAGAAGTTCCTGGGCTACGCCGAGATCCGCAAGGTGTTCAACATCACCAAGACCGGCATGGTCGCCGGCTGCTACATCACCGAGGGCGTGGTCAAGCGCGGCTGCGGCGTGCGGCTGCTGCGCGAGAACGTGGTGGTGCACCAGGGCGAGCTCAGCCAGCTCAAGCGCTTCAAGGACGACGTCCGCGAGGTGGCGCGCGGCTACGAGTGCGGTCTCTCCTTCGCCGGCTACAACGACCTCAAGGAGGGCGACGTGGTCGAGTGCTACGAGATGGAGCTGGTGCCGGCGTGAGCCAGAAGCCGCGCAGCACGGTCGAGACGAAGGGACCGGCAGGGAAACCTGCCGGTCCTTCTCGTTCGGGCAAGCGGCATGCCGGTCCGGCCGGCCCGTCGCAGCGCCAGCTGCGCGTCGCCGAGGAGGTGCGGCACGTGCTGGCCGACCTGTTCACCCGGGTCGAGTTCCGCGACCCGGAACTGGCCGGCGTCCACGTCACCGTCACCGAGGTGCGGATCAGCCCGGACCTGAAGCACGCCACCGCCTTCGTCGCCCGGCTCGGCCGCAGCGACATCGACGAGAAGCTGCCGGCACTGCGTCGCGCGGCCCCGTTCCTGCGCAGCGAGCTGAGCCGGGCGGTACGCCTGCGCGGAGTGCCGGAGATCCACTTCCAGCCCGACACGGCGCTCGACTACGCGATGGAGATCGACGCGCTGCTGCGCCGTCCGGAGGTCGCCAAGGACCTGGCCTGACCGGGTGCTGCTGACCTGTCGGGCCGGAACTTCCACCGGTCCTGCGCCGCTGGGGCGTGGTGGACATGCATGTCGAGAACCGGTCTGCCGCTGAGCCGCGTGCGGACTGGCGTCCGGCCCTGGCGTCGCGCGGCAACGGGCGGGCGCACCGGCTGTTCCATCCGCTCTGCGGCGCCACGCCGGACACCCTGGTCCGCCTGCTGCTGAAGGGTGGCGTGCGGCCGGAACGCTTGCACGTGGCGGCGACGGCGCTGGCGATGACGGCGCTGCGCCTTCCCTTCACCCTGGGCGAAGCGGCGGTGGTCGAGCTGTTTCGGCTGCGTCGCGGGGCGGGCCCGGCACCCGTGTTCGTGGTCGGGCACTGGCGCAGCGGCACCACGCACCTCGCCAACCTGCTGAGCCGCTCCGCCTCGTTCGGCATCCTGTCGCCGATGTCGGTCGGGCTGCCGGCGGAGGCGCTGGGCCTGGCGCGGCTGGCACGGCCGTTCGTGGAGCAGTTTTTCCCGCGCAACCGGCTGATCGACGCCATGCCGCTGCGGCCCGACCTGCCGCAGGAGGACGAGCTGGCGATGGCCAACCTGTCCACCCTGTCCTGCAACCACGGCCTGTACTTCCCGGACCGGCTGCAGGTGGAGTTCGATCGCGGCGTGTTCCTCGACGGGGTGGGCACGGCCGAGCTGCATCGCTGGCGCGGCCGGCTGGCCCGCTACGTCGCCAAGATGACCTGGGCCGCCGGCGACCGGCCGCTGCTGATACGCAACCCCGCCAACAGCGCCCGCATCCCTCTGCTCAGGGCGATCTGGCCCGAGGCACGCTTCATCCATATCCATCGCGATCCGGCCGACGTCTGCGCCTCGGCGGTGCGCATGTTCGCGACCCTGATCCGCGAGCTGTCGCTGGGGCCGGTGGCGGACGCGGAGGCGCAGGCGGCGGCGCTGGTGCGGACGGTGTATCCGCGGCTGATGGAGGCGCTGCGACGCGACAGCGCGGTCCTGCCTCCCGACCGGTTCGTCGAGGTCCGCTACGAGGCGCTGCGGCAACAACCCTTGCAGGAGATCGGGCGCGTCCACGACGCGCTCGGCCTGGAATTGTCTGCATCGTCCCGGCACGCCATGGCGGACAGCCTGCGCGCCGCACGGCCGCACGTCCCGTCTTGCGCCGGGCCCGGCGCACCGGTGCTGGACTGGCTCCGGCACCACCCGGAGGTGTTCCGAACCTGGAACTACCGCCTGCCGGATCCGCCCGCCTTGCAACCCTGGCGCGAGCCGCCATGATGCCGGGATGACGCAGCAGACGACGCAGCCCATCCCGCAACAGCCGCCGGACCGCGTCTGAGACAGGCAGTGACCGCACCCTGCCGTCGAGAGCTGGCGATCGTCGCGGCGATCGTGGCGTTCTTCCTGTGCTGCCATGTCCGGGTGCTGACCACCGGCTATCTGGAGCTCGACGACCTCGGCCGGGTGCAGGTCGGCTACAACCTGTGGGCCGCCGACGGACGGTTGCTGACGGCCGGGCTGATGGCGCTGTTGTCGTTCGGCGGCCGCATGCTCGACATCTCACCGCTGCCGCAGCTCGGCGCGATCGCGCTGATGGGGTGCTCCGGCCTGCTGCTGTCGCGCGCAGCGCCCGAACTCGGGGCCGCGCGGGTCGCGCCCGCTGCGATCCTGCTGTTCGCCACCCCATTCTACCTGCAGAACATGACCTACGTGTTCGACTCGCTGTCGATGACGGCGGCGGTGGTGCTGGCGCTGTGGTCGGCGCTGCTGGCGGAACGACGTGTGGCCGCGGCCGCGACGGCGCTGCTGGCGGCCCTTTTGTTCTACCAGCCGGCGGTGGACGTGTTCCTGTGCTTCGCAGCCGCCGAGGTGCTGGTCCGGGTGGCGCGGCGCGATCCCGGTGCGAGGCGTGTCGCCGGCCGGTCAGTCCTGGCGGTGCTGGCGGCATCCGCGCTCGATGCCGGCCTGGTCGCGCTGCTCCGCGTCGTTGGGCTGGTGGTGCTGCCGAGCTACCAGGCGCAGCACGCGGCGCTGATGCGTCCGGGCGAGCTGTTGCGGCTGCTGCCCCGCAACGTGCACGACCTGCTGGCGCTGGCGTTGCAGATGGCCCCGCCCACGAGCCCGTTCGGGCTGCTCGCCTTCCTGGTGCTCGCCGGCTTCCTGCTTCTGGTGCTCGGACGGACCACGATGCGGGTCTGGCCGTTCGCCCTGCTCCCGGCCGCGGTGCTGCTGGCCGGGTTCGCCGGGCCGATGCTGCTGCTGCGCGACCCGGTGGTGCAGCCGCGCGTACTGGTCGGCATCGGCGCCATGCTGTCGGCCTCGGTCTGGGGCGCGATGCGGCTGCTGCCCGGCCGCTCCGGGCAGGCGGCGGTGGTGGCGGCGGTGCTGCTGGCGGCCTGCTTCGCACGCGACGCCTTCGCCTATGGCGCCCTGCTTCGCGACCTCGACCGCTACGAGGCGACGGTGCTGCCGCCGGTGGCGGACGCGGTGAACGACGAGCATGCGCGCACCGGCCTGGGGGCGCTGCAGATGCTGGGGGCGATGCCGTACCCCCCGGCGCTGCGCCACGGGCTCACCCGTGCGCCCGGGCTGGTGCCGCTGTTCGACAACCCGTTGAACGGGATCTCCTGGTTCGGGTTGGCGCTGCTGGCGCAGTACGGGCTGGAGGACGGGATCTGGTTCCGCAACGCCGATCCCGCATCGGTGCTGTGCCGGTCCTACCGCGCAACCGGGCGCGGCTACTCGGTCGGCAGCGACGGGCGGTCGCTGGTGCTGATCTTCCGCAGCGGGTGTCCCGTCAGCCGGTGACGGCAGCGTGATGCGCCCGGTCGAGGCGCCGGAGCACGGGCAGCATGGCGCCGCACAGCGCCGTCACCACCAGGCCCAGCTCGAACAGGTTCAGGAACAGCCCGTGGTAGACCGGCAGGCTCTGCTCGGCGCCGGCGGTGGCGAGGCCGGGCGGCAGCGAGGCGAGGTTGGCGACCGCGCTGCCGATATACAGCGCCATGCCGATGCCGACATAGAACGCCCCCATCATGAAGGCGCTCAGCCGCACCGGGGTGTAGCGGGCGATCATGGCGAGGCCCAGCGCACTGACCAGCAGCTCGCCGAGCGACACCAGCCCGTAGCCTGCGACCATGATCCAGGGCGAGATGCGGGCCGGGGTGCCGCGCCCGGTGGCCAGCCACCAGACCAGGAACCCGGCCGTCACCAGGACGAAGCCGAGCAGGAACTTGGTGGCGATCGGCAGGTCGCGACCCTGCCTGCCAAGCGTCGAGTAGATCCAGGCCAGCACCGGGCTCAGGAGCATGATCCAGATCGGGTTCAGCGCCTGGAACTGGCTGGCGGAGAACGAGAACAGCGTGATCCCGCCGAGGCGGAATTCGGGGTCGACGTTGCGCAGCGCGAACAGGGTCAGGGAGGTGGATTGTTGCTGGTAGAACACGAAGTACAGCATGACCTCGATGATCAGCAGGTAGGCGGTCAGCAGCCCGGGACGCTCGGCCGGCTGCGCACGCCAGTAGATCCGCACCCACACCGCGAGAGTGGCCAACCCGGCAAACCAGACGCAGGCGCGGGCAATCAGGGCATGCTGCAGCACCAGGGTGACGGTGAGGATGGTGCCGACCGTGCAGGCCAGGATGACGAGACCGGTGCGCCGGGGCAGCGGACGGAAATCCGGCACCGAGCCAGTCCCGGCCAGGCGCCGGCCCAGCACCGCGTAGGCAGCGAGGCCGATGGCGAGGCCTACGGCGCTCATGCCGAAGCCGGCATGCCAGCCGAGCCGGTCCTTGAGCCAGGGCGACAGCAGGATCGACGCGGTCGAGCCGACGTTGACCGACATGTAGTACAGGGTGAAGGCGGAATCGAGCCGGCTGTCGTCGCCTTCGTAGATCCGCCTGACCAAGTTGGACGCGTTGGGCTTGAACAAGCCGTTGCCCACGATGATCGTGCCCATGCCGAGGCTCAGCAGCACGCGGCCGTCCGACGGCAGTGCCAGCAGGAGGTAGCCGCCGAACAGGCAGGCGGCGCCGCAGACCATCGCCCGGCGCGAGCCCAGCACCTGGTCGCCCAGCCAGCCGCCGATCGCGGGTGCGGCGTATACCAGCGCCCCGAACGCGCCCCAGAGCAGGTTGGCGTCACGGTCGGGAAGGCCGAGCCGCTCGACCAGGAACAGCAGCAGCAGTGCCTGCATGCCGTAGTACCCGAAGCGCTCCCACAGCTCGATGAGCAGGACCACGGTGAAGCGCTGGGTGCGGGTGGGACTCGGCGCGGTGATCGACATGGGGGTGGGGTCTAGAGCAGATCCCGATCAGGTGAAACACCTGATCGGGTGAAGATGCTCGTCAAAACAACAAGCTAGAGCATCCGGGGTGAACCCCGGGTGAATGGAAAACGCTCTGGCCGGCGAGGCCGGCGCCGTCGATGGTGGGGCTGGAGGATCGATGACCGGGGACGAGCTGGATGAACTGCTGCGCGACTGTCCGACGCTCTACCATGTGGCGGAAGCCGGAAGCTGGCCGTCGATCCGGCGCCACGGCCTGCTGAGCACGTCGGCGCTGCTCGACCTGTATGCGGTCGACGGCGAACGGCGGCACGCGCTGGAAGCGCAGCGGCGCCCGGACGGGGTGGCGCTGCGCCTGCCCGGGCTTGAAGGTGCCGTGATCCGCGACCAAAAGCCGATGGACGATGCGGGGCTCGCGCGGTGCCTAGTGGGCGGCCTCCAACCGGAGGACTGGTACCGGAAGCTGAACGGGAAGGTGTTCTTCTGGCTGACGCAGGCGCGGCTGATGCGCCTGATGGAGGCCAGGCCCTATCGCGGCATGAGCTATGACGTCCTGGAACTGGACGCGGCGGCGCTGGTCTCGGCCTACCGGGACGCCATCACCCTGTCGCCGATCAACAGCGGCGCCACCAGGCCGTTCCCGGCGCCGCGCGGGCCCGACACATTCCTGCCGATCGCCCTGTATCCCTATGCCGACTGGCGCAGCCGACGGCCACGTGGCGAACGAGTGGTCGAACTGGTCGTCGAGCACGGCGTGCCGGATGTTGCACGCTTCGTCCGGCGGGTGACGCGCAGGAGCGGCCGGGATCCGGGATCGGTGCTGTTCGAGGCCTGATCATGTCCGGCCCGACCGCGTCAGGACGAGCGGGCCGCCTCGGCCATGAGCTTGCGGTCCAGCGTGACCAGCTCTGCCCCCAGGTGTCGCGACAGCCAGAGGTAACTGGCGTCGTAGGCGGTCAGGCCGGTCGCCAGGGCCAGGGCGAGCACCGAGTCATGATCGACCGGCGCGTCCTCCACCTTGAGCCGTCCGCGCAGCCGGAACGCCTCGATGAGATCGTCCTGCCGGTCCGGCTCGCGCCGGCATCGGGTCCGGCAGATGTTCGCCAGCTCGATGCCGAGCAGAGCCGGCGCGACCACCTGCATGCCCTGAAGCCGCTCCGCGATCAGCCTTGCTTCCGGCTCGTCCAGCATCAGCGCCGCCAGCGCCGATGCGTCGACGACCTCAACGGCTGTCACGGTCGTTGCGGATGATCTCCGTCGCCTCCGAAGCGCTTCGGAGGCCGAGCTTCCTGACCTCCTCCAGCAGTTCGAGCGGCGTCAGGAAGCGCTCCCCGGCAACCGCCGTCTCGATGATCGCCATCAGCTCGCCCTGGAGCGAGCGATGGTTGCGCGCCGCCCGTATCCGAAGCCGCCGCACGACGTCGTCGGGCGCGTTCTTGATGGACAGGTTGACCGCCATGGTTCCGTATCGCCTCCAACCTGCAGGCAGCTCCTAGCAAGGTGTCCTGAAACCCGGAAGCGCGTTTGCCGGCGCACGCCCCCTCGTCTAAAGCCTCGCCTCCCGCGGGCAGGCCGCGCTCGGCAGGAAGGCGACCGGATCGATGCGACGCAAGCGTGGACGCGCCCTGGACGGGTGGCTGATCGTCGACAAGCCGGCCGGCATGACCTCGACCGACGTGGTGAACCGGGTGCGACGCGGCTTCGACGCGCAGAAGGCAGGCCACGGCGGCACGCTCGACCCGCTGGCGACCGGGCTGCTGCCGGTGGCGTTCGGGGCGGCGACCAAGACGGTGCCGTACATCATGGACGGCACCAAGCTGTACCACTTCACGCTGCGGATCGGCGAGGCGCGCGACACCGACGACGCCGACGGGCAGGTGATCGCCACCTCCGCGGTGCGCCCGACCGACGAGCAGTTCCGGGCAGCGCTTGGCGCGTTCCAGGGCGAGATCATGCAGGTGCCGCCGGTGTTCTCCGCGATCAAGGTGGCCGGCGAGCGCGCCTACGACATGGCGCGCGAGGGCCGGGCGCCGGTGCTGGAGCCGCGCCCGGCGCGGGTCGACCGGTTCGTGCTGGTGGAGCGACCGGACGCCGACACCGCGGTGTTCGAGGTGCAGTCCGGCAAGGGCGTCTACATGCGCTCGCTGGCCCGCGACCTGGCGGTGGCCTGCGGCACGGTCGGGCACGTGTCGGCGTTGCGCCGGCTGCGCGTCGGTCCCTTCCGTGAACGTGACGCGATTTCCCTGGACAAATGCGTGGGCGGGGAGGACAACGCGCCCGCCTCACCGGAGCTGCTGCTGCCGGTCGCGACCGCGCTGGCCGACATCCCGGCGCTGGCCTTGACTCCGAGCGAAGCGGCAGGCCTCCAGCAGGGCCAGGCGATCAGCCTGGTCGAGCTGATGGGCCGGATTCCTGAGCAGGCCGACCCCGCGGGCGGGGTGGCCCGCGCCATGGACGGGGGGCGCGTGATCGGTCTGTGCCGACTCGAGGACGGGTGGCTCAAGCCGGAACGCCTTCTGTAACCCCGTTCCGGGAGAACCACGATGTCGACCCTTGCGGAGCGCCGCACGGCGCTCATTGCCGACTACAGGACAGGCGAAACCGATACCGGATCGCCCGAGGTGCAGGTGGCCCTGCTCACCGAGCGGATCACCAGCCTGACCGAGCACCTCAAGATCCACGCCAAGGACTTCCATTCGCGACGCGGCCTGCTGATGCTGGTCGGCCGCCGCCGCCGCCTGCTGGACTACCTGAAGCGCAAGCAGCAGGGGCGCTACGAGACGCTGATCGGGCGCCTCGGCCTGCGTCGCTAGGACCGACCCCGGGGCGTTGCCCCGGACCCCACGAAAGGGCAGTCGCCCTTTCGAAACCCAATTGCTGGGTGTCCAGAGGGCGACTGCCCTCTGGCGGGTCCAGGGCAGAGCCCTGGCCTTGAACTGAACCAAACGAGGCGTCGGGTTCATCCGACGTTTCAGGCCACATGGGGGCCTTCCTCCATGCCGTCCGAAACGTCGCCGCCGGCCCTCCAACCGAACGAGGGACAAAGCATGTTCGATTTCTACCGCAAGGAACTGGAGTGGGGTGGCCGCACGCTCGTGCTCGAGACGGGCAAGATCGCCCGCCAGGCCGACGGCGCCGTCATGGTGCACTACGGCGACACCATCGTGCTGTGCACGGCGGTCGGCGCCAAGACCGTGAAGCCGGGGCAGGACTTCTTCCCGCTCACCGTCAATTACCAGGAAAAGGCGTTCGCCGCCGGCAAGATCCCGGGCGGGTTCTTCAAGCGCGAGGGCCGTCCGTCCGAGGCCGAGGTGCTGAACTCTCGCCTGATCGACCGCCCGCTGCGTCCGCTGTTCCCGGACAATTTCCGCAACGAGGTCCAGGTGGTGGCAACCGTGCTCAGCCACGACCTGGAGAATGACCCGGCGACCGTCGCCATGATCGGCTGCTCCGCCGCCCTGACCCTGTCCGGGATCCCGTTCTTCGGCCCGATCGCCGGCTGCCGCGTCGGCTATGCTAATGGCGAGTACGTGCTGAACCCGACGCTCGCCGAGACCAAAGAAGGCCAGCTCGACCTGGTGATCGCCGGCACCGCCGAGGGCGTGCTGATGGTCGAGAGCGAGGCGGCCGAGCTGTCCGAGGAGGTCATGCTGGGTGCGGTCGAGTTCGGCCACAAGGCGTTCCAGCCGGTGATCGAGGCGATCATCGCGCTGGCCGAGCACGCCGCGAAGCAGCCCTGGACGCTGGCCGAGCCGAGCGCCGACGACATCGCCCTCAAGGCGCGCATCGACACGCTGGGCCGCGCCGGCATCGCCGAGGCCTATGGCGAGCGGGTCAAGCAGGCCCGCTACGAGAAGGTGGGGGCGGCCAAGAAGGTCGTGACCGAGGCGCTCAAGGCCGAGGGGCTCGACGCCGACAAGGCGAAGCCCCTGCTCAAGGAGCTGGAAGCCGACGTGGTGCGCAGCGCCATCCTCGAGACCGGGATGCGGATCGACGGCCGCGACACGAAGACGGTGCGGCCGATCGTGAGCGAGGTCGGCATCCTGCCGCGCGCGCACGGCTCGGCGCTGTTCACCCGCGGCGAGACCCAGGCGCTGGTGGTCACCACGCTCGGCACTGGCCAGGACGAGCAGGTGATCGACGCGCTGGAGGGCGAGTACCGCTCCAACTTCATGCTGCACTACAACTTCCCGCCGTACTCGGTGGGCGAGGCCGGCCGCATGGGCTCACCCGGCCGTCGCGAGATCGGCCACGGCAAGCTGGCCTGGCGCGCGGTGCGCCCGCTGCTGCCGTCCAAGGAGGCGTTCCCCTACACCCTTCGGGTGGTGTCCGAGATAACCGAGAGCAACGGTTCCTCCTCCATGGCCACCGTGTGCGGCACCAGCCTCGCGCTGATGGACGCCGGCGTGCCGTTGAAGCGTCCGGTGGCCGGCATCGCCATGGGCCTGATCAAGGAGGACCGCGGCTTCGCCGTGCTGTCCGACATCCTGGGCGACGAGGATCATCTCGGCGACATGGACTTCAAGGTGGCAGGCACGGAAGCCGGCATCACCGCGCTGCAGATGGACATCAAGATCACGTCCATCACCTTCGAGATCATGAAGATCGCGCTCGGGCAGGCGCATGACGGCCGCCAGCACATTCTGGGCGAGATGGCGCGCGCGCTGACCGAGAACCGCGGCGGGGTCGCTGCCAACGCGCCGAAGATCACCGTGATCACGGTGCCGAAGGAGAAGATCCGCGACGTGATCGGCACCGGCGGCAAGGTGATCCGCGAGATCGTCGAGTTCTCGGGCGCCAAGATCGACATCGGCGACGACGGCACGATCAAGATCGCGGCAACGTCCGAGGAGCAGGCCAACAAGGCGATCAGCCGCATACGCGGCATCGTCGCGGAGCCGGAGCTGAATGCGATCTACGACGGCAAGGTGGTCAAGACCGCCGATTTCGGTGCGTTCGTGAACTTCCTCGGCGCCCGCGACGGGCTGGTGCACATCTCCGAGCTGACCCAGGGCCGCGTCAACAAGACCACCGACGTGGTGAACAACGGCGACTCGGTGAAGGTGAAGGTGCTGGGCTTCGATGACCGCGGCAAGGTCAAGCTGTCGATGCGTGTGGTGGACCAGGCTACTGGCGCCGACATCACCGAGCAGGTCGGCGCCAAGTCCGGCGGTGGCGGTGATCGGGATGGTGGACGGGAAGGCGGCGAGCGCCGCGACCGTGGCCCGCGTCGCGAGCGCAGCGACGCGGCGGACTGACCACGACGGCGCGGCCCGGGTTGTCGATCCGGGCCGCGATTACAATCTGTAACCTGACAAGGCTTCATCCTGACTGAATCGTGGCGGCTTGCGCGGCGCCAGCGGATCGTGCAGGGAACGCCGCCCGCATCGCTCCGATGACGGGTCCGATGGCTGAAGGCGAAGACGTCAGGCGATGAAGACGATCAACGCGATCCGGATGGGCGGAGCCGAGCTCCTCCCGCTGGTCGAGGGCGGAAAGGGCGTCTCGGTCTCGACCGGGACCTGTTCCGGACACTGGGCTGCCGCTGGAGGAGCCGGCACCATCAGCGTCGTCAATGCGGACAGCTACGACGACGAGGGCCGGCTCATCCCGCAGGTCTATACCGGCCGCACCCGGCGCGAACGTCATGAGGAGATGGTCGACTTCGCCATCGCCGGCGGAATTACCCAGGCCCGGGAAGCGCACGAGCTGTCCGGCGGACGGGGACGACTGCACGCCAACATCCTGTGGGAGATGGGCGCGGCGGAGCGGGTCATCACCGGGGTGCTGGAGGGGGCCCGCGGGCTGATCCAGGGGCTGACCTGCGGCGCCGGCATGCCCTACCGGCTGTCCGACATCGCCGCCCGGTTCGGCATCCACTACTACCCGATCGTGTCCTCCGCCCGTGCCTTCAACGCCCTGTGGCGTCGTGCCTATTCCAGGACCGCCGAGCTGCTGGGCGGAGTGGTGTACGAGGACCCTTGGCTGGCGGGCGGTCACAACGGGCTGTCCAACAGCGAGCTGCCCGACCGCCCCGAGCCGCCGCTGCCGCGCGTGCTGGAGCTGCGCCGCCTGATGCGCACCTTCGGGCTCGGCGACACGCCCATCATCATGGCCGGCGGCGTGTGGTGGCTGGAGGACTGGGAGGACTGGATCGACAACCCCGACCTCGGCCCGGTGGCGTTCCAGTTCGGCACACGTCCGTTGCTGACCCGGGAGAGCCCGATCCCGGAGGCCTGGAAGCAGCGCCTGCTGGCGCTGCGGGAGGGCGACATCTCGCTGAACAAGTTCAGCCCGACCGGCTTCTACTCGTCCGCGGTCAGCAACAACTTCCTGCGCGAGCTGCGGGAGCGCAGCGAGCGCCAGGTGGCGTTCAGCCCCGAGCCGGTCGGCGAGCACGTCGCCGAGTACACTATCACCGGGCGGCGGCTGGTGTACCTGACCCGTCCGGACCTCGATCGCGCCAAGGGCTGGGAGCGTGACGGCTTCACCGAGGCGCTGCGCACTCCCGATTCCACCCTGGTGTTCGAGACCCGTGCGGCGGCGGCGCAGATCAACGCCGACCAGACCGCCTGCATGGGCTGCCTGTCGGAATGCCGGTTCTCGTCGTGGAGCCAGAGGGGCCCAAGCTACAGCAACGGCCACAAGGCCGACCCGCGCTCGTTCTGCATCCAGAAGACGCTGCAATCGATCAGCCACGCCGCCGACGACGATGTGGAGGCGACCGAGCGCAACCTGATGTTCAGCGGCCACAACGCCTACCGCTTCGCTACCGACCCGTTCTATTCCAACGGCTTCGTGCCGACGGTGAAGCAGCTGGTGGAGCGCATCCTCACCGGCCGCTGATCAGGTTGTCGCGCCAGGTCTCCACCGTGCGAGCTGCGCCGACGCGTCTGCCATCGTCGACCCAAGGTCCGGACGCCTGCTGGATCGTCCTCCGGCCGGTCTGCGTGACCTTCCTGCGGCAGAGCCGCGCGATGGCAGTCTCCCGAGCCGATGCGCCCGGCCTGTTCGCCCACCAGCCGCCCGTAATGGAACGAACGGGCTAGCCTTTGGTGACCAGGTTCGCGTCCAGGCAGAGGCTCATGCTCTTGGGCCAGGCGCATCAGGTCGCCCCGCACGGCCGGAACCGATGCCGCGCCGTCGAGCGTCTGCCGGATCAAGTCCAACCAGCGGGAGAAACCTCGGAAGAGGCCGTGGATCACCTGGTTTGTCTACCTGGGCAGTGTATAGACCCGGGCCGTTGTCCCATCAGTGTTGGAAGATGCTGCTGCAGATCCGTTCCCATGCCGTCTGTTGTTGTCCTAGACGCGGCCGATAGATGGTATGGCGGCGCGATTACCGCGCAGGCACCGGAGTCGATCCCATGCATCAGCCGCCCTTGTCTCGAGCTGCGCGGCCCCGGGTGCGGCGCAACCCGTCGACCTTCCTGCGTCACATCGTCTACGCGCTGCGTGGCGGCTTCCTGGTCCGCCCGATGGCGATCGCCGTCATCCTGGGGCTGACGGGCACCATCCTGTCCTCGCTCGAGGAAAGCTATCCCGTGCTCGCGGCCTGGGTCCCGTCCGTCCTGTTCCCCAGCCATGCGGATCCGCAGATCGCGCAGGTCATCCTCGCCGGCATCGCGGCCTCGATCATGACCGTGGTGTCGATCGTCTTCGCCATCCTGCTGATGACGCTCACCCTGGCGTCGATGCAGTTCTCGCCGCGCATCCTGGTCAGCTTCGTGAGGGACCGGACCACCCAGTGGACCCTGGGGCTGTTCCTCGGCACCTTCGCCTACTGCCTGGGCGCGCTGCCCGCCGCCCGCACCCTGCCGCATCCTTTCGCGCCGATCGCGACCACGGTCGGCGCGATGCTGCTGGCGCTGCTGTGCGTCGCCTGGCTGATCTTCTTCATCCAGCACATCAGCCAGGCGATCAGCGTCAACCACATCGTCGATCGCATCGCCCGGGAGACCGAGGACATCATCGACGAGCTGATGCCGCACGGCCGGAGCAGCCATTACCGCGTGGCGCCCCCTGCCGTGGGGCCGCTCGGCAGCGGGACGCAGGTGCTGAACGCGGTGTCGGGCTACATCCGGTTCGTCGACACCGCCAACCTGGTGGCCGTGGCGAAGGCGGCCGGCTTCCAGCTTCGCGTGCTGCGGCGGGTCGGCCATTTCGTGCCGGCCGGCGTCCCGCTCCTGGTGGTAATCGGCAGGACGCGTCTGCACGACACCCTGGTCAGGGCGCTTCTGGCCGCGTTCGACATCGGCCCGATCCGGACGCTGCAGCAGGATGTCGAGTTCGGCGTCATCCAGATCGTGGACATCGCGCTCAAGGCGATCTCGCCCGCGGTCAACGATCCCAGCACCGCCATCACCTGCATCGACCAGCTGAGCCGGATCCTCATCCGCTGGATCTCCCGCTACGGCCCCGAAATCCTCCTGTCCGATCCTCCGCACGTGGTCCGCGTCGTCATGCCGGCCATCGAGGTCGACGGCCTGCTCGACACCGCGTTCGAGCAGATCCGCCACTATGCGGTCACCGACATCGCGGTGAGCGCCCGCCTGCTTCGCGCGCTGGACGACGTGGCCGGCAGCACCGGCGATCCCGCCATGCACGAGCGCCTGTTCGTCCGCGGGCGCCGCGTGTACGAAGGTTGCCTAGGCCGCCTTGCCGGAGCGGATACCGCCATCCTGCGCCAGCGTCTGGATCTCCTGCAGAACCGCCTGGCCGGCGGGAGCTCTGCCGTCGACCGCCATACCGACGCGCCGGAGCAGGCGCGGAGCCTGCAGCGGGACGGCGGTAGGGCCTGAGATGACGCGACAGGAGGTGCGTTCGCCTCGGACGATCCGGTCGGGCGGCATCGCTCCGGCGCCAGGCAGCGCCCATGGCGCGCCGGCAGATCGCCGAGGCCGATGCCACCGACTGGCGGCCATCCCGCTGCCCGAAACCAGAAACTCCCGGGACCGTCAGGACGCCGACCCTGGACGAACCCCTACAGCGGCTGCCCGAGCCGCTGTTCCAGCACCGTGCGGAAGGTGCGGCTGACGCGCAGCCGCTCCTCGCTGCGCAGCACCAGCTCGAACTCGCCATGCGAGCCTGGCTCCAGCCGCACCACGCTGTCGATGTTGACCAGCGTGGAGCGGTGGATGCGGACGAACTGCTGGGGGTCGAGGCGGGCCGCGAGGCTGCGCAGCGACACCCGGTGCAGCAGCTCCCGTCCGCCCACATGCAGGCCGACATACGCGCCGGCGCCCCCGATCCAGTCGATCTCGCCCACGCGGACGAACCGGATCGCGCCCACCGACCGCACCGCCAGGCGGTCGAGAAAGCGCGTGGCCGACGCGGATCCGGACAGGAGCCGGAGCATGTCCTGGCTGAACCGGCGCAGGCTCCGGTCCTCCAGCCGAGCCTTGGCGCGCGCCAGCGAGGCTTCCAGGCGCTCGTCGCTGAACGGCTTGAGCAGGTAGTCCAGGGCGCTGGCGTCGAAGGCGCGGATCGCGTGCTGGGCGTAGGCGGTGACGAACACGGTCAGCGGCATGCGTGCCGGGCCCACCGCCGCAACCACGCCCAGCCCGTCCAGCTCAGGCATCTGCACGTCGAGGAACACGAGGTCTGGTGCCTCCTCGCGGATCAGCCGCACCGCCTCCCGGCCGCCATCGGCCTCGCGCACGGTGCCGATCTCCGGATCCTGGGCCAGCAGCTCGGTCAGGCGCTGACGGGCCGGCGCCTCGTCGTCGACCACCAGCACGCGAATCGGCTCAGCGCGCGAACCCGTCAACCGCCGCCTCCAGCCGGAACGGGAACGACAGCAGCACCTCGGTGCCGCCTCCGTCGCGGCCCTGGACAACGAAGCGGCTGGCGCCCGGATGCAGGGCGGCGATCCGCTCGCGGGTGACCGACAGGCCGAGCCCGCTGCCCGTCGCCAGCGACCAGCCCTGCGGCAGGCCGACCCCGTCATCCAGCACCCTGATCTCCAGGCGGTCGCCGACCGGCCGGGCGATCACGGTCACCGCGCCTCCGCCGGCGCGGCCGGAGATGCCGTGCCGGATCGCGTTTTCCACCAGTGGCTGCATGAACAGGCTGGGAACGATCGCCTGTTCGACCTCCGGCGCCACGTCCAGCTCGACACGCAGGCTGTCGGCGAACCGGATCCTCTGGATCGCCAGGTAGTGGTCGAGAAAGGCGATCTCCTCGGCCAGCGGCACCTCCTGGCGGTTGCCGGCGTCGAGCGACACCCGCAGCAGGTCGCCCAGATGCTCGATCATCCGCCGGGCCAGGCGCGGCTCCCGCACCACCTGGGCGGAGATGGTGTTGAGCGCGTTGAACAGGAAATGCGGGTCGAGCTGCATGCGCAGCGCCGCCAGCCGCGCCTCGGAGAAGTTGCGCTCCAGGCGCTGCATGCGCAGCTCGGCGGCGAGGTAGCGCTGCTGCCCCCGATGGGCACGCCAGACGCCGACGACCAGGCAGTACACCACCATGCCCCAGAGCAGCGCGCCCATGATCGCGTCCGCGAGCAGGCGGCCGTGCAGCAGGCGCGACCATGGCCCGATCCGCATCGCCGCATCCAGCACGCTGGACAGGATCACCACGCAGGAGGTGGCGAGTGGGCCCAGGATCGCCAGATGCAGGAGCACGCGCGGCGCCAGCTCCCGGTCCGGGATCGGCAGGGCGCGGTCGACCGCGACGATGAGCGGCGTCAGCAGGCCCCAGGACCACCACTGGCCCAGAGAGCCCAGCAGGGGCACCTGCCAGCCGCCGACGCGCCCGAGCTGCGGCAGGGCGAACAGCAGGCCGACGGCACTCCAGAAGCAGGCGGCCGCGAGGAGGTGCAGCCAACGGGCCGCGACGACCCGACCGACTGTTTGAACAACGTTCACGACGAGCCCGGGCCGGCGATGCGGACGCCGCCGAGATCGTCCAGGCGCATCTCCACTCCCCAGCCATACAGCCCGGATCCGGCCGGGAAGTTGCTGCTCAGCGCGATCGCGACGGTGTTGCGGCCGGCCTGCAGCGGCAGGTCGAAGCCGCCGTTCTGCAGCGACAGCCGCCCGTCCGGCGCCTTGCGGGCGGAAAGGGTGTTGTAAAGGTTCCGGTCGGCGAACACCTTGCGGCCGTTGACGTAGACCCACACCTCGCGGGCCCAGCCGATGGCGACGTGCTTGGTCTGCGCGCGCTCCGACACCAGGCTGGTGGCGAGCCAGACCAGGGCGGGAGCGGGCAGCCGCCGCGGCGCGGGGGCAAGGCGGCTGATGTCGACCAGGCCGCCGCGCTCCGCCGCGATCGCGGTCCAGCCCTCCGACCCGGCCGGCATCGTCGACAGGGCGGGATCCGCGTTCGCCGGCACGGTCCTGGGCGAAGAGACGCGCCAGTCGCGGAGGTAGCGCCCGTCGGCGGCGGCCGGATCCGGCGCCGGCTCTGCGGGCAGGTCGCCGGTGAGGCCGGGTGTGACGGCGAGGTTGGCGATCACCGCCGGCCCTTCCAGCTCGATGGCGCCGCTGGCCGCGTCGCCCTGCAGTGCGTCCACCACCAGGGACGGGTAGGCAAGGTTGTTGATGAAGGCCTCCATCCGGTGCCGGGACACCACCATCCGGACGTGGTTCCACTCGGTCGGCCGGATCGGCGCCGGTTCCTGGTCCTGCACGAACAGGTCCCACAGCATCCGGCCATGCGTCACCGGGGCGTATTGCAGGCAGTCCTGCGAGGCGGGGCAGTCGGCGCTGGGGCGGATGTAGAAGTCCTCCGCGGTGTCCGGGTCGCGCTGGTGGAAGCGGATCCCGGGCAGGCCGTCGCCCGGCAGCGGCTTGATGTCGAACTCCACCGTTCCGGTTTCGAAGGACAGGCCGGACAGCAGGGCGCTGCCGCTGTCCAGGCGCAGCAGGCCGTTCGGGAACGCTTCCTGTCGCAGGAACTGCAGATGCGCCTTCAGCGGTTTGTTCACCTGGATGTCGACCGGCTGCCAGCGGTCGGCGGTCAGCGGGACGGCGATGGGGGCGGCGCAACGGGCCGGCCGCGGCAGCAGCGCCAGGGCGCCGAGCAGGATCATGCCGGAGGTGCGGCTGGCTCTCGAAAACGTTCTCATGGGATGATGGTCCGGGCTGGTGATGCCCGGCTGATGATGCAGCCGCGGGATGGCATTCCAGCCGGATGTTCCGAACCGGTCGTTTCACGTCTCCAGGCGGCCGTGCCGGGTCACGAGTGCAGGCAGGCCTCGCGGAACTGCCTGAAGGCGCGGGCGCGGTGGCTCAGCGCGTTCTTCTCCGCTTCCAGCATCTCCGCGAAGCTGCGTGCGTCGCCCCTGGGCACGAAAACCGGGTCGTAGCCGTGCCCGCCGCTGCCGCGCGGCGGCCACACGAACTGGCCGTCGATGTGGCCCTCGAACGACGCGTGTCGCCCGTCCGGCAGCGCCAGGCACAGGGCGGCAACGAAGGAGGCCGACGGGTCGGCTTCCAGCGCGGCACCGCCCTCGTCGTGCACGCGCTGCATGGCGAGACCGAAGTCGCGTGCGGGGCCGCCCCAGCGGGCCGACAGGATGCCTGGCGCGCCGTCCAGGGCGGCGACGCAGAAACCGGAATCATCGGCCAGCGCCGGCAGGCCGGAGGTTTTCGCGGCCGCCTCCGCCTTGAGCCGGGCGTTGCCGGCGAAGCTGTCGGCGGTTTCGGCCGGCTCCGGCAGGCCGAGCGCGGCGGCGGACACCAGGATGATGCCGGTGCCGTCCAGCAGCGCCTCGAACTCGCCGAGCTTGCCGGGATTGTGGCTGGCCAGCACCAGCCGGTCGCCGGAGGACAGGCGGATCATCGGATCTGTTCCAGGGCACGGCGTTGCGCCTCGAACAGCGCGCCCACGCCGGTGCGGGCCAGCGCCAGCAGGGATGCGAACTGGTCCTCGCGGAACGGCGCCTGCTCGGCGGCCGCCTGGATCTCGACGATCCCGCCGGTGTCGGTCAGCACGAAGTTGGCATCCGCCGCGGCGGCGCTGTCCTCGGCGTAGTCGAGATCGAGCACGGCACCCGCCTCGGTGAGGCCGCACGACACCGCAGCCACCTGGCCGACCAGCGGCACCGCCGGCAGCACCCGGTTGCGCACCAGGGTGTCGAACGCCAGGCGCAGCGCCACCCAGGCGCCGGTGATGGCGGCACAGCGGGTGCCGCCGTCGGCGTTCAGCACGTCGCAGTCGAGCACCATGCCGATCTCGCCCATCGCCCGGCGGTCGGTGACGGCGCGCAGCGAGCGGCCGATCAGCCGCTGGATCTCCTGGGTGCGGCCGGACTGCCTGCCGCGCGCCGCCTCGCGGTCGCCGCGCTTGTGGGTGGCGCGCGGCAGCATGCCGTACTCGGCGGTGATCCAGCCCAGCCCCTGGCCGCGCAGGAAGCCTGGCACGCGCGGCTCCACGGTGGCGGTGCACAGCACCTCGGTGCGGCCGGCGCGGATCAGCACCGAGCCTTCGGCGTGGTGCGAGAAGCCCGGCTCGATGGAGATGGGGCGGAGCGCGTCGGCGGCGCGACCGGATAGGCGCATGGGATGAACCTCGGGGAAACGCTGAACGGGCAGATAGCCCGAGCCCGGCCCGCACCGCCAGTTGGTGTTTTGGTTGCGGTCCAGGCGCGGGCTTCCTACCCTGCGGTTGTGGAACGCCCATGATCGATCGACCGATGCCGGCGCGACCGGTGCTGCCGTCCCTGGATCCCCGGGCGGCCGCGATCCTGCGCGAGATCGTCGAGCAGTACGTCGAGACCGGCGACCCGGTCGGCAGCCGCACCCTGTCGCGTCGCCTGCCGGTGCCGCTGTCGCCGGCGACGATACGCAACGTGATGGCCGACCTGACAGAGGCCGGGCTGCTGTTCGCGCCGCATTCCTCCGCCGGGCGGATGCCGACCGAGAAGGGCCTGCGCCTGTTCGTGGACGGGCTGCTGCAGTTCGGCAGCCTGTCGGAGGACGAGCGCGAGACCATCGTGCGCACCCTGGAGACCCGCGGCCGCTCGCTGCAGGACACGCTGGCGGACGCGTCGGCGATGCTGTCCGGCCTGTCCGCTGCAGCCGGGCTGGTGCTGGCGCCGAAGGGCGACGGGCAGATCAAGCACATCGAGTTCGTGGCACTCGGTTCCGGCCGGGCGCTGGTGATCCTGGTCGGCACCGACGGTCAGGTCGAGAACCGGGTGATCGAGACGCCGCCCGGCCTGCCGCCGTCTGCGCTGGTGGAGGCGGGCAACTATCTCAACGGGCGCCTGCGCGGGCTGTCGCTGGCCGAGCTGCGCCGGCACGTGGACGAGGAGCGGGCGGCGAACCGCACCGAGCTCGACCAGCTCGCCGCCGGGGTGGTGGAGTCCGGGCTGGCGATCTGGGGCGGCGAGGGCAGGGGCGGCTCGCTGTTCCTGCGCGGCCAGTCCCGCCTGCTGTCGGACGTGACGCAGATCGAGCGGCTGTCCACCATCCAGATGCTGTTCGACCGGCTGGAATCGCAGGAGACGATGCTGCAGCTGCTGGATCTCGCCGAGCAGAGCGACGGGGTGCGCATCTTCATCGGTGCGGAAAGCGGGCTGTTCGGCGCGTCGGGGGTGTCGATGGTGGTGGCGCCGGCACGCAACGAGGCCAACCGCATCGTCGGCGCGATCGGCGTGATCGGCCCGCAGCGCATCAACTACGGCAGGATCATCCCGGTGGTGGACTATACGGCACGGGTGATCGGGCGGCTGCTTGGTTGACCATCGAGCCAACATCGCTTGAGGCTCGCGTGTGAAACAGCTGGCTGTCCAGCCGGAATGGGAACGGAACGATGCGGAGCATGGGGTGTCCGACGCGAGGAACCGGCTGACGGGATTGCTCGACGAGGTCGAGGCCGGATGCGAGATCGTCATCACCCGGCGTGGCAAGCCGGTGGCGCACCTGGTGCCCGCCGGGGCCTTCGACCGCGTCAAGGCGCGTCGGGTGGCGGCCGGGCTCCGGCTTGCCAGCAACGGTCGGACGCTGGGCGACCTTTCCATCAGGGACCTGGTGGACCAAGGACGACGGTGAGCTTCGTCCTCGACAACCCGGTTGCCCTGGCGTGGCGTTTCGAGAACGAGCAGAACCCGGCGATCGTGGCGTTGCTGGACCGTGTTGCCGACGAGGGTGCGGTCGCACCCCGGCTCTGGCCACTCGAGGCGCTAAACGGGCTGTGGACCGCGGAACGGCGCGGCCACATCACGGCTGCGACGCGCCAACGCCTGGCCGCCTTCCTGCGCGACCTGCCGATCGCCCCGGACGACGAGATGGCCGGCCGCATCTGGATCGACGCCGCGCGGCTGGCGGCGTGCTACCACCTGACCGCCCGCGATGCCGTCTCCCTGGAGTTGGCAACCCGCCTGCGATTGCCGCTCGCCACCGGTGATCGCAGCCTGGCCACCGCGGCCTCCGAGGCAGGCCTGAGGCTGCTACCGATCATCTGATCCAGGCGCCGGCCGGGATCTCAGCCATTGTCCTCGAAGCCCGGATACAGCGTCATGCCGCCATCGACGTAGAGCGTGGCGCCGGTGATGTAGTCGGCCATGTCGGAGACGAGGAACACCGCGGCGTTGGCGACGTCCACCGCATCGCCGATCCGCTTGTAGGGGATCAGCTCCAGCAGCTTCTCGCCGGGCGTGCCTTGCGTCTCCTCGCGGTTGATGTTGGTGGCGATGGCGCCGGGCGAGATCGCATTCACCCGGATCCTGCGGGGTCCGACCTCCTGCGCCAGCGTGCGCATCAGCATGGCGATGCCGCCCTTGGACGCGGCGTAGTTCACGTGGCCGGCCCACGGGATCACGTCGTGCACCGAGCTCATGTGCAGGATCTTACCCTGCGCCCGTGACACCCCGCGGTCGCCCTGGGCGCCGAACTGCCGGATCGCGGCGCGCGCGGTCAGGAACTGGCCGGTCAGGTTGACGTCGATCACCCGCCTCCAGTCGGCGAGGCTCATCTCGGCCGAGGGCGCGTCCTTCTGCATGCCCGAGTTGGCCACCACGATGTCCACCCCGCCGAAGCGGGCCACCGATTCGGCGAACAGGTGCCCGACCGCGTCCTCGTCCGATACGTCGGCCCCGACCGCGATCGCCTGGCCGCCGGATGCCGTGATCTCGGTCACCAGCGCGTCCGCGGGCTCGGCGTGGCTGTTGTAGTTCACCACGACCGCTGCCCCGGCCTCCGCCAGCCCGCGGGCGACGGCATGGCCGATGCCGGAGCTGGCCCCGGTGACGATCGCGACCTGCCGGTCGAGGCGGCAATCCATGAGCCCGGCACTCCTGATCGATGGGTGACGGACGGGGAACGCGCACGGCCGGCGACGGTTTATCGCCCGGTCCGCTCCGGCTCGGATGGCGGGCACAGCCAGGGGAGCGGGTATCATGGCCAACGCCGACGCGACGCAATCGGGCAGCTTCACCCTGGGCGGCGACCTTGCCGTCACCCGGCTGGGCTTCGGGGCGATGCGGATCACCGGATCCGGGATCTGGGGGCCGCCCGCTGACCTCGCTGCCGCGCGGGCGACGCTGCGCCGGGCGGTCGAGCTCGGCATCGACTTCATCGACACCGCGGACAGCTACGGGCCGTTCGTGAGCGAGGACCTCATCGCCGAGGTGCTCAAGCCCTACGAGGGGCTGGTGATCGCCACCAAGGGCGGCCTGACTCGTCACGGTCCGAACATCTGGCGCCCGGTCGGCCGGCCGGAATACCTGCGGCAATGCGTGCTGATGAGCCTGCGCCGGCTCGGGATCGAGCGGATCGACCTGTGGCAGCTGCACCGGGTCGACCCGCTGGTGCCGGCCGAGGAGCAGTTCGGCGAGATCGCCCGGATGCAGGAGGAGGGGCTGATCCGGCACGTGGGGCTGAGCGAGGTGGACGTGCCGACGATCGAGGCGGCCGGCCGGCACTTCCCGGTGGTCAGCGTGCAGAACCGGTTCAACCTGGTGGACCGCAAGAGCGAGGACGTGCTGGAGCATTGCGCCGCGCACGGCATCGGCTTCATCCCATGGGCGCCGCTGGCCGGCGGCAGCCTGGCCCGGGAGCACTCGGCGCTGACCGAGATCGCCGAGCGCCGTGGCGTGTCGCCGGGGCAGGTGGCGCTGGCCTGGATGCTGCGACGCTCGCCCGCCATGCTGCCGATCCCCGGCACCGGCAGCCCGTCGCACCTGGAGGACAACGTGGCGGGTGCCGCACTGGTGCTGGACGACGCGGAGGCGTCGGCGCTGGACGCGCAGGGCCGTGCGGCCTGGCAGGCCGGATGACCCGGAACGGGACCGCCCGGGCTTTCTCCGGCCGCCCCGCGCGAAGGGGCGACGGACGCACGCGCCGGTGGTAAAGAGCCGGGCATGAACGGCCCCACCGATCGCCTGTCCGGATCCCGCCTGACGGCGGGGCGACCTCTGGTCGCGAGCGAGACCACCCTGCGTCCCGGCCCGGCTGCTGGCCCCGGCCGGTCCGGACCGGGCCGCTTCGGCCCGCGCGGCCCCGGTCCGGGCCGGCCACGCTTCCGCGTCGTGCGCACCCTGGCCGGCGCCCTGCTGGCGGTGGCGCTGCTGCTCGGCGGCACCGCGGCGCTGGTGGTGTGGCGCAAGTACGAGACGCTGACCGCGGACCTGCCGACGGTGGGCGTGCTGCGCACCTACCAGCCGCCGGTGATGAGCCGGATCTATGCCGGCGACGGCCGGGTGATCGCAGAGCTCGCCGCAGAGCGCCGGCTGTTCGTGCCCTACAGCGCGATCCCGGACCGGGTGAAGGCGGCATTCCTGTCGGCCGAGGACCAGAACTTCTACACCCATGGCGGCGTCGACCCGCTGGCGATCCTGCGCGCCGCGGTCACCGATCTGGAAACCTTCCACAAGCGCCGCCCGATCGGCGCCTCCACCATCACCCAGCAGGTGGCGCGGATCATGCTGCTGGGCTCCAACGCCCGCACCTTCGACCGCAAGGCCAAGGAAGCGATCCTGGCGATCCGCATCGAGCAGACGCTCAGCAAGGAGCGGATCCTCGAGATCTACCTGAACGAGATCTATCTCGGCTCCGGCGCCTACGGCATCACCGCGGCCGCCCAGACCTACTTCGACAAGCCGCTCGACCAGCTCGACGCGGCGCAGGCCGCCTTTCTCGGCGCGCTGCCGAAATCGCCCACCAACTACAACCCGTACCGCTATCCCGACGCGGCGAAGGGCCGGCGCGACTGGGTGCTGGACCGCATGGCCGACACCCACGCCATCACCGAGGCGGACGCGCAGGCGGCGAAGGCGGAGCCGCTGGTGCCGACCGCCTTCACCCGTCCCGGTCCCGTTCCGGGTTCGGAATGGTTCTCCGAGGAGGTGCGCCGCCAGCTGATCGACCGCTACGGCCAGAACCAGACCATGCAGGGCGGGCTGGTGGTGCAGACCAGCCTGAACCCTCAGCTGCAGGACGAGGCGACGCGCGACCTGCGCGACGGGTTGATGCACTACGACCGCCTCCATGGCGGATGGCGTGGGGCCGTCGCCCACCTGGACGGCGTCGGCAACCTGCGCCGCGGCCGGGCGCCGCGCGGCGCTCCCCCGGCGCCGCCTGCCACCAGCTGGCAGGCGTCGCTGGCCACCGTTTCCCGTCCCGCCGGCATGCTGCCGGACTGGCGGCTGGCGGTGGTGCTGTCGCCGGCCCTCGGCACGCTCGGCTGGCTCGACGACGACGCCGGCCACGGCGGCCTGGCCACGCCGCACGACGCGGTGCTGAAGAACGAGGACATCGCCTGGGTTCACACCTATCGCGCGCTGCGTGCCGGCGACGTGCTGATGGTGCAGCCCGATCGCGATGCTGCCGGCCACGCCGTCGGCCCGGTGTCGCTGCGCCAGATCCCGCAGGTCGAGGGCGCGCTGGTCAGCCTGGACCCGACCACTGGCCGGGTGCTGGCCCTGGTCGGCGGCTGGAGCTTCGAGAACAGCCAGTTCAATCGTGCCACCCAGGCGCTGCGGCAGCCCGGCTCCTCGTTCAAGCCGATCGTGTATCTCGCCGGCATGATGCAGGGCATCTCGCCCAGCCAGAAGTTCGAGGACGAGCCGTATTCCAACGGCTCCTGGCATCCCAACAACTACGAGAAGACCTTCAACGGCCCGACCACGCTGCACGACGCGCTGCGCAAGTCGCTCAACCTGGTGACGATCCGGCTGGCGGCGCATATCGGCATGAGCAGCGTCGCCAAGCTGGCGATCGACCTGCATGAGGTCGACGCCATGCCGAAGGTGCTGCCGGCGGTGCTGGGCGCGGTGGAGACCACCGTGCTGCGCGAGGCGGGCGCCTATGCCTCGATCGAGGCCGGTGGCAGGGAGGTGCTGCCCAGCCTGATCGACGACGTGCAGGACCGCGACGGCCACGTGATCTGGCGCCCGGCCGGGCTCGGCGTGCAGGCCGGCTCCGACCCCAACCAGCCGCCCACCCTCACCGACACCCGCCGGCAGGTCGCCGATCCCGCGTCGGCCTACCAGGTGGTGCAGATGATGAAGGCGGTGCTGCAGCCGGGCGGCACCGGGCGGCAGGCGGGTGCCGGGATCGACTTCCCGGTGGCCGGCAAGACCGGCACCAGCCAGGACTTCCACGATGCCTGGTTCGCCGGCTTCTCGCCCAGCCTGCTGACGGTGGTGTGGGTCGGCTATGACAACCCGCAGACCCTGGGCGAGAAGGAGGACGGTGACACCGTCGCCGGCCCGATCTGGAACCGCTTCATGAAGGCGGCCCTGGCGGACCGGCCCAAGGTCGAGTTCCGGGTGCCGGACGGGGTGGCGGTGGTGCGCTACGGCGACGCGGTCGACGCCTTCAAGCCGGGCCAGGAGCCGGGCATCAGCCATAACCTCAACCCGGCGCGTGAGAACCAGGTGCTGAGTGCCGCCGATACCGGAGCCGAGAACCTGCCCGATGCCGAGTCCGAGATGGGCAGCGGGAACGTCGATGCGCCCGGGTCGAGCACCTCGGTGGACGCGGCGGGTCCGGGCATCGCCGCAGCAGGGGCCGTCGGTGGCCGCGCCAGCGCCCTGGCCGCGGCGCCGCCGCCCAAGCCCGCCGGGGGTGACATCGGCATGGGCGGACTGTATTGACCGGGCCCGCCCCGCCCCATCCGGGATGACCAGCAGCCATGTCCGCCGAGACCGAAGCCCTCAACGAGCAGATCAAGCAGTCGGTGGCGCTGCTGAGGAGGCATCTTTGACTGGGATGTCGCCCAGGGCCGTCTCGCCGAGCTGAACGCCCAGGTCGAGGATCCGGGCCTCTGGAACGACGCCGCCGCGGCGCAGAAGCTGATGCGCGAGCGCACCATGCTGTCCGGCCAGGTCGAGGGGGTGCAGCGCCTGGAGGCCGAGGTGCGCGACGCCATGGAGCTGGCCGAGCTGGCGGGGGCCGAGGGCGACGCCGTCATGGTCGCCGACGCGGTGGCGAGCCTCAAGGCGCTGGCGGCGGAGGCCAAGCGGCGCGAGATCGAGAGCCTGCTGTCCGGCGAGGCCGACGCCAACGATGCCTATCTCGAGGTCAACGCCGGTGCCGGCGGCACCGAGGCGCAGGACTGGGCCGAGATGCTGCTGCGCATGTACACCCGCTGGGCAGAGCAGCACGGCCACACCGTCACCCTGATGGAAAGCTCGGAGGGCGAGCAGGCCGGGCTCAAGTCGGCGACGCTGCAGGTGTCCGGTCCCAACGCCTATGGCTGGCTCAAGACCGAGGCGGGGGTGCACCGGCTGGTGCGGATCAGCCCGTTCGACTCGGCCGCACGCCGGCAGACCTCGTTTGCCAGCGTCTGGGTGTATCCGGTGGTGGACGACAGCATCGAGATCGAGATCAACGACGCCGACCTGAAGGTGGACACCTTCCGCGCCTCTGGCGCCGGCGGGCAGCACGTCAACAAGACCGAGTCAGCGATCCGCATCACCCACGTGCCGTCGGGGATCATCGTCGCCTGTCAGACCGACCGCTCGCAGCACCGCAACCGGGCCACGGCGATGAACATGCTCAAGGCGCGCATGTATGAGGCGGAGCTGCAGAAGCGGGAAGCGGCGGCGGCGATCACCGAGGCCGGCAAGACCGACATCGGCTGGGGCCACCAGATCCGCTCCTACGTGCTGGCGCCCTACCAGCTGGTGAAGGACCTGCGCACCGGCGTCGAGAAGGGCAATCCCGACGCGGTGCTGGACGGCAACCTCGACGAGTTCATGGCGGCCTCGCTCGCCTCCCGCGTCGGCGCCACGCGCAGCGAGGCCAGCGCCTCGGCGCAGTAAACGGTCGCGCGCACGCCGCCGTCGCGGATGGCCCGGCTGGGACCGCACCCTGCACAGTCTACTTTTTTGACACGGGCCGATCGATCCTGTCTGCCCGGTTCGTAGGCACATGATCCTCGGCTTGGCGCCCAGCCGGCAGCGCAGCTCGGAAAAGATGCGGCTGTGGCCTGCATCGATCGAGAACGACACCCCCTGATCAAATCGTCGGCATATGCTCCCAGGGGCGCCTTTGACGAATGGCTGGACAACGTTCTTGACATGACAGCGGCGAAAACCCTTTTTGTGTCGCACAAAGATACGCTGCCGGTGGCCGCCGACTGCCCTCGGGCGGATCGGCTCGACGCGCGCTGGAACGGCAGTACGTAACGGTTCCCCGATCGGGGAACGCTAGGAGTTTGCGGAATGGACTACGCGCAACAGCAGCGAAGCCCGATGCGCCACGTGGTCGGCCTCGGCATCGTCATCCTGCTGCACGTGCTGCTGATCTACGCGCTGCTGAACGGGCTCGGCCGCGCCGTGATCGACGTGATCAAGCCGCCGATCACCACCAAGATCGTCAAGGAGGTGCCACCCCCGCCGCCACCCCCGCCGCCGCCGCCGCCGCCGGTGCTGACCTCGCCGCCGCCGCCGTACATCCCACCGCCGCTGATCCAGATCGAGCAGCCGCCGCCGCCGCATGCGATCCGCACCGTGACCCGCACCCCGCCGCCGACGGTGAACCCGGCGCCGTTCACCGCCGCACCACCGGCGCCGCCCGGACCCAAGGTGCCGGACCGCTCCGCCGGCGTGCGTCCGCTGAACAACGTCAAGCCGGAATTTCCCGCGGACATGCAGGAGGCCGGGCGGTCGGGCAGTGTCACCATGGCCTGCGACATCAGCGCTTCCGGCACGACCAGCAACTGCCAGGTGGTCAACGTCGTAGGCGGCCAGTCCTTCGCCCGCAGCGCCCTGGAATATGTCCGCGCCGCCCGCTTCTCGCCCG
>CAXTVX010000018.1:0-48616 GCA_964247755.1 uncultured Acetobacteraceae bacterium | reverse complement strand
GCCCTGGCCGTCGCCAGCGAGGAGGAGGACGGGCGGATCTATGCCGACTTCGCCCATTCGATGCGGGAGAACTTTCCCGACAGCGCCGGCATCTTCACCGAGATGGCGCAGGAAGAGCAGGAGCATCGCCGGCGCCTGATCGACCTGTATGCACAGCGCTTCGGCGAGCACATTCCGCTGGTGCGCAGGCAGGACGTGGCGGGCTTCGTGCCGCGGCGCTCGGCATGGCAGGTGCAGCGGCAGGGCATCGAGGCGATGCGCCGCCACGCCAGCCAAATGGAGCGCGACGCGGCCCGGTTCTATCGCCAGGCGGCGGCGCGTTCGACCGACGCCTCGATCCGCCGGCTGCTGGGCGACCTGGCGGAAGCGGAGGACGCGCACGAGCAGGCGGCAGGCAGCATCGCGCTGCGTCGCCTGCCTGCTTCCAAGCGGGAAACCGAGGACGACCAGGCGCGGCGCCGCTTCGTGCTGCAGGTGGTGCAGCCCGGGCTGGTCGGGCTGATGGACGGCTCGGTGTCGACCCTGGCGCCGGTGTTCGCGGCGGCGTTCGCCACCCACCTGCCGTGGAACGCGTTCCTGGTGGGCATCGCGGCCTCGGTCGGGGCCGGCATCTCCATGGGGTTTGCCGAGGCGCTGTCGGACGACGGCAAGCTGTCAGGACGTGGGGCACCGATCCTGCGCGGGCTGATCTGCGGGCTGATGACTACGGCTGGCGGCATCGGCCATACCCTGCCGTTCCTGATCCCCCGCTTCTCCGAGGCGCTGATCGTGGCCGGCATCGTGGTGGTGCTGGAGCTGGCGCTGATCTCCTGGATACGCTGGCGCTACCAGGACACGCCGCTGCTGTCTGCGGCGGTGCAGATCCTGTTCGGCGGTGGGCTGGTGTTCGCGGCCGGGGTGCTGATCGGCTCGGCGTGAGCTAGGATGGCGGTCATGCGTTCTGTCTGCACCCTGGTGCTCCTGCTGCTCGCCGGCGGCACCGCCGCTACCGCCCGGGCTCAGGTTACGCCCGCAGCCCCTGCAGCGGTCCTGACGCCGGCCGACCGCGGCTGGATCGACCGGATCCAGGACACGCTGAACGCGATCACCACGCTGAAGGGGCGATTCCAGCAGATCGCCCCGGATGGAAGACGCTCCACCGGCGTGGTGTGGCTCGACCGGCCCGGCCGCATGCGGTTCGAGTACGACAAGCCGAGCCCGCTGCTGCTGGTGGCGGGAGCTGGCCGGCTGGTGTTCACCGACAGCGCGCTGAAGCAGACCACCGAGATCCCGCTCGACAAGACCCCGCTCGGCCTGCTGCTGCGACCGCAGCTGAGCCTGTCCGGCGACGTGACGGTGACCGGGTTCGGCCACGGCAGCGGGATGCTGCAGGTTGCGCTGGTGCGCAGCGCGAGCCCGTCCGACGGCAGCCTGACGGTGTTCATGGGCGAGGCGCCGCTGGCGCTGCGCGGCTGGAGCGTGGTGGACGCGCAGGGTCGCGAAACCCGTATCGACCTGTTCGACCTGGCCAGCGGCGGCGCCATGCCGGCCGTGCTGTTCGATACCCACGTCGCCGACCAGTAGGGCCTGCCTGCTCCCTGGCCGGGACGTGCAGGAACCGGGCGCGACGCGACTCGTTTCTTTGATGCGGCATCATGCCGCACGGGAGAAGGCAATGGACAAAAACCGGGTCGACGGCCTTGCCAGCCAGGTCAAGGGCGCCGTGAAGGAGACCACCGGCAAGGTCACCGGCAACGAGCAGCTCGAAGCTGAAGGCACCGCCGAGAAGGCGGGCGGCAAGGTTCAGGAAGGCGTCGGCAAGGGCAAGGATGCCGTGCGCGACGTTCTCAAGCCCTGAGGATCGCGGGCTGGTCCTGGTTCTCCGGATCGGCCCTCATGTCGTGCTTTCGTCGCTGCCGCGGGCCGGGATGATGGCCCGATCCGCGGCCAGCTCCATCGCCCGGGCATAGACGGTGCGGCGGGGAAGCCTCACGGCACCGGCAACCAGGGTCGCAGCGTCCTTGACCGAATGGGTTGCAAGAGCAGCCTTCAGCTGGACGTCGAGTTCGTCATGGCCGGTGACCTGGTCCGGCGGCGGGCCGACCAGGACCGTGATCTCCCCTCGTGCCGCTTCCTGCTGGTAGTGGGCGGCGAGGTCAGGGAGGGTGCCGCGGCGGATCTCCTCGAAGCGCTTGGTCAACTCGCGCGCCACCGCTGCGTCCCTGTCGCCGAACACCGCCTGGAGGTCGACCAGGGTTTCCGCGAGCCGGTGCGGCGCCTCGTGCCAGATCAGCGTCGCGGACAGGCCGACGCGCTCGGCGGCGCGCAGGATCGCGAAGGCGTTCCGCCTGGCGGCGGACCGGGGTGGCGGGAAGCCCGCGAACAGGAACGGATGCGGCGGCAGGCCGGACAGGGTCAGGGCGGTGATCGCTGCGTTGGCACCCGGTACCGCGCCGACCGGAAGCCCTTCCGCAATTGCGGCGCGGACCAGGCGGTAGCCCGGATCGGACAGCAGCGGGGTTCCGGCGTCGGACACCAGGGCGATCCGGCGGCCGGCCTTCAGCTGGTCGATCAGGGCGGGGATGCGGTGCCGCTCGTTGTGCTCGTGCAGCGGCTCGGTGCGGGCCGGGATGTGCTTGGCCGAGAACAGCCGGGCGGTGACGCGGGTGTCCTCGCACAGCACCAGCTCGGCCTGCCGCAGCACGCCGATGGCCCGCTCGCTGATGTCGCCGAGGTTGCCGATCGGGGTCGAGACCAGGGTCAGGCCCGGCATCGCGAACGAGGCGGCGCCGGACACCGGGTCCTGTGCTAGGAGGTCGGGCTCGGGTGGAACGGGGGAAGTGGATGACGGGTCTTCGGGCATGGCGGCAATGGGCGCCGGTCACCTCCAACCGTCAACGGATCATGCGGTCGCTTCGGCTGCCCGTGCTCGCGTCCAGCCTGCTCGGCGGTGGCTGCACCGCGCTGATGCCGTTCGGCCAGGCCACGGCGCCACCTGGGCCTCCGGTGGTACTCGACAACCCGAACCGGAAGATCGGCATCCTGCTGCCGCTGAGCGGTCCGAACGGAAGACTGGGCAGCGACATGCTGCGCGCGGCGAGGCTGGCCCTGGCGGCGCCCGGCAGCCCGGCGCTCGACGTGCATGATACCGCGGCACCGGGTGGAGCCGTCCAGGCGGCGCAGCTTGCCACGGCAGCGGGCGATGCGATTATCCTGGGCCCGCTCACCTCCGGCGACACCGCGGCGGTGGCGCCGGTCGCGCGTGCGGCGGGCATTCCGGTGCTGGCCTTCACCAGCGACGTGGCGCAGGCGCAGCCGGGCGTCTGGGTGATGGGCGTCACGATCGAGCAGCAGATGCGCCGGCTGGTGTCCGCAGCCAAGGCGGACGGACGCAGCCGGATCGCCGCCCTGCTGCCGTCGAATGCGGTCGGCAATGCCCTGGCGGACGGGCTGACCCATGCCTGTGCCGATGCAGGGCTGCCGCCGCCGACGATCCTGACCCATGCCGGGACCGCGGACAGCATCGACGCGACGATGAAGCAACTGTCGGACTTCAGCGGCCGCCAGGCAGCTCAGCAGGCCGCGGCCCAGCAAGCGTCGATCCAACAGGCGGGATCCTCGCAGGTGGTCGATCCGTCGGCACAAGGGGGGTCAGCCCCGGTGCCAGGCGCCCTACCGGCGACGCCTGCCGCGCCGGGCGCCACGACTACCGGTGTCGCACCGGTTGTGCCGCCGCCGGGCCCGTTGCCGCCGCCGCCGTTCGATGCGCTTCTGCTGGGCGATACCGGTCTGCAGCTGCAGGAAGCGATCGTGGCGCTGCATGTGTCCGGGATCAACAGGTCGCAGGTACGGGTGATGGGGCCCGGACTGTGGGGCGCGTTCGCCAGCAAGCTCGGCGCGTTGAGCGGAGCCTGGTATGCCGATCCGGATCCGTCGGCGCGGTTCGGCTTCGCGTCGCAGTATCAGGCGATGTATCACCAGTCGCCGAAGCCGCTTGCCGGGATCCCCTTCGATGCGGCGGCGCTCGCCCGCAGCCTGGCGTCGTCGGGCTATCAGACCGACGCGTTGCTGCGACCGGACGGCTTCTCCGGAGTGGACGGCGTGTTCGCGCTGCAGCCGGACGGACACGTGCACCGGGCGCTGGCCATCTTCCAGGTCGAGCCGGGTGGTGGCGGACGCATCGTGCAGCCGGCGCCGCGGGTGCTGGAGCGGGCCGGAAGCTAGGCCGGTCCAGCGCGCGGATCCGGAGCGGTCGGATCAGGCGGCGGCGATCGCGCCGCAGGTCAGGACCGGGCGGATACAGTGGAGAGCAGCCTCGAAGCTCGAGAAGCTGCCGAGCTTGTGGTTGCGAAGGTGATCAAGCACCAGCCAATTCATGCCTTCCGGTCGGATCATGTAGGCAGGATCGGCACACTCCCGGACCCAGACCAGCACGTGTTCGAGATGGACCGCCGAGTCCGTGGGCGTGCGTGGGGCCACGTCGACGTCGCACAATCCCATGGCGGTTCCGGCGTCCAGCCAGCGCAACAGGTATTCCCGGTGCCGGGGCAGGAAGCGGAGCCTGAGCGGGACGACGTTGGAGTTGGCAGGAAGGTCCGGCAGCAGCGCAGGCTTGGCCATGGGTGAACCCTTCAGGGAGTGCTCTCGAATTCGTGAGAACGGTAACTGGCCTCAGATCGACGCTGCAATCGGAATCTGACCGACTCATCTTCACGGCTGAATCGTTACGCAAATAACGGAAATTTTGTGGTATAAATGCAATACTCGGTTACGACATTGCGTCATTTGTTGGACGATCACGTGTTAGTCGCTTCGGCTGGCGCCGGTACAGCCAGCGCCAGGTTTTCGGTCGCGCCCTGGTTAAGCATTCCAGCACGTCGCTGACCTGCTGCGTCGGGCAGCCTGACGGCGATGCAGTCTCCCAGTATCGGGCAGAGTTGGCGGGGCGTCCACCACCAGGCGCAGCCGGGTCGGTCCGAGCCGCTCGATCCGGTCGTGGCGGAAGCGGTCGTTGCAAGGTGGCCGAACGGGCTCGATCTCGTCATTGATCTTCTGGTCGGCCAGCCTGCCGAGTGCGTTACCGCGCGTGAAGTGGGGGCCGCCCGGGTGCCATGTGAACCCTGGCGAACAACGGAACCTCGCAGCCCAAGGCTCCCGGCGCAGGTTCCGGATCATCGCATCGATCAGGGGTTAGCGGCTGCCTGGTGGAAAAGGCAAAGGGCAGCCCGAACTGCGCGACTGCGGGCGGCAGCACCTCCCAGTTGCCGATATGCCGGACATGAACAGCACTGCCCTTTCTGGCCCGTGCTTCGAGCACCTCGGCACCACCACGATCCAGCCGGGGACCGGAAGGTGTGTTCCGGCGCAGCGCCGCGAGATGGGGAAGCTCAGCCACGGTACGTTCGAGGTTGTCCCACATGGCGCGCACGATCCTGCGTCGGGACGGCGCGTCGTGCTCGGGCATGGTGAGGCGGAGGTTGGCGTGCGCCACTGCCGAGACGGGCAGTCAGCAGGGGTCGATCGTGCGGCCGAGCACACCTCCCAGGTCGGATGCTCGCATCGGGCCGAGCGTGCGGCACAGAAACAGTGCGGCCGAGGTGGCCAGGGCCTGGACGCAATGGGCAGCATGGCGCAAGGCGCCGCCTCATCGGATCCGCGTGATGCGGTCGAGCAGCACGTCCCGCGCTGCCGGATCGCGCCAGCGCAGCGACACGCGGGCGACCTGCACCGTCGCGCGCAGGTCTGGCGGCAGCCGCACCGCATCCTTTGGTGTGGTCACCAGGAGCGCGCCCAGACGGTCGGCATCGCGTCGCAGCCGGTCGAGGGCATGCGGCCGGTAGCGGTGGTGGTCGGGATAGCTTCGGGTGGCTGTCAGGGTCAGGCCCGAGGCCATCAGGGCGTCGAAGAACTTGGCGGGCCGGGCGATGCCGGCAAAGGCCAGCAGCCGGTGGCCGCGCAGGGCGGCCAGGGCCGGGTCCATCTCCAGGTCGGCGTGGAGCCGGATCACGGTGGATGGCAGGCGGTCTTCGGCACCGGTGCGGTCGTCGCCGATCACGATCGCGTAGCGGACGCGCGCGGCCGCGGCTTCGACCGGTTCACGCAGCGGACCGGCCGGCAGCAGCCGGTTGTTGCCGAAGCCCACCATGCCGTCGATCACCAGCAGCGGCCAGTCCTGCACCAGTCCGGGATTCTGTAGCCCGTCATCCATCAGCAGGATCTGGGCGCCGGCGGCGGCTGCCGCCCGCGCGCTCGCGGCCCTGTCCGCGCCGACCCAACAGGGCGCGACCTCGGCCAGCAGCAGCGCCTCGTCCCCGACCTGGGCCGCATCGTGGCGACCCGGATCGACCCGAAGCGGTGCCCGATGGCTTCTGCCGCCATAGCCGCGCGTCAGGCAGTGCACGGCGACGCCGCGGCATCGCAGGCCGGAGGCCAGGTCCAGGGCGAGGGTGGTCTTCCCGGCTCCGCCGACGCCGACGTTGCCGCAGCAGACTACCGGAACCGGCGCCCGCCAGCCGCCTCGCGCGAGGCGGCGTGCGGTGATACGCGCGGTGACGGCCTGCAACGGCCCGAGCAGGATTGCGGACGCGCCCGGACGGGGCGTGAGCCAGAAGGCGGGCGGCCGCATCAGCGGCGTCCGATCAAGGCGAGCAGGCGGGAAGCCAGCCGCTCGGGCAGGCCGACGGCGGCATCGCTCAAGGCATGAGCGGTATCCGCCATGGCTTGCCGTTGGTCCGGGTGGCTCAACATGGCGTCGAGCCAAGTTTCGCAGGCGTCGATGTCGGGCAGGATGGCGAGGGCGCCGGCTGCCTGCAGGCGCGCCATGTCGGCCTCGAAGTTCTGCGCATGGGGACCCGAGGCGATCGCGCAGCCGAGCCGGGCGGGCTCCAGCGGGTTGTGGCCGCCGCCGGGCCCGCGCACGCCGTCCAGGCTGTTGCCGAGCAGGACGATGCCGGCGAGGCGGTAGAACAGGCCGAGCTCGCCCAGGGTGTCGCAGACCCAGAAGCCATGAGCTGGTTCCGGGTCCTGTCCTGCGCTGCGTCGCGGTGCGCCGCCGAGCAGGGCGGCGACCGCCCTGCCCCGTTCGGGATGGCGTGGTGCGACCAGGGTGAGCAGGCGGGGATGACGTGCAGACAGGACGCCATGCAGCCGGGCGACCATGTCCTCCTCGCCGTCATGCGTGCTGGCCGCCAGCCAGACCGGCCGGTTGCCCAGCACCGCGCGCAGGCGTCCCTGCTCGTCTGCGTCGACCGGGAGAGCCGCGGCCGCCCACTTGAGGTCGCCGTCGTGCTCCACCGACACCGCGCCCAGCATGCGGAACCGGGCCGCATCCTGTTCCGAGCGGGCGGTGATCCAGTCGAACGCTCCCAGCAGGCGCCGGGCGATGAAGCCGGCACGCATCCAGCGACTGGCGCTGCGGGCCGACATGCGGGCGTTCAGCAGCGCGAGCGGGATCCGGCGTCGGACGCAGCCTGCGATCAGGTTCGGCCACAGCTCGCTTTCGACCAGCACCGCAAGATCCGGCCGCCAGTGGTCGAGGAAGCGGTTGATCCACCGTGGCAGGTCGAGCGGGATGAAACGGCACAGGATCCGCCGGTCTGACCGGTTCCCGTCCAGCCGCTGCGATGCCAGACGCTGGGCGTTGACGGTGCCGGTGGTGAGCAGCAGCTGCAGCGTGGGATCGGCTTGGCACAGCGTGTCCAGCAGCGGCAGCAGAGACAGGGTTTCCCCGACGCTGGCAGCATGCAGCCAGATCAGGCGGCCTTCCGGACGCCGGGACGGGTCGATGCCGAGTCGCTCGGCGAGGCGCCCCGGCAGCTCCTTGCCCTGGCGGAGGCGTCGGCGCAGCAGCAGGCGCAGCGCCGGCTCGGCCAGCAGCCCGGCCGTGGTCCAGACAACGAATGGCCAGCCGAGGCGGGAGCGGCTCACGCGTCGGCTCCGGCCTCACGAGCGACCTGGTCCAGGGCGCGGACGATGACGGGAAGGGCGTTACGCCAATCGGATCGAGCGACGTGGATCGGCGCGGAACATACGATCCGGCCTCGACCGAACGGCAGCGGCAGGACCATCCGGTCCCATGATCCGAGGCGACGGGACGGATGGCATGAGGCAGCGGCTGCAATCACGGGAGTTCCCGACAGCGCCGCAAGCCGTGCCACTCCGGGCTGGAGCACCCGCCGGGGTCCACGCGGACCATCCGGGGTGATGGCGATCAGGCTGCCGGTGCGCAGCAGGGACAGCAGGCCGCGCAATGCTGCGGTTCCACCCTTGTCGCGCTTGATACCGCCTCGGGCACGGTCGGAGGATCCGGCGACCGTCTGCACGCCCCAGCGCTGCACGATCTCGGTGATCATCCGGCCGTCGCGATGCCGGCTGATCAGCACCGTCATCGTCAGCACCGGGTTGGCCGCGCGCGCCTGCCACCACAGTGCTGGAACGAGCGGCAGGAATTCATGCCAGAACGCGACGATCGCCGTTTGTCCATCGACGCCCAGCATGAGCGGCCAGGACGCTGCAGGCGCGTCCACGGTCCAGCGCACGCTGCGGAGGGTGAGACGGAGGTAGATCCCGATCAGGCGACCAATGGAACGCCGAACCCGCGGGCTGTGCTGCACGCGTTTCAGCATCAGGGGAGATGCGGCGAATGTTTCACGTGAAACAGATCCGACGCCGGAAGCCTCCGGATACCGGCCGGCCGTGGTGAAGCGGCAGCCGTGACGGATGTTGAACACCGTTCATGCCAGGCTGCGCACGCGCTACAGGTTTGGTCACGCGTAGCTGATCCGGGCAGTCGAGGCGCAGGGTGGCATGGATCCCGCACTCGACTGGCAGCGCTGCAGAAATCTCGGTGGCATGGTCGGCTCCAGACCGGTCGTTCCTGCGTCGGCTGTCGATCCGGACCCGGTGGCCGAAGTTGTGATGCGGCACGGTCGGCGGTCCAGGCTCAGTCCTTGACGGTGGCCATGTCGGGAGCGGCCGGGTTCTTCATGCCGACGAGGTGGTAGCCGCTATCGACGTGGTGCACCTCGCCGGTCACGCCGCTGGACAGGTCGGACAGCAGGTAGAGGCCCGCCCCGCCGACCTCCTCGATGCTCACGTTGCGCTCGAGTGGCGCGTTCAGCTGGTTCCACTTCAGGATGTAGCTGAAATCACCGATCCCACTGGCTGCCAGGGTCTTGATCGGCCCAGCCGAAATCGCGTTGACCCGGATGCCGTCGCTGCCCAGGTCGGCAGCCATATATCGTACCGAGGCTTCCAGCGCTGCCTTGGCCACGCCCATGACGTTGTAGTGCGGCATTACCCGCTCGGCGCCCAGGTAGGTCAGCGTCAGCAGCGATCCGCCAGACCCCATTAGCATGCTGGCGCGGCGTGCCACGGCGGTGAAGGAGTAACAGGAGATGTCGATCGCCTGCAGGAATGCGCTGCGCGGCGTGTCGACGTAGCGGCCGCGCAGGTACTGCTTGTCGGCCCAGCCGATCGCATGAACCAGGAAGTCGAGTCCGCCCCAGCTGGCCTTGATCTGGGCGAAGGTTTCGTCCATCGCGGCATCGTTCGACACGTCGCAGGGCAGGACGATCTTCGAGCCGATCCCTTGCGCCAGCGGCCGCACCCGCTTCTCCAGCGCCTCGCCCTGGAAGGTGAAGGCAAGCTCTGCCCCCTGCGCCGCGCAGGCCGACGCGATGCCCCAGGCGATTGAGCGGTTGTTAGCCACGCCCATGATCAACCCGCGCTTGCCCTGCATCAGGGTCCCGCGGGGAGGAGAGTTCGTGCTGCCCTCGGTCATGGCGATCTCGATCTCGAATGGTCGGGGAAGGATGGGACGCGCAGCTTCCACCATACCGGCAGCGGCGATGAGCTTGGTGGTCGCATACCAGTCAAGGCGCGACAAGGTCCGGCAGAAGCCTGCCCTTGGCGATGACGCGGGATCTATGGCACCCCATATCCGGCCGCGCCGCCTCGGCTGGCGTCATGGGGAGACAGTCATGCCGGAAGCGGCGCTGGACGTCGTGTCCGACCCGATCGCCCTGTTCCAGCAATGGCTGGACGAGGCGACCCGATACGAGCCGAACGATCCGAATGCGATGGCACTGGCGACGGCGGATCCCGACGGCAGGCCGTCGGTGCGCATGGTCCTGCTCAAGGACGTCGATCCGCGAGGCTTCGTGTTCTACACCAACAAGGAGAGCCGCAAGGCTGGCCAGATCCAGGCCAGCCACAGCGCTGGGCTCCTGTTTCATTGGAAAAGCCTGCGTCGCCAGGTGCGCGTGGAAGGTCCGGTCGAGGATGTCGACGACGCCGAGGCAGATGTCTATTTCCGCAGCCGCGCCAGGGTCTCGCGCCTTGGCGCCATCGCGTCTGACCAGTCGCGTCCCCTGTCGGGTCGTCGCGAGCTGGAACGACGGCTGGCCGATACCGATGCGCGCTACCCGGGCGAGGAGGTGCCACGCCCGGCGCACTGGTCCGGCTACCGTGTGCTGCCGGAGCTGATCGAGTTCTGGCAGGACATGCCATACCGGCTGCATGACCGGATGGTGTATCGTCGTATGTCCGGAACGGAATGGCAGACCACGCGGCTCTATCCATGATCCAGGACGTCCGGGAACTGCGCGAATGAGCGACACCGCTGCGATCCTGCTGCCGTTGAACGGCGCGTCGACCGACGCCGCCGCGCTTGCGCTGGGCCTGCACCTGGCTCGCCGCTTCAGGGCCCATCTCCAGGTGCTGCACATCGGCGCCGACAGTCGCGAGGTGGCGCCACTCGCCGGCGAGGGTCTGTCCGGAGCGATGGTCGAGGAGATGATGAGCGCTGCCGACCGGGAAGCTAGGCGTCGCGTGCTCGACATCCGGAGCCTGTTCGAGACCGCCCTCGAGCAGGACGCCGCCGCCAACGCCGGTGACCCGGTCGCACTGCGCGACTCCTTGCCGGCATCCGGTTCCGGAGCTGGCCGGCTACCGGGCGTCGACTTCCGGGCCAGGGTCGGCCGGGAACACGAACTGGTGGCGCATGCCGCCCGTCTTTCGGACCTCATCGTTGTTCCTCATCCCGACGTCGAGGAAGCCATCTCCTCGTCGGAAGCGCTGCATGCGGTGCTGTTCGATAGCGGCCGACCGGTGATCATCGCGCCGAAGCAGGCACCGCAGGCCATCGGCCGGCGGATCTGCATCGCCTGGAACGGCACTGCCGAGAGCGCATCCGCGGTGCTTGCCGCGCTGGAATGGCTGCATCGCGCCGATGCGGTGCAGGTGCTGCATTCCGAGGCCTATCAGCGGCGGGGTCCAGCTGCGACGGAACTGGTGTCGTATCTGGCGGGACACGGCATCGCGGCGACCATTGCCCGTTTCGATCCCATCGGCAGCGAGGTCGGCGGCGGGCTGCTCGCCGCTGCCGCTACGTTCGGTGCCGACCTGCTGGCGATGGGCGCCTATTCGCATTCGCGGCTGCGCCAGCTGATCCTGGGCGGCGTGACTCGTCATGTGATCGGACGGGCAACGCTGCCGGTTCTGATGGCGCGGTAGCTGCCGGCTCCAAGGCTTTCAGGCGCCTGGAAGCTCGTTCAGGGTCACCACGCGCCAGACGTCACCATGCCGCTCAAGGATTGTCAGCGACAGGTTCTGCACCGACAACCTGAGCGAGGTCTCGGCGTCGACGTCGAGCGCATGCGCCACCGCCGCCCGTATTGCCCCACCGTGGCTGACGGCGATGACATCGCGTCCGTCATGCTGCTCGGCAAGCCGCTCCAACGCCTCGCCGACCCGCACGCAGACCTGCTCCATGCTTTCTCCCCCAGGAGGCACCTCGGCGGCGGCCATCGGCCAGAAAGGATGCGGCGTCAATGAAAGCCGGTCCGGCAGCTCGTGGTGTCGAAGGCCGTGATAGTCGCCCATGGACTGCTCGATCAGCGCCGGTTCAATCTCCCAGTCGATCTGCGGATAGCCGGCCCGCTGGATCGCGCGTGCCGTAAGCTGCGTGCGCGACAAAGGCGTGACGATCCAGACGGCTTCGCGGGGCAGCCGGGCTGCCAGCGACTCGTACATCGGCACCTGGGACACCAGGCTTTCCGGGCAAAGCGGCACGTCGAGCGAGCCGTAGAGCCTGAGCCGGGCGTTCTGTTCCACAAGGGCATGCCGGATCAGCCAGAAGCGCGTGATTCCTGGCAACAGCGCAGGAGCGTCGAGAAAGGCAGCGTGCTGGGTCATGGGAACTCGATCCGGAGCTGGCGGGGATGGGAGGACCGGACCAGCGTCAGATGTTGAGGCCTGGATCCGCACGACGCGGCAACGGCACGTCGGACGCGAAGCGCGGCTCGGGATCGAGTGCTGTCAGCGTCGGCCAATGGCGAAGCAGAAGCTCGATCTTGTCCAGGATCCGGCGGACATCAGCGATCTCGCGCGCCATCCGGGCCGGAGCCGCTAGCCCCTCATGCGACGGCTCGCCGGACAGGAGCCTGGCGCCCACCGAGATGCGCAGCGCGCCTGCCATGGCGCCGTCGAGCCGGTCATCCGCCACCGGTGCCGGCTGTCCGATATGGCAGAGCAGGCGCGCCAGCATACGGTCGGCATCGTCCGCCGTGTCAGGCAGCGCCCGCGATACGTCGGCATTGAGCCACCGGTAGACCAGCCGCGCCCGTGCCACATCCAGCGGCCGCCGCACGCCATCCGGGCCGGGTGCCAGCACCAGGAAGCTGCGTATGGTCTGCAGCTGGTCCCAGCAGGCCTCGTCGGCAGGCCCCAGCGCCGGACGCGCCGGCGCCGGCACCTCGATCGCGGCGACATGGGAGCTGGCTGCGATCGCCTCCTCCACGCCGGCGATGAAGGCGGTCGTCCGCTGCAGCGCCAGCCGCTCGGGCACCAGGGCGAAGGCGGCCATCTCCGCGAGCGCAGCCTGCCAGCGCAGCACCATGCCCAGGTTGACCGAGCCGTCGGCGAAAACGGTTGTCGCACCAGGTGGCCAGTCGGCGATGCCGCCATAGTCGGCCAGTCCTTCCGGCAATCGCCCCGGTCCGTGCAGGCGGGCTGCCAGGCGCGGGGGCAGCAACAGCGCGCCGCAGAACGGTGGTCCGGTGAAGAACTTCGAGCCGGTGATCATCACCATCCAGCTGCGGGCGATGTAGTCCTGCACGCGGCGGTGGTCGAGACGCGTCTGGCAGGCATCGACCACCACCTCCAGCCGCTCGCCGAGACGCGCCTGCAGGACCTCCAGGCAGTCCAGGCCCGGTGCCAGCAGGCCTGTCTTGGACAGGTCGAGCCGGTGAAGCAGCACCGTTCGTCCTGTGTTCTTCTCGGCTTCGGCCAGCTCGATGCAGGCGGCATCGACATCCGCAGGCGGCAGCAGGCGGCCGGCGCCGTCGCGGATCGGAACGGACAACACCCGTGTGTCGGTGGGAAATCCCCTGATCCATCCACCCTTGACCACCGGCCGGCCGCGTGCGGTGTCGGAGGCGAAGTGTCGTCCTGCCGCTGCCAGCGGCACCCCCGCACCGGTTTCCTCGGGCGCCAGCAGCACGTTGCTGATCGGCCGTCGGATCGGCATCCCCGGCGTGTCGGGCAGGCAACACACGGCCAGGGCCGCCATCTCGCTGTCGGTGCCCGAAGCCGCCAGCACGATGCCGGACGGGTCGGATAGTCCATAATGTCGGCCGATCGCGTCCCGCACCCGCTCGGTCTCCCGGACCAGCTCCTCGGGAAGCCGACCGCCAAGTGCCGCGATCGCCACTCGTTTGCGTGCCGCCTCGGCACCTGCAAAGCCCCGTTCGGACAAGGACGAGGCGGTCGATGACGCGAAGGTGACCGCCCAGGGACGGGGGCGGTGGCTGCATCCATAATGGTTGAGCCCGGTTCGTGGATCGACCGCGAGCCTGGCATCGCCTCCGGTGGCCATCAGCGTTTCCGCCGGACCGAGGTGATCCCAGCAGGCGGATAGTGCCCGTACCACGCCGTCCGGCACGATGCTGTCGTCCTGGCCCGTTCGTTCGGCACGGAGCAGCCGATAGGTGGCGCCTTGCAGATGACGGATCCTGGCCCACACCACGCTCAGCGTTCCGGCGTCCGGGATGGCCGGTCCGGCCATCGAACCGAGCCAGGAGACGGGGGCGGGCGGTGCTTCCGTATCGGTCGGTGCCGCATCCAGAAGCCAGAACCGGGCGGCGGTACGGGCCGCGCACAAGCCAGCCAGGATCGGCAGGTCCAAGCCGGCTGTTCCGTCCTCTTCCTCCGCCGCGAGGCGAACGGAG
This sequence comes from uncultured Acetobacteraceae bacterium, assembly GCA_964247755.1. Lineage (GTDB taxonomy): Bacteria > Pseudomonadota > Alphaproteobacteria > Acetobacterales > Acetobacteraceae > Lichenicola. Next base: position 34,409 of record CAXTVX010000018.1, on the reverse strand, counting down.
GCGTCCAGAAGCATGGACAGCTCGAGCGCATGGCGGATGTGGAACGCACAGATTCGCTCCTCGCCAAGGCAGGCGGCGCCCAGCACGACCTGTCCTTCCGGATCGGCCCGGAATGCGCTGTCGAGGGTGGCGTCGAACACGATCCGCTGGCGGTCGGCGACCACGCGCAGGTCCGGACGCTCGAGCGCAGCCAGAAGCCGGGTGTTCAGGTTCTCGGCAAACACCTCTGTCCTTTCTTCATCCGCTTGTCGGGATTTGCCTCACGATAACCGCTGTGTCCGACAAGGCGAAACAGCCGAAGTGTCCGGTTGTGGAGAGCTCCTCGTCCGCACGTCCTGAGGTTGTGGTGGTTGCCTGGCGACCGTCGCACTGCCAAGCTGGAATCGACCGACCACCACTTCGCCCGGCATTGGACCTTTGAATGCGGATTCTCCTCACTGGCGGTTGCGGCTTCATCGGCTCGGCGGTGGTCAGGCACCTGATCCGTACCACCAGTCATTCGGTCGTGAATATCGACAGGATGACCTATGCTGCATCCGAGGACGCGCTGGAGGAGGCGCTGGAGGACCCGCGGCACACGCTGGTGAAGACGGACATCGCCGACCTCCCGGCGATGCAGGCGATCTTCGCCCAGCATCGACCGGATGCGGTGATGCACCTGGCGGCCGAAAGCCATGTCGACCGTTCGATCGACGGGCCGGCGGTGTTCATTCAGACCAACGTGGTCGGCACCTTCTCGTTGCTGGAAGCGGCGCGCGGCTACTGGTCCGGCCTGGAGGGCACGGCGAAGACCGCGTTCCGCTTCCACCACATCTCGACCGACGAGGTATTCGGCGCCCTGGATGTCGACGATCCGCCCTTCACCGAGACCACGCCGTACGATCCGCGCAGCCCCTACTCCGCCAGCAAGGCGGCTTCCGACCATCTGGTACGAGCCTGGTACCATACCTACGGACTGCCGACCTTCGTTACCAACACCACCAACAATTATGGCTTCTGGCACTTCCCCGAGAAGCTGATCCCGTTGGTGACGATCAACGCCATCGAGGGCCGCGAGCTGCCGGTCTACGGCGACGGGTCGAACGTGCGCGACTGGCTGTTCGTGGAGGATCACGCGAGCGCCCTGGTGCGGGCGGTCGAGGTCGGTGAACCCGGCGAGACCTACGCGATCGGGGCGCGCCAGCCGCGCTCCAACCTCCAGGTGGTGCAGGCGATCTGCCGCACCCTGGATGAGCTGCGCCCGGATCCGGCCGGGCCGCGCGAGCGGCTGATCCGCTATGTGTCCGACCGGCCAGGCCACGACTGGCGCTACGAGATCGATGCCAGCCATGCCGAGCAGTCGCTCGGCTGGACGGCACAGCACGACTTCGAGACCGGCATCCGGCGCACCGTGCAATGGTATCTGGATCACCAGGGCTGGTGGGAGGCGATCCGGTCGGGCCGCTACACCGGACAGCGTTTGGGGACTGCGGCATGACCACCCGAGCAGAAACCGGCATGAAGGGCATCCTGCTGGCAGGCGGCTCCGGCACCCGGCTGCATCCGATCACGCTCGCGGCCAGCAAGCAGCTGCTGCCGGTCTATGACAAGCCAATGATCTACTACCCGCTCAGCACGCTGATGCTGGCCGGCATACGCGACATCATGATCATCTCGACCCCGGCCGACCTGCCGCAGTTCGAGCGCCTGCTGGGCGACGGCTCGCGCCTCGGGGTGCGCTTCACCTATCGGGTGCAGCCGAGCCCGGACGGCATCGTCCAGGCGTTCCTGATCGCCGATGACTGGCTCGGCCGAAGCCCGTGCGCGCTGGCGCTGGGCGACAACCTGATCTTCGCCGACCACCTCGGCGTGCTCCTGCGCGCGGCGTCCGCCCGCCCCGAGGGCGCCACCGTGTTCGCCTACCAGGTGCGTGATCCGGAACGCTATGGCGTCGTGTCCTTCGACGAGAATGGGCGGGCCCTGGAAGTGGTCGAGAAGCCGGCGAACCCGCAGTCGAACTGGGCCGTCACCGGGCTGTACTTCTACGACAACCGGGTGCTGGAGATGGCCAGGCGGATCAAGCCCAGTCCGCGCGGCGAGCTGGAGATCACCGACCTGAACCGGCTCTACCTCGAGGAGGGCACGCTGCATGTCGATCGGCTGGGACGTGGCTGCGCCTGGCTCGACGCCGGCATGCCCGACAGCCTGATGCAGGCGGGAACCTTCGTGCAGACCATCCAGTCCCGCCAGGGCATGCTGGTCGGCTGTCCGGAGGAGGTGGCATTCCGCATGGGCTTCATCGACTCCCATTCGCTGCGCAGCCAGGCCCGCAAGCTGGCCAAGACCGAGCTCGGACGGCTGCTGCTCGAGCTCGCAGACGGCGTGCACGCCTGAGCCGTCCATCATCCAACCGTTTGATCGAAGGAGAGCACTCGTGAAGATCGAACGGCTCGCCATCCCCGATGTGATCCTGATCACCCCGCCCCGCTTCAGCGACAGCCGCGGCTTCTTCTCCGAAACCTACAACCACCCGCGTCTTGCCGCGGAGGCCGGGATCGACCTTCCGTTCCTGCAGGACAACCATTCCTTCTCCCGGGAACGGGGCGTGGTGCGCGGCCTGCATTGCCAGCTCGATCCCCATCAGCAGGGCAAGCTGCTGCGCTGCGCCAAGGGGGCGATCTTCGATGTCGCGGTGGATGCCCGAACCGGCTCGCCGACCTATGGCAAGTGGGTCGGTGCCGAGCTGACCGGCGACAACTGGTCGCAGCTCTGGATACCGCCGGGCTTCCTGCACGGCTTCTGCACCCTCACCGACGACGTGGAGGTGCTCTACAAGTGCACCGACGTGTGGGACAAGGCGAGCGAGCGGGCGGTGATCTGGAACTGTCCGGAGATCGGCATCGAATGGCCGATCAAGACGGAAGAGGCATTGTTGTCGGAAAAGGACGCCCAGGCCCCGCACTTCTCCGCGGCGCATGAATGGTTCCAGTACCGATGACGGCGCTTCCTCCCGGCGGGCCGATCCTGGTCACCGGCGGCAGCGGCCAGCTTGCGACCTCGCTGGTGCGCCTGGGTGGTCCGCGCATCCACCGCGTCGGCCGCCCGGGGTTCGACTTCGACCAGCCGGACACGGTCAGGACGGTGTTCGCCGCGATCTCTCCGGTCGCGGTAGTGAACGCTGCCGCCTGGACCGCGGTGGATGCGGCCGAAACCGCGGTCGAGGCGGCCACGCGCGCCAATCGCGACGGGCCTGAGCTGCTTGCCGCCCTGTGCGCGCAGGCCGGCATTCCGTTCGTGCACGTGTCCACCGACTACGTGTTCGACGGCGACAAGGGTGTGCCCTACATCGAGGACGATCCCGTCTCGCCCACCGGCGTCTATGGTCGCACCAAGGTCGAGGGTGAACGGGCGGCGCTTGCAGCCAACCCGCGCACGATCGTGCTGCGCACCTCCTGGGTGTACTCTGCGACCGGGAAGAACTTCGTCCGCACCATGATCAATGCCGGCGAGAAGAACTCCACGCTCCGGGTGGTAGGCGACCAGCGCGGCGCGCCGACGGCGTCGGACGATCTGGCGGTGGCCATCCTGTCGATCATGGCCCGGATCGAGCAAGGTGGTTGGCAGGACTCCTATGCCGGGATCTTCCACGCCGCCGGCGCCGGCGAGACCAGCTGGCATGGGCTTGCAGTTGCAGCGCTCGAGGTGGCCCAGGCGCACGGTCGTGCCATGCCCGATGTGGTCGCGATCCGGACCGTCGACTGGCCGACCCCGGCACGTCGTCCTGCGGACTCCCGGCTCGACTGCGACAAGCTGGAACGCGTGTTCGGCGTTCGCCTGCCACCCTGGCGGGGAAGCCTGACCCGCGCGGTGGACGAGCTTCTGGCGCCACCCACATCCTGACCGTCCACTTTGATGCGCCTGCCTGGCGCACCGCCCCTGGCCACGATGCCGTGGCCGATGCTCCGGCGACATCCGGCCGTGGCGGCGCGCATCGGAAGGGCATCGAGGTCGCCGAGCTGCTGCCGGTCGCGGTGCTGCTCTCGACGTTCGACGGAGCCCGGCACCTGCGGCCACAGCTGCAGTCGCTCGCGGAACAAACCTATGGCCGCTGGATCCTGTTCTGGCGCGACGACGGGTCAAGCGACGAGACGAGTGCCCTGGTCGCCGCGTTCAAGGACGAGCTGGGTGAGGAACGCTGCATCGCGGTGACCACACCGGAGGGCCACCTCGGGATCACCGGCTCGTTCCTGGCCTTGCTGCGCCAGGTACCACCTGGCCACGTCGTTGCCTTCGCCGACCAGGACGACGTCTGGCTGCCGGAGAAGCTGGCGCGCGGGGTTGCGGCGCTGCAGGTGGTTCCGGCCGACCAGCCGGCGCTCTACTGTGCCCGCCAGCGCCTGGTCGACGAGGACCTGTCGCCGCTCGGCTTGTCGCCACAATCCGGGCACCCGGCCGGCTTTCCGGCCGCGCTCACGCAGAACGTCGCCACCGGCTGCACCGTGATGCTGAACCAGGCCGCGGTCGCGCTGGTGGCGGCGAGCGAACCACCGGATGGCACCCTGCATGACTGGTGGTCCTACCTGCTGATCAGCGCCGCGGGCGGGCGGCTGATCGCCGATCCGGTGCCGGTGGTGCTGTACCGCCAGCACGCCGCGAACGCCGTCGGCGCCCCGCACTCGACGCTCCGCCGCGGGGCGATGGCGCTGCGCCGGGGTCCGGACGCGTTCATGCAGCTGTTCCGTCGCCACGTCGCGGGACTGCTCGCCAGTGGCCCGGCCTTGTCCGCCGAGGCGGCGCGTGACTTGCGCATCCTGGAAGGCGCGTTGTCCGGTGGCCCGCTGGCAAGGTTGTGGGCGATGCACCGGGTTCGCAGCCTGATCCGTCGGACCATGCTCGAGACCCTGCTGTTCCGGCTATGGTTCCTGATCGGCTGAGGCGGAGGGAACCGGTCATGAGCAGGAACACGATCGGCCTGATCTGGGTAGGCGGCTTGCTGGCGGCGGTGCTGTTGACGGTGATCGGGCCCGGTGCGCTCGGAACGGAGCTGGGCCTGGCGCTGGACCGGCTGGTGGACAGCACCACGCTCGCGCTGGCGCAGGTGGGCGATCCCATGCGGGAGATGATCCGCGGCTTTGCCATCGCTGCCTATGGCGTGTTCATCGCCTTGTGCGTCGTGGCGCGGCGGCGGCGCCTGCCGGCGATGGGGACGGCGGTCGTGGTGACGCTCGTGTTCCTGTTCCTGGTCGGCGCTCCGCGCGGGTGGGGACGCTCGCTGCAGGGCGCGCACTGGTTCCTGGCCTTGCTGCTGAACCTCGCTGCATCCCTGCTGATGACGCGTCGGCTGATCGCGGGATGGCCTCCGGGCGGAGGCGCCGGCCGACGCTTCGGCGCCTGAAGACAGACGCCTGAAGACAGACGCCTGAAGACAGACGCCTGAAGACGGGGCGCGGCGCTGTCGCCTTGCTGGCGGCTGGGCATCGTTCCATCCTTGTCTGCATGACGGTCGCCCTTTTCACCCATCCTGCCTGTCTGGCGCACGAGCCGGGAGCCGGACATCCCGAATGTTCCGACCGCCTGCGGGCGGTGCTGGCCGCCCTGGATCACCCGGACTTCGCCGGCCTGCGTCGCGAGGAGGCGCCGCAGGCAAGCTCCGAGCAACTGGCGCTGGCGCATCCTGCCGACTACATCGCGCAGGTGCTGGCGATCGAACCGTTGCCCGGCGACATCGTGCGCCTGGACGCCGACACCGTTATGAGTGGCGGCAGCGCAGAAGCCGCACGTCGTGCGGCCGGCGGCGCCTGTGCGGCCGTTGATCTGGTCATGGCCGGACAGGCCGGGAGCGCCTTCGTGGCGGTACGGCCGCCGGGGCACCACGCGGAGCCCGCACAGGCAATGGGCTTCTGCCTGTTCGGCAGTGTCGCCATCGCGGCCCTGCACGCCCGCGCACGGTGGGATGTGTGCCGGATCGCGGTTGTCGATTTCGATGTGCACCACGGCAACGGCACGCAGGCGATGCTGCAGGACGATCCGCAGATGTTCTTTGCCAGCAGCCACCAGTCTCCCTGCTACCCGGGAACGGGCGCTGCGTCCGAAACCGGGGTCGACCGCAACGTGGTCAACCTGCCGCTGTCGCCCGGCACCGGATCGGCCGGGTTCCGACAGGGCTGGCGCGACGTTATCCTGCCGGCGCTGGACCGGTTCGCTCCAGAGCTTCTGCTCGTTTCGGCCGGGTTCGACGCCCACCGCGCCGACCCGCTGGCCCAGCTGGAACTCGAAGCCGATGATTTCGCCTGGCTTACCGGAGCCCTGCTCGACATCGCCCACCGGCACTGCCGCGGCCGCCTCGTTTCGGTGCTCGAAGGCGGTTACGATCTCGACGCCCTGGCGCTGTCGGCGGCGGCGCATGTCCGGGTGCTGATGCAACCGCGGTCGGGCTGAGGTCGGGGATGGCGGATCCTGCTCCGCCATCCCGCGCCGGGCCTAGAAGATCTTGTTGATCAGGTCGTCGCCGATCCCGAAGCCGGCGCCCATCTCGATCGCACGACCGAACCCGGAGTTGAGGAAGCCGCCCAGCATGCCGCCGCCTTGCTGCTGCTGCGGCGCATAGCCGGGCTGTGACTGCTGGTAGGCGGCTTGTCCCCATCCCTGCTGCTGCGGTGGCGGCGGAGCCATCTGGCTCTGCATCTGCGCCTGGTTGGCGACAAAGCCGTGCAGTGCCTGCAATAGGTTGGACACCTGGTCCTGCTCGGAGCGGAAGGCGAGCGCCAGTTCCCGTAGGTCGAGAAGCCATTCCCGTGCCTGCTGGTCACCGCCCTGGGCGGCCGCCTGCAGCTTGCCGCCGAGCAGTTGCAGCGCCTGGGCCGTCTGCTGGGACTGTCCCTGGAGCTGCTGGTATTGCTGGTCGATCGTCTGCACATCCATGTCGGGTCTCCTTGAACTCGATTGATGCAGCCAACGAGCCGGAAGCGGAACAGGCCGGCCGGTGGTTCCCGCGGCGGGCCACGTTTCAGCGCTCGGCCGGTTCTCCTGGCGGCGGTGGTATCGAAGACGCTTGCTGTCGTGTCAGCGCCAGCCGCCTGGGCCCCGATCGTAATAGCCGCCGTGCCGGTGGCACCAGCTGAGGCCGAATGGGCCACATCCGCATCCGGCCAGCGTGGTTGCCACCAGCGTGAGCGCAAGCGCGCTCAGGATCCTGTTCGTGTGCCGCTTCATCATGACGTTCTCTCCCGCGAGCCGATGCTTCCTGTTGCAGGAGGGCGCTCCGAATGTGGCGGTTGGATGGAGGCGGGATGTCGCATCGTCTCGAAGGTCCGGGTTCAACGCGTGCGGCTGCGGCTCAACGATTGTGACCGCATGGCACCGTCGCCGCCTAGCCACACCTCGGTGGCAGGCCGGCGCATGACATGCGGTGCGCGCGGCATGAACACCTCCTCGGCACCTGCGCGGCGAACCGCCAGCGCAGTGCTGACTCCCAGGGCCGAGTTCTCGCCGCGCAGCTGTTGCCGAGGCTCGTCACGACCGGCTGTGGCGCGCGTCCATGACGTTTGGTCGGCCAAGGCGGGACCCGTCCGCGGCGAGACGTTCCGGCAGGATGATGGACGCCGGCGGCGCTGCTTGTCACATACAGCTCGAGGACGCTGTTCAGGCGGGTGACAGGCCGAGCGGCGTGTCGAGCACGGGCCGGTGGAGACCCCATGGTGAAGCCGCCTTTATCCAGATCGGCGGCCGCGCGGTTTTGCGCCATCCTTCTGCTGCCGGTCCTGATGTCCGGAGCCGGGACCTGGGAGGTGCTGCGCGGGTGGGTGCCAGGACCAAAGTGGACGGCCGGGCAATAGCGGATTGGCGACTCTACGAGAGTGCTCAAGAAGCAGTGCGGGCTGCCGGGTTGAGACCGATATCGGCTGAGGTGGGCGTTCCTTGGTCGTGGCGACTGTCGGCCAGCCGCGACTGGAGGCATGGCTGGTGACCTGACCGTTGATGACGTTTCGGTCGTGACGTCAATGCGGAACAGGATGCAGCGATCCATGACTTTGTGCCAAACGGCGCTGACTGATCCAGAGCAGAATGGCTACGCCGCCGCGATGCGGGCCACATGAGCGTGAAAGTAGCATCGGAATCACGAACATTATCGAGCTTGGCGCATCCCTGCCGCCATGGATCCGTTGGATCCCGTCACGACTTCGCGGAGTTCATCATGGCGATCTCGACCAGGCTGCACGGATGGATCGACTACGTGGCGGCGGTCTCGCTGGGCAGCCTTGCGCTTGTGGGCGGATTGCCCGGCCCAGCGCGTCGCGTAGCCGCGGTAGCAACCGTGGTTCCAGTCTGTGCCTTCCTGTCAACGGACTTTGAGGGTGGCCTGATCAGCCTGTTCGGCGTGCGCGGGCATCTGAGGTTCGACATGACCGAGGGTCTCCTGTTGTTCGGTGCTGGGTTGGCGATGCGGCGACAGCCGCCCGCTTCCCGTGGCATCCTTGCCTTCTACGGCCTTGCCCAGTTCGTCCTGGGATTGTCGACCACCGAGACCGCGAAAAGCGGACCCGGCCAGGGCTCGGGACCGATCGCGCGGTTGCTCGGATCGACTTATACCAACGGCGTCAGGCTCTGACCGGTTGAGCCCGGTCGCGTGCGGCGATCGAGGTGATGCGTTCTGGCTGCGCTGTGAGGCTGTTCCAGGCATGCAGCACGCATCGATGATGGCGTCATACGTGTCGAAGACGCGGCTGGAGAGGTAGTTCTGGCGAAGATGCTGCCAGATGTTTTCCTGCGGCTTGAGCCGCGAAGCGGACCAAGGCTACGGGCTGTAGGGCGGCAGCGGCAACAGGCTGATCCTGCGCCCAATTCCTACCACCAGAGCTTGATCGGCTTGCCGCGGGCATGCTTGGGGATCGAGGCGGCGACCAGATCGGCGAAGTTTTCATGCGCCTCCTGGACGTCGGCATCGTGGCTGACACGGCGCCAGCGCACGACACCATGCTCGGCCCAATCGAACTGGCGCGTACCGTCACCGCTACCTCGGCTTCCTGTTCGGGCTTCAGGCGCGGCTCGGGGCCAATCGGGATCCCGCTGGACAGCCCGGCGCGACCGAGCCCGTCGCAGTGATCAACGCATGGCGTTGATCCCAGTCTCGCAGTGTCTGCCTGTCCATGCCGCAGAGCGTGGCAGCCTCGGTCCAGGCGTGCCCATCCAGCACCAGCGCCAAAGCCAGCATGCGCCGCATCGCGTCACGGGACTGCGCTGCCGCCTGACGCATCCAGCTCCGTCCGCTCGATCGCCATTCCAATCTCCGACCAGGAAGACCGGTGAGTCACGTCAGCAACGGTTTGCAAATCCCGTCCGAGCAAAGGCCGCCGCCCTTGGTATAAAGAGACCCGCGGATCAATCTTGTTCCAGCGGGTCCACTGATTTCCCGCCGTCCCGATCAAGGGAGAAGATCACACCTAACTTATTGGTCTATGGTGCCCGCCGCCGGACTCGAACCGGCACGCCCTATGGACTGCGGATTTTAAGTCCGCTGCGTCTACCATTCCGCCAGGCGGGCAGCCGGAGCATCGACCCGGTCATGCGTCAACCGGATCCGGTGCGCAAGGCAAACTCTGGTGCCGGTGCGTCGATCAGCCGGTTCGCAGCAGGGTAGGGCCGTTCTGCTTCAGCCAGGCTTCGGCCTGGGTGCGGTGCGGCGTCAGCCGCTCGACCAGGCACCAGAACGCCTTGCCATGATCGAGGTGGCGCAGATGAGCGAGTTCGTGCGCGACCACGTAGTGCTGGACTTCGGGCGGCGCCATCACCAGGCGCCAGCTGAACATCACCGCCCGGTCGGATGAACAGCTGCCCCAGCGCGTCGCGGTGTCCTTGATGCTCAGGCGGGCCGGCAGCAGGTCGGATCCGGCCGCATCGTGGACCGCGATCTGCGTCACCAGGCGCGACAAGCGCAGGCGGGCCTCGGCGCGAAGGAAATCGGTCACCCGCCTGGGTAGGAAAGCCTGCTCGCCGCTGACCCGGATCTCGTCCGCTTCCAGCCAGACGCCGCGTCGTGCCTCCGGTCGGTGGCGTATGACACGGGAACGGCCGTCGACCAGCACCACTGCCCCGTCGTCGAGCCGGACCACGTCCGGCAGCGCGGCAAGCCGGCCTGCGGCCCAATCGGCATGGGCATGCAGCAGTGCCAGGCCGGCAGCACGGGCGGCCCGGGTTGGCAGCGTCACCACCACCGCGCCGGCGCGAGGATCGATCCGCAACGAGACCCGGCGTGCCCGGGTGCAGCGGCGCCAGCGCACCGGCATGTCCCCTCCAGGAAGGTGCAGCAGCTCCGACCGCCCGGACAGCGGGGCACTGCGATCCCGCCCAGGCGATGGGCGGAGCGGCCTTTGGAACGAGCCCGATGTCATCGATCCACCGGTCCCGCGGGCACGTCGGCTTCGGCTGCCGTGCGGCGTCGGATCACGGGATCCCGTCCTGGAGCGGAACGCGCCTGGCGCGGCGTACGTCCCGGCCAGTCGACGACGTGATGCTCAAGCGGTCCGGCCACGCGCTCGCTGATCGCGCGGCCCTGCACAGAGATCCCGGCCGCGTGCACGCTGCCGGCTTGTCCTGATACCAGCGGATGCCACCAGGCGAGGCCGCGTCCCTCGGCGATCCGCCGATAGCCGCAGGATGGCGGCAGCCAATCGATCTCCGCCAGGGCGGCAGGGGTCAACTGCACGCAGTCCGGCACCTTGCGGCGGCGGCGTTGGTAGTCGGAGCAGGCGCAGCTGTCGGTGTCGAGCAGCCGGCAGGCGACGTTGGTATAGAGGATCTCGTCCGTGTCCTCGGTCCGCAGCTTGTGCAGGCAGCAGCGGCCGCAGCCGTCGCACAGCGACTCCCACTCCGCAGCGGTCATCTGCTCGAGGGTCTTGGTCTTCCAGAACGGTGCCGGCGAACGCATGGGAAGCAGGTTACGGTCTCGTGCGAAGATAAGGAAGAACGACGCGTCGTTAGGCACCCCAACGACGAAGCGCCAGCGCCACGAAGTCGAGCAGCCCGCTCAGCAGCATGCCCAGCAGCCCGGGCGGTCCCAGCTGCGGCAGCCACACCAGACGCAGGATCGCGATCCGCCCGGCGCCGAGGCCGGATGCGGCCCTGACTTGGCCGTCCAGCATCCCGGCCAGCCTGGACAGCACCGGCAGCATCAGCAGGGGCAGGACGCCAAGGATCAGCGGTATGGCGCCGGTACCGGGACCGTGCGCGACAGGCAGTCTTTCCGGGCGGACGGCCAGGACGATGCCGGGAACCAGCAGGACCAGCGCCAGCTGCCACGCTGCCCGTCGCCACCCGCGGTGCAGCGACGCCACCACCCAGGTGGCCGCGACGCCCAGCAGGAGCGATGTCAGCAGGCAAGCGGCAGCGGTGCACGCGAGAAGGGCCCAGCCGCTCATGGCAGCCTGCAAGGGCTCACTTGCCGATCCAGGCGTCGAAGCGTGCCTTGATCGGATCGAGATGCGTTGCCCAGAACGCGTCGTCCTCGCGCAGTGCGTCGTGCCGGTGCTCCGCCGTGGCCGGACTATCGGCCGGCAGCGCCTGATCCGGCGGCAGCGCGTCCTGCAGCAGGCTGACGCTCGGATAGCGGCCGGCGAAGTCGGCCTGGCGCGCCGGGTCGATCATGAAGCCGAGCAGCTGTCGTCCACGCGCCGCCCGGTCATCTGCCTGGTCCGGGTTGCTGCCGATCGCCGCAGGACGGCCTGGGATAGCCCAGCTCAGGATCGTGCTGATGCTCTGCTGCCACTGGATGTCGAAGTTGCGATGGCCAGTCAGATTGGCGGCCGCGACCGCATCGTTCGGGGACAGGGTCATCAGCACGTCGCCAGACTGGATGACGTGGACCGCCTGGTCCGGCGTCTCCCACCAGACTACATACGGCTTGAGCTGGTCGAGCTTGCGGAAGGCGCGATCCTGCCCGGCATCGCTGCCGAGAACGCGATACACATCGCGCGGTGCCACGCCGTCGGCCAGAAGGGCGATCTCCATCGTGCCGCGCGGATTGCGGAACAGGCCACGCTTGCCAGGTCGGCGCGCCACGTCCCAGAAGTCCGACCAGTTGGGCACGCTGTCGATCCGGTTCCTGTCCCAGGCCAGCGCCAGGTTCATCCGGAATGCGCCTGCTCCGCATCGGCTGACGGCGTCCCCGTCCAGCCGCTCATGGCCGTTCCGGATCAGGCCCGGCACCACCGTGGGATCGATCGGCAGCAGCAGCCCCTGCCGGCAGGCAACCAGCACCGACGCGTTGTCCATCAGTACCAGCGACTGGTCCGGCGCGACCCCGGTTCGTACCCGGTCCTGCAGTGTGGCCAGGAGCCCGCTCCAGGTGACGGCATGGATGGCGATCCTGGTCTGCGTGGTGAACGGCGAGAAGAACGCCTGCGCCATCGCGTCCTGAACCGGCCCGCCCAGGGTCGCGACCACGAGCGGCCTGGCCGGCGGCTCCTTCGTCCGGTCCCCGGCGCCGAGCGCTGCCGGGGCCAGGAAGCACCACAGCCCGCCGCACAAGGCGGTCCAGCGCCGAGCCCGGACATGACCCGTGCACAGGTCCGCGTCCTGCGGCAGGGATGCGGTGGTCCGTGGCTGAACGGGCTTGGCGATGGCGACCGGCTCGTCGTGGTGGTCGCGCCAAAGGCCGACAGAAGGATGAGGAGGTCAACCTAGAGCATGTTCCGCGACGCTGGAACAGTTGCCGGTCCTGCCGCTACGGGAGCGCTGCGAACACCCGCGCATGATGCGGCTGCCATGCCAGCAGCGCCGCCCGATCCGGACGCAGTTCCGCCGCCAGTGCTGCCGGTGGCCGCCTGACCAGCAGCTCACTCCCGTCGGCCAACCGGAAACGCAGCCGAAGGTGGTCGACGAGATGCACCGCGTCCAGCAGCGTCGCCGGCACCGTGTTGCTGCCGGTTTCGAGATCCGGCCCCCGTACGAAGGCGGTCGCGATCCGGTCAGGGCGGACGCACAGCACGCAGAGCATTCCTTCCTCCAGGGCTGCGTCCGCTTCCGCTTCCATCTCGTGCCCGCAACTCAATCGCACCGACGCGACCTCGTCGTCCAGCCGTACGATCCGCCCCGTCAGCAGGTTGGCGTCACCCAGCCGGTAGGCCACCACCGGGTCAGCCGGCTGGTCGAGCAGGACCTGGGCGGTGCCGACCTGATGCAGGCGGCCGGCCTCGAGAACGCCGATCTCGTCGCCGAGCAGCAGCGCCTCGTCCCGGTCGGCAGTAGCCAGCAGGACGGTCAGGCCGCGCGCGCGGACCAGCCGGCGCAGCGTCCGCTGCAGCAGCTGGCGCGGTGCAGGGTCCAGGACCGCGAACGGGTCGTCCAGCAGGATCAGCTTCGGGTCGAACACCAGGGCACGAGCGAGAGCGGTGCGGATGCGGGCGGCATCGTCAAGCGCCTGGGGTCGCTGTTGCGCCGACGCCTCGAGCCCGAGCAGCGCTAACGCCTCGCCGACCCGACGCTGCCGCTCCCCCGCCGCCACCCCTTGTGCCCGCAACGGAAACGACACGTTGTCGCTCACGCTCAGATGGGGGAACAGCGGGTCGCGCCCGGACACCATGCCGAACCATCGTCTGGCGGGAGGCTGGTCGCCGATGGCGAGGCCGTCGACCAGCACCTGCCCGCTCTTGCCTCGCTGATGGCCTGCAACCACGTCCAGGAGCAGCGAGCCGCCGGCCTGCCGGTCGCCCAGCAGAGCCAGGCATCGCCCAGCCGACAGGTCCAGCGACACCGCTTGCAGGATCCCGCTTGGACGGACCGGATCGCTGGCCTGCAACCGGACCAGCGACAAGCGTGCAACGGTTCCGTTTCCAACCCGGCTCATTCGCGCGATGCAACTTGGCCGTCCAGGCGACGTTCGTCAGCCCTGGTGGGATGGGGTGCGGCCATGAGTTTCTCCAAGACGGTTACCGACAAGGCGAAGGATGTGGCGAGCGATACGCAGGATCAGATCCAGAGTCTGCGTGCCCAGGTGGAGCAGCTGCTCAACGAGCGGGTCACGCCGGCGCTGGCAGGTGCAGCCGGCAAGGCCGAGACTGCGGTCAACACTGCACGTGACCTGACCACGTCTCAGGTTGAGACGGTATCAGCGCAGGTTCGTGACCAGCCGATCATCGCCATCGGCATTGCCGCCGCCGTGGGATACCTGATCGGTCGGATCGCACGGTGAGGACCTGCGCATGAAGGCCGTCGACCTCGCGAGGATCGCCGCAACCGCGGAGGCTCTGCGTCTGCGCCGGCAGGCATTGCGGATTGGCCGGCAGGCTGTCTTTTTGGTGGTTGCCGGCCTGTTCGGCTTCTTCGCGCTTGTCGCCCTTCATGTCGTTCTCTGGACGCTCTGCGACGGCCCGTGGAACACCGGCAAGGTCTGGGCATCCGTCATCGTGCTCGGTTTCGACGTTCTCGTGGCTGTCGTCCTTGTGCTGCTTGGGCGTGGGAGGCTGCCAGACCCGATCGAGGTCGAGGCACGAATCACCCGCGACCGGTCGATCTCCGAGTTGCGGAGCACCCTGGCCATGACGGCAGTCACTGGCGCCGTTGCCGGTCCAGCCGGCCGCTTCGCTGGTCGGACAGCCTGGAGTGCCATACGCAAACTCGTAAGCGGCCGTCGTCGTTGACGGCGCCAAGACAGGCCGCCTAGGTCTGGTTCGTAGGTTCGGACCGGAACTCACTTGTTCCGGTCTGGCCTCCGGCTTCCAACTTCGTCCAGCGCGCGCTGATCCCGGCGATTGTCCTCCAGCTGGCGTTCCGCACGACGCTGCTCGATCAGCGACTCGACTGTCCTGACGCCCGACCGGGCGAGGGCCAGGACCGCCCTTGCCTGGTCCAGCATCGCTGTGGCGTCTCGCTGCGCCTCATGTGCCTGCTTGAGCGCCCTTCGCCCTACCGGCAGCCAACGGGCGAACGTTTCCACCGCCTCATCGCCCCCAGCCAGGCTCATCGCCGCCTGCATCTCCTGTTCCAGGGCTGCCGCCGCCGCTTCAGCGCGATTGAAGGCATCACGCTCCACACGGTAGGCTTCGGCGACGGCCTTCTGTGCCTCGTCCAGCGTGGACTGGCGGATCCGCAGCATCGTGCCGAGCGGATCGCGCTTCATCGGATGCCTCGTGCCATTGCTTCGGCCAAGGCCGCGAAGCTGCCTTCGATGGAGGTGTGCTCTTCGCGACCCTGCCGAAGCATGGCCTCGATCCGCGGCACCAGCGCGACCGCCTCGTCCACCGCCGGGTCGCTGCCGGCCTTGTAGGCGCCGAGCCGAACCATGTCGGCCATGTCGGCATGGAGGGCAAGCAGCGATCGCGCGCGGCGGGTCAGGGCGTTCTGGTCCGGATCGTTGCAGCCGGGAACCGAACGCGACAGCGAGCGCAGGACGTCGACGGCAGGATAGCGACCGGTCTCGCCGATCCGGCGGTCCATGATCACATGGCCGTCGAGGATGCCGCGTACTGCGTCCGCAACCGGTTCGTTGTGGTCGTCGCCTTCCACGAGCACGGTGAACAGGGCCGTGATCTGGCCCGCCGGACGGTCGGGCAGCAGCGGGCCCGGACCTGCCCGTTCCAGCAGGCGGGGCAGCTCGGCGAACACGCTCGGCGGATAGCCCCGGGTGGCTGGCGGCTCCCCGGCCGACAAGCCGATCTCGCGCAGTGCCAGGCAGAATCGGGTCACGCTGTCCATCAGCAACAGGACGGACTTCCCTTCATCGCGAAAGTGTTCGGCCACCGCCATGGCGGCATAGGCTGCCTCGCGGCGCATCAGCGGCGGCGTGTCCGAGGTCGCGACCACCACCACCGACCGCGCCAGCCCGGTCTCCCCGAGGTCGTCTTCCAGGAACTCGCGCACCTCTCGTCCGCGCTCCCCGACCAGGGAGATGACCGCGACGTCGCAGTCGGTGTGTCGGGCCAGCATGGACAGCAGCGTCGACTTGCCGACCCCGGAACCGGCGAACAGGCCGAGCCGCTGGCCGGTGCGGCAGGTGGTGAATGCGTTCAGGACCCGCACGCCGAGATCGAGACGCGGTCCGAGGCGAGCACGGCTCGTGGCATCCGGCGGGGCGGCCCGCAGGGGACGGGGCATCCTGCCAAGCGGCAGCGGTCCCTTGCCGTCCATCGGCCGGCCGAGCGGATCGATCACGCGGCCGAGCCATTGGTCTGACACGGCGAGGGTGCCGTTCCGTCCAGCGCTGTCGCTGCCGAAGCCGAACGACGCGACGCTGCCCGGACCAAGACCGTCCAGCGCGCCATAAACCATTGCGTTGGCACGACCGCCCCGGAAGCCCACGATCTCCGCCGGGATCACCTGGCCTCCGCGCGGCTGCAGGTCAATCCGATCTCCGATCGCGACGTGATTCTCCAGACCGGCGAGTTCCACGGCCAGTCCGGAGATGCCCGCGACGCGCCCGCAGATGCGCGCAGGCGGAACGGCACCGAGGCCATCGCGTACATTTCTGAGACGTTGCGCAAGATTGGTCATGCCAGTCCGCTTCCACAGCCATGCCTGTCGTCAAAAGGCGACGGAGCAGGGGGATATCAGCACGCAATCATTAAGGAGACGTGCACGACCGGATTTATTTCGATAAACGACCATTTAACGCTTGGGGAAAACACGCATAGGTAGTAAACATGCGTCAGCAAAACCTGGAGTAGTGGTCATGAGGGTTCTTCTCGTTGAAGGTGACGTCACAGCCGCGCAGGGCCTGACCCGCATCCTGCAAAACGCCGGCTTCATGGTCGACCACACGGACATGGGTGAGGAAGCGCTCGAGATGCTCCGTCACTACGATTACGACCTGGCGGTTCTTGACCTCGAGCTGCCCGACATGGAGGGCAGCGAACTGGTGCGTCGCATGCGCCACGCACGCCACCCGGTTCCCGCCCTGGCGCTGTCTGCCAGCACGCAGGCCTCGGTCCGCATCCGCGCCTTTGCGGCCGGCGCCGACGACGTCGTAAGCAAGCCGTTCGACCAGATCGAGCTGGTCGCCCGCATTCAGGCGATCCTGCGTCGCAGTAAGGGATATGCCGCACCGGTGCTGCAGGTCGCCAACCTCCGTCTCAACCTGGACAGCCGGGAGGTCACCGTGGACGAGCAGGCGGTGCACCTTACGGGCAAGGAATACTCCATCCTAGAGCTGCTGGTGCTGCGCAAGGGCATCGTCCTGACGAAGGATGCTTTCCTCAACCACCTCTACGGCGGCATGGACGAGCCCGAGATGAAGATCATCGACGTGTTCATCTGCAAGCTCCGCAAGAAGCTTCAGCTGGCTGGCGCCGGCAACCTGATCGGCACCATCTGGGGTCGTGGCTACATGCTCCGTGATGATGTGGCACCGGTCTCGGCCCCGGTTCCGCTTCCGGCTCCGTCGCGGTCCACGACCATGCTGTCCGCAGCCTAAAGCAAATCCCGATCAGGTGGATGACCTGATCGGGTGAAGAGGCTCGTCAAACAGTAAGCTGGAGCATTTGAAGTGAAGCCAAGTGAACGGAAAATGCTCTGGCGTCCGAAATCTGAGGCCCTTCGGACTTAAGAATTTCAATGAACATCAGGGCAGATCCCGATCAGGCGGGCATTGGTCGAGTGAAGATGTACAGCCGCGTTCGGAATGGTGCGGCGGCGTTGATCCCGCCGCGCCAGCCGGCTCGGGGGTTTTGTGCCTAGACCGTGAACTGCTCGACGATGATGCGTTCCGAAAGACTTTGATCAGGATCGAACAGGACAGTGGTCCCGATGCTTCGATCCTCGCTGACGGCGACCGACACCACGTCGCGAACCTCGGTGAAGTCGGCCACCGCTGCCACCGGACGTTTGTCGCCTTCCAGGATCTTGAACTCCACGTCTGCCGAACTCGGCAACAAGGCGCCGCGCCATCGCCTTGGCCGGAACGCGCTGATCGGCGTGAGCGGCAGCAGGTCGGCCGAAAGAGGAACGATCGGCCCATGAGCCGACAGGTTGTAGGCGGTTGATCCCGCCGGCGTGGAAACGAGGATGCCGTCGCAGACCAGCTCCGGCAGCCGAACCCGACCATCGACCATGACCTGGATCTTCGCCGCCTGGCGCGTCTGCCTGAACAGGAACACGTCGTTGAGCGCGAGTGCCTCCTCCACCAGTCCCGCCCGTGTTACCGCATGCATGCGCAAGGGGTGCAACACCGCTGCCTGGGTGCGCATAAGATGTTCCGGCAGGTCATCCTCGACCAGCGGGTTCATCAGGAACCCAACCGATCCACAGTTGATCCCGTAAACAGGAGTTCCGTCGAGCAGAACGGCATGCAGCGTTTCCAACATGAAACCGTCACCGCCGAAACAGACCACTACCTCCGCTTCCGCGATCGGCAGGTTGCCATATCGGGACACGAAGCGCTGAAGGTTCTGCTGGGCCGAGTCGTTCCTGGCCCCGACAAAAGCGAGGCGGGTCGGCGGGACGACGGGTGCCCATTGTCCGGCATCAGGTGCGGGCCGGCTCACGGCAACCGCCGATGTTCCATGATCGGCATGTCGGCGCGAACCCGGGCAGTTGCAGTGCGGTCGATCCGGCTGGTGGTCCAACCCTGGCCAACGGAAGCCTGCGCCACCACGGTACCCCAAGGATCCACGATCATCGAATGGCCGTAGGTCAGTCGGGTCTGGCCATGCGCATCCCTGTGCTGCCCGGTCGTCGCAGCTGCGGCGAGCCAACATTGCGTCTCGATGGCACGAGCACGGATCAGGGTTTCCCAATGGGCTGCGCCAGTTTCGGCGGTGAAGGCCGCTGGCAGTATTATCAATTCCGTCCCCTCGCGCCGCAGCCGGTGGAACAGCTCGCCAAACCGGACATCGTAGCAAATCGCCAGACCGACACGGATCCGGCCGGATCGACTGTCCAGATCGACCGATACGACAGTGTCACCAGGTCGATAGATGTCGCTCTCACGATAGCCGACACCGCTCGGCGTCGTGATGTCGAACAAATGTATCTTGCTGTAGCGTCCAATCAGGCTGCCATCCGGTGCGAACAGGAGGCTCGTGTTGAGCAGCTTGTCCCCATCGTGCTCACCGATCGATCCACCATGAACGTGAATGCTGTGGCGGCGGGCGATGTCGCGCAAGAACCGAATCGCCGGGCCGCCTTCGGCGTCAGATCCCGGACGTGGAGCCACCTCGGCGGCCGAGAATTTGCTGTCCTTGTCTCCACCAAGGCAGGTCCATATTTCCGGCAGCACCACCAGGTCCGGAGCGTCCGCTGCGACACAGGCGTCGATCAGCAACTCCGCCTGCGTGATGTTCTCCGCCTTGTCGGTGCCTGGACACATCTGGATTACGCTGACGCGCATAAGGCCCCTTTCCGATTTGTCCGCCACATGATTGCGGCGACTTCAATGGTCGGAGCGTTTTTCCGATTCGGGAAGAAGTTGAAGCAGATCATCCGGAACAGCTTCGTCCAGCGCCTCGTCATACAGGCGTTGCAGGCGTGTCTGCAGCCACGTGTCGAACAGCGACGTGCCTGGGCCTGGATCCCTCCTGTCATGACTGTTCGAACTGGCCATCATGCAGGATGGACGCACTCCGGGCATACGAGTTGCACGCTTGTCATGTTGCGGCAACCAGGCTCGACGTAGACTGCTCGGCGGGCAGGGGTCGAGGCCACCTCAGCCGATGAGGTTGTCCACGATGCGCCCGACATCCTCTGCCGCAGGCGCATTCGGATGACGCGTCAGCAGCGTCGTCTGCCGCCGGATGGCGTCGCCCACCCGGCCGTCGCGGCGGATGATGCCGGCCAGGCTTGGCGTCTGCCCGAGGAAGGTGCTGCAGGCCCGGGCCAGCACGTCATAGGTGCGTCGACCGCTCGCCAGGCTGCTCGACTGGTTGATGACCAGGCGCACGTCCGCGTTCGCCTCGGCCGGGCTGCCCGAGCTGCTCCCGTTCCGCGCGGTACGATCGCGTGCCTGGAGCTTCAGCACCGCGTAGGCGTCTGCCAGCGCGGTCGGCTCGTCGGTCGAGACGACCAGCAGCGTGTCGGCGGAAGCCGCCATGAAGCGCATGGTTGGGTCGATCCCGGCACCCAGATCAAGCAGGACCGTGTCGTAGCTGCCGAGCCGCCGGATTGCCTGCAGCAGCCGGTCCAGCACCTCGATTTCCAGCGTTGCCATCGACGATGCTCCGGACCGACCTGGGAGGATGTCGAACGCGGCGGTTGGCAATTCCTGTGTCGCGTGGCGGATGATCACCTCGGACAGGCTGCGCCGCCCGGACAGCACGGCAGCCAGATCGTGCCGCGGGGTGAGCCCGAGCTGGATGTCGACGTTGGCCAGGCCCAAGTCTCCGTCAACCAGGAGCACCTTGCGTCCCCGCAGCGCCAGGCCTTGGGCGAGGGTGATCGACAGCCAGGTCTTGCCGACACCACCCTTGCCCGACCCGATCGCGACCAGACGAGCACCCTGCCCACTTCGAAGGGCGGTTCCATCGCTGCGTATCGAAACGGATGCCGGCAACTGCAGCGTGGCGGTCATGGGTTCGTCTTCCTGGAAGGGAGGCGGTGGACGCCTGCCTGGGCTGCGATATGCAGGGACAGGGCGGCGTGCCGCTTTGCGGCAGGCTGGGTTCCGGTCTCGATCTGTTCGTGAAGCGGTGGCGGCGGCTGGAACGATGGAGCGGAGGCTTGCCCGCGCGATGGACCCGCCGCGGTGAGCCGGGCAGCGAGCGTGACCGGGGTGAGCCGCGCCAAGCCGTCTGCCACGTCGGTGCTGGTGCCGGCCTCGGTCAGGGCGAGGCCGCCGCTGTGGCAGGCGGCGAGCACGCCACCAAGCCGGGCCGCACGGTCGAGGCGTGTCGGCACCAGGAGCTGCACCCCGTGCCGGGCGTGCGCGTCCGCAACGTCCTCCGCCTCGGCCGGATCCAGGCCCGCGGGCAGGACCAGGGCCACGCAGGCACCGGACGCGGCAATCAGTTCGGCTTGCAGCGCGTCCTGTGCCGGGTCCAGCAGATCAAGCCCTGGCGCGTCGATCAGCACCGGGGACAGCGGCTCGCGTCGGCCGAGCGCGCGGGCAAGCATCTCCGGCCGCCCGGCAGCGATCAAGGTCAGTCCAAGCAGCCGGGTGAAGGCGGCAAGCTGCTCGATGGCGCCGGCGCGCTGCTCGTCGGCGGTGACGACCAACGGGCGGTGCCCCTCCATCACCAGCCTGGTGGCCAGCTTGGCGACGGTCAGGGTCTTGCCGCTGCCAGGTGGGCCGGTCAGCAGAAGCGGTGCGCCATCCGCATCGAGCGGCAGCCGGCTGAACCGGAACAGCCGGCTGCAGGCAGCCTCCAGCGGTCCATCCCCCAGCGCCGAAAGCAGGAAGGGTGGCAGGTTGTGCCGGAGCAGCGGCTTCGATGCCTGTGGCACGGGGAGCAGGGCGGCCGACAGATCCGGCAGCGCAAGACCGGGAAGCGGATCGAACCGGGCTGCCGGTTCGGGTTCGTCCTCCGTGTCCAGTGCCGCCGTCACCTCGACCAGCCCGGTCCGGGTTTCGGTCCCCAGGATCAGCGCGTCGAGGCCGAGCTCGTCACGCACCTGCGCCATGGCCTCGGCCAGGCTGGCAGCGCGGAAGATCCTAATCCGCACCCGCTTGTCCTCCGTCAGGAACGCCCGGTCGAGGCAGGATGGTCATACGTTGCCGATCGTGCGGATGCGCGCGCGCGGGAAGATCTCGGACTGCGCCAGCACCGGGGTCGCCGGGCGCAGACGCTCGACAATGGCGCGAACCGGGGCACGGATGCCGCTGCTGGTGAGGATGACAGGCGACTCGCCGGTTGCGGCGGCGGCGTCGAGGGCGGTGCGCAGCCGTCCGATGAACTCGTTCAGCCGGGTCGGCGCCATGGCGAGCTGGCGATCCTCCGGCGGGCCGACCAGGCTTTCCAGGAACGCCTCCTCCCACTGCGGCGAAAGCGGGATCAGCGGGATGTAGCCGGCATGGCCGACCAGCGCGTCGCTGATCTGGCGCGCCAGCCTGGTCCGCACGTGGGCGACGACCAGGGGGATCGCCCGCATACCGGCGCCACAGGCCTCCTGGATACCCTCGAGGATGGTGGGCAGGTCGCGGATCGAGATCCGCTCCGACAGCAGGGCCTGGAGCACGCGTTGTACCGCCCCCATCGAGATCTGCGACGGGATCAGGTCGGCGACCAGCTTCTGCTGCTCGCGCGGCAGCTCGTCGAGCAGCTTCTGCGTCTCGGAGTAGGACAGCAGCTCGGCCATGGTTTCGCGCACCGTCTCGGTGAGGTGCGTGGTCAGCACGCTGACCGGGTCGACCACGGTGCAGCCCCGGAACATCGCCTCCTCGCGCTGCGCCGCGTCGATCCACAGCGCAGCCAGGCCGAAGGCCGGCTCGGTGGTCTTCTCGCCCGGCAGGTCCGGCACGCCACCGCGCGGGTCCATCACCAGGAACCGGGTCGGCCGGAGCTCGCCCTTGCCGGCCTCGATCTCCTTGATCCGGATCGAGTAGCCGTCCGACCCGAGCTGCATGTTGTCCTGGATGCGCACCGGCGGCAGCACGAAGCCCATCTCGCTGGCGATCGTGCGACGGAGCGCCTTGATCTGCTCGGTCAGCTTCGGCTGGTCGCCACCGGCCAGGGGCAGCAGGCCATAGCCGAGCTCGAGGCGGATCATGTCGATCCGCATCGCCTCGGCGATCGGTGGCTCCGCCGGCGCGGTGGAGACCACCGTGGCTGCCTCATCCTGGGACTCCACCCGGATCGGGGTCCGGTGCCGCATCCAGGCCGCAGCGCCGGCCAGGCCGCCGAGCGCCAGGAACGGCAGCGCGGGTAGACCTGGCATCAGCGCCAGCACCGCCGCCGCACCGGCCGCCATCGCCATCGGCTTCGGGTTGCCGCCGAGCTGGCGCACCAGGGCCACGTCGGCAGCCCCTTCGGTGCCGCCCTTGGTCACGACGATGCCGGACGCCGTGGAAACCAGCAGCGCCGGGATCTGGGACACCAACCCGTCGCCGACGGTCAGGGTGGTGAAGGTCGCGGCGGCATCGCTGAACGCCATGCCGTGACGGCCGAGCCCGATCGCGAGGCCGCCGATGATGTTGATGACGGTGATGAGCAGGGAGGCGATCGCGTCGCCGCGCACGAACTTCGCCGCACCATCCATCGCGCCGTAGAAGCCGCTTTCCTCCTCGAGCTCGCGACGGCGCACGCGGGCCACCTTGTCGGTGATGGCGCCGGCGGACAACTCGGCATCAATCGCCATCTGCTTGCCGGGCATGGCGTCGAGACTGAACCGTGCCGCGACCTCGGCAATGCGTCCGGAGCCCTTGGTGATGACCATGAAGTTCACCACCAGCAGGATGGTGAACAGGATCAGGCCGATCACCACGTCGCCACCCATCAGAAAGCCGCCGAACGCGGCCACGACGTGGCCGGCGGCCAGGGGTCCCTCGTTGCCGTGGCTCAGAATCAGACGCGTGGTCGCCACCTCTAGCGCCAGCCGGAGCAGCGTGGTCAGCAGGAGCAGGGTCGGGAAACTGGTAAAATCGAGCGGGCGCTTGAGAAACAGCGCCACCATCAGCACCAGCACCGAGGCGGTCACCGACAGGGCCAGGCCGAGATCAAGTATCATCGTCGGCAGGGGAAGGATCAGCACCGACAGCAGCGCCACCACCGCCAGCGCCAAGCCGACATCGGTGCCGGGCATGTAGCTGCGCCAGCGTCCGCCCGGCAGGCTCAGCTTCGGCATGGCGAAGCCGCCCTTGGCGGTTTCGGCGGCGGCAAGAGCGTCAGTCATGCGTCAGGCCGCCACGCCGGCCATGGGCGGCGGCACCGGCACGCCCTGGCTGGCGTAGTCGCGCAGCTTGTTGCGCAGGGCGCGGATGGAGATGCCGAGGATGGTCGCAGCGTGGGTGCGGTTGCCTGCCGTGCTGGACAGCGTTTCCAGGATCAGGGCCTGCTCGACCTCCTCCATGCGCCGGCCGACCAGCCCGGATATGCCGCGTCCGGAATCACTGTCGGTCCCTGCCGTGCCCGCCGAATCGGCCTGGCCTGGACCAGGCTGGATCGGCGTGAAGCCGAGGTCGCTCGGCTCGATCACTGATCCCGCGGTCACCAGGACGGCACGGTGCATCAGGTTCTCGAGCTCGCGCACGTTGCCGCGCCAGCCATGCTGGGTCAGCCGGTTGAGCGACGCGTCCGACAGCGACGGCGGCTCGATCCCGTTCGCCTGCGCATAATGGCGGACGTAGTGCGCGGCCAGGGCGGCGATGTCGCCTGGCCGATGGCGCAGCGGCGGGATCTCGAGGCCGACCACGTTCAGCCGGAAGTACAGGTCTTCGCGGAACCGGCCGGCGGCGGCTTCGGCGCGCAGGTCGCGGTTGCTGGTGGCCAGGATGCGCACGTTGACGCGGACCGGGGTCTGGCCGCCGAGCCGGTCTATCTCGCGTTCCTGGATGGCGCGCAGCAGCTTGGCCTGCAGCCGGACGTCCATTTCGCTGATCTCGTCGAGCAGCAGCGTGCCGCCTTCGGCGGACTCGAAGCGGCCGATGCGCCGGGCGATGGCGCCGCTGAAGGCGCCCCTCTCGTGGCCGAACAGCTCAGACTCCAGCAGGTGCTCCGGGATCGCGGCGCAGTTCAGGGCGATGAAGGGCCCCTCGGCCCGGCGCGAGCGGCGGTGGATGTGCCGTGCCACGATCTCCTTGCCGGTGCCGGACTCGCCGGTGATGAGCACCGAGGCCTCGGACCGTGCCACCTGCTCGGCACTGCGGATGGCCGACAGCATGATCGGATCGCGGGCGATCAGGGCGTGGCTTTCGCCCGACGCTGCCTCCAGCATCGCCGCGATGAGTTCGGGATCGGGTGGCAGGGGAAGGAAATCCTGCGCACCGTCGCGTACTGCGCGAACGGCAGCGTCCGGATCGTCTTCCAGCCCGCAGGCGATCACCGGCAGGGTGATCCGTTCCCGGGCCAGCCCTTGGACCAGGGCTGCGATCGGCAGGCCGAGCTCGCACAGCACCAGGTTGCAGCGGGCATCGCGACGCAGCCGGGCGAGGCCGGCGGGAACGTTGTCGGCCTGATCGAGATGGGCTCCGCGCGAGGCCGCGATCTGCGCCGCCTTGCCGAGCTCTCCGCCCATCGAGCCGATGATCAGGACGCGCATGATCAGAATCCGCGCTCGGACTTGATGATCTCCGTCATGGTGATCCCGAGCCGGTTGTCGTCCACCATCACCACCTCGCCGCGCGCGATCAGGCGGTTGTTGACGTAGATGTCGATCGCCTCGCCGAGCTTGCGGTCCAGCTCGACCACGGCGCCGCGGCCCAGCTTCAGCAGCTGGCTGACCTGCATGGTGGACTTGCCCAGCACCGCGCTGACCGTGACCGGGATGTCGTATACCGCTTCCAGGTCCTGCGCAGTGCGTGGCGCTCCGGTCTCGTGGGCAACCGGAGCTTCTGCGAGCTCGGCCAGATCGATCTCAGTCGGCATCAAACGGTCTCCTGACGTGCGTTCGTTCTCATTTCGGGTACGAGCAGCGCCTGCACTTCGGCGCACAGCGCGTTCGTGTCCCTGATCATGGAGCCATCCTGCCAGCGCACCACGATGTCACCCGGCAGCATCGTTTCGGAAGCGGTCCACTCTACAACGGTGTTGCCGGCTTCCAGAAGGGTCCTTGTTTCCTGCCGAAGGCCGGCGAGCAGCGCCGGGTGCGCTCGCACTGTCAGGCGCGGCTCGTTGGCCATCGCCGGCAGCAGCAGGCGCAGAAGTGCCGCCGCCTCGGCTTGGCCGTGTGCCGCCGAAACGGCGGGCAGCAGCGCCGCAACCGTGGCGAGAAGGGTCTGCGCGGTGGCCTCGGCAGCCTCGGCAACGATCCGGGTCGCTTCCGACCGCGACTGCGCCACGGCATCGGCGAGCTGGACCAGCGCCTGGGTCCGCAGCACGGCCGCGTCCTGTTCCGCCTGCTGCCGTGCGGCCATGCGTTCCTCCTGCCTGGCGCGCTCAGTGGCGCGTTGCAGGTCGATGAGGCTGAAGGTCGGCTCGATCACGACCGGCTCGGCCGGCATCGGCGGTGCGGCCGGTGGTGCCGACATCGGCTCAGGTGCGTCGAAATCCTCTGCGTAGAGGACGCCGGACAGGGAATGGCTGCGCATCATGTCAGGCCACCATCTCCTCGTCCTGGCGCTCGTTCAGCTCGATCTCGCCCTGGGTCGCCAGCTCCTTGGCGGTCAGGAGGATCTGGGACTGGGCCTCGTCGACATCGCGCAGCCGGACCGGTCCCAGTGACGCGATGTCCTCGCGAAGCAGCTTTCCCGCGCGCTCGGATAGGGTGCTCAGGAACAGCGTGCGGATCTCCTCCGACGCGCCCTTGAGCGCGATCGGCAGCTTGTCCTTCTCGACCGAGCGCATCAGCTTCTGCACCGCATCCGGGGTAAGCCGGGCGAGGTCGTCAAACGTAAACATGAGCGATTTGACCCGCTCCGCTGCGTCCCGGTTGCGCTCCTCGAGCGCGGACATGAACCGGCCTTCCACCTGGCGGTCGAGGTTGTTGAAGATCTCGGCGATCAGCTCGTGGCTGTCGCGACGCGTGCTGCGGGCGAGGTTGGACATGAACTCCGAACGCAGGGTCTTCTCGACGCTATCCAGCACGTCCTTCTGCACGCTCTCCATGCGCAGCATGCGCATGATGACTTCCATCGCGAAGCTGTCCGGAAGCAGGCTCAGGACGCGGGCGGCATGTCCGGGCCGGACCTTGCCGAGCACCACGGCGACGGTCTGCGGATATTCGTTCTTCAGGTAGTTCGCGAGCACCGCCTCGTTCACGTTGCCCAGCTTGTCCCACATGGTGCGACCGGCCGGACCGCGGATCTCCTCCATGATCTGGGCGGCCCGCTCCCGCGACAGCGACTTCTGCAGCAGCCGCTCGGTGCTGTCGAAGCTGCCGACCAGCATGCCGGCGGAGCTGATGCCGCTGGAGAACTCGGCACACAGCGTCTCGACGACATCGGCCGAAATGCTGCCGAGCTGGGACATCGCGAGCGAGATCTCCTTGATCTCCTCCTCGTGCATCATCGCGAACAGCTGGGCGCACTGCTCCTCGCCCAGTGCCAGCATCAGGATGGCTGCGCGCTGCGCGCCGGGAAGCTGCTGGGTGCTCACGAGCTGGTCTCCTTGGCCAGCCATCCGCGGACGATGGTCAGGCTTTCCTCGGGATGGCGGCCGACCAGATCGACGATCTGCCGGATGGAGGCGGCGCGCAGCCGTCCGTCGATGTTGGCGAGACTGATCATGCTCTCGTCCTCGATCAGGGCAGGAACATTGGCGGCTGCGGCTCCGGCTGGCCCGGCGAGAGCCGGACGCATGGCGGTGCCAGCCTCAAGGGCTGCGACGGCCGTGCCGGGCAGGGCGGCAGCAGGAGGATCGGTCAGGCGACCGACCATCGGCCGGACGACGAAGACCAGCGCCAGCAGCATGAACACACCGAGCAGGAGGTTCTGGCCAATATGGACCACGTCGTCCCGGTCCAGATGCAGCCCGAACAGGCCGGTGGGTGCCGGCGCGTCCGGCAGGTCGTGCACGGCAAACGGCATGGACACCACGCTGACGGTATCGCCGCGCTTCTCGTCGAAGCCGATCGCGCTCTTCACCAGGGTGGCGATCCGGTCCAGCTCGTCCTTACTGCGCGGCTGCCAGCTGGTCTTGCCGCTGGCGTTGGCGACGGTCATGCCGTCCACCATGACGGCCAGGCTGATCCGCGCCAGACGAGGCTGGTCCTGGATCAGCGTGCGTACCGTCTTGCCGATCTCGTAGTTGTTGGTTTCCTCCTGCCGGTCGTCCTGGCTGCCCGAACTGGCCTGACCCGCGTTGGCGTTCGGCAGGTTGTTCTGCACCGAGGTGTTGGTCTGGCCGTCGCTGCTGCGGTTCTTGTCGGACACGGTCTGCTGGCTGCGCAGGACCTGCTGGTTGGGATCAAAGGTTTCCTGGGTTTCGCGCACCTGGTCGATGTTCATCGTCACCGCCGCCTCGGCGCGCACGTGTTCCGCTCCAAGCGAAGGCTCCAGCATCTCCTCGACCGCGCGCGCCAGGCGCAGCTCGGTCGCCTGGCGCAACTCGTCCACGCTCTGCACCGATCCACCGTCGACCGGGTTGCCGGCGCGAGCCAGCACGTTGCCGCGGTTGTCGATGATGGCGATGTTCTGCGGCTTTAGTCCGGGCACGGCCGCGGCCACCAGGTTCAGGACCGCCTGCACCCCTTCCGGATCCATTCTGGCGGCACCAGCCATTGAGAGCAGCACGCTCGCCTGGGCCGCGACCTGCTCGGAGGCGAACGGCTCGCGATGCGGCAGCACCAGGTGCACTCGCGCCGCCCGGACGCCACTGATCAACCGGATCGAGCGGGACAGCTCGCCCTCCAGCGCCCGGGTCTGATTGATCGTCTGCTCGAACTGCGTGGCGGTTAGGTTGTCGCCGCGGTCGAAGATCTCGTAGCCGACCGAGCCGCCCGACGGCAGGCCGTTCTTTGCCAGCAGCAGGCGTGCGGCAGCCACTTGGTCCGCCGGCACCAGCAGCCGGTCGTCCTGCCGCCCGAGCTCGTGCGCGATGTGCGCCTTCTCGAGCTGCTCCGCCATCTGTCCGGCCTCACGCAGGTCCAGGTCGCCATAAAGCAGCGACATCTGGGGATGGCTGCCGCCTTGCGACACCAGCACTGCGAGCATGGCCAGGATGCCGACTGCGACCGCTCCCATGGCCGCCAGGCGGGCGGTTCCAAGCGCCTTCAGCCCGTCCAGCAGGGGCTTCATGGCGCCGTCTCGATCGGGGCGAAGGGCAGGTTCCAGATCATGGCGTCATCCCGGGAAGCCGGCCTGTTGCCGACCAGCGCAGGATGCCACCGCTACCCTTACCCGAACCTTAACCGCCCGGCAGTTTCTGCCGGGCGGAGCATCCGGGCGGGCTGCTCAGGATGCGGTCGAGGCGCTGGCCGTGCTGCTGCCGGTCGTGCCGGAGCTGAGCAGGGAGGTGACGTTGCTCATGTCGATGGTGCTGGTTCCCATGTCGACGTCCACGCCGCTGGACGCGTCCTTCGACACGCCGGTGATCGTGCCGACGACGCTGAAAGGCACCGTGGTGGTGTTGCCGCTGCTGTCCTGCGTCACCACGGCTGCACTGTAGCTGCCATCCGACAAGGTGTTGCCGGAGTCGTCCTGGCCGTTCCACGTCCAGTTCGTTGTGCCGGCCGGAAGCGACAGGGTCTGCGTCTTGACGACGCTGCCGGCAGAATTGGTGATGGCGATCCCGACGGTCTCCGCGCTCGTGGGGCTGATCTGGAGCTCGGCCGAGCCGTTCTGCAACGGAAGCTGGCTCGAGGACGCCACGGCCTGCCGTCCGACCAGCGAGGTGCCTTGGCTGACCTCGTTATCCTGGTTCAGCGACAGCAGCTGGGTCAGGTTGGTGTTGGTCTGGATCTGTTGCTCGACGCCGGCGAACTGCGCAAGCTCGCTGGTGAAGGTGTCGGACGTCATCGGGCTGGTCGGATCCTGGTTCTGCAGCTGCGTCGTCAGCAGGGTCAGGAACTGGTTGTAGTTGCTGGTCAGGGAGGACAGCGCGTCGCTGCTCGTGCTGCTGCTGGCGCCTGACGCGCTGCTCGCCGCATTGGCGGTGTTGGCCTTCTTGGCCGCCGCCTCCGCAGCCGACAGGAGATCCGTGGAAGACGAGATGGTCGTGCTCATGGCGTGCCTCTGCTGATCAGGCGGTGATGTTGATGCTGCCGTGGCGCAGCAGGAGCGTCGTCGTGGACGAGAATGGCGACGGCCGGTCAAACCCGCCGCCCGATGTGGCTGCCGTGTCCTGTCCGGCTGGACGATCCGGCCGGCCTTCTCCGGAACGCCGGCCGCTGTCCTGGCCGGACATGTCCATCGCAGCCCGTCCGTCGGGCGATCCGGAACTGCCCTGCTGACGATCGGCGGTAGCGCCGCCGTCAGGCGAGGCGGCGGCCGGCGCCAGTTCGAAGCTCACGTGCCGGTCGGCGCTCGGCACGGCAGCGGCATCCAGCGCCGCGTGCAGATGAGCCTGGTCGGCGATCAGGCTGCGCAAGGTGGCCGGCTCGGTTGCCGCAACGACGACCCGAACGGCGCCGTCGGCATCGCGGGCGAGCTGGATGTGGACGCCGCCCAGATCCTTCGGATGCAGCGACAGCGCCATCTGGCTCGATCCGTCCGTGCCGGAAGCCAGGGTCAACAGGGATGCGCCCACCTGTGCCGGTGCGCCGCTCGCATCCAGCAGTGTCGCAGCAGCGGGCGCCGGCGCCTGCCCCATCGTGGCGGACGTGCCGGCAGCCACCAGCGGCGACGGGTCGACCAGAGCGGTCCCGAGTGCCATCGATTCCACGGCCGACAGGAGAGGCGATGCCGACACGCTGTTGGCGGAGGACACGTCAACCGCGCTGGCCTGGATAGGAACGTCGCTTGCAGATCCGGAGCCGTGATGTTCGGCTGGCTGGGATCCCGCTGCCATGCCTGTTTCGCCGTGGGTGGAGTGCTGATCCAGGACAACGCCCTTCTGGCTGGCATCGGTTGAGCCCGGCAGCCCCGGATCGTCCGCTGAACGGCTGTCCTTCGACATCGTGACGGATCCATCAGCCGGCCGGACACCCGGTGATGACTGCCTGATCGGGTCGGAAGGATGGGCAGCCGATACGTCGGCTCCGACAGGCGTCAGCGGTGGCGAAGCAGGAGCGGTGGTCCCATCATCCGGTCGAGCGCCTGTCGCCTGCGCGGACCTGTGCGTTGACCTGGCAGGCGCAACGGCTGCATTCCGTACGTCCGGCTGCAAGACACCCGCCATCGACCCGTCCTCGATGGAAAGATCGGCCGAACCGGCTCCATCCGCTGTCCCGTTCTCCGCCGCCGGTGCTCCGCCGCTTTCTGTATCTATGGATTGGTGCGCATTTTGGCCGGAAGCCGGCTGCATGGTCTGGCTCATCGATGCAGGCCTTCCTGCCTGCGTCTCCTCTCGCTTGGACGCGACGTCCGTTTCCCCGTGTCCCGGCAGGTGTGATGCCGACGCCGAGGACACTAGTGGTCGATCCTTAAGGCTTGCTGAAGAAGCAGACCCTGCTGCGCCGGATGGGGATGATGACTGGTTCCAGATCGCCGCGACTTGCGACGAGAACGAACTGTCAGGCAAGGCCGCGACGGTTCGGATAGCAGCTCCCGTCTGCGTCCCGACTGGACATGCGACAGCCGCGCTTGCAGACATGGTCGTCGTCGACATCGGACACCCTCCTGCGACCCACTCTGCAAGGTATGGGCCAGCTGTCTGGCCAGTGTTACAGTGGAGGTATCGGCCGCTGTCAGGCGCCGCAGGCAGGAGCTGCCCGGCATAATCTGCCGCCCGGCATCAATAAGGTATCCGATCCCGGCATATTCGCCAACGGAAGTGCGGATGATCGAGTGGCATGCTTCCTGCTGATCGTGGTCGGACACGCATCCGGCGTGTTCCGGCAGGAGAGCAGGCATGTCGATCTTCGGTGCACTCGATACGGCGGTCAGCGGCCTGGCGGCTCAGTCCCAGGCCTTCACCGACATCAGCAACAACATCGCCAACAGTCAGACTGTCGGCTACAAGGCGACGGATACAAACTTCTCCGACTACGTCCTGAATTCAACAGCGTCGCAGATCTCGGGAACCGTGGTCGCCTCGACGGCCTCGGAGAACAGTGCACAAGGCACGATCACGTCGAGCAGCAACGCGCTTGCCCTCGCGATCTCCGGCAACGGCTTCTTCAACGTATCGGAAGCCAACGGAGCGTCCACGAGCTCGGTGCAAAGCTTCCAGCCTAACGACTACTATACTCGGAACGGCGACTTCACCGAGAACAGTACGGGCTACCTCGTGAACTCGTCCAACGAGTACCTGAAGGGCTACATGGTCGACTCCAGCGGGAACCTCAACACCAGCTCGTTGCAGACGATCAACGTCGCCGATGTTGCCTTCAGGCCCAGCGAGACCGGTACCATCACCTACGCAGCCAGCCTGCCCGGAGCCACCACCGCTGCCGCAAGTGCCACGCCGGCCGCTGGTTCGACCACGCCCACCAGCCAGAGCCAGACAATCTACGACGCGTCCGGCGCAGCGCACACCGTGGACTTCAACTGGTCCTACTCGCAGGCCAGCGGCGCCTGGAACGTTTCGGCCAACGTCGACGGTGCGAGCACTCCCAGCGCGAGTGCCCAGGTGACGTTCAACGCGTCTGGGCAGATCGCGTCCGTCGCCCAGCAGACGAATGTCGGATCGACGCCTGCGACCTACGGTGCTGCGAACACCACCACCGACTCGACGGCCAGCTTCAGCATTCCGACCACCCTTGATGGCACCTCGCAGACGATGACCGTCGACCTCGGGACCATTGGCTCGTCGTCCGGCACCACGATGGCCACCGATGCCAGCGGCGCCGGCTCCAGCGCGACCATCAGCACCGACAGCGTGACCAGTGGCAACTACACCGGAATCACCATGACGTCGGACGGCAGCATCATGGCCACGTTCGACAACAACAAGACGCAGCTGGTCGGCAAGGTGCCGCTGGCGACCTTTGCGGACGCGAACGGCCTGACGTCGCAAGACGGCGAGGCCTACACCGCGACGTCTGCATCGGGAGCGGCCACGAACAACCTTGCGGGCGCCAATGGTGCCGGCAACCTCGAAACCTCCTCGGTCGAGAGCTCCACCACCAATCTCGACTCCGACCTTACCAAGCTGATCACCGCACAGAACGCCTATGGCGCCAACGCCAAGGTGGTGACCACAGCAAACGAGATGCTTCAGACCGTCCTGGCGATGAAGCAGTGAAGGATTCACCGCTCGTTAAGAATTGACGTTCATCATAATTGGGTTGCGAGAAGGATCGACGCTGCCGCGACCAGGAGATCCAGATGGGACTCGACGCATCCCTGTCCATCGCGAACAGCGGCCTCACCGCCCTCCAGGCGGAGATGGCCGTCGCGTCGCAGAACGTGGCCAACGCCAACACCGCCGGCTATGCGGTGGAGCAGTCGTCGGTCTCGTCCCGAACCGCGGATGGGCAGGCAAGCGGCGTCGTGGTCGGGCTGACCACGCGGACGATCAACACGGCACTCGAGAACAGCCTCTACGGCCAGAACGCCACCGTCTCCGGCCTGACCGCGACCAGCGACGGGCTGGCCACCATCTCCGTGCTCCAGGGCTCGACCAGCTCGGACTCCGGCAGCAGCGACACGATCCCGGACCAGGTAGGTAACCTCCAGTCGAGCCTGATCACTCTGGACGCCGACCCGAGCAGCTCCGCCAGCCAGCAGGCCGTCGTGACCGCCGCAGGCACCCTGGCGTCGACCATCCAGACCACGGCCGGGAGCTACCAGACTGCGAGGCAGGCGGCGCAGGAATCCATTGTCGACGAGGTCGGCACCGTCAACTCCAGCCTAGCCTTGATCGGCTCGCTGTCGAACCAGATCCAGCAGGGCCGCATAACCGGCATCAGCACGGCCGACCTGGAGGATCAGCGATCTGCCGCAATGACGTCCCTGTCGAACGTGCTGTCCGTGCAGTTCACCCCAACCTCTGCCGGCGACATGCTGGTCACCACGGCGAACGGTCTGTCCCTGCCGACGCACGCGTCGTCCGGGCCGCTTTCCACCGCAAACGCAACCGTAGGCGTTTCGGACGCCTATCCCGGCTCGATCCCGGCGATCACCTTGAACGGCCGCGACGTCACCACCAGCCTCACCGGCGGCACCCTCGGCGCCAATATTGGGCTTCGGGACCAGGTGCTGCCGACCATGCAGGCCGAACTGGATTCCTTTTCCCAGACCATTGCGTCCCGCTTCGATGCGCAGGGATTGACGCTTTTCACCGATGGCAGCGGCAACCTGCCAGGCTCCAGCGCCACCCAGGCCTCGCCCGCCGGACAGCTCGGCTTCTCCAACGTGATCCAGGTCAACCCGGCCGTGACGGCTGACCCGAGCATCATCCGGGACGGAAGTCACGATGTCGCAGGCAGCACGACCGGCGCATCCGGCTTTACCGTCAACACGGCCAGGGGTACGGGCGACACCACGTTGATCGATCGTGTGCTCGACTACGCACTGGGAACTGACGTCCAGGACGGCGTAACGCAGCCGGCGGCAGTGACGACCGGGCTCGGAGCGGATGGAACGCTCACGGCGCCCTATTCTGGTTCGACCGATCTCGCCTCCCTCGCTTCCACCGTCGTCAGCTCCCAAGCCTCGACGATCAGCCAGGCGAGCAGCAGCCTGAGCGACGAGACGGCGATCCAAACCGCGCTGACCACCCAGGTCGCCTCCGTCTCCGGCGTGTCGGTCGACGACCAGATGGCCTCGATCGTGTCGCTGCAGAACGCCTACGAGGCCAACGCCAAGGTCGTCACCGCAGTCCAGACCATGTTCACCTCCCTCATCGACGCCATCAGCTGAATGCCGCCATGACCAT
>CAXTVX010000017.1:0-50718 GCA_964247755.1 uncultured Acetobacteraceae bacterium | reverse complement strand
CAGGCTCATAACCTGAAGGTCACAGGTTCAAATCCTGTCCCCGCAACCAAACTTGACCGATGCATGAACAAAGACGGACCAGCGGGCAGACCTTCAGAGTTTTGCCTGCTGATCGGCGTTCTGCCCTGGCCAGCCTAGTCCAGCCGGATCATCGCCCCGATGTTCCCGACCAGCTTGATCTCGAGGCTGCGCCCTCCAGAAAGTAGGGGTGGATTTGGCGAAGCAGACCTCCAGCAGGACAGCTCGGCTATTCAGTGGAACCGTCCCGGGTTAATGAACCTCCGCATGAGGTCAGCGAGATCAAGTTGACCCTGTCACGTTCCTTTCTGAAGATCCTCTTCACCTTCGAGAACCCGCTTCCCAGCCCGGAGGCGGACGCAGAGGTCTTCGTCAACACCGCTAGATGCTTGTCATCCCTGGTCGCAGAAACTTGGCTGCACGTACCTCTGCCGCGGAATGCCAACATCGACGCGATTCGTCGCTTGGCCGGAATGTCGATCCTGCGCGCCCAGGTACCGATCCGTCCGGCCATACTACGTCACCTGTTCTGCGGCCTCACCTTGCCAATGCATCGGGAGTATTGGCAAGCCGACCTGATATACACACGCAACCTCTGGATCGCCTGGACCGCGACGCTGTTCGGTAGAAAGGTCATCTTTGACCATTATCGTCCGTGGTCCGACCAGATCCCGCCATTGCGGCCCTGGCTCTACGTCCTGAACTGTAACAGGAACTTCCTGATCAACATCTGCCACTCGAACTACACTAGGGCAGCCTATCTCGGTCTCGGGGTCCCGCCCGCCAAGTTGCAGTGCGTGCGTAACGGATTTGCACCACAACGCCTGCAACCGCCTGTCGCGACAGCAACAGCCAAGCAAGCGATCGGCGTTCCGCAACATGCAAGGACGGTGATCTACACCGGACGCCTCAACCACAAGAAGGGGCTTGGCTTGGTGATGGAAGCCGCAGGACGGCTGCCTGACCTTCTGTTCATCCTGGTCGGCTCCCAGGGTCACGGTCCGATCGAGATGGTGGCTGCCGCCATCCCCAATGTCCGGATCATCGCCTGGCAGTCACCCGAAGCCCTCGCACGCTACATTTCCGCTGCCGACATCCTGCTGATCCCGCCCTCTTCCGAGCCGCTGGAGAAGTTCGGTTCCACCGTGCTGCCGCTGAAGATCTTTCTCTACATGGCTTCCGGCCGTCCGATCCTTGCCGGTGACACGCCCGACGTGCGCGAGGTCTTGCGGCACCGGGAGAACGCCTTCCTGTGCCGGCCGGATCGGGTGGAGGCGCTGGTCGAGGGGCTTCGGACGCTGATCGATGACGACGCATTCGCGGCAACCCTCGCCGCGGCCGCATCGAGGGACAGCGTCGACTTGACCTGGGAGGCACGCGCGCGCCGGATCATCGACATCGCTGCCGACAGGCTGCGCACGCCCCGGCAGGAGCAAGGGAGCTGGGGCTCGACACAGCAACGTGCCTGGCTGTCCAGCTCGGCGCGCTGGCTGCTGCACCTGATGCGAACGCGCTCCTGGGTGCTGCCTCCCGATCCGGCTCGATCCGTCGCCCGCTCCGACGCTCCCGGGACTGGAAGCGGATGAGCGCTTCGGCCAGGGAGAACGCCGGCGGGGCGGGCAGTCCGGACGAGCATCACAGGCAGCTGGGTCACGGCTTCAACTGGCTTGGCGGCGCCACGGTCGTCGCCAGGATCGTCGACGTGCTGACGACCCTGGCGATGTTGCTGTTGCTGACCAGGAAGCAGGTCGGAGTCGCCTCGCTGGTGCTTTCCATCGGCATGGTGGTGGAGGCATTCAATGGTCTTGGTACCGGCCAGGCGCTGATCCAGGCGCGCTCGGTCAGCCGCGTGCAGCTCGACACGGTGTTCTGGTACGTGCTCGGCGCCGCCGCGGTGACGAGCGGGCTGACGCTGCTCGCGGCACCTTGGATCGGGACGATCTACGGCCTGACCGGGATGACGGGCTACTTCGTTGCGGTCGCCGTCAAGCAGCCCCTGGTCGGCGCGGCGGTGGTGCCACTGGCGATGATGAACAGGGACCTGCAGTACCGGCGCATCGCGATCGTCAACGTCTGCGCGACGATCGCCGCCGCGTCCATCCGCCTGTTGCTCGGCGTCGGCGGGGCAGGCGCCTGGGCCCTGGTCATCGGGTATGTGTCGAGCGGCATGTTCATCCTGATGGGCGCTACGATGGCCCGTCCGTTCCGGCCGAGGCTTCGGTTCCGGCCGTCAGCCATTTCCGGGTTGCAGCGCTTCGGGATCAGGGCGGCGGTGGCCGACGCGTCGGAGCAGACGTTCAAGAACGTCGACTACCTGCTGGTCGGGTGGTTCTACGGCGCCTCCGCGCTGGCGCTCTACCGCGTCGCGTTCGAAGTCGCGATGGAGCCGGCGATGGCGGTCGGCACGCTCGTCAACCGTACCGCACTGCCGGTCCTGGCTCGGGTGTCTGCGGCGCACGGCGACCTGACGCAGGTCCTGACGTGGTCGCTGCGCAAGATCGTCACCCTGGTGGCACCGCTCGCGGCAGCACTGGTGCTTGGCGCCGGCCCGCTCACGGCACTGCTGCATGACCGGCACGGCAGCAGCTACGCCGGCGCCGCCGGACCATTGGAGCTGCTGGCGGCGGCCGGGCTGCTGCGCGTGCTCTGCCAGCCATTGTTCACGGTCATGTTGGGATCAGGACGGGCTGGAATGGCCGCCCGCCTGTCGTCGGTGACGCTGCTGCTGCTGGCGGGTGGCATCGCCGCCGCCGGCGCCACCCTCCCGGTCACCGCCGGGCTGCTCGCCACATCCGCGATCTGGCTCGGCATCTACCCGCTGCTGCTGGTCTGGGGCTTCCTGTTCCTGCGCCGGCACGAGGCGATCGACGTCCGGGCTATTGGGCGCGTGTTCTCCGCGCCAGTGCTCGCGATCGTCCTCCTGGTGGTCGTCGTCGAGGCGCTACGCCACCTGTTCGTGCCGGACGGGGCCGCGGCACAGCTTGTCGTGGTGCTGGGTCCGACGGTGCTGTGCACCCTGGGGCTGCTGCATCACCACCGGCGACCTGCCTGACCCGTCAGGCCCCGCGGATCACTCGGCCGCCGCCAGGGTCTTCACCCGATCGGAATTTTGTCCGCCGCGATAACGGTCGAACATGCTCATCTGGTGCACGCAGCTCAGCGTGCAGGTCGGGCTGCAGGATTTCGGCGTGTGGAACTGGCGCCGGATGTCGTCGCGCGAGTACTCCGCTAGCGGGATGTCCGGATGACCGCGCTGCTGCGAGCACCAGTGCACCCGGCCGTCCTCGGTAATGTAGAGGTAGCGGGCGCCGGCGCGGCACTTCCAGTCGTTGGGCCGTCCCTGCATGAGGTTCTTCTGGAACAGCCGGTAGTTCAGGCCATGCACTAGCGACGGCGAGATCCGGGTGACCTGCCGGTAGGCCTGCATTTGCCCCGGGCTGAGTGGCTTGAGGAGGCCGGAGTGGTCGTGCAGCACGCCGACCGAATGCTGCAGCCCATGGCTGGCCGCGACCCTGGCCACCGCCACCACGTCCTGCGTGCGCTCCTCGCTGATGCCCAGCACCGAGTTGACGTTCACCTTGAACCGGGCGTGCTTGGCCAGCAGCGCCAGCTTGCCCTCCACCGAAGCGAGGCTCTTCATCGAGACCTCGTCCGGCTCGAGGTTGTCGACGCTGATCTGCATGCCCTGCAGGCCGGCGTCGTTGAGCCGCTCGATCCAGTCGCGGGTCAGGCGGAAGCCGTTGGTGATGGTGGTGACGATCATGCCGTGCGCGCGGGCGGCGCGAACCGCCTGGTCGAGCTCGGGATGGAGCAGCGGCTCGCCGCCGGTGAAGGTGATGGAGGCCGTCTTCAGCGCCGCGAGGCGGTCGACCCGATCGAGCAGGTCCGGCAGCGGTACCGGCGGGGAGAAGCTGTCGTACTCGTTGCAGTAGCCGCAGGAAAGGTTGCAGCGGCGCGTGACCACCACCTGCGCCAGCAGCGGGTTGTAGCGCGAACCGACCGCGCGGGCGAGGAAGCGGATCCCGGAGGCGAGGCCGGCTGCACGGCGGAAAATCGGGCTGTTGCTCATCGGTGTGGCGACACGGCTCCCGGGATGACCCGGTTCGTCGGGGCCGAGGCTCCATACCATCCATGCCGCGGTGGCGAAAGAACCTGGCCCAATCCGCCGTCAGCGACGCCGGGACCGCACGGCATCATAGAAACCTTCCAGCGTCTCCCCCTGGCGGCGTATGTCGAACCGCTGCTCTACCAGGGTGCGCGCCGCGGCGCCCATGCGGCGACGCGTGTCCGGCTGGTCGAGCAGGCTCGCCATGCCCACGCACAAGGCCTCGGCATCTCGCTCGGGCACCAGCACGCCGGTCTGCCCGTCCAGCACGCCTTCGGGGATACCGCCGACGCGCGACGCGACCACCGACACTCCGGTGGCCGCCGCCTCCAGCAGCACCATGCCGAGCCCTTCCACCCGTCCGGTCCGGGTGTGGACGCTGGGCAGCACCAGCATGGCGGCCCGGCGCATGTGGGACAGCGTGTCGGCGTGGGGCAGCGCGCCCAGGAACCGCACCCGCGATGCCAGCCCCAGCGACCCGGCGAGGCCCTGCAGCCGGAGGCGCAGCGTGCCGTCGCCGACGATGTCCAGCCGGACCTGCGGGTGCGTCCGCGCCAGCGCCGCGACAGCGCGGATCAGGTACTCGGTGCCCTTCATCTCCACCAGGCGGGCCACGTGCAGGATCGTGGGCGTCTCCTCGCCCGGATCGCGTGGCCGGATCGCCCGCCAGTCCACGCCGGTGTAGTGCACGAGCGTGCGCTGCTCCGGGAAGCCCATCGCCAGCACCCGCTCGCGGATGAACGCGGATACGCACAGGAACAGGTCGCCGTCCCGCGCCAGCCGGCGCCGGAACAGCGGGTAGTTGATCCAGGCGGGCGAGCTCAGCAGGGCCGCGGTCGACAGGGTGGCATCGAAGCCGTGGAAGGTGGTGACCAGCGGCACGCCCAGGCGGCGCGCCAGCGGCAGCGCGTGCACGCCGTCAATTCCGAAATGGGCGTGGATCAGCGACGGCCGCACCTGTCCCAGGACGCGCTCGAACGGACCGGCGGAGCGGGTGGCCATCTGCCAGCCGATCCGTGCTGCCGAACGCCAGCCTCCGCTGTCGCGCAACGCCAGCGAGCGCGCGCCGTCCGGAGCCGGGCCGTAGCGCAGCCGACCGAGGTAGAGCGGCTCGTAGCGCCGCAGCTGCTGCGCCTGCTCCGTGACAAAAGGCTCGGAGATCCGGAACAGGTTCTGGCGGAAGATCGCCGTGACCGGCTTGGCTTCCTGACTGCCTGCCGTGCCCGGTTCGTCGTCCAACAGCGCGCCCCGCGACCTCCGGCCGATATGCATGGCTCGGGTGCGGTGGGGCAAGGCGTGTGATGGCCGCGCCGGATTGAATTTCCCAGCCGGGCGGATAGCTTGCGGCGCACCTGAGCCCGAGCTTCCCTGTTCATGCCGATTCCTGCCCGACTGCACTTCTGCTGGATCGGCACCGTCCTGCCCTGGGCCTATGCGTTCGCCGTGCTGTCCGCGGCCGAGCGCGGCGGGCTCCCGGAGATCGTCCTGCACCATACCGACCTCCTGGAGGATGGCGACACGGTGCGCGCCCTCCGCGCCGCGCCCGGCGTGGAGCTCCGCCGCATCGACGCCGGCGTCTGTCTGGCCCGCGCAGACGAGCTCCTGGACCTCCACGGTGCTCTGGGAGCGCTCTACCGCCGGCTGGACCGTCCCGTGACGCGCTCCGACGTGTTGCGCGCGGCGATCCTGTTCCTCGAGGGCGGGATCTACCTCGACCTCGACACCGTCACGGTCGCCTCCCTGCTGCCGCTCACCCGGTCGCGGAACGTCGTCGGCGCCGAGTTCATCGTCTGGCCCGAAGCCGCACGCGCTTCGCGTTCGCTCCTCGTGCTGGCCCGCCATCTTTCGCTCGACCTCCTGCGCAAGGTGCTGAAGCGAGCGCCGAGCGGCTGGAAGGCGTTCCGGCAGGTCGAGCGGCTCTACCCACGCAGCATCAACAACGCGGTCATGGGCGCCGAGCCGCGCTCGCCGGTGTTTGCCGACTACCTCCGGTCCATGACCAGGCTGCCGCCCGGGCAGCAGCGGCGGCTCTACGCGCTCGGTCCCCGGTTGCTGCAGGAGGTCGCCGGGCGCCATGGCCCGGCCGACCTCACGGTGGAGGAACCGCACGTCTTCTACCCGCTGCCGCCGGAGATCTCGGAGCACTGGTTCCGGATGGCCCGACACGCACGCCTGCACCAGGTGCTGCGGCGGGAGACGCGGGTGGTGCACTGGTATGCCTCCATCCGCAGCCGGGACCTGGTCGCCCGGATCACCCCCGGTTACGTGGAGGAGAACCGTAAGCGGCAGCTCTACAGCGCGCTGGTGCATTCCTGCATCAAGGCACTGCCGGAGGCGGCCCGGACCGTGCGCGCCCGGGCTGTATGACAACCCCCAGGCCGGTGGTAGTAACGCCTGCGGCTGCCTTGCT
Source organism: uncultured Acetobacteraceae bacterium (assembly GCA_964247755.1). Taxonomy (GTDB): domain Bacteria; phylum Pseudomonadota; class Alphaproteobacteria; order Acetobacterales; family Acetobacteraceae; genus Lichenicola. Next base: position 44,185 of record CAXTVX010000017.1, on the reverse strand, counting down.
GGCCACCATTCATCGTCGAAGGTAGATCATGACTGACAGGGACGCCATCCGCATCGCGATCGCCGGGATCGGCAACTGCGCCAGCGCGCTGATCCAGGGCATCCACCACTACACGCCGGAGCAGTGCCGCACGAACCCGAGCGGCCTGATGCATGCGGAGATCGGCGGCTACGGGCCCGGCGACATCGAGGTCGTGGCCGCGTTCGACATCGATGCCCGCAAGGTCGGGCAGGACGTCAGCCGCGCCATCTTCGCCAAGCCGAACTGCGCCCTGGTGTTCAACTCCCAGATCCCGCCCAGCGACGTCGTCGTGCGGATGGGGCCGGTGCTCGACGGCATCTCCGAGCACATGGCCGACTACGACCAGGACCGCACCTTTCTCAGGTCCGAGGCGCAGGAGCTGTCCAAGGACGAGGTGGTCGCCGAGCTGAAGCGCAGCGGTGCCGAGATTCTGCTGAACTACATGCCGGTCGGTTCCGAGCAGGCCGCGCGGTTCTATGCCGAGTGCGCGCTCGAGGCCGGCGTCGCCTTCATCAACAACATGCCGGTGTTCATCGCCAGCAACCAGGACTTCGCCGCCCGGTTCAAGGAGCGGAACCTGCCGATCATCGGCGACGACATCAAGTCGCAGCTGGGTGCCACCATCGTGCATCGCATGCTGACCGACCTGTTTGGCAAGCGCGGCGTGACCATGCGGCGGACCTACCAGCTGAACACCGGCGGCAACACCGACTTCCTCAACATGAAGAACCAGCAGCGGCTGAAGTCGAAGAAGGAATCGAAGACCGAGGCCGTGCAGTCGGTGGCCAAGGAGCGAATGGCGAACCACGACATCCATGTCGGCCCCAGCGACTACGTGCCGTGGCAGGACGACAACAAGGTGGCGTTCATCAGGATGGAAGGCGAGATCTTCGGCGGCGTCGGCCTCGACCTGGAACTGAGGCTGTCGGTGCAGGATTCGCCCAACTCGGCCGGGATCGTCATCGACATGATCCGCTGCTGCAAGCTGGCACTGCTCAACGGCGTGGGTGGCGTCCTCGAAGGTCCGAGCGCCTATTTCTGCAAGCATCCGATGCAGCAGTATACCGATGACGAGGCGTACCGGATGACCGAGGACTTCATTCGCACGCATGCCGAGATGCCGCTTCCGGCGATGAGGGCCTCGGCCGCCCGATGAACTGCCTGATCGTCGCCGCCGGGCAGGGCGCCAGGCTGCGTGAGAAGTTCGAGCTGAAGCCTCTGATTCCGGTCCGGGGGGTTCCGCTGATCCAGCACGTGATGGACCGCGCACGCCGGGCCGGCATCGACCGGTTCACCGTCGTCAGCGGCTATCGCGGCGACGAGCTGCGGCGTCACCTCGACGACGCGGCGTCGCGAGACGGGATTCCCGTGACCCACGTCGTCAACGACGACTGGGACCGCGCCAACGGCGTTTCCGTGCTGAAGGCGGAACCGTTCCTCGACGGCCCGTTCCTGCTGGCGATGTGCGACCATGTGGTCGATCCCGAGATCTTCCGCCGCCTGATGGCTCTGCAACCCCCGCCGGACGGGGTCGTCCTGGCCGTGGACTTCAACATCGACGATCCGGTGAACGATCCGGACGACGTCACGCGGGTGAAATCCAGGGACGGCCGCATCGAGCGGATCGGCAAGCTCCTCCCGGAATTCGACTGCTACGACACCGGTGTGTTCCTGTGCACGCCGATCATGTTCGACGCCCTGCGCAAGAGCCAGGCCGATGGCGACGACAGCATCTCCGGCGCCATGAACGTGCTGTCGCACTGGAACAAGGCTCACATCCTCGACATCGGAGACAGGCTCTGGATCGACGTCGACGATGCGGTCGCTCTCGCCAAGGCCGAGGAGCTGCTCGGCTCCGGCCGGCTGTGATGTCCATGCCGGAGCGGTCGGACCCTCCCGCGGGCCAGGCCGGTTTGGCGTCGGCTCTGGAGGATGCCGTACCGGCGGGCCGTGCGCCGGAGATCGAGGAGGCGACGAACCGCTGGCTCATCCACCCGGTCGCGCGTCGCCTCACCCCGCTGCTGGCACGTCTGCATGTCCCGCCGAATGCCGTCTCCCTCGCCGGCATGGCGTGCGGCATCCTGGCCGGGCTCGCCTACAACCGCTACCAGGACCGCCGCTTCGCGATTGCCGGGCTGTTCCTAATGATCCTGTGGCACCTCATGGACGGCATCGACGGCCAGCTCGCCCGCCTGACCGGCATGCATTCCCGGTTCGGCAAGGTCCTGGACGGGATCTGCGACTATGTCACCTTCACCTCCGTCTATGTTGGCCTGGCCGTGGCGCTCGACCGGCAGGACGGCGGGTGGATCTGGCTGCTCGTCATGGCGGCCGGCGTCAGCCATGCGGTCCAGGCCGCCGCCTACGAGGCGCAGCGGCAGGATTACGACTTCTTCGGCTGGGGCCGCGGCTCCGCGGTCGCCGCGGATCCGGCAGTTCCGCCGCCGGGCCCATCCCCCTCCCGACCGAGGATCTCGGACGGCCTGCACCGGATCTACGCAAGACTGCAGCTGCTGATGGTGGGTGCCAGCACCGGATCGCGCAGGACGCTGGCATCGGCGCTGGAGTCCGGACCCGGACGCACCGCTCCCATCCGGCGCCGTTACCGACTCGCGTTCGCGCCCGCGGTGCGCCGCTGGTCGATGCTGTCGGCCAATTGCCACACGATCGGCATAGCCTGCTTCGCCATCCTGAAGGTGCCGCTGTACTACTTCGTCTTCGAGACGTGCTGCCTCAACGCCGTCCTGCTCCTCCTGCTCGCACGGCAGCAGGCGCGATATCGGCAGTTCCTGTCCGGGCTGCGGGCGTCCGGCCCCACCATGCTTCCCGTCATCCACCCGCGTTCGGGCGGCGCAGCAGGCTGATCGCCAGCGCAATCACCAGGAGCGGCGGAAACAGCGCCGTGATCGCCGGATCGACATCGAGCAACAGGCCCAGGCGGCCGACGATCTGCTGCCCCAGCGAGAACACCAGCCCGATGCCGACGCCGCGCGCGATGCCCTGGCCGGCAGTCCGCATCCGGCTCGGGCCGAACACGAACGGCGCGGAGATCATCACCATCGCCACCATCGAGAACGGGATGCCGATCCTGGCCCAAAGTTCGCGCCGGTAGCGTCCGGCCTGGACGTCCCCCCGCTTCAGGTGGTGGACGTAGCGGAACAGCGCGACCGGCGGCACGCTGTCCAGCGGCAGGATCAGCAGCCGGACCTGCCTGGCTGGAAGGAAGGAGTGCCACGGGAGAGAGGGCAGGTGGTCGATCCTGATGTCGAAGCCAAGCACCTGCCGCCGCGTCACCCCGGCCAGCCTCCAGACACCGTCCGGCTCGATCCCGGCACGCTCGGCATGGATCACGCTCCGCAGGCTGCCGTCGTCGGCGAAATCATAGATGTCGATCCCAACCGGCACGTTGCCATGCTCGAACTCCCGCACGTTCAGGTACTGGTGGTTCCCCTCCGCCCAGAGGCTGTTGTCTGAATGGAACGACGAGGCGGAGGACAGCGCAGTGGTGCGCTGCGACTGGGCTGCCTGCTGTGCCGGAGGGACTACGAACTCCGCCACCAGCAGCAGGACCGCGACGATGGGCACGATCAGCTCCACCACCGCGGCGATGATGCGGTTCCGGGAGATGCCCAGGCTCATCATCGCGGTCAGCTCGGAGTTCCGCCCAAGCGGGCCAAGCGCCAGCAGCGAGCCGAGCAGCAGCGACATCGGGGTCACCTGCAGCAGCCTGGAGGGCGCGGTCAGCACCACGTAGAGGAACGCGTCGGCGACCCGGTAGCGGCCCTGCCCGACGAAGGCCAGCTCCTCGACGAACTGCAGCAGGCTGAACAGCCCGGTCAGCGCCGCCGCCACCAGGGCGAAGGCCCGTAGTGCCGCACCCTGCACGTAGCGGCGCGCCAGCCTCACCGCCACCGCGCGACCGGCTCGGGAGCATCGGCCTGCCACGCCATCGGCATCAGCGGCCCGATGCGAGCCCCGGCCGGTAGAGGGTCGTGACCACCAGCAGCGACAGCAGTGCCGGCACCCACCAGATGCCCGGGAACCCGGCGACGATGCCGTGCTGCACCCAGGTGCGCGCCGACGTGAACAGCAGGTAGTAGCCGAAGTAGATCAGGATGGCGGCGAGAAACCTGCTCTGTTTGCCCTGCCGCGGGTTCCTGCGGCTCAGCGGAATGCCGAGCATCCCCAGCAGCAGCGTCGACAGGGGCGTGGACAGGCGCCACTGCAGCTCTGCCACGTCCTCGCTGGAGCGGGACGACGCGAGCCGCCTGCTGCTGGTGACGATGGCGCTGTCGTCGGGGGTGGGCGCGTCGCTTCCGTCCGGGCTGAGGGTGATGCCTTGCGCCTCCACGACCTCGTCAGCCTGGCCGCGGGCACGGTCCATCTTGTAGATGTGGGCGTCGCGGAGATAGACCTCCGACCGGTCGCCCGGCCTTTGCGGCAAGGGGTAGGCGAGCCGTGCCGAGATGATCTCGATGCCGTCCTCGCGGCGGAGCTTGATGAACACCTCGCGGCCCGGCGCGTGCGGCCCGTCCCGCCGGGTGATGTAGATCACCCGCGTCCCGTCATGGCCGAGGTAGAACGAACCCGCCTCCATCGCACCGACGTCGAGCAGCGTCGCCGCCTGCCCGGACAGCCTGTGCAGCCTGCCGTTGGCCCATGGCCGCACGAACAGCGACAGGCCGCCGACCACCAGGGCGAGACAGGCCGACAGGATCAGCACGGCGCGCATCAACGTTCCCGGCGTCACCCGCAGCGCGAACATGGCGGCGAACTCGGACTCGCCGTAGAGCCTGCCGAAGGACAGGATCACCGAGGCGTAGAGGGAGGCCGGGATCAGCACCTCCAGCGCGATGAGCACCTTCAGACCGGTCAGCTCGACGACGACGTTGCCCGGCAGCAGCCCGTTGACCGCATCGCCCAGGAACCGTGCCGCGCTGTAGCTGGCGAACAGCGCGATCAGGACGCCCAGGATCATGGCAAGTGGCTTGGCCAGCTCGCGGAACAGGTACCGCTCGATGATCAAGGCCGGATGCGACGCGCCTGCGCCTCCAGCGTCCGCGACCGGACGCGCATCCCGGCCGTCTCAGGGTTCCTTCGAAGAAACATCGCGTGGGTGCCCTGGCCGATCCCGCCATTGGTCCGGCTGGCCTACAATCCTTCGGGGGGTGCCGCAAGCGGACGGGGGGGCGCGATCCGCCGGCGCTGCCAGCGGGGCCAGAAGCAGCGCGCCGCCAGGCCCGGCCGTCACCGGCGCGTAGCCACCATCGAACGCATCCATCACCGGGTCGCGGCCGACCAGGCGACGCGCCTCCGCATGCGTGGCCGAGCGGGGCTGATACTCGAACAAGGCGAAGCGGTGCCGTTCGACCATGCACTGGAAAGCAGTAACCGGACTGCTGGCCAGTGGAATCCCGGTGGCCGTGTTCCGGGCCAGGGCGCTCTGGGTCAGGTTGAACACATCCACCGCGAACGGCCTGCCGGCCCAGTAGCAGAGCGACTGCATCTCGCATCCGACCGGACCGCCCGCGTCCGCCAGCCGCGCGATGATCGGCCGCCAGGCTGCCTGCAGCGCGTGCCGATCGGCAACGTCGTGCCACGCCGCGGGCAGGCTCCACGGCATCGCCCCTAGCACCGGCAAGGCAGCGAGGACGCAGGAGGTTGCCGCGCTAAGGCCGCGCCACCGCCGTTCCGTGCCGCGCTTCGGCGTGATGGACAGCCCGAAGCCCAGGCACAGGGCCACCAGCGTCTCGAGATGGGCGTTGTAGTTCACGCCCTCCCCGCACCGCTGGACAATGCCGCTGACGAGGGCGATGCCGATGAACAGCATCGCCAGCATGGCACCGTCCCGGTCCGGATGCCCCCGCATAGCGACCACCACCAGCATCGGCAGCAGCGGCGCCACCCCACCCGCCGCATGGATCAGCAGGCGCAGCCGGAAGACGCGATGGTGGTCCAGGACGTCGACGAACGCCGTATTGCCGAACCATGCCCAGGTGACCAGCAGCCCCAGAGCCAGCCCTGTCCCGACCGCCGCCGCCCACACCAGCGCCGCCCGTCGGTCCAGCCAGAGCAGCCACAGCGTGGTCGCCGCCGGCAGCGCCACCAGGCTGTGCTTGACGAACCCGCCTGCCAGCATCAGGAGCGCGCTGCCCAGGATCCGTGGCCAAGGCAGCTCGCCGCCCCGGAGCCGATAGGCGACCTTGCCGTTCCGGAGCCGACAGGCAACCTCGCCGTTCCGGAGCCGACAGCCGACCTCGCCACGCAGCAGCACCGCCAGGCCGGCCAGCATCAGTGCCTGCGCAAGCCATTGCGGGTCGTCCATGGCGACATAGCCGCGGTAGAAGCTGCACGCGAACAGCAGCAGCAGCACCGCGGTTGCCGCCGCGGTATGCGCGGTGCCGCCCGACAGCCGGACACACAGGCCGGTCAGTCCCGCTGCCGCGACCAGCGCCGCCAGCGCCACCGTCCGCCCGGCCACGATCATGTCGCCGAACACGAACCGTCCCAGCCCACCCACCAGGAGGAAGCCGAGCGGCGGATAGTTGTTGAACACGAGGCTGTCCGGCCCCGGATAAAGCGGCTCCAGGCCAGGCATCGCCGCGCGTGCATCAAAGGCGGCGTTCCATCCCTCGTCGTAGTTGATCGGGATGCGCAGCGGGATCGTCAGCACGGGTCCCGCCAGCAGCATGCCGAGCAGGATCACGCCGACAAGCAGCACCAGATCGAGCGGCCTCGGGCGCAGCACCGCCATGAACCCGCCCCGTCGCCGCGGCATCGCGCTACTCCCGGTCCGGCCGCCGCGCCTGGTCCAGCGCCTTGGCCGGCGTGACGGCATAGAGCGCGCTGATGTCGTCCTTCCAGCGCAGGGCGAGGCGAGGGTCGCTGTAGCCCGCCGGCAGGGCCGCATCGATCAGCCACAGGTAGTCGATCCCGCCATAGGGGATCGTCGGCAGCACGTCGCGCATGTCGCGCCGTCCCTCCCCGACGTCCCGGCACGCGCTTTCCCACACGTACTGCGACGGATCGTCATAGAACGCCGCCGAGGGCCGATAGCGGATCTGGAGCAGATGGGCGCCGTCGACGTCCCACTCCGAGTTGGTCCAGCTCCGCCGGTACACGATCGCCAGGTCGCCGAGATGGCCCAGCCGGTCGGTCCGCCAATGGTTGCGCGCGCTGCAGTAGACGCCGTTGAGCACCAGGACGCGGCTGTGCTCCGGGACATGGCGGAGCGCCGCGAGCTCGGTGGTGTAGCGCGCGTCGTAGGCGACGAAGCCCGCGAAGGTGAGGCCGAGCCGCCCTGCGAACAACAGGAGTCCCGACACCAGCACCAGGCGCGCCATCCGCGGCGTGGCCTGGTTCCAGTCCTGCGTCGCGAAGGCCAGGATCGGGATCAGCGGCAGCAGGCGCTCGTCGGCGAAGCTCGAGCCGCTCAGCGAGGATGGCATCACGACGAACAGCACGAGCAGGGCGAGAAGAGCGGGACGCACCGCCCGGTGCGGCCGGGCACCCTTCCACCACCCGAGCGCAAACACAGCGACCGCGGCCACCAGGGAGCCCTGGTCCAGCAGCCGGTTCTGGTCCCGCAGCAGCATGACCAGCGCGTTGAGCTTGATGTGGACCCCGGTGTGGTTGCGGCCCACGAATGACTGCGCGCTGAGCCGCCACAGCAGCAGGATGAGGACACACGAGACGAGCGGCCTCGTGCGGCGCAGGAAGCTCCCGAGCTGATCCCGGTGCCGCAGCCCGGCCAGCTCGCGCGAGCCCACGAACAGCACGAACAGGCAGCCGGCCACGACATGGCACAGGAACAGCAGCGGCAGCGCGATCCAGGTCGCGAGCTCGCGCCAGACCGGACGGTGATCCAGCATGATCCAGGCGCTGAAGCCGATCAGCGCCAGCGCCACGCCCAGCATGTAGTTCAGGAAACCGTAATTGAACGGATAGCAGTAGACGAACACCAGCGCCCAGCCGATCGCCGCCGCGCCACGCGGGTTGAGCGCCCGGGCCACCATGAGGATGCCGGCACCCAGCAGGGGCGGGATGACCGCCGCGGCCAGCCGATAGGCCTCTGTGATGCCGACCACCTTCCGAGCCGCGGCCACGATGAGGTCGGTGCCGAGGTTCGGGACCAGGTGCCAGTTGAACCCCATGAAGGGCGCGAAGGCCGGATCGTCCGCGTAGGCGGCGGCAGCGGCGCTTCCCATATGTCCCGGCACATCCGTGAGCGGCGGGATCGTGACCACCAGGAAGGGCAGGACCAGGAGCAGGCAGACCGCAACGGCGAACGACCTCCGGCCGATGACGTTCATGTCGATCAGGCGCGGTTCGGGAGAAAGGTCTCCACCCGTCCCGCCGGGATCGCGATGCAGCCGGCGGCGCAGACGTCCGCTGCGCGCGGCCCAGGGGCCCACATCGGCAGACCCGCAGACGCGGCCGGTCCGTTGCCCCCGCTGCAACTGTTGGCGCTCGCACGCAGGTTCCGGCCCCACCAGGGTGGCGGGCCTCGGCGCCTCGCACTGGACGGGATCATGCCAGTCGGTCGCCCCGGCACCGCATCATGACAGAGATCAGCCGTGCTCCCCGCGCGGCGGCGGCCGGTCTCGGGGCGGGCCGCCGGACAGGCGGGCGACCCATGGGAAGCGGACCGCCTCCGACACGTCGTATCCGAGGTTGAAGACGTGTGGCGACCGCCTCCGCAGCCGTGCCGACGCGTAGTAGGTTCCGAACAGCCGGTCCACGATGAACGAGCTTATGCCGTAGTTGCCGACTTCATCATGAAAATGGTGCGCAAGATGCAACTCCTTCATGCGTTGCAGCAGCCGGAGCCGAGGCTTGAAGTTGAGGTGCTGGATGCAGTGGCAGAACTCGTAGGCGCAGGTGATGAGCAGACCGGCACAGGTCGCGGCCGCGGCCCCACCGGCCCCGCCGCCGACCAGCCATCCGAGCGGGATCAGGATGGCGAGCAGGGTGGGAAGCGTGGTGATGGGCGAGCCGAACAGGACGTCCATGCGGTACGGGTCCTGATGGTGGTCGAAGTGGATCCGCTTCCAGAGCGCCGCCGTCAGCTTCGACCGGTAGAGGAAGCGGCTGTGCAGGACGAACCGGTGGATCGCATACCAGGCGATCGGATACGCGGCGACGGTGGCGACCACGGCGCGCAGCGGGGCCCAGACTGACGTGCTTGTCCAGGCCGCGACAGCCCCGGCCAGAACCGCTCCGACGGCGTAGAGATGGACAGCGGGATGGGTGCCGTAGGCGACGATCAGGTCCCGCAGGGTCATCCGTCCCAGGTCGAAGCTCCGTCCGTACTTCCGCCACCTGGTGTACATGATGTCCTCCTGGCAGGCTCGGGGGTGAGCCCGCAAGACTGCCACGTCAAGAAGCCGACACCGATATCATGATCTTCATCGCCGAACTATTCGGCAGATGCCGAGATGCAGCAGGCCTTTCATGCCGGGCGGGAGCCTCGGCCTCGTCTACCGCCGGATGCCATGATCGCCCGCTGCCGCTGGCCGGTCGAAGACGGCAGGGATCAGGCACCACGGTCGACCATCAGCCGGCAAGCGGAAACACCATGAACGATAACGAAGCCGGCATATGGCCGCAGAGCGGCTTGAAGCCGAGGCGTTCCAGCCCAGCACGTCGTGATGCTGGAAGCTGACCAGTCGCCTCGCGATCAATTACACTACTACACGCCCAGCAGGTGACTCTTGCGTTCTGATCCACTTCGCCGGTTGAACGGCTCCTGACATCTTCGAGCATCAGCAGCAACCGCATGTCATCTCGCCACAGGAAGATGTAGTCTTGCCGGGAGACGGTTGGATATGCTGTGTCAGCTGATGACCGCCATCCAGCCATGCAGTGACCTGATGGATGCTGAAACGAGCGCCACCGGCAGTGCCGGCAACGCCGATCGCGTCAGGCTTGTAGAGGGCCGACGATCATGCGGAAAGCGAGTGGTCATGGGTGCTGCCAGCAGGATGACGGGACGGATGGGCCGGGCGGCCGAGCCCGCGTCATGAGTCCGTCTCATAAACTTCTCCGACCGTGCCGACCGACTCATCTCCTGTTGACGGTGCTGGTCACGACCTGGCTCGCATCGCCGGCATCGGCGCAGCCCATTACTGAAACCGCCCGACCATGCACGTCGAACGACGAGCATGCGTCTCAGAGGATCCTGGCGACCGTGACCGGAGCACGTCGCGTGGCAGGCAACATCACCTTCACCCTGTACGGTTCTCGACCAGCCTCCTTCCTGGCCCATAAAGGATCGATCGCGATCGACCGGATAACTCTCACCGGAGTCGCCGCGGACGCCTGCTTCGTCGTCTCGACTCCGGGTGTCTATGCACTTGCGGTCTATCACGACGAGAACAACAACCATCATTTCGACCGCTCATTGATCGGTCTTCCGCTGGAAGGCTACGGTTTTTCCAACAACGCCGTGATCTTCATGAGTCCTCCCTCATTCGCCTCGGTACGGTTCACGGTGCAACCAGGTGACAACCACGTCACCATGAGCTTGCGTTACTAGTCTTCTATCGGCCTATCAGATTGTGACGTTGAGCGAACGACGGCAGCAGTAGTCGGCATATCGTTCGATTCTCTGCCAATGTAAACCGACCATCTTCTGTTCGCGGCACCGCAAACAACTTGGCGTGACTGACGGGGAAAAGGAAGGATTGGATGGTCCAAACCTTCGATGCCGTGAAAAATAGGACTTTCCAACAAGATCCAAGTCCTGCCGCATCGGAAAGTCGAAGTTCATGAAGCAAGGGTTTGGTGACGTGATCCGGCCACGCAGGCCCTTGCCACGGATTTCCAGCGCTTCGGTGACGTCCTGTTCGCGGTGCTGGACCGACAGGAAGAAGCGCAGCCTTGGCTGGTCGCGGGGCACGCCGACCTGGACGATCGGCGGGCAGTAGTAGCCGCGGGCCAGCATCGCCTCGGCGCAGGCCACGGTCTCGGCGTTGTCGCGGAAGAACACCGGCACCACGCCGTGGCCGATCGCCGGCCCGACGTCCAGCCCGAGCCGGTCGGCCTCGGCCACGAAGTGCTGCGAGATCGCGTGCAGCCGCGCGATCCGCCACGGCTCGTCGCGCAGGATGCGCAGCGCCGCCCCGGCGGCAGCCGCGATCGGCGGCGCCATGCCGACGCTGAACACGAAGCCGGGCAGGGTGAAGTGCAGCCATTCCAGCACCCGCGCTTCCGCGGCGATGAAGCCGCCGCAGCTGACCAGCGACTTGCTCAGGGTGCCGATGATCAGGTCGACGGCGCGCGGATCGGTGCCCCAGTGCTCGGACAGCCCGCGCCCGGTGGCGCCCAGCACGCCGATCGAGTGCGCCTCGTCCACCATCAGCCAGCAGTCGTGCGCCTGCTTCATCGCCAGCAGGCGCGGCAGGTCCGGCACGTCGCCGTCCATGCTGTACAGCCCCTCGACCACGATCAGGCAGCGCGCGTGGCTGCCGCGCTCGATGCGCAGGATCTGCTCCAGGTGGTCGAGGTCGTTGTGCCGGAAGGCGACCGTGCGGGCGCGCGAGCCGGTGGCGCCGGACACGATGCTGTTGTGCGACAGCTCGTCGATCAGCAGCAGGTCGCGCGAGCCGAGCAGATGGCCGACCAGGGTCATGTTGGTCAGGTAGCCGCTGACCAGGCACAGGCTGGCCTCGTGGCCGACGAAGCTGGCGACGTCGCGCTCGAAGGCGGCGTGGAAGTCGCGCTCGCCGCCGATCATGCGCGAGGCCGACACCCCCACCCCGGTGCGCAGCGCCGCCTGCGCCGCCGCCTCGCGCACCCGCAGGTCGCCGGCCAAGCCCAGGTAGTCGTAGTTGCCGAAGCTGACCACCGGACCGCCGCCTGCCCCGCCGGATAGCTGGTCGAATGAGCCCATGAAGTGCCCAAGATATAGTTCACTTCAGGCCTGGACCCGTTGAACGGCTCCATACGATGCGATTCGAAGGCTGTCGGGCCGTCGATGCCAGATGCCGGACAACCTCTCCGATCAGCAACACAAACGCTACCACTTCCCTCGCCCTGGCTCAGGTCGGGGATGATCACGATCGCCTTCGGCACTCAAAGCAGATCGGGAGCACCCGTAACATCGGAAACGGTCACCACCACAAAACGATGCCGCTAGGCTGGGCTACCAGTGCCCGAAATGTGGCACCTTCAGCAAATCCCACACACAGGGTGGTGCAAGCTCCGGTATCGGTCGGCGTCGCCAGTTGGCGAATGTTCTGAACAGGTCATCCGGACTATATCCGGCAGCTGCAACTCGTAATTGGAAGGATCGCGGGATCAGTCACCCTTTCAGCCGCAAGTCAGAATGGTTGCATGTCTTCGCAACAAAATCCAACCAACCGGCAAAGTCCGCTTGAAGCAGCAGATACGTCGCGTAGGGGATCAAGACGCTAGCTTGTCGTCCGGCTCCTCGATGCCGAATTCCTTCGGAAGTGGGAAGCGATCCTGATCCGATATCGGTCAACATCCAGTCCGTTGATCCTGACTCTCCAGCCGCCAAGCTTCTGCAACCTGGATCATCCACCTGCCTGCATCCACGGCGCGGTAGCCGCGTCGCTGCTGCCGAACGCCGGCAGCGCCTTCTCCAGCTGTTCCACCGTGTTCACGCCGAGCTTGTCGAGCAGCGGACGCGTGATCAGGGTCACCGGAACCGTGATCTCATGTCCCGGCGCTTCGCCGGCCAGCAGCATCGCATCCGCGCGGATCGAGACCGCACCAAGCACCGCCGCGTCGGACGCCGCCGTCGCCACCCAGGGCGAATGTATCGCCCGCATCGCCTGGATATCAGCCGTGGAAATGTCGGCGCTGTAGATCCGGAGCTTGTCGTCGAGCCCTGCCTCGTCAGCGGCCAGGGCAACACCACGCGCGAACTCGTCCCATGGCGCGATCACCACCGAGATGCCGGGATGAGCGCGCAGCGCCGCCGCCGTCTGGTCGGCGACCGCCGACGCCACCGGTGATGCGGCAGTACCCCATTGTGCCTCCTGGCGAACGCCGGGATGCGCCGCCTTGAACTGCCGCCAGGCCTGGTCGCGCCGGTCCAGCGGTGCGAAGCCGGCGACATACACGTAGCCCGCCTCGAAATGGTCGCCGTTGTCATGCAGCGCCTGCGACAGCACGGCACGCGCTAACCCCTGGTCGTCGTGCTGCAGCTGCGGAATGGCCGGGTTCGCCAGATCCACATCGAACGCCACCACCTTGATGCCGGCACGCACCGCCGCCTCGGCAACGTCGCGCAGGGTCTCCGGCATGCCGTGGTCGATCACGATGCCCTTCACGCCCAGGTTGATCGCCTGCTGCACCGCGTCCCGCTCCGCCGCCGGATCGCCACGACCCTGCATCACCCGCAGGTCGATGCCGAGCTTGCGCGCCTGCCGCCGGGCGCCCGCCTCGAAGGACTGGAAGAAGTCGCCGTCCGACAGAAGCGTGATTAGCGCCACCGGCACGTGTCCCTTGTCGAACGGCGGCGGCGCACCGGGCAGGCCGGCCGCCAAGGCAGGCACTGGACCTGCGTTCATCGCGAGGACGAGGAGGCCTGCTGCGAGCGATCGGGCAACAATCGAGGTCATCGGGGCGTCCTCAGGTTTGGCGGTCCCGGCCGAGCCGGTAGGTGAGGGCAAGCGACGCGACCAGCACCGCGCCCTTGATGAAGTCCTGCGCGTAGTACGGTGCGTCCAGCATGGTCAGCCCGTTCAGCAGCACGCCGACCAGCACCGCACCTACGGCAGTGCCGACCACGTTGGGCCGGCGCAGGTCGAGCACGGCATAGCCGATCAGCGCGGACGCGAACCCGTCCTGCAGCAGCGAGCCGCCGCTGACGATGTCGCCACGCCCGACCCGTGCTGCGAGCAGGATGCCGCCGACCGCGGCGATCGTCCCGGACATGACATAGGCCAGCGTCCGTACCCGCTGCGTGCGTGCGCCTGCAAGGCGCGCCGCCCCTTCGTTGCCGCCGACCGCATAGGCGATCCGGCCCCAGCTCGCGCGCTCGAGCAGAACCCAGAGCACGGTCGTTGCGACCAGCAGCACGAGAACCGGCACCGGCACGATGCCGCCGAGGCGGGCCCGTCCGAGCAGCAGGAAGCCGGGTGCGAACATGCCGCCGGCGGTGCTGCCGTCATCGAACGGCATGCCCGGCGAGATCGCGCGGCCGCCGCTCGGGATCAGCTGCAGGCCGCCGACCAGGAACAGCGTGCCCAGCGTCGCAAGCAGGTCCGGGATACGCAGCGCGACCGTGAGCAGGGCGTTGAACCCGCCGACCAGGGCGCCGGTGAGCAGCGCCAGCGCTACCGTCGGCACCGCGTCCCAGCCCCACACCACCTGCGCGTAGCTCGCGACCATGCTGGCCAGCGCTGCCGTGCTGCCGACCGAAAGATCGAACCCGCCGACCGCCAGCGACAGGGTGATGCCGAGCCCGAGCAGTGCGGTGACCGACACGCCCTGCACGATGTCGAACAGGTTGTTCAGCCGCAGGAACGCCGGTTGCGCGATCGAGAAGCCCGCCAGCAGGACCGCGAGCACGACGAACACCGCAACCCGGCTCAGGCCATGCAGCGCAACCGAGGCGAGCTCCGCGCCGCGTCTCCTGGATGAAGCTGTGGAGGCGAGGCCGCTCATGCGGCGGCCTCATGCTCGATCGCGCCGGCTGCCGTTAGCAGCGCGGCCCCGTCCCGGTCTGGTTGTGCGACCTCGTGTATCCCGTCGGGCCGCAGGACCAGCAGCCGGTCGGCCGCCTGCAGCGCCTCCTCGGCATCGGCGGTCGCGAGCAGCACCGCGGTTTCCGACCCGAGCCCACGCAGGAACGCGATCAGGTCGTGACGCGCCCGCACGTCGACGCCGGCGAACGGCTCGTCGAGCAGCAGAACCCGGCCCGGCACCGCCGACCATCGCCCAAGCACCACCTTCTGCTGGTTCCCGCCCGACAGGCGCTCCAGGCGGTCCTCCGGCCCCCGGCAGACGATGCCGAGGCGACGGATGGCATCGCGCGCGGCCGCGCGCTCCTGCCTGGCGGGTGCCAGACCAGTCATCCCGGTCCACCTTGGCAGATGCGGCAGCGCGATTACGTCGGCGACGTTGGCGCCACGCGAGCCGACCGCCGGGAACGAGGTGCGCCAGCGGTCCTCGGCGGCGAGAAACACGCCCGCCCGTACCGCGTCGCGCGGGCTCCGGGGCCGCCACACCGCGCCGTCGAGCGTCATCGCTCCGCCCAGGAGCGGGATCGCGCCGAACAGCGTGCGCAGCAGCCGTGACTTGCCCGCGCCGAGCGCACCGAACAGCACGGCAACCTCGCCGCCGCGCAGGACCAGGTCGAGCGACGGGCCGCCATCGCGGATCCGCAGCCGCTCGGCGCACAGGATCGCCGGACCCGGCGGGGGCCTCGTCCGGGCGGCGTCCGGCAGCACGCCGACCATGACCCGGAGCGCCTCGGCGATGTCGAGCGGCTGCCCGAAGGTGCCGGCCACCCGGCCGTCGCGCAGCACCACCGCACGGTCGGCGACCCGGCGCAGGTCGGCCGCGTGGTGCGACACCAGGATCACCGCGACGCCCTGCGCCTTCAGCCGGTCGATCACCGCGAACAGGCGCGACGCCTCCGGCGCAGACAGGGAGGCGGTCGGCTCGTCCAGGATCAGCAGGCGCTTCTCACCGGCAAGGCCACGCGCGATCCCCACCAGCTGCCGTTCCGCAAGCGTCAGCGACGACAGCGTGTCGTCGAGCCGTCCCTCGAGGCCGACGCCGGCCGCAACCGGTGCGGCCGCGCGGCGGATCCGCTTGCGGGACAGGAAGCGGGGCAGCCCTCCGGTGCACAGGGCGTCGAGCACCAGGTTCTCCGCCACGCTCAGCCCCGGCACGCCGGCCGCGTCGACCGCCTGGTGCACGGTGGCGATGCCCAGCGCGCGGGCCGCCGCCGGATCGGCGAACCGGACAATGCGGCCGCCGATCGCCAGCGTGCCGCGGTCCGGTGCCATCGCCCCGCACAGGATCTTGACCAGCGTCGACTTGCCGGCCCCGTTCGCCCCCATCAGCGCCACCGCTTCGCCGTGGCCTACCACCAGGTCGACGCCGTCGAGCGCGCGGGTCGCGCCGAAGCGCTTGACGAGGCCGCGCGCCTCCAGGATCGGCGGGGCGTCGCTCACGCGCCGGCGGCCCCGTGTCGGACGCCGACGAACCGACGCCGGAAGCGGCAGCGCGGAACCGGCGCTCCGGTCATTCTAAGAGCGGCCATGTCGGAAATTGAACGCCGTTCAGGTTCCGGCAGCGAGCTGGTCATCGGTCCTGTCCCCCTGCTGCCACGTCGCCTCCAGACTGCCGGCCGCCGACCCATATCCACGCAACAGGTCAGTACGATACAACGGTAGTCCTCCATAGCCGTCGACTCTCGACTGATAACAGGATGCAGCGTCAATACCACTGTGCATCGACGGGAGTTGCATGACCAACATCACCGTGTGATGGTCTGCGCCGGTCGCCGACCGGGGATCGGTGCGTGCCCAGGCGGCATGCGGTGGGAGAACTGGCGATGGATCTCGCGCTCGCTCCACAGCACACGGACAGCCGTCCACCAGCGCGGATGATCCGCAACGATGCGGAGGCGATCGCGGCGGCCCGCCTGCTGGCGCCCGTTCTGGCGGAAGGCGCGGTGGCACGCGACCGCGACCGGATCCTGCCACGACGCGAGCTCGACCTGTTCTCGTCGAGCGGGCTGTGGGGGATGACGGTGCCGCGTGCCTATGGCGGCGCCGAGGTCTCGTTCGAGACCGTCTCCGAAGTCATCGCGATCATCTCCGAAGCCGATCCCTCGATCGGCCAGATCCCGCAGAACCATCTAGGCGTGGTGGAGGCGCTGCGCGTCACCGCGAACGAGGAGCAGAAGCGGCGGTACTATGCCGGCGTGCTGGAGGGCAGGCGCTTCGGCAACGCGTTTTCGGAGGCCGGCAGCCGCAACGCCGGCACCTTCGACACCCGCCTGATCCCGGACGGCAGCGGGTACCGCGTCACCGGCGCCAAGTTCTATTCGACCGGCGCCCTGTTCGCCGACATCATCCCGATTGCCGCCACGGGGGACGACGGCAAGGTCTACCTCGTTTTCGCCGACCCGGCCTCGCCCGGCCTCACGATCACCGACGACTGGTCCGGCTTCGGCCAGCGCACCACCGCGAGCGGCAGCGTGACGCTGGAGGACGTGCCGATCGCCGCCCGCGACGTGGTGCCGGCCCATCTCGGCTACGACCACCCCTCAGCGAACGGGCCGGTGTCGCAGATCATCCAGGCGGCGGTGGACCTCGGCATCGCCCGCGCCGCCATCGCCGACACCATCCGCTTCGTGCGCACCCTGTCCCGGCCCTGGATCGACAGCGGTCAGGAGCGCGCGTCCGACGACCCCTACACGATCGCGGCGATCGGCGACCTCGAGATCCGCCTCCATGCCGCGGAAGCGGTGCTGGCGATCGCCGGGCGCGCCGTGGATGGAGCAATCGCCGACGCCACCGAGGCCACGGTCGGCCACGCCTCGCTCAAGGTGGCCGAAGCCAAGGTGCTGACCACCGAGATCGCCGTGCTCGCCGGCAACAAGCTGCACGAGCTCGCCGGCACCCGCTCGGTGCTGGCCGCCTACGGGCTCGACCGCCACTGGCGCAACGCCCGCACCCACACCCTGCACGACCCGGTGCGCTGGAAATACGCGCTGATCGGCAACCACGCGCTGAACGGCGTGCTGCCGCCGCGCCACGCCTGGATCTGAGCCCGATGACCGACGCGGCACCGGCTGGCGCCGAGATCCTGCTCAACGCCTTCGACATGAACTGCGTCGTGCACCAGTCGCCAGGGCTGTGGCGTCATCCGCGCGACCAGGCCGACCGCTACAAGGACCTGTCGTACTGGACCGATCTCGCCCGCATCCTGGAGCGGGGGAAGTTCGACGCCCTGTTCCTCGCCGACGTGCTCGGCGTGTACGACGTCTACGGCGGCAACACCGACACCGCGCTGCGCGAGGCGACGCAGGTGCCGCTCAACGACCCCACCCTGCTGGTCTCCGCCATGGCGGCCGCGACCGAGCATCTCGGCTTCGGCGTGACCTGCACCCTGTCCTATGAGCCG
Organism: uncultured Acetobacteraceae bacterium; assembly: GCA_964247755.1. Lineage (GTDB taxonomy): Bacteria > Pseudomonadota > Alphaproteobacteria > Acetobacterales > Acetobacteraceae > Lichenicola. Next base: position 26,047 of record CAXTVX010000017.1, on the reverse strand, counting down.
CCTTTCACCTTCGCCCGCCGCATGTCGACGCTGGACCACCTGACCCGCGGCCGCATCGGCTGGAACATCGTCACCGGCTACCTCGACAGCGCCGCGCGCGGCGTGTCGGGCGACGCGCGCCAGAAGGGCCACGACACCCGCTACGCCATCGCCGACGAGTATCTCGACTTGGTCTACCGCCTCTGGGAGGAAAGCTGGGAGGACGGCGCCGTGCTGCGCGACCGCGCCAGCGGCGTGTTCACAGATCCATCGCGCGTGCACCGGATCCGGCACGAGGGCGAGCATTTCCGGCTCGACGCCATCCACCTGTCCGAGCCGTCGCCCCAGCGCACGCCGGTGCTGTTCCAGGCCGGCACGTCGGGCAAGGGCCGTGACTTCGCTGCGCACCATGCAGAATGCGTGTTCATGGCGGCCCCGAGCAAGGCGGTCGCGCGCGGCTACGTGTCCGACATCAGGCGCCGCGCCGCCGAAACCGGCCGTGGCGCGGACGCCGTGCGTATCTTCAACCTCACGACCGCGATCGTCGGGCGTACCGACGCGGAGGCGCGGGAGAAGCACGAGGACTACCGCCGCTACGTGAGCCATGCCGGCGCACTGGCGCTGATGTCCGGCTGGACCGGCATCGATTTCTCCGCCTACGACCTCGACGAGCCGATCCGCTACATCCGCAACGAGGCGGTCCATTCCGCAGTGGAAAGCTTCACCACCGCCGACCCGGACCGGGTGTGGACGGTGCGGGAGGTCGCGGAATGGGTCGGCATCGGCGGCTTCGGACCGCTGCTGGTCGGCTCGGCCGCCACGGTCGCCGACCAGATGGAGGCCTGGATCGCCGACACCGGCATCGACGGCTTCAACCTGGCCTACGTCGTCACGCCCGAAACCTTCGCCGACGTCGCCGACCTGCTGGTGCCGGAGCTGCAGCGGCGCGGCCGCTACAAGACGGAGTATCGCCCGGGCACGTTGCGCGAGAAGCTGTTCGGCAACGGGCCGCGCCTGGTCCTGCCGCATCCCGGCGCCGCGCGGCGGACCGGTGCGGAGCGCGCCGCATGAGCGCCAGCCAACGACCCGTCGCCCATGTCATACGCGACGACGCCGAGGCGATGGCCGTCGCTCGCGCGCTTGCCGACGAGTTCCGGCGCGAGGCGGCGATCCGCGACCGCGAGCGTCGCCTGCCACGCGACGAGACCGAGCGGTTCTCCGCCAGCGGCCTGTGGGCGGTCACGGTGCCGCGCGAGCACGGCGGGGCCGCGGTGAGCGCCGGCACCCTGGCCGAGATCACGGCGCTGATCTCCGCGGCCGACGGCAGCCTCGGGCAGATCCCGCAGAACCACTTCTTCGTCGTCGAGGCGATCCGCCTCACCGCCACCGAGGAACAGAAGCGCCACTGGTTCCGGCGCGTGCTGGAAGGCGGCCGCTTCGGCAACGCGCTCAGCGAGACCGGCACGAAGGACGTGCACGACTACCGCACCCGGCTGCGCCGCGAGAACGGCCGCCTGCGCCTGGATGGGCGCAAATTCTACTCCACCGGCGCCCTGTTCGCGCACACGGTTGCCGCACTCGCCAAGGACGAGGACGGCCGCATCGTCTTCGCATTAGTCGATCCCGCGACGCCCGGCGTCACCCTGCACGACGACTGGTCCGGCATCGGCCAGCGCACCACTGGAAGCGGCACCACCGTATTCGAGGACGTCACGGTCGACCCGGCGAACGTCATCCCGTTCGGCGACGCCTTCGAGCGGCCGACGCCGATGGGCCCGCTGGCGCAGATCATCCATGCTGCGGTCGACATCGGCATCGGCCGCGAGGCGCTCGCCGAGACGATCGACTTCGTGCGCCGCCACGCCCGTCCCTGGATCGACAGCGGCGTCGAGCGCGCCTCGGACGATCCCTACACGGTGGCGCAGGTCGGCGAGCTCGTCATCCGCCAGAACGCGGCGGAGGCGCTCCTGGTGCGGGCCGGGCGGCTGGTCGACGTGGCGACGTACGCCCCGGACGAGGACAGCGTGGCGCGCGCCTCGGTCGCCGTCGCGGAAGCCAAGGCGCTCGGCACCGAGGCGGCCCTGAACGCTGCCAACCGGCTGCACGAGCTCGGCGGAACCCGCTCCACCCTGGCCGCCCACAACCTCGACCGCCATTGGCGCAACGTCCGCACCCACACACTGCACGACCCGGCGCGCTGGAAGTACGCCGCCATCGGCAACTACCACCTGAACGGGACCAGGCCGCCGCGCCACGGTGCGTTGTGACCGGCACCGGTGCCGATGGGAGCACCGAGGCGCTTGCGGTGCACGGCCTGGTCAAGACGTTCGGCGCCACCCGCGCCCTCGACGATGCCAGCCTCGTCGTGCGGCGCGGAAGCGTGCACGGGCTGATCGGGCAGAACGGCGCCGGCAAGTCGACGATCGTCAACATCCTGAACGGGTTGGTGATCCCCGATGCCGGCACCATCGCGGTCGGCGGCAGCCCGGTCGTTGCGGCCACCCCGCGCGCCATCGAGCGGCTGGGCGTCCACATCATCCATCAGGAACCGCTGCTGGTACCCGGCTTCACCGTGGCCGAGGCGCTGTTCCTCGGCGACGAGCCGAAACGCGGACCGGTGGTTGCCTGGCGCACCATGCGGCAACGGGCCGAGGCGGCGATCGCGTCGCGCTTCGGGCTGACCCTCCGGGGCGACGAGGTGGTCGACAGTCTCGGCGCCGCCGAGCGCCAGATCGTGCAGATCACCCGCTCGCTGCTGAAGCGGCCGCGCGTGCTGGTGTTCGACGAGCCGACCGCGTCCCTGGTCCGCTCGGAAGCGAACCGCCTGTTCGCGATCATCCGGCAACTGTGCCGCGAGGGCACCGCCGTCCTCTACGTGTCGCACTACCTCGAGGAGGTGCGCGACCTGTGCGACACGGTCACGGTGATCCGCAACGGGCGCAACGTCGCGACCGTCGATCCGCGCCAGACCACGGTCGCAACCATGGCTTCGCTCATGGTCGACCGGGATGTCGGCGACATGTTCCCGCGCCGGGCGGCCACACGAGGTGCGCCCGTCCTGGAGGTCCGGTCGCTTGGCCGGACGGGAGCCTTCGCGGACGTGTCATTCTCGCTCGGCAGGGGCGAGATCCTCGGCCTGACCGGGCTGGTCGGGTCGGGCGCCAAGGACCTGCTGAACTGCCTGTTCGGTCTCGCCGCCGCCGATGCGGGCACCATCTCGTTACGTGGGCGGGACGTGGAGCTGCGCTCGCCGGGCGACGCGGTCCGGCACGGGATCGGGCTGGTGCCGGAGGACCGGCGGCGGCAGGGCGTGGCGCTCGACGCATCGGTGGCGGAGAACACCACGCTTGCCAGCCTCAGGACCCTGGTCCGCCGGTACCTGATCGACCGGCGCGTGCAGCGCGACGCCGTCGACCGGCTGATCGCGCGCCTGGCGATCAGGACGCCTGGCCGCGACGCCCCCGTTCGCGCGCTCAGCGGCGGCAACCAGCAGAAGGTGTCGCTGGCGAAGTGGCTCGGCGCCGGGGCCAGCCTGTTCCTGCTCGACGAGCCGACGGTTGCCGTGGACGTCGCCGCCAAGGTTGAGATCTACCGGCTGGTGGCGGAGCTGGCGGCGGATGGTGCGGCCGTGCTGCTCCTGTCCACCGACCTCGCCGAGCTGCGCGGGCTCGCGGACCGGGTCCTGGTCATGCACCGGGGTCGCATCGTGCGCGAGCTGATCGGGCGGGACGCGAGCGCGGACGAGCTGCTGTCCGCCGCCTCCGGCGCGCCGGGCGGGATCGCTGCGTGAAGACCGACGTGATCGACCGCGGATCGGCAACCGCCGTGCTGCGCGTCCCGGCCCGGAGATCCGCCACGGTCCGCCTGCCCACGCGCGCCGTCATCCGCGCCGCATCGATGGCGATCTTGGCGCTCGCCGTCGCGGCCTTCGCGGTCGCCGCACCGGGCTTCGCGACCGCGGTCAACCTCGCCAACATCGTCGAACAGTCGACGGTGCTGGCGCTGCTCGCCTTCGCCATGACGATCGTGGTCATCGCCGGCGGCCCCGACATCATACGCGGCGGCATCGACCTGTCGCTGGCCGCCAATCTCGGCCTGTGCGACGCCGTCTACGCCTCCGTCTTCAATGCCGGCCACGGCGACCTTCTCGCGGCCGGCCTCGCCCTGGGCGCCGGTGGCCTGGTCGGGCTGGTCAACGCCGTGGCGGTGACCAGCTTTGGCGTGCTGCCGCTGCTGGCGACCCTGGCCACCATGAACGTGTGCGCCGGGCTCGAGCTGGTGGTCACGCAAAACACCGTGCTCACCACCACCTCGCCGCTTCTCGGCTTCATCTCCGGCGCCGGAGCGCTCGGCCTGTCGGCTACCGACTGGATCCTGGTGGCGACGACCGCCCTGCTCCTGTTCGTCATGCACGCGACCCCGCTCGGGCTCCGCCTGCGCGCCGTCGGCGGCCACGAGCGCGCCGCCCGCGCGGCCGGTCTGCCGGTCCGTGCCCTCGGTGCCGGCGCCTACGTGGTAGCCGGCCTGCTGGTCGGCATCGCCGCGATCGTGCAGGCGGCGCGCTTGTCCGGCAGCTCTCCCGGCTCCGGCGACATCCTGCTCTCGGTAGTGCTGACCAGCCTGCTCGGCGTGGTGTTCTCGCGCCGCCTGCAACCCACCATCGGCGGCACGCTGGCGGCGGTGCTGTTCATCGGCTGCCTGGTCAACGGCTTCCAGCTTGTGAACGTGTCGAGCTACTGGGTGAACGGCATCGAGGGCGTGCTGATCCTGTCGGTGGTGGCGCTGCGGTCGGCGGTGCAGCGGTCGGGGCGGAAGGCGGAGGCGGCCTGATGTCCGCCACCTCGTCGCCCGCCCCCACCCGACGCGATCTTGCTCATGCGGTGCGGATCGTGCTGCCGGTCGTCATGCTCGCGCTGGTCGCGACGTTCGCGACCGCATCGCCGACGTTCCGCACCACCGGCAACCTCGTCCACATCCTTGTCAACGACGTCACCCTGCCGGCCACCGCTGCGCTCGGCATGACGCTTGTGGTGTCCACCGGCGGCATCGACCTGTCCGTCGGCACGGCGGCAGACCTGGCCTCGCTGGTCTGCGCGACCACCGTTGCGGCCGGAGGTGGCGTCCTGCCGGCCCTGCTCGGCGGCCTCGCCGCAGCATTCTGCGTCGGCCTGCTGAACGCCGTGTTGGTCGCAGGGCTGGGCATCGCGCCGTTCCTGGCCACGCTGGGCGTGCTGTTCATCGGCGAGAGCGTGCAGCAGCTCGCCACCAATGGCGGTGCGCCGATCTACATCGTGTCCGACTTCCCGCGCCTGCTCGACCGGCTGGCCCACGGCACGGTGCTGTCGATCCCGGTGCCGCTGCTCCTGCTGGGCGTCGCCTCCGTGATCACCCGGGTGCTGCTCGCCCGCACCGTATATGGCCGCCGTGCCCGCGCGATCGGCGTTGGACCCATGGTGGCGCGCTATTCCGGCGTGCCGGTGCGATGCGTGCTGTTTGTAACCTACATCCTGTCGTCGCTGCTGTGCGGCATCGCCGGCCTGCTGCTGCTCGGCACCGTCCGCTCCTACGTGCCGCTGTCCGGCAACGCGTTCCTGCTCGACGCGATCGGCGCGGTCTTCCTCGGCACCACGATCAGCCACGACTCGCGGCCGAACGTCGGCGGCACGCTGCTCGGCGTCCTCCTGTTCGGCGTGCTGCGGAACGGGCTGCTGCTGATCGGCTGGAACTTCTACTGGCAGCAGGTGGCGATCGGCCTGCTCGTGCTCCTGGTGCTGTCGGCCAGCTTCGGCGCCCGACGCGCGGAGCAGGCGCGGTGACCTCCAACACGGGAAACGCTTTCATGATGTTCCGACAGCTGGGCTCCGTCCTCCTCGCCACCGCGGCGAGCGCCTGCTGGACGTTCGCCGCGACCACCATTGCGCGGGCCGACGCGCCCAGCCTCGCAGGCAAGCGCATCGGCATCACCGTGGTCGGCACCGAGCACTACTGGGACCTCAAGGCCTACCAGGGCCAGATCGACGAGGTGAAGCGGCTCGGCGGCACCCCGATCGCGCTCGATGCCGGGCGCAACGACAGCCGGCAGATCGGCCAGATCCAGACCCTGATCGCGCAGAAGCCGGACGTGATCATCGAGCAGCTCGGCAACGGCCCGGTGCTGCAGCCCTGGCTGAAGAAGATACGCGCCGCCGGCATCCCGCTGTTCACGGTGGACACCGTGTCGCCGTCCAGCCTCAACGACACCACCTCCGACAACTACGGCATCGGCGAGAAGCTGGCGCTGCAGATGGCGAGCGACCTCGGCGGCCACGGCCGCATCGTGGTGTTCAACGGCTTCTACAGCGTGCCGGTCTGCGCCATCCGCTACGACGAGCTCAAGCTGGTGCTCAAGGCCTTTCCCGACATCACCATCATCGAGCCCGAGCTGCGCGACGTGATCCCGAACACGGTGCAGAACGCCTACGCGCAGGTCACCGACATGCTGGCGAAGTATCCCCATGACGGCGATGTCGGGGCGGTCTGGTCGGCCTGGGACGTGCCGCAGGTGGGTGCCACGCAGGCCATCGCGGCGGCGCATCGCAGCGGCATACGCACCTACGGCGTGGACGGCAGCCCGGACGTGGTAAAGATGGTGGCCGATCCGGCCTCGCCGGCGGGTGCGGTGGTCGCGCAGCAGCCCTATCTGATTGGCCGCACCGCCGTAGACAACGCCGCCCGCTACCTCGCCGGCGACCGCAACATCCCGGCGTACACCTTCATCCCCTCGGTGCTGGTGACCAAGGCGAACGCGCCGGACGCCGCCAAGGCCATCGGCCAGGGAGGCTGAGACCTGCTGCCGGTTCGCGATCAGCGCTCCGACAGAAGGCTCGCCAACTGCATCCTCAGGGTCACGGCCTCCTGTGCCGTCCGCGCCCGTGGCCGCTCCAGACCCGGTATCAGCTCCGCGACCACGAGGCCCGGCCGGCCGCGCAGCACCAGGATCCGGTCGGCCAGCGTCACCGCCTCGTCCATGTCGTGCGTGATCAGCACGATCGTCGTACCGTAATGGCGGTGCAGATGCAGCAGGTGATCCTGCATCTGCTCGCGGGTGAAGGGATCCAGCGCACTGAACGGCTCGTCGAGCAGCAGCACCTCCGGCTCCGGCGCCAGGCCACGGGCGAGGGCGACGCGCTGCGCCATGCCGCCGGACAGCTGCTTGGGCAACAGGTCGCCGGTCTCCGGCAGCCCGATGCGTCGGAGCGCCGCGGCCACCGCCGCCTCGCGTGCAGGCGCGTCCAGGCGGGACAGCCCGAAGCCGACATTGCGCGCCACCGTCAGCCACGGCATCAGCCGCGGTTCCTGGAACACGTAGCCGACCCGGTCCGGACCCGGGCTGCCCGCACCGACGCGGATCGTGCCGGCATCCGGCCGTTCCAGTCCGCCTAGGCAGCGCAGAAGCGTCGTCTTGCCGCAGCCGCTGCGGCCGATGATCACGGTGATGCTGCCGGCTGCGAGACGCAGGTCGATCGGCCCAAGCACGGGCGTCGCCGCATACGACCTGCGCAGGCCCTCGACATGCACCGCATGCGCCATCTCAGCGTCGCGCCGTGTCCTGCCAGGCGACCAGCCGGCCGCCCACCGACGCCAGCAGGAGATCGCTCAGCTTGCCGCACACCCCGAACAGCAGGATCGCTACCAGGACCCGTTCCGGCCGGCCCGTCTGCTCCCCGTCGTCGAGCACGAAGCCGAGCCCGCTGGAAGCGCCGAGCAGTTCCGCCGCCGAGACGAACATCCAGCCCAGCCCCAGGCCGCTGCGCAGGCCCGTGACGTAGGCGGGCAAGGCCGCCGGCAGCTGGATGCGCAGGAGGCAGCGCAACCGGGAGAAGCCGTGCACCGTGCCGACCTCGATCAGCTTGCGGTCCACGCCCACGATGCCGCTCATCAGGTTGAGATAGACCGGAAAGAACACGCCCACCGCGATCAGGGTGATCTTCGACCCCTCGAAGATGCCCAGCCACAGGATGAACAACGGCACCCAGGCCAGCGAGGGCACGCTGCGCAGCGCCTGGATCAACGGGTCCAGCAGCTCCCGGCCCAGGGGGGAGCTGCCGCTCAGCGCACCGAGCAGCGTGCCGACCGTGGCGCCGATCACGAAGCCGATCGCCAGCCGGCTGGCCGTTGCCGCGACGGCCTGCATCATCTCCCCGGTCGCCGCCATGTCCAGCAGCGTCCTGATCACCTGGGCTGGCGGCGGCAGCACGGACGCGGTCACCAGCCCGCCCGCGGTCACGACCTCCCAGACGCCAAGCAGGCACAGCGGGACCACCAGGCCCACGACGGGACCAGGAATGCGGGCCGCCACGTCAGGGAATGCCGAGCGCCGTCGTGAACGAGGTGTTGACCAGGGTGGCGGCCGCCTTGTCGATGTCGGCACCGGCGGTGATCTTGCCGCTCGTCTTCAGGATCGGCGCCGCCGCGCGGATGCCGGCCATCTGCACCGGCCCGACGGCCTCGCCGGCAAAGTCGATCCGGCTGAGCTGGAGCTTGGCGATGTCCGGGCTCAACCCGGAGGCCTTGGCCAGGATCTGCGCCATCGCGTCGGGATTGGCGACCGCCCAGCTTCGCGCCCGCGCATAGGCCTGCAGCACCTGCCCGACCACCTCGGGATGGGCCGCCTCGAAATCCTCCCGGACCAGCAGCGTGCCCGGCGAGATCAGCGCCTTGTTGCGATACAGCAGCACGTCGTGGTTCTGCAGCTGTGCTTCCGCCATGAACGGGTCGAGCCCGGCCCAGGCGTCGACCTGCCCGGCATCGAGCGCCTGCCGGCCCAGCGGGTGCTGCAGCGGCACCAGCGTGACGTCCCCGGCGCCGAGGCCGACGGTCGCCAGCGCGCGCAGCAGGAAGATGTTTGGGTCGGTCCCCGGCGTGACGGCGATGCGCCTGCCCTTCAGGTCGGACAGGCTGGCGATCCCCGAACCGGGCCGGACCACCAGTGCCGTCCACTCCGACGTGGCCGTGACCGCGATCACCTGGATCGGCGTCCCGTTGGTGCGGCCGAGCAGCGCCGCGGACCCGGCGGTCTGGCCGAACTGGATCGAGTTGCCGCGCAGGAACTCCAGTGCCTTGTTGCTGCCCTGGCTCAGCACCCAGTCGAGCGTCACGTCGCGACCGACGGCATCCTGCAGGAACGACTTCTCCTTCAGGACCAGGCTCAAGGGGTCGTAGTACGCGTAGGAAACGCCCAACGTGCCAACCGGTCCGGCACAGGCTGCGCGGACCGCACCTGCCATGCCGAGCATCGCCAGAGTGGCGGCGATGGTGGTCCTGCGGGCTGGAGTCATGCGGAACTTCATTCTTCCGTATTGCTGGACGCGCCCGTCAGCGTGACGCTTGAGGCAAGGGAGATCTGCGGCGCCGGAGCGGCCGGTCGACGGGAGCACGGCCAGGAGATGATGCTCCGCCGTCCGGACCGGCTCAATCCACCGGCTCGAATGCAGTGCAGGATGCGGTTGCGCGCAGGAACCGGTCGTGCCGGCGGCAAAACCCATCACCTGCGCGCGTCGCGCCGGATCCCGAACTTAAAACCGCAAGTCCGGCAAGCTCGACCTCGACCGCTGCAGGATCGAACTCGAACTCGCGGCACCTGCCGCAGGCGCGCGGCGACATCATCGGCCAAGCCCTGCCCAGGTGCCCCCGAACACCAGCGAGGACAGCACCAGACCGAGCACGAGGTTGACCGCCACTCCCACAGTAAAGGCGGCGAACGGCCGCCCGCCGATCCCGGCCAGGTCCCGCACCCGGGTGGTGAGCCCAATCGCCAGGAAGCCGAACGCGAACGCCTCGGTGCGGAAGTTCTTGAGCGGTGCCACCAGATGCGGCGTCGCATCGTGGGTGAAGGCGGCGTGGCCGATCCGCGCGGAGAGCAGCGTCAGCAGCACGGAAGCGGCGAGGAAGCCGAGGACGAATTTCGGGAAGCGGCGCCAGATCTCGCCCGGTCCGGCGCGGTTGGCGATGCCGATGTCGTCCCAGCGCGCCGCCGCGACGGTCGAGAGCACCAGCGCCCAGATGCCGATCCAGACGTCACGGCCGACCACCTTCATGAGGGTGAACGACGCGATGGCCCGCTCGGCCTCGCCCGGCGGCGCACCTGGAAGATGGGCGGCCAGCGCGCCATAGGACTGGGCGGCGGCCAGGCCGGCAGCGTCGGCGAACTCCGACGTGCCGATCCAGGCGCCCCCGACCCCGGCCGGCATGTGCAGCGCCGCCGCCGCGAAGGGCAACGCGAAGATCATCACGATCGCCCACAGGATGACGATCGAGATCACGACGCCGGTGTCCTGCCTGCGGCCGCCGACCGCGGCGGCGACCGCGATCGCCGCCGACACGCCGCATACCGCGCCGCCCACCCCGAGGGTCGCGGCGAAGCGCGGCTCGATCCCGAGCGCCCGGCCGGTGCCGAAGATCACCGCGAACGTCACGACCGACACGATCGAGGCCTGGAGCAGCGCGACCGGACCCGCCCAGACCAGCAGCGAGAGCGGCAACGTGGCACCCAGCAGCACGACACCGAGCTTGATGAAGAATTCGACCCGGAACGCGGCGTCGGCAGTTCGCGGCAGCAGCCCGGTGTTGGCGACCAGCAGGCCGAGCGCCAGTGCCAGCAGCGGCGGTTCGAGGTTGTAGGTGACCGCCTCCGTCCACTGGCCGGCTGCAAGGATGCCGATCGAGGCGAGGTAGAGCAGCGCAAAAGCCGGGACCACCCGCCCGGGCCGGTGACCGAGGGCGACGAGGGACCCTGTGACCAGGGCGAGCCAGAGCAGGAACTGCACGGCGTAGCGCGGCCACGCGGTCGCGAAGTGCTGCGCGAGCTCGCCTCCGGTATGCCATCTCGGCGGGATCACCGCGATCCAGGCTGGCACGCCGGAGCCGCCAGCAAAGAGCAGCATGCCGACGAGCACGAGGACGAGGCCGGCTGCCAATGCCCAGGCATCGTCCGTCCGCCAGAACCCCCCCGATTCGTGCGGTCGCCTTGTCGTCGCTGCGATCTCCATGGACCACCCCTGTTGTCCCGCAACCATGCCACGTATCCGTGATAAAGCAACCGAGGGCGACAGTTTGTCGAAACAGCGATGAAAAATAGTGGTTAAGCGGTGGGTCTTTTTGCACGTCCCCGATCGGGGTCGTTTTCCCGGGACCATCGATGGCAACTCGGGTGCGGCATCGTTCCGCACGATCATCGGCGCTTGGCACCTGTTCAGCCCGAACATGACAAACGATCATCGGCACGTCGTTGCCGATCAGCCCGATGCAGGAGGATGCCATCGCGGCGGGACGCTCATGGAGTCCATAAGGGAGACGATGCCTTCATCCGCCCTGGGCAGCGGTCAGTGACATTCTCACCGGCTTCACATGGGCAGATCCAGCATCCACCCATTAGCGTGGCAATTCTTGCCATTACACCAACTAGCCCACCCCACGGCCTCACCTTGAACAGTTCGGCCGCCCAGGTGGTGATCAGTGCCAGCAGATCCAGCGGTCCAGCGGTCCAGGATGCGCAACGGCAGCCTTTGCCGCCATTGCCCCAGGGCGTTTGCTTGGCTGTAGGAGCCGGACGCGGCATCCACTTAACTGCGAGCGCGCCCGCCCCATCCGGCCGCCCCAGCAAAGCAGGCGGCAGGTACTATACCGCTACCCACCGCCAAGGCCCGCCAACCGCTATTCCGTCAGGAGGCGGCACCCATGCTGCCCATGCCGTGCATCGTTTCCGACCCCGTGCTGATGGTCGCGAGCTTGATCGCCCGATCCGCCTCCATGCCGAGGCGCACCTCGCCTCCCTCGATGGACGCCACCGCGCTGACCGGCAGGTAATGGTGGTGCTGGCCGGACCCGTCCGGATCGTCCTCCTTGGTCAGCTTGATCCGGTCCTCTTCCACCTTGTCGACGGTGCCGACGTGGCCGCCGTCGCTGCCGACAACCGGCATGTGTTCGGCGATCTGCGAAGCCAGGGCGCTGCCGCTCATGCTGCATCTCCATCAATGACGCGCGACATCGCGCGAGCATCCTGGAACGGCTGAAGCAACGGCCGGATCACTGCCACACGAAGGCGTCATGCCGGACGGCCATGTTCTCCACCATTGGTTGAAGCCGCCACCCCGGCGTCACGTGGCACGACCGGCAGGATGCGGACCGGGGTGCAACGCCCTGACGAGGAACGGCCTCCTCCGCCGTGCCGCGCGCACAGCAGGCAGACCCGGCATGTTCCTCAGCCGAGCAGCCCCGCCAGCCCCTGCTCGAGCCGCAGCTGCGCCTGCACCCCGAGTGCTGCCACGGCCGCCTCGTTGTCGCCGCAGGAGTGGCGGATGTCGCCGGCGCGGGCCGCACCCTGACGCGCGCGCAGCGGAACGCCGTGCAGGCCGGCCAGGATCTCCGCCAGCGACCGGATCGACACCGCCCGGCCGGTGCACACGTTGAAGCGGGCCGGCTCGCCGCCGGGCGCCCGCACCGGGTCGCCCAGCCGCTCCATGCCAGCCAGCAGGTGCGCCACCACGTCGCCCACATGCACGAAGTCCCGCGTCTGCGCACCGTCCCCGTGCAGGGTGATCTCCTCGCCGCGGCCGATCCGGTCGGCGAAGATCGAGATCACCCCGCTGTATGGCGACCCCGGGTCCTGGCGCGGGCCGTACACGTTGAAGAAGCGCAGGCCCAGCGTCGGCACGCCGTGCACCAGGCTCGCCACCCGCGCATGCAGCTCGCTGCCGAGCTTGTCGGCGCCATACGCGGTCAGCGGCGCCGGCATCCGGTCCTCGCGCGCCACCGCGTCGCCGGTGTCGCCGTAGACTGCGGCCGACGAGGCATACACCACCGGCATCCGCCCCCCGGCTCGCGCCGCGTCGAGCACCGCCACGGTGCCACCCTGGTTGATGCGGTGCGTGCCCGGCCAGTCCTGGTTGCCACGCTCCACCGAGGCGATGGCGGCGAGGTGGAACACGCCGTCGACGCCCTCCGCCGCCGCCCGCACGGCCTGCGCATCGGCCACGTCCCCCAGCGTGAGCGACACGCGCGGATCGAGGTTGCCTTGCTTGCCGGTCGACAGGTCGTCGAGCACGACCACCTCGTGGCCGCCCTCCAGCAGCGCGTCGCACAGGTGCGAGCCGATGAAGCCGGCCCCTCCGGTGACCAGGTAGCGCCTCGGCCCGCTCACGACCGCCCCCTCGTGATCCACTGGCGCAGCGCGTCGCCCGCGACCTGGCGCAGCAGCGCCGCCGCCCCGAGCGGATGCCGGGGATCGGCCAGCACCAGGCCGTCGCGCCGCCGCCGGGCGGCTGCCCAGCCGCGCTTGATCGTCCGGGCCATCAGCACCCTGCCCAGCGACTGCGCCGTTCCGTGATAGGCAGGCTCGTGCAGGGATGGCGTAACCCCGTTCCACCGCCCAGTGCTACGCCGCCTCAGTCGTGGAGCAGGCCGCAGAGCCGGGAAGCTGCTCGGCCACCTTCCAGCTCGCCGCATGCACCGCCTCATGTCTGGCCAACTGCCCGGCACCGCGGCCGGATCCGCCGCCAGCAGGATCGTCGTATCTGGATCGCGCCCGGCCTGGCTGAACCGCTCACCCGGACGCCGGCGTCCTTCCGTCGGGTCGGGCATGCCGAGGTTGAACCGACCCACAACCGGATGGGAGCCGGTCACGACGGTGGCCCCCGACTACGCCGCAACCGCACCATCGGCCTCGAACCAGCCTTTGGGACACGCGTCTTCGGGTGGTTGCGCCGATGGCTGAGACCAATCGGCACCGACGTGCCGTGGTCGGTCCCGATCAGCCATCGGCGTCGACCTCGTCCAGCACTTCCGCTTCCTCGTCCTGCAGCACCGCCTGACTGTCCGGCGTCAGCCCGAACCGCGCCGCCACGTCCGGGGCATAGCGGAGCAGGTCCGGACGAAGCCGGAGCAGGGCGATGTCCTTGACCTTGCTTTCCAGCATCACGTCGAACTCGAGCCCCTCCATCGCCCGCATGAAGCCGATGAACTCGAACGGGCTGCAGAAGTCGGCATGGCCGGTCCAGACCGGCGCCACCAACGCGGTCTTGAGCTTGCCGGTCTTGCGGTCGCGGCGCTTCAGCTCGCGCATGCCGTTGTTGGGGGTCGAGAAGTGCAGCTTCGGCCGCTGGTCCGCGGGCCAGGTGGCGAGGATCGCCTCCACCGTGGGCCTGAGCGCCAGCCCCTCGGGATTGAGACACCAGAAATGCTGGTGGTCGAAGATCAGCCGCACCCCCGTCTGCTCGTGCACCCACAGCACGTCCGCGGCAGAGAAACGGATGTCGTCATGCTCCAGCACCAGCCGTCGGCGTACCGGCTCCGGCAAGGTCGGCCAGGTATGGGCCCAGCGCTCCCGGCTGGTCACGGTGTCGCCATAGGCGCCGCCGACATGGATCACCATCACCGCCTCGGGACCCAGCTCCATCCGGTCGAGCATCTCGGCCTGGCTCGCCAGGTCCCACACGCTCTTGCGTACCAGCTCCGGATCCGGGCTGTTCAGCACCACGAACTGCGACGGGTGGAACGACAGGCGGATGCCCAGGCGGCGCGCCTTGGCACCGAACGCCCGCAGCTCGGCGGCGCTGTCCGTCACCATGCCGTGGAACTGCGGCAGGTCCGGATGGGTGGCATAGGGCGCCAGGTCCGAGGACATCCGGTACATGCGCATGTCGTGCCGGTCGAGATGATCCAGGATCGCGTCCAGGTACTCGAGGCTGACGCGCAGGTGCGGCCCGCTCTGCCAGCGACGCGCGTCGTTGCTCTTGAGGTCGGGGCGCGCCATCACCTTGACCGGGAAGCCGAGCCTGAGGTCGGTCACAGCCGTGCTTCCGTCTCGGCCACCGCCATGTCGGTGCCGAAGCCGAGTGCCACCACGAACCGGTTCCAGACCGGGTTGCGCAACGCGCCGCCAGTCGCCTGCGCGTGGCCGTTGCCGTAGTTCCCGTCCGCTCCCTCCGGCGCATGGTCCCGCAGGAAGGCAACCAGGTCCTGCCCGGTCGCCGAGCGCACCGCGAAGTGCACCCAGCCCGGGCGGTATCCGGTGTTCGCCGCCATGACGATGTTGCCTTTCAGCCGGCCCTTCCAGGATTGCGCCACCAGGGGATGGATCTGGCACGGCGAGTCGAGACGGATCAGCGCCACCGGCGGCTTGACCCGGGGGGCCACCCGGCGCGCCGCGTCCAACTCTGCCTTCACCTCCTCGCGGGCCGCCTGCAGCGACGCGGTCTCGGGATGCTCGCCGGAGATCACCGCCCTGGGGCTGTCGGCCTTCATCAGCAGCGCCAGCGACGGCGCCGCGTCGCCCAGTCCAGCGCGCCTGGGCGCGTTCAGCAGCGACACCGCTTCCCGGAGCGCCGTCGCGCCGTAACGCTTCCGGGCATCCGCCAGCTCGGCGAACGGCGCCTTGTCGCCGAGGTCGCCGATCAGCCCGATCGCCGCCAGCCACAGCAGGTCGTCCGCCGGCCCGAGCCCCTGTGCGCACCACCAGGACAGCAGGCTCGTGGTCGGCACCGGCTCGGCACCGAACCCGGTGACGACCGTGGCCCCGTCGGCATCGCCGGTCGGCACATGGTGGTCGATCACCACCGTGGGCGTCCCGTCCAGCAGCGGTCCTGCCGCCAGCCCCAGGTCAGCCACCACCAGTCCCGGCGGCCGGCGCTCGCGCAGCTCCGCTCCCATCTCCGCCGACCAGGCCGATTCACCGCGCCCGACCACACGGATCTCGGGATCGCGCCCGGACCGGGCCAGCGCCCGGGCCAGGATCACGCCGGAGGACAATCCGTCCGCATCGTTGTGGGTGAGGATGAGAGGGGTCCGGCCGAAGCCTGCCACTGCCTCCGAGAAGGTCTGCCCGATCGACGTGATGTCCATGCGCGCTACAACTCGGAGGTGCGAGGACCGTTGCCTGCTCCCACGCCTCGTGCACCCGGCACCACCGCCTGCCGGTGTCCGGCGGAAACGGGGAGCCCGTCGATGCCTGACCTGCCCGATGCCTGACCTGTTCCGGCGCCGCACGACGTCCCGGACGACCGACACGCCCGGAGGGGCGGGCTGTCACGGCAAGCTTCCGGCCCTGGGCGACTTCGTCACGCGCGGCCTCGGCGGCGATACGCTGGAACGCTGGGACGGCTGGCTGCAGCAGCTGGTATCGTCGTCCCGCGCCGGTCTCGGGCCGAACTGGCAGGCCGCCTGGCTGCGCATGCCCGCCTGGCACTTCGCGCTGGGTGCCTCGGTGCTCACCGACGACCCCTGCGCCGGGGTGCTGATCCCGAGCGTCGACAAGGTCGGACGCTCCTACCCGTTCAGCGTGTTGTCGCCGATGCGGCCAGACGGCGTTCCATCCGCCGACTGGCAGGCCCGGGCGGAAGCCCTGGCGCTCGATGCACTCGAGGGACGCCTCGTCGTGTCGCTGCTGCAGCAGCGGCTGGACCGGATCGGCTGCCCGTGCCGCAAGGCCGTCTCGCCGGTCCCGGTCCCGGTGGGCGAAAGCGTGTTCTGGTGGCACGCGGATGATGCAGGGCACCGCTTTACGCTCCGCACGCAGGGCCTGCCCGGGCCTGAACATGCGCAAGCGCTTGTGCTCGGCCATCCGGGCAGCTCTGATGGCGCGGGACCAGGCTGAACCGGAGCGTCCAGCCCGCCACCGGGCCTGGAGGCCCGGAGGAGCCGCTACTTCCCTCGGCTCTCCACGATCCCGGCCCGCCTCGTCACCCGCCGGCGCGGCAGCATGCGGTGCAGCACCGGGTCGCGATCAAGCAGGTGGTGCTTCAGCACGCCGAGCAGGTGCAGCGCCAGCAGCGCGTAGAGGCCGTAGGCCAGCAGCCCGTGGATCCGGAACCAGGTCGTGTGCACCGCCTCCTTGGTGACCGGGTCCAGCGCCATGATGGGCCCGATCCGCGGCCAGGGCACGAGCCCGAACAGGCGCAGCGGGTGGGCGCTCGCGTCCTTGAAGGCGGAGTCGTGGATCCAGCCGGACAGCGGCAGCGCCAGGATCAGCGCGTAGAGCAGGAGGTGCGTCCCATGCGCCAGGAACCGCTCCCGGCGCGGATACGCGGCAGGGAGCGGCGGCGGCGGGTGCGACAGGCGCCACAGCACGCGCAGCAGGGCCAGGCCCAGCACGGTGATGCCGATCGACTTGTGGGTGTCGATGGCGGGCCGCACCATTGGGCCGGGCAGGGAGCCGATGGTCCACACCAGCACGAGGTTGCCGATCACCAGCAGGGCGACCAGCCAGTGCAACGCCATCGCCGTGCCCGTGTAGCGCCCCGAACGTGTCATGCTAGATCGATCGTCCCCCGCCGCAATGCCCGGCGGTCGGAGGATGCCCCGGCGCTTCGGCCGCTGCAAAGGCCGGCGGTGCGGCTTGTTTGATCAAGGAGCCCGAATGACTGCCCAGTTGATCGGCGACGGGATCGCGGACGAGACCATCGCCGGGCTGCTCGCACGCCGCCGTCGGGCGATCTCGCCGCGGTTCAGCCCGCCGCCGACGCCGCTCGCCAGCGTGCTGATCCACGGCGCGGTGCTGCTGCTGTGGCTGGCGCTGTTCTGGCGCGCGCTGGGCGGCAGCGGGGTGTTCGCCTGGTCGGTCGGGTTGGCCTATGTCGGCTACGACACCCTGCTGCTGTGCTTCGTGTTCCGGCAGACCCTGGTGCTGGCCCGGCCCCGCGCGCCACAGCTGGCGTCACCCCGTATGCCACCCGGCACCGCGCCCACCGCCACCGTCATCATCGCCGCCCATGACGAGGTGGCGGTGCTGCCGGGAACGCTGGCCGCCCTCGCGGCGCAGACTGACCCGGCGGAGGTGGTGCTGATCGCCGATGACGGCTCGACCGATGGCACCGCGGCGCTGCTCGCCGAGCGCTACGGCCTCCTCGCGGCCGAGTCGAACCGGATCGGCCCGCCCGGCCGCCTCGACCCGTCGCTGCGCTGGCTCCGGCTGCCGCAGGGCGGCAAGGCGCTGGCGCTGAACGTCGCAGTGGCGCTGGCCGGGACCGAGCTGGTGATGACCATCGACGCCGACACGGTGGTCGAGCCGGACGCGCTGGCGGCGATGCGCCAGGCCTTCGCCGACGACCCGCGCCTGGTCGCCGCCACCGGCGTGCTGACCCCGTTCTGCGACGCCGGCCTGTCCGGCCGGATACTGGAATGGTTCCAGAGCTACGAGTACGTACGCAACTTCCTGTCCCGCTATGCCTGGGCCCGGATGGACGGGCTGCTGCTGCTGTCCGGCGCCTTCAGCTGCTACCGGCGCGACGCGCTGCTGGCGGTGGGTGGCTTCGACCCCGACTGCCTGGTCGAGGACTACGAGCTCACCCACCGGATGCGCGACCACGGGGTGCGACAGGGTCTCGGCTGGCGCACCGCGGTGATCGGCGCGGCGCAGGGCCGGACCGAGGTGCCGGGAACGGTGCGGGCGTTCCTGCGGCAGCGCCGGCGCTGGTTCGGCGGCTTCCTGCAGACGCAGTACTGGTACCGCCACATGGTCGGCAACCGCCGCTACGGCCGGCTCGGCACCGCCATGCTGCCGGTCAAGGCGATTGACACGCTGCAGCCGTTCTACGGCCTGACCGGCGCCGTGCTGCTGCTCCTGTTCCTCTTCACCGGGCGGTTCGGCGTCCTCCTGCCGGCCGGGATCGTGATCTTGGCCAAGATCGGCATCGACCTCGCCTTCCACCTGTGGACCCTGCGCGTCTACCGACTGTGGCTGGGACGGGAGCGAACCATGTCGCCGGTGCTGGCGGTGCTGGCCTCGTTCCTGGAG
Organism: uncultured Acetobacteraceae bacterium; assembly: GCA_964247755.1. Classification (GTDB taxonomy): domain Bacteria; phylum Pseudomonadota; class Alphaproteobacteria; order Acetobacterales; family Acetobacteraceae; genus Lichenicola. The sequence goes on along the minus strand of CAXTVX010000017.1, from coordinate 7,302 downwards.
CCGTTCACCTTCCAGCTGCTGCGCCATGCCGGGGCGGCGCTCGGCTGGTGGTCGTTCCTCAGGCAGTCCCGGCGCTGGTAGCCACGACCGCCGCCCGCCCGCGCACCGTGACAAGGCCCACCTGCGCGGCTAAGTCAGGCTCGGGTCGCCCGGCTGGCGCGGTCATGCGCGATCAAGGAGTGACCGGTTGCCTCGTCCGTCCGTCCCCGACGACCGGCGTCCCGCTGCGCAAGGCACGGCCATATGAGGATCGTCCTCGCCGGGACCCCGATGATCGGCCACCTCAACCCGCTGCTGTCGATCGGCAGGCTGCTGGTGGCGAACGGCCACGAGGTTCTCGGCCACAGCGCCGGCGCGCATCGCCACCGGTTCGAAGCCGCCGGCATGCGGCTGGAGCCGTTCCCTCCGCCGATCGACCGCGACCTCAGCGACCTCGACCAGGCCTTCCCGGAGCTGAAGTCGCTCGATGCCGGTCCGGACAAGCTCGGCTTCCTGTTCCGGAACGCCTTCATCGCCCCGTTGGCAGCCCAGTACGCGTCGCTCGCAGCGCTGCTGCAACGCCATCCCGCCGACCTGGTGCTGAGCGACAATCTATTCCTGGGCGCGCTTCCGTTCCTGCTCGGGCCCAGAGCCGAACGGCCGGCGATCGCCTTCTGCGGCGTCACCCCATTGTTCACCAGCCGCGACGACGGTGCGCCGAACGGCCCGGGGCTGGCGCCCTCCACGGACGAGGACACCCTGCTCGACTACGAGCTGATCAAGGCGTTCGCCGACCACGACTTCTTCGATCCGATCCAGGGGGAACTCGACCAGGCGCTGGCGGCGGTCGGACGCGGCCCGCTCGCCATGCCGATGAACGACGCTGGCGTGGCATTGCCGGACCTGTACCTCCAGCCCACGGTGGCCGCCTTCGAGTATCCGCGACGCGACGCGCCCGCGACGCTGCACTTCATCGGCGCCCTGCCGCTGCCGGCGATCGACATGCCGCTTCCCGAATGGGCCGACGACCTGGCGCAGGCGACCAGGGTGATCCTGGTCACGCAGGGCACGCTGGCCAACCACGACCTGGGCGAGGTGGTCGCACCCACGCTGGCGGCGCTGGCGGACCGGAGCGACATCCTGGTGCTGGTGACCACCGGAGGACGGCCGCTGGACGCCATCCCCGGGCCGATCCCCCCCAACGCGCGGCTGGCACGGTTCCTGCCCTATGACTGGCTGATGCCGCGGCTCGACCTCGTGGTCACCAACGGCGGCTACGGCACGGTCAACCACGCGCTCAGCCAGGGCGTTCCGGTGGTCGTCGCCGGCGTCAATGAGGACAAGGCGGAGGTGGGCGCCCGCGTCGCCTGGAGCGGCGTGGGCCGTGCGCTGCAGACCGAGGCGCCGGAGCCGGCGGCGCTGCGTCAGGCCATCGACCGGGTGCTGGACGACGACGGCTACCGCCTCGCCGCCCGCGCAATGGCGGCCCGCTTCGCCGAGGCGGACAGCGAGCGCCGTGTGCTCCGGCTGCTCGAGACCGCGCGCGCCGAGCACGTCGCTGCGGCGGGCCCGTCATCCACCATCGCGTAAGACCACATCGGCCGACCGTCCAGGCTGCGGCTGGTCCCCACCGGCCAGGACCACATCGTGCCAGCGGCAACCGATCCGATGCGGCTGCCCAAGCGGACGTTCCGTTGCTGTAAGAATATTGACACAAGACAAGCAAAAACTGCCGCCAGACGCGTCTCAAAATCACTCTATGTTTGCATATAGCGGTAGGAGATCAGTTAATTTTTCTATCTTTTCATCGAAAATCTTTGCTTGCCTTGTTGATACCGCGCCAGAAGCGCCATTATACTCCAAGCGTGGCCGATCATCAGGACGGCGTGACACTCAGGAGGATCTTGTAATGGCTACACGTTCGCGTCTTTTCACGGCCCGGCACTCAGGCATCGCGATCGCGGCGCTGCTGGTTGCATCGATGTCGGTCCATGATCATCGCGTCGCGGCAGCCCTGCAGCAGGGCGCGCCCGTTACCGGCAGCACGATGGTCGGCAGCCAGCCCGCCCACTTGGCGACGGTCGCCTACGGCGCCATCAGCCCCGGCATCGCCCATCATTATCCCTGATGAACGGCGGAGACGTTTCGTCCCGGCCGCTGACAACAGACAGATAAATCGGTCGTTGCAACGGCGCCTAATCTTCCTTTCGAAATGATCCCAATAAATGGACGCCCGGGCGCTTGCTGCGCCTGGGCTTTTCAGTTGTGCGCCACGATGAATCGCGTAGTCTATCCTCCTGTCTTCAGCATCCGACTATCCACAGGGCGGTCTCAAGCCGACGGAACAGGTCCATGGCTTTCGGCTCCACCGCGTGGCGTCTGTCGTTCCGGGTACCGCTTGCGGCGGCCCTTGCGATTGCGGCTTTTTGGCATGTCCCGGGCGCGCGGGCTGACCGGTCGACTTTCCGCACCTATGACGCCGACCAGGGACTTGCCAGCGTCGGCGGTGCGTGCATGGTCCAGGACCACGCTGGTTACATGCTGGTCTGCACCGAGCACGGCGTGTTCGCTTATGACGGCAGGCGGTTCACCAACCTCGGCACGGACCAGGGTCTCCGCCAGGGTGGCTTCGTCGAGGGTCTGACGCTCACCGCCACCGGGCGGGTCGCGGTCGAGTTCGCCGACGAGGTGCTGGTATCGGACCGTCCGTCGGACGCGTCGCATCCGCCCGGCGCGCTGTCATTCCGCAAGGTGCTGCACCCCGGCATCTCCTTCTATGATGAACGGCCGCACCGCCTGGCTCCCTGGCAGGACGGCCTCGTGTTTCTGGCCAACGACACGACGGTGATGATCGCGGTTCCCGAGTCGGGGCCACCGCATGTCGAGGCGATGCGCTATGACCGCGAGCAACAAGGGCTGCTCAGAAATGCGGCCGCGGTGTTCTCCATAGGCAGTCACCTTTGGGAGACGTTCGACGACGGGCGGCTATGTGCTGCCGATCCGGATGCAGTGAGATGCTACGGCGCCGCGGACGGGCTGCGTGGCGGCCCCTGGCTGGACGTGGTCGCCGGCTCCGACGGTCAGATCCTCGCCAGGTCGGCCTCGTCGGTCGGAACCTTTGATCCCATGTCGGGCCGCTGGTCGGTGGTGGACCTGCCGGACCAGGGTGGCCGCTACGGCAACCATTCCCTCAGCATCGGCCTGTTCAGGACGCCCGATGGTGGCTTCATGACGCAGGCGGATCACGGCCTTGCCATCCTGCGTCCGAATGGGTGGCAGCTCCTGAGCGTCGAGGATGGCGCCCCCGCCGGCGACATCGTGAGCGCCGTGACCGATGCGACCGGCCAGCTCTGGTTCCAGGTGCTCGGGCGCGGGCTGGTGCGCTGGGTCGGATACGGGCACTGGCAAAGCCTGCAGAAGGCCGATGGGCTGTCGGATGGCATTCCCTGGCAGTCGGCGCGTCCTCCCGCCGGCGCACTCTGGGTGTCTACCGATACCGGGGTGGACGAGGTGGTGCATCGCGGGCCGTTCCTGCGTGTCGGCAGGGTGTTTCCGGGTCCTTCCTTCACGCTTGTCGTCGGCCTGCATGGAGAACTGTGGAGCTCTACCGGCCTGAGCGGCGCCAGGATCATCGATCCCGTGGACAACTCGGTGACCAGGGTCGACGTGCCGCCTGTCGACGCCATGATGTCGGATCCGCACGGCTACATCTGGATCGGCACCGAAGCCGGGCTGTTCAGGGTCGACGACCATCCCGGCGTGCCGCTTCATGCCCGGATCGAGGGCTCGCCGCACGCGCCCGCTCCCGGTCTCGTCCACGACGGCGGCGACGGCGTGTTCTACCTGTCCGGCGGCCACCTGCGCCACTGCCACGGCGACGGCACCGATGTTCCCGTCATCGGCGCGTGGCCATCCACTGCGTTCGACCCGCTGGCCATCACCATCGACCACGAGGGTGGGCTGTGGATCGGCGGCGCGGGCGGGTTGTTCCGGTTCGCCCTGTCGAACGATCGGGTGTCGTCCTACGAGGCGATCCCGACCACCGACACGCGCACCAACACCATCGTCGCCGTGATGGTCGATCACCGGGGCTGGGTCTGGGCCGGCACCGCCCTCGGCGTATCCGTGTTCGACGGACGGCGCTGGGTGTCGGTCGATGCCGATGGCGGCCTGCTGTCCGACGACGTGGACCAGAACGGCATCCGCGAGGATCCGGACGGATCGGTCTGGATCGCCACCACCGAAGGCTTCTCGCACCTGCTCGATCCCGCCTGGCTGTTCACCGACCGGCCGCTGGAGGTGGTGGTGAGCCAGGCGCGGCTCGGCGAGCAGCCTGTGACCACGCGCACGATGCCCTTCACCCGGGACGCCCTGTCGATCCAGCTCGGCACGCCGAACTACGGTGCCGAGCGGTCGCTGCTGTTCCGCTACCACCTGTCGGGGGTGGATGACGGATGGGCGGAGTCCTCGTCGGGAATGGTGCGCTATCCGTTCGTGCCGCCTGGCCGGCACGTGCTGACGGTGATCGGCTACGACGAGATGACCCACCAGGGCTCGCCTCCCGTCACCCTGATGGTCGACATGGACTTTCCCTGGTGGCGGCAATGGTGGTCGGAAACGTTGTGGGTCCTGCTCGCAGCGGCAGCCCTCTACGGCGGCCTGCGCCTCTACCTGCGTACCAACCTCCGCCACCAGCGGGAACTCGAACGCCGTGTCGCCGCGGCCACCGAGGAGATGCGGGCTGCCCAGGCCCTGCTCCGCTTCCAGGCCGCGCATGACGCCCTCACCGGCCTGCTCAACCGGTCCGAGATCGAGCGGCGGCTGGCTGCCAAGCTGGGCAACGCCGGGCTCGGCGACGAGATGGTGGTGGCGCTGCTCGACGTCGACCACTTCAAGCGCGTCAACGACAACCACGGCCATCTCGGCGGCGACGACGTGCTCCGCGCCCTGGGGCGGCTGATCTCGCGGACCATCGGCGACGGCGAATGTGCCGGCCGCTACGGCGGCGAGGAGATCCTGCTGGTGCTCGACGACACCGACGGACGTGGCGCCGAGCGCGTGCTCAACCTGCACCTCGCGGTGCGGCACGACACCTTCGAGGTGCCAGGCGCCGCGATCCGGGTGACCTGCTCCATCGGGCTGGCCTGGGCCGTGCCCGGCGACGACTGGCAGTCGCTCATCGGACGGGCCGACGATGCCCTGTACGAAGCCAAGGGCGGCGGCCGCGACCGGGTGGTGGAAAGCCACCGCACCAGGCAGAGCCTGCCGGGCAACGCAGTCGCTCGTCCGGACGGGGCCTGACGGGTTCCGGCTGTCTCCCGGGCCAGCCCGTGCACGCCCGGGCTGCTGAACACTGCAGGAGTGCGCCGGCTCGGACGCGGACACGGGAGCATCGGCGCGCCAATCTCGGGACCCGGCGCTACTGCGCCGGCGGAGTAGCGGCCCTGGTGATGGCCGGGCTGACCGTGGGCAGCGGCAAGGTGCCGTGGCCGGTATTGCCGGTATCGGGCGGCGGCTGCGCGCCCACCGTGCTCGTGGCGTCCGGGTACCAGTCCGGCACGGTGGCGCGGTGGTCGTTGCGCACCGCGTTGACGTCGTTCTGGCGCAGCTGGCGATATACCGAGCGCTGCGTCGCATACGGGTCGAGCACGTCCTCCTTGAGCTTCCTGAGCTCCTCGATGTGCGGCGCGACCCCGTCCACCGCCGCCAGCCCGGTGGAGATGTCGTTCAGGTGGTGGATGCCGTTGAAGGTCGGGTAGGTGAAGGGGCTGACCGCCTCGTCGACGCCGCGGCCGATGCCGTCGCGCACCCCGGACGGGCCGAACAGCGGCAGGTAGAGATACGGGCCGGCCGGGATGCCCCACAGCGCCAGGGTGGTGGCGCCCTCGGCGGAATGGTCCGGGTAGCCGACGTGCTTCGCCACGTCGAGCACGCCGCCGATGCCGACCGTGCTGTTGATGATGAAGCGCACGAAGGTGTCGCCGGCGCGCCTGGGCTTGGTTTCCAGCACGTCGTTGGCGAACTGCGTCGGCGCGCCGAGGTTGTTCAGCACGTTGTGGATGCCGGTGCGCACCGGCTGCGGGAACACATAGTTGTAGCCGCGCGCCACCGGGATCAGCACATAGGTCAGCAGCCCGTCATTGACGGTGTAGATCACCCGGTTGGTAGGCTCGAACGGGTCGTTGGTCGCCTTGTAGTCGGCCAGCGCCTCCGGATCGCTGGCCGGCGGCCGGGTGGCGCAGCCGGCCAGCAGGAGCGCGGCGACCGCGGCCGGAAGCAGCCCTGCTGCCGGCCAGTGCCGTCCGCCCCGGATCAACTGCCGCATCGTCTTCCCCCGCCCTGGTTCGCATCCCGCGCGGCATGGATAGGGGAGGGCACCGGTTCCGGAAAGAGCAGCGCCGCCACACCTCCGGCGTGAAGCGTCACCTCACACCCTGAACACGTAGCTCTCGCCGGGCCTGCGCTCGATGTCGGGCGGGAAGGCGGCGCGCTTCTCGGCGAAGTAGCGGCGGCGGTGGTCGCCGTGGCCTGCACCGTTGTAGGTCAGGTAGAGCACCCGCCGCTGCGTGTCGGTCAGGTTCGGCTTGGACGCGTGCGGCACGAAGCTGTCGAAGAAGATCACGTCGCCGGGCTCGGTCGGCACCGGCGCCAGGCCGAGCTCGTCCTCGGAAAGCGGCGTCCATTCGGCGCCGATCAGGTCGTGCGCGCGCGACGCGGTGGCGATCTCCAGGCAACCATTCTCGATCGTCGCCGGGTCGATGGTGACCAGGGCGGTGACAAAGATCGGGGCGTAGCTGGTCCACCCGGCCTGCTGGTCCTGGTGCGCCTTGAAGCCGTCTCCACCCGGGTACTTGAAGTTGATCTTGTCCTTGAACAGCACCGGATCCTCGCCGGTCAGCACCGCGAGCCAGCGGCTCAGCGCGCCGTGGCGGGCCACAGCATCCATTGCCGGATGGTGGGAGCAGAAATCCTCGATCCGCTGCACCACGCGACGGCCGGGAGCGAGCAGGCTGTCCTCGTGGTACACCATCTGGCTGCCCGGCAGTTCGGGCGCCGACGCGATCTCGCCGGTCCAGCGGATCAGCGCCTCGGTCTCGGCGGCGGAGAAGAAGCCGCGCACCACCAGGTAGCCGTCGCGTCGCATCGACAGGATCTCGTCCGGCTCCGGCAGGCGGGCGGACGCTCCGGGACGTGCGGTGTCGGCCGGGCGGGTCACAGCGTTCACGCCGGCAGCCTGTCGATCAGCGGCAGCAGGCGTTCGGCTTTGGCGATGTCGTCCATGAAGTCGATCTCCGTCCAGGGCAGGCCCGTGATGTCCTCGTA
>CAXTVX010000016.1:0-53173 GCA_964247755.1 uncultured Acetobacteraceae bacterium | reverse complement strand
AGGCCGGCGCGAACGGATCGACCGACACCGTGTCCGGCAGCACGGTGAACTCGGTCCGGCGCTTGTTGAAGCTGGCGCGGACGTTGGCCATCCAGGAGATGTCGCCGGTGATGGCGTCGCAATGCCCGTCGAGCAGGGCGACTTCCATCTCGCCGCGCTCGGAGAACGGGAACCGGTGCTCCGGCGTCCTCAGCCGCGGCTCCACGAGGTCGTACAGCACCCGCTCGTGCGGTGCGGCATTGATGAAGCAGACGTTCCTGCCCCCCAGGTCGGCCAGCGTGCGAATGCCGCTGCGGTTCGACGCCAGCACGCCCTGGCCGTCGAAGAAGATCGGCGGCCCGAAGGCGACGCCATACACGTTGCCCACCATCGGGTCCGGCGTCGCGCCGAACAGCACGTCCACCTTGCGGTCGCGGAGCGCTGCGAGCCCGATGGGCTCGTCCGGCAGGGTCAGGAACCGGGCCCTGCCGGCATCGCCAAAGATCTCCGCCGCCATGGCGCGGCAGAAGTCGGCGCCCAAGCCGGACAGGTTGCCGTGGGTATCGGCCTCGGAATAATCGTCCTCGTCGCTTACCACGCCGCAGGCGAGCACGCCGGCATGGCGCACCGCGTCCAGCGTGGCATCCGCACGCGCCGGACCGACCGCGTGGCCGAGCAGCAGCACCGCCAGGACCACCGGCAGTGCCTTGAACAGGCTTCTCAAGGTGTCAGCTCCGCATGAACAGGAAAGGGAGCCGGGCGAACCCGGCTCCCCCTTCGATGTGGTCCGCCGATGAAGCGGATCAGGGCGTCCAGGTGCCCGAGGTCGGGATGCCCGGGGTGGTAGACGGGCGCGGGTTGAAGTCGGCTGGCGCCGGGTCGATCAGCTTGTCGCCGACATAGTCGGTGGGCACGATGTTCAGCGTGTAGCAGCCGCCGGCCGCGTATTGCGGCAGGCTCGGCTTGGTGCCGGGCAGGATCTCCGCATACGAGGCCGGAAGCGGCGCCGTGTCGCCGGTCAGGCGCGCGTTGTCGAAGGCTGCCAGCATGTCGCCGATGTTGGGCACGGTGTCGTCGGCCGGCCCCACGTAGTCCTGCCCGAACTCGGTCTTGCCCAGTGCCGCGCCGCGCTTCTCGTCCGGAAGGTCGGCGAGCGGGGTGAGGTTGAACACGGTGTCGATGAACTTGATGATCGAGCTGTGCTCGGCGTTCTGGTGCACGATCGCGTGCGCCTTGGCGAAGGGCGAGATCACGATCGCCGGGATGCGCGAGGACGGCTCGAGCGGGTTGCCCTCCGGATCGCTCACCCGCGTGGTCACCGCGGCGTGGTCGTACAGCCCGTCGGTCTCGTCATAGACGATGATGATGGCGCTGTTCGGCCAGTACGGGCTGGCGGCGATCGCGTTCACCTCGTCGGCGAGCAGCTGCTCGCTGATCTGCACGTCCGAGTATCCCGGATGGTCGTCGCTGCCCGGGAAGGCCGAGCGCACCGCCGGGTTCGGGTCGACCGGCAGCAGGCTGTCGTTGTTGTCGTAGCCGCCGCGCACGTAGGCGACGCCGCCGGCGGCCGGCAGCAGCCGGTCGTTCACCGCGGTGAAGAAGTCCTGCAGCCCGAACAGGTGGTTCTGCGCCACCGCCGGGTTGTCGCCGATGTAGCCGAAGAACTGCGGCGCGTCGTGGTGGATGATGTAGGAGCTGTGCAGCGGCTCGGCCGTGGAGTCGGTCGGCTCGGCGTCGTAGCCCTCCTCGAACCAGCCCCAGTTGGTCGGCTGCCGGCCGCTGCCGGCGATGGTCTTCAGGTCGTGCTGCACGTCGGCCAGGTCCAGCGCCGGGTTCTGGTCGGTGCTGACCGTCTGCACGATGTCCTTGCCCATGAACGACAGCGGCAGGGTGGCATAGGTCTGGTTCAGGGTCGGCTTGGCCGGGTTCTCGTCGCCGGGATTGGACGGCGGCTTGATCGGCGAGCTGTCGAGGGTGGAGCCCGGGAACGGCTGGTAGTCGCCCACCAGCGGCACGCCGCCGGTCGCCGCCACCGTCGGGCTGGCGGTGTTGCTGCTGGCCTCGCCCGGGTGCAGCGCCCACTGCGTCAGCCCCGACTGCCCGGCGATCATCGCCAGCGCGTTCGGGGTGGACGGGCCGGTAACCGTCATGTGGAAGTTGTCGAACAGCGTGAAGCGGTCAGCGAACTGCCACAGGTAGGGCGCGGTGTCGCAGTCGACGTGGCCCAGCGCCAGCTCGCCCATCTGCTTCTGGATCAGGCTCGGGTTGGAGCTCGGCGCCGCCCCGGTGGTCTTGGAAACGATCTGCCCCTGCGCGTTGGTGGTCAGCCCCTCCTCGTCCAGCGCGAAGCGGTCGTTCTGCGACACCCCGTTCACGAAATGCTGGCTGTTGTCGATGCCGGCATGGGAATGGTCGGCCGACGCGGTGTCGGCCGGATAGATCGGCACCGTGGCGCCGGCGGCGGTCTTCACCGTCTGCGGGATCAGGAACGGCGAGACCGTGCCGACCGAGCCGTCGGTGTTGACGATCGCCTGGCTGAGGCCCGGGGTGCTGGCGGCCGACTGGCTGTACAGCCCGTGCGCGCCGGGGAAGGTGCCGAAGTAGAAGTCGAACGACCGGTTCTCCTGGAACAGGACGAACACGTACTTCACCTTCTGGCGCAGCAGCGCGATCTTGGCGGCGGTGGTCAGCGCCGGCTGCCTGGCCAGGTCGGTGGCGACGCCCTGCACCAGCGCGCTGCTTCTCGGCGCGATCGTTACGTCGTCGGGTGCCTGCCTCGCGAACACGATCGTCGGTTGCATCAGCGCGAGGGTCATGGTGATGGCGCAGGTCGATCTGCACCAGCTTCTGAATGTCATGTCGTGTTCACCACCGGCGGTTGTCGTGCAGGGATCCGGCCGGCGTGTCTGCCGGCCCTGGGCAGGTTCTGGGGCGGTTCGGCCGTCCTGGCTAACGACAGTTCCATGAAATTTGGATCCGGCGCGTTTTCGCGAACCGTAGCGTCAGGCGAAAGACAGGCACCGGCAGTCGGTATTTGAACATTGTTCACGCGAAGGGCACCGTAGCGACCGGACCAGGCTCCTCCACCCCCGTCGGCAACCCGTCCTGCTGGCCGCTGTTCTGCTGCGGACACCAACATCGGGGAGCGTGCCATGGCGGACATCCAGGAGCCGAACAGCTTCGGCGAGGGCAAGCACGGGCAGGCGCGGCGCCTGGCCGACGCGGCGCTGACGGCGCAGCGCGAAGGCCGGCACGAGGAGGCGGAACGGCTGCTCGACGAGGCGCAGCGTACCGACCCGCAGGCTCTGGAGGAGGCGCTGGCCGAGAGCCGGGTCGGGGCGAAGCTGGACGCAGCCGAGATCGGCACCGACGCCGAGGTGGCGGCAATCAGCCGCACGATCGAACCCGGATCCTCCGCACCGTCACGAGCCGGCATCACCGGGTCCGGCAGCGGGGCGGATGGCTGAGCCGTCGCACCTGTAACGTTCCTGCACCGCATGGTGACGAAGTACCACACTCACGACGCTGTTATGCCTGCCTCGCGTCGGCGCCGGTCTAGACAGGACACTCACAGGACGTCCTTTGTCCTCCAGATATCAGAGGAATACGACGCCTCGATGTGCGATGTGCTGATCCTGGACGATGAGGAGATCGTCCGCTCGGTCCTGGTGGACCTGCTCGAGGATCAGGGGCTGAACGTCCGCGCCGTGGGATCTCCTGGCGAGGCGCTCGACATCGCGCTGATGCCCGACGGCTGCACCCTGTTGCTGACCGACATCGACCTCGGGGTGCGCGAGATCGACGGGTTCGGCGTCGCCGAGCGGGCACGGCAGGTCCGGCCCGACCTGCCGGTGCTGTTCATCTCCGGGCGACCGTGGAAGCTCGCTGAGTACCGGGCGACCGAGAACGACCGCGTGCTGGCCAAGCCGTTCCGGATGTCGGCTCTGCTCGACGCCGTGCAGCAGCTGCTGGCGCGGGTGGACGCCGTCTGACGCTCAGGCGAGTCCGCGCATCAGCGTGTCCAGCCGGTCGGCATCCTCCGGCTTCTTGTCCAGGCGCAGCCGACCGACGCGGGGGAACCGCAATGCCACGCCGGACTTATGCCGCGCCGAGCGCTGCGCCGCGTCGAACGCGATCTCCAGCACGATCCCCTTCGCCGTTCCGTGCTCGACCTCGCGCACCGGGCCGAAGCGCTGGGTGGTGTTGTTGCGTATCCAGCGGTCCAGCATCACCAGCTCGGCATCGGTAAAGCCGGAATACGCCTTGCCGACCGGCACCAGCTCCTCGTCGCCGTTGGCCAGCTCGCGCCACAGGCCGAAGGTGTAGTCCGAGTAGTACGACGAGCGCTTGCCGTGGCCGCGCTGGGCATACATCAGCACCGCGTCGATGGTCAGCGGGTCGCGCTTCCACTTCCACCACATCCCCTTCGGCCGCCCGGGCAGATAGGGGCTGTCGCGCCGCTTGAGCATCAGCCCCTCGATGGAGGCGGCGCGCGCGCCGTCGCGCAGCCCCGACAGCGCCGGCAGGTCCGGCGCCTCGACCAGCTCGGACAGGTCCATCCGCTCCGGCCGCACCCGCGCCACGAATGCCTCCAGCCGGACGCGGCGTTCGGTAAAGGGCAGAGGGCGCAGGTCGACGCCATTCTCGAACAGGATGTCATAGAGACGCACCAGCACCGGGAACTGGCCCAGCATCTTGGCCGTCGGCGACTTGCGGTTCAGGCGCTGCTGCAGGTCGGCGAACGGGGCCACCAGGCCGTCGCGCACCACCAGCAGCTCGCCGTCAAGCACCGCGTCGAAGCTCATGCGCTCGACGATTTCGGGAAAGGCGGCCGAGATGTCGTCGGCGCCGCGGGAATACAGCCGTTGCCCGGCCGGGGTGGCCACCAGCTGCACCCGGATGCCGTCCCACTTCCATTCTGCGGCAAAGGCGGCGTAATCGAGCGCCGCCAGGTCCGGCGCTTCCAGCGGATGCGCCAGCATCGGCGGCCGGAACACCGGCGCGTCGGCCGGATCGGGCCGCTCCCCCCTGCCCTCGATCCAGGCGAACAGCGGGTCGTAGGGCGGCGACAGCCCGTGCCACACCTCCTCGATGTCGTCGGCGGCGATGCTGCCGCCGCTGAGCTCGGCGAGTGCGATCTTGGCTAGCCGCACCGAGGCGCCGACGCGCAGCGCGCCGGTGATGAGCTTCAGGATCGCCAGCCGGACCGGGGCGGGTGAGGCGTCGAGCCACCCGGCCACCAGCCGCGGCAGCTCCGCCTTGGGCGTGACCGCAAGCGCCTCCACCACCTCCGCCAGCAGCGGCGGCGGCGCATTCGACCGCCGCTCCGGCCACATCAGCGCCACCGTCTCGGCCAGGTCGCCGACATAGTCGTATGACCAGGCGAACAGCACCGGGTCGGTGCGCTCCTCCGCGAGGGCGCGGATCAGGCCGGGCTTGGCGGCGTCGAAGGCGAGCTCGCCGGTCAGGGCGGCCAGGCCGATGCCGCGATCCGGATCCGGCTCGGTCTCGAAGAAGCGTCGCAGCAGCGCCACCTTGGCCAGCCGGCCGGGGGTGAGGGTCAGCCGCTCCAGCAGCTCGGCGAAGGCGATCACGCGGTCGCCTCCGCCGCAACGTCCGGCGGCGCGGCGGACGGCCCGTCCTCGCCTTCCTCCTCGTCGCCGTAGCCGACCAGGCGCAGCGGCCGGCCGCGGCGACCCTGTGCCTCGGCGGCATGGATCAGCGCCTCCTCGCGCCCGTGCGTCACCCACACCTCCGGCGCGTCGACGTCGACGAGGGTCCGGCACAGCTCGTCCCAGTCGCAGTGGTCGGAGATCACCAGCGGCAGCTCGACCCCCTTGGCCTTGGCGCGCTGGCGCACGCGCATCCAGCCCGACGCCAGGCACACCACCGGGTCGGCGAGGCGGCGCGCCCAGCGGTCGGCGATCGCGGACGGCGGCGCCAGCACGATCGCGCCGGCGAGCTCCGCCTTGGCGGCGACGGTGGCCGGACGCAGGTCGCCGAGCGGGATGCCGAGCGCCTCGTAGGCGCGGCACACCGGCAGCAGCGCGCCGTGCAGGTAGAGCGGGCCGTCCCAGCCGGCGTCGCGGATCAGCCGGATCAGCCGCTGGCACTTGCCGAGCGCGTAGCAGCCGACCACGTGGGTGCGCTCCGGGAACAGCGACACGCTGCCCAGCAGGCGCGCCACCTCCTCCGCCGGCGGCGGGTGCCGGAACACCGGCAGCCCGAACGTGGCCTCGGTCACGAACACGTCGCAGGGGATCGGCTCGAACGGCAGGCAGGTCGGATCAGGGACCCGCTTGTAGTCGCCGGACACCACGGCGCGGCTGCCCTCGTACTCCATCGCCACCTGGACGCTGCCCAGCACATGGCCGGCCGGCTGCAGCCAGACCCGCACGCTGCCCAGCGTCAGCACCTCGCCGAGCGCCAGCGCCTGCTGCATCCGCCCGGCGCGGCCGGCGCCCATGCGCACCTCCATGATCGCCAGCGTCTCGGCGCTGGCCAGCACGGCGTCGTGGCCAGGCCTGGCGTGGTCGGCATGGGCGTGCGTGATCACCGCACGCTCCACCGGGTTGACCGGGTCGATGAAGAAGCCGCCGGGCTCGCACCAGAGCCCGTCGGGGCGGACCTTCAGCCATGTGTCGGGATGCGGCATCGCGGAGCCAAACCGTCGGGATGCGTCCGCGGTTGCGCATGGCCGCGAAACCCCACCCCGGGGACGGCACTTATTGCGTCAACGAACGGTTCGGCCCAGCGGAAGACGCAGCGGCCGTCCCGCAACACCAACCACGCAGGGGATCGTATCATGAGCGGAATCATGGGCTCGCTCGAGGGGCTGATGCAGGGCGGCGGCACCGCCGGCGGCGCCGGCAATTTGCTGTCCGAGGCGTTCCAGTCCGCCGGCGGCGTGTCCGGCATCGTGTCGAAGTTCCAGCAGGCCGGGATGGGCGACAAGGCGCAGTCCTGGGTCGGCTCCGGCGGCAACATGTCGTTGGCCGCCGAGGAGGTGACAAAGGTGTTCCCGCCGCAGCAGATCGAGTCCTGGGCGGCGCAGCACGGAATTCCGGCCGGCGCCGCGGCGGGAGTGCTGGCACATCTGCTGCCGCACGCGGTCGACAGCCAGACCCCGAACGGGCAGATGGGCGGGCAGGATGGCACGCAATCCGGGAGCGACGACCCGTTCGCCGACGGCCGGGCGTCGGACGCGCCGGACACCGACTCCTACAACGACACCCAGGCCCAGGGTGGTGGCCAGAGTGGCGGCCAGGGAGCCAGCCAAGGCGTTGGTGGCGGTGGCCAGGGGTTCGACTTCGGTGGCCTAGTACAGCGCCTGATGGGCGGGAGCCGGTAACGCCGGGTTAAGCAGGACCGGCCTATCGTCGGGATCTTGATCGGTACACGAGGAGAGCGGGTTGATGCGGCATCTGGAACGGGCGTGCTTCGGCGCGCTGCTGGTCGGAACCCTGGTCGCCGGGACGGCGCCGGCGCGTGCCGAGTCGATGAAGGAATGCAGCGTCAAGTTCCAGGCGGCGAAGCAGGCCGGCACGCTGAACGGCGCCGACTGGAAGACCTTCCGGTCGACGCAGTGCAGCGGCAAAACTGCCTCCGCCGTGCCGGCCTCCGCGCTGCCCGTCGCCGCCGCCGAACCGGCTGCGCCAACGGATACGGCCGCCGCTGCGCCCGTGCCCACGAAAAAGCGGTCCGCCGCGTCGGACGACGCACCGGTCGCCACCGGCAACGCCACCTTCCCGGGCAAGATCGACGCGAAATACGCCAGCCTGACTCCTGGCCGGGCGCGCATGAAGACCTGCGACGACCAGTACAAGATCAACAAGGCGAACGGCGGCAACGGCGGCATGAAGTGGCTGCAGAAGGGCGGCGGCTACTACAGCGCCTGCGTCAAGCACCTCAAGGCCGGCTGAGTACTATTCCGCGGCCACGCGTTGGCGCCGCCGGCGGCGGGTAAGCAGGCGCCAGGACAGGGCAAGCCCCGCCTTCTGCTGCGTCAGCCACGAGCCGGACGCCAGCGCCTCGGGCGCACGCCGGTCGCCGGTTTCCACCACGTCGTGGCGGAAGTCGGCGGTGCCGAGCATCATGTCCCACCACGGGAACACGCCGCCGTAGTTGCAGGAGTTGCGACCGGCAGCGTCGAGCCCGTGATGCGCGCGGTGGAACTGCGGCGACACCAGCAGCCGCTCGCCGAGCCAGCCGAACGAGATCCGGGTGTTGGCGTGGCTGAAGCTTTCCACCAGGCGGAGCACCAGCACCAGCAGCGGGAACTGCATCGGCGGCACGCCGATCAGGAGGCCGGCGGCGATGAACCAGACATAGGTGATGACGTCGTCCAGCACGTGGTTGCGGTCATCGGACCAGAACGTCATCTGCCGCTGAGCGTGGTGCAGCGCGTGCAGCCCATACCACCAGCCGAACGTGTGGCTGAAGCGGTGCCGCCAGTAGTCGGCGAGGTCGAGCAGCACGGCGTAGATGAAGAAGGTCAGCACCGGCATGCCCATCAGCGCCGGCAGGAGGGTGTCCAGGGTCGGCGGGATGTAGCCGTGGTCGGCGAGCCAGCCGTTCAGCGCCGTCTGCGTCCAGTAGAAGCCGAAGAAGGTGACCAGCGGGAACACGCCGATCCGGGCGACCAGGGTGTAGAACACGTCCATGCCGATGGTCTCGGGACGCCGCCAGCGCACCAGCGGCATGAACCGCTCGGCCGGCACGCAGATGAGATAGTTGATCGCCACCTGCAGCACGCCATAGGTGGCGAACAGCGCCCACATGAAGGCGGTGTCCTCCCACTGCATCAGGCCGGCATGCCAGAGCAGCGGCAGCAGCACCGTCTCGTGGATCCAGCCGGCGATCCAGGCGAACGGGTCGGTCATGAACGGGCTCCGGGATCGACGGCACGGGCCACCGATGCCCTCGGGGCAACGCCGGCTGCCGCACGCTAGCACGCGGCCTCCGGTCGTGCAGCCCGTGTGGAGAATGCGCCCGACTTGCGCAGGGCAGGCGGCTCGGGCCTTATTCGGCCATGGTCCGGAACGGACGCGGAACACGGGAGGCTTGTGGATGGCGGCACGCCGGCTGCTGATCGTCGAGGACGAGTTCCTCATCCGGATGACCCTTTCGGAGGTGCTGGCCGATGACGGCTACGAGGTGGTGGAAGCCGGCGATGCGGACGAGGCGCTGGCGGCACTCGCACGAGAGCCCGAGCTCGCGGTGATGCTGACCGACATCCAGCTTCCCGGATCCATGGATGGACGCGCGCTGGCCGCCAAGGCGCGGGAAACGCGGCCGCTTCTGCCGGTGATCTTCATGAGCGGACGGCCGGATCCCGGCGCCGGCGGTCCGCTCGACCTCCACATCAACAAGCCGTACCTCCCCTCGACTGTCTCAGCCGCGGTACGCCGCTTGACCGGCGGCTGAGGCCGGGCGGCTTGGGCGCGCGCGCGCCGGACCAGGCCGAACGTCAGCCGACGCTCAAGGCGGCGTTCGAGGCGCTGCAGGCCGGACGCTTCGAGGCGGCACGGGACCTGGCACGGCCCCATGTCGGGAAACGTGACCTGGAAGCGCAGCTGCTGTTCGGGCTGGCGCTGGGCGGCAGCCACGATGCCGCAAGGGCGGCACCCCTCCTGACCGCCGTCGCCACGGCGCGGCCGCAGGCGCTGCACCCGTGCATGGACCTCGTCTCCCTGCTGCAGCGGCAGTTCCGCGCCCGCGACGCCGAGCCGGTCTTTCTCGCCTGCCTGGCGATGACGCCGAGGGACGCCAAGCTGCACCTCGGCCATGCGCAGCTGCTGTCGGAGATGGGCCGGCTCGACGAGGCGATGGCGGCGGTGGAGGAAAGCCTGCGCCTGGCGCCGGACTCGTCGGCGGCGCTGAACCAGCAGGGTATCATCCTGGCCGGCCTGCGGCGGACGCCGGATGCGCTGGAGCTGTTCCGGCGGGTGGTCGAACGCGACCCACGCAACGCGCCGGCCTGGGCCAATCTCGGCTGCACCCTGACCGCCGAGAACGCGTTCGAGGACGCGCTGTCGGCCTACCGGCAGAGCATCCAGATCAAGCCCGACGACGCACAGGTGCGCCTCAACCACTCGATCTGCCTGCTCAAGGCCGGCCGCATGGTGCAGGGCTGGCAGGAGCACGAATGGCGGTTCCGGCTGCCCGGCCACACCCGCCTGCCGCTCGACCGTATCCTGCCGACGCTGGGTTCCCGCACCGACCTGGCTGGCCGCAGCGTCCTGCTGACGCATGAGGAGGGAGTCGGCGACACGCTGATGTTCCTGCGCTACGCGCCGTTGCTGGCAAGGCTGGGTGCCAAGGTGTTCGCCTGGGTGCCGCAGAACCTGGCGCGGGTGGCGGCACGGGTCGAGGGCATCGCCGGGGTGATCGCCACCGACGAAGTGCGGCTCGATGCCGATTGGCACTGTCCGTTCATCAGCCTGCCGCGCGCCTTCGCCAGCACGGCGACGCCCTGGGGGGCGTCACCGCCCTATCTCGACACCGATCCGGCGGAGATGGCGTCGAAGTCGCTGCTCCTGCCACGTGCCGGCGGGAGCAGGCCACTGCTGAGGGTGGGACTGGTCTGGGGCGGAGCGCCGCGGCCGGACCACCTGCCGGCCAACGCGGTGGACCGGCGGCGGAGCATGAGCTTGGACCAGCTGGCGCCCCTTGCCACCTTGCGCCACGTCAGCCTGGTGAGCCTGCAATATGGTCCCTATGCGCGCGCGCTGCACGATCCGCCGCCTGGGCTGCTCTTGGCCGACCCGATGGAGTCCGTGGGCGACATGGACGACACCGCCAGCCTGATGCGTTCGCTGGACGTCGTGGTGAGCGTGGACACCTCCATGATCCACCTGGCCGGCGGGCTCGGCGTGCCGGCGATCCTGATGGACCGCTACGACAACTGCTGGCGCTGGTTCCACGGCCGCACCGACAGCCCCTGGTATCCCTCGGTGACGATCGTGCGGCAGAAGCAGCTCGGCGAATGGGCCGACGTGGTGGAACGGGTGGTGGCGATGCTGCAGCGGATGGCGGACGCCAAGCAGGCGGCGTTCGCCTAGAGCATTTTCACCCGATCAATCGAGCCGGTTCGATCGGATGATACCCTGGAGCAGCACCAGTCAGCTTTGGTCACCTGACTGGTGACGATGCTCGTCAGACCAAGGAGTTGGACCGCACTCGTCCCGGACGGCGGTCAGGCCGCCATCCGCACCTCCGCCAGCAGGCTTTCGACCGTCTTGACCAGGCTGGTCGACTTCGCCGACAGCGACCGGACCGAGTTGTTGAGCTGCTCCGCCGCCTCGGTGGTCTGGCCGGTGTCGCCCTGGATGCCGCCCATCAGCTGGTCGACCTGCTGGTTGCTGGCAGCCGCCTGGGTCGCGCTCTGCGCGATCTCGGAGGTCGCCATGCCCTGCTCCTTCACCGCCGACGCGATGCCGGAGCTGATGTCGCGCATCTCGGTGATGGTGCCGACGATGCTGGAGATGGCCTGCACCGCCTCGCTGGTGGCCGCCTGCATCTCCGTGATCTGAGCGCCGATGTCCGCCGTGGCCTTGGCGGTCTGCGCGGCCAGCTGCTTGACCTCGTTCGCCACCACCGCAAAGCCCTTGCCGGCATCGCCGGCACGCGCCGCCTCGATGGTCGCGTTCAGCGCCAGCAGGTTGGTCTGCTGCGCCACCTCCTCGATCAGGCGCACCACCACGCCGATCCGGCCAGCCCCTTCGGACAGGGCCTTCACCACCGTGTCGGTGCGCCTGGCATCCTCCACCGCGCGCTCGGCGACCCTGGTCGACTGCCCGACCTGCTGCATGATTTCCGCCACCGACGCGGACAGCTCCTCTGCCGCGGCGGCGACCGTCTGCACGCCGGAATTGGCTTCCGCCATGGCGCCCGCGATGGCGCCGACATGGCTGGCCGAATGATGCGCGGCGCTGGCGATGCTCCGCGTGGTCTGGTCCAGGTCGCGGGTCGACAGGTCGATGTCGCTGACGGCTCCGCTCATCCTGCTCTCGAGGACCAGGGCGAATTTCTCCGCCGCGTGGCGTCGGGCCTCCGCTTCAGCCTCCGCATGGGCTTCCAGCAGCGCTTCCAGGCTGAGCCAGACCGCCTTCTGGAAGGCGATGCGCTGGCTGCGCCGCGTCGCCGCAGCCCTGGACAGCGGCCATCCCGGCCGGTCGAGCTTGAGGTCGCGGACCACAGCGTCGGCGACGCTCGCATGGCACAAGCCGATGGCGTGGGCAGGCACCTTCTGGTCGTGGAACATCGTCGCCAGACGCTGCGCACTTTCGACGAACCCGTCGCCCAGGTCGCCGCGCAGGACACGCTGCCAGTGCGCCAGGCGAACCTGATGGACCGCCGGCTCCAGCAGCGCCGTCCGGATCTGCGGCCAGTTGGCGAAGGCCGGATTCAGCTCCTCCAGCAGGACCGGGAAGCGGCTGCCGCCGTAGCTGCCCAGCGAGCGCAGCTGCGCCAGATCGTCCTCGGTGATCGAGAAGGCGGTGAGACGCTGGTGGTTCTGTCGGTCGGTCGGATGATTCATGGATGTCTCGGCGCCTGGAGTTCATCGGTCGGCCGATCATGACGCGCGATGTCATAAGGCCGGGTTAACGCCGCGGCCCGGCGGATAAGGGAGCGTCAGTACTGGAACTGGTACTTGAGCGCGACCGAGCTGCCCGGATCGTTCTCCGGCGTGATGATCCCGGTGGTGGCGCCGCCGGTACCGACCGTGGTCTGCAGCTTGAGCCGCTTGGTCAAATCCACCTGCACCTCGGCCTGGCTGCCGCCGCCGCTGGTCGCCTGCCTGGCGCCGACATAGACGCCGCGCGCGACGTACTTGCCGGCCTCGACGCTCGCGCTGCTGTTGTTGCTGCCGCCGCTGCCGACCGACAGCCGGTCGAGCCCGAGCGACTTGCGCACCGTGCCAAGCGGATCGAAGCCGCCGCCGGAGCCGGTCAGCGAGGCCAGCGCGGTGGCGACCTGGGCGATCTGCAAGGCGCTCAGCGACTTGGTGTCCTGTCCAAACAGGATCAGCGCCAGCACCTGGTCCTGCGGCAGCGGCGGCGTGGAGGACAGCGTGATCTTCGGGGCACTCGCATAGCCGCCGACGTTGAGGTCGGCGACGGTGGAGCCGACCACGCTCTGCGCGGTGAAGTCGAGCGTCGGGTCGATGGCGTGGCCGACGCCGGTGCCGTTGAACCCGACCTGTCCCTTGGTGAAGGTCAGCGAGATGCCGGCCAGGTCGAACGTGCCGCGCCGCATGTCGAAGGCGCCGGCGACCAACGGCGCCGTCGAGGTGCCGCCGACATGCAGCGTGCCGCCGAGCTCGGCGTCGAGCCCGTGGCCGCGCACGAAGATCTGTCCCGGCGCGTTCACGCCGACGTCGAGCCCGATCAGCAGGGCGGACCCGGCCGTCTGCGCCGGCGCCGGCTTGTCGCCGGGACGGACCACGCGGAGCCGCGCCACCGACGGCGGCAGGGCGTTGGGGATGTTGATCGAGGCGCCGTCCACGGTGACGCTGCCGCCGACGTCGAGACGGGTGCTGGCCTGGCCGTGCACGCGTATGTCGGCATCCAGGGTCGCGGTCAGCAGGTCGCTCGACAACGGCCGGGCGTTCCGCGCCGTCACATGGAGGTCGACCGGCAGGCCGGGCACCAGGGCGCCGACGGTGCCGCTCGCGCCGATCGTGCCGGTCCCGGCGCGCGCGCTGAGTGAGGCGATCGTGATCGTCTGGCCGGCCGCCTCGACCAGCGCGTCGATGTCGGTCAGGCGCAACCCTTGCGCGAAGTCCTGGAACTGGCCGCCGGTCAGCCGCACCGTGCCGTTCAGGATCGGCGCGCGCGCGGTGCCGGACACCCCCATCGCCAGCGCGAGCCGGCCGTCGAGCTGCCGCCCCTGCGCGCCCAGCACGGCGTTGGCCAGTGCCAGGTCGACGCTGCCGTCGGCGCGCAGCGCAAGCGCGCCGGTGGCCGAGATGGGCGCGGTGCCCGACACGGTGAGGGCGACGTTCGGCCCGGCTGCGAGACGTGCGTCCACCCGCGCCGTGGTGCCGGCCAGCGCCAGGTTCGCCACCAGGCTGGCCGGCGGCAGCGAGGCGGCGGGGCCGGTGCGGAGCTTCAGGCCGTTGGCGGTGAGCCGGACCGTGCCTTCCGGACGGGAGGTGGTGCCGGTCAGCCGCGCCTCGGCGCCGATCACGCCGGTCGCGTCCAGCGTCGGCGCGAACGGCCTGGCCAGCACGGGCGTGACGTTGGCCAGGGTCGCGGTCAGGTCCAGGCGCGGCATGATCCGGCCGGCCACGTCCAGGGTCGCGGGAACGGCGCCGGGCGGCGCCACCGATACCCTCAGCCGGTCCACCCCGGTTTCCGCGCCGAATGCGATTCGCGCCGGCGCCAGCAGCCGCACCGTTTCGCCCTTGGCGGTCGCGACCAGCCGGGCGAGCGACACCTGCTTGTGCGGCAGGTCGAGGCGCAGCGCTGCATCAAGAGTGGCAGGACCACCAGCGACATGCTGCAGGCTGGCCGTCGCGGCCACGTCCAGCGCCGCCTCCGGCCCGCGTGCGGTGGCGTGCGCCTGGCCGGTGACGGCGCCCGCCTGGATGCCCCCGGCATCGAGACGCAGGTTCACGGCGGGTGCCGCGAGCGGGTCCGCCACCGTGCCGGCCAGGGTCAGGGTGCCGACGCGGGCGGTCTGCAGCCCGCCGCTGGCCCGCACCGCGACCGTAACCAGTGGTGCCGCGCCCGCTCCCTGGCTGGTGCGGATGTCGGCCTGCACGCTGCCGGCGACCGGCTGGCCGATCACCGGCCGGAGGTCCGCGAGCCGGGTCATGCGCACCGACAGCGTGCCCAGCGGCAGCTTCGTGCCGGCAGGCAGCGTCATGTCGGCGCGGCCGCTGGCGCTCTTCCAGTCCAGCGCGTCCAACGTCACGTGCAGCGCGCCGTCGGCCAGCCGCGCCGCCTCCGCCTTGAGGACGAGCGGCGCCCGGTCGAGGGTGCCGGACAGCGACACCGTGCCGGCGGGTGCCGCGGGCAGGTGCTGGGCGTCGAGCACGAGGTGCAGCGGCCCGGTCGGCATGGTCGCGGTGCCGGGGTTGCCGTTCGCCTCGACATGGGCGGACAGATCCCTGGCCTGGCCCGACGCGGTGCCGGTCAGCGCCAGCGCGCCGCGCAGGGATGGCAGCGCCCGCTCCAGCGCCGGCAGGCCGAGTGCGAAGCGGGCGTCGAGCACGTCGTTCCGGTCGCTGCCGGATGCCTCCAGATGCAGCGCCTGCCCGTCCAGCCTGAGCTGGCGCAGGAGCAGGTCGCTGCCGTCCTTTGACGCGGCGAGCGCGATCTGCCCGCCGGGCCCGACCAGTCCGACGGCCTGGGCCTGTCCACCGGTGATCGCCAGCGGACCGGTCACGGTCACGTCCGCCTTCTGGCCGAACTGCGTGAAGGCGACGGCGAGCCGGGCATGACCCTCCAGCGCGGTGCCGCCGGCGGCGGCGAGCGGCTGGAGGTCCGGCAGGCTGACGTCGAGCTGCCCACGCAGCGGAGCTGCGGTCAGGATCCGTCCGGTGATGCCGGCCAGGGGGTGCGACAGCACGACGTCGAGCGGCCGGTCCGGCTGGTGCGGATCCAGCGTGGCGTCGAGCACGAGCGGCGCCGCGGCCAGCAGGGTCGGCTTCGGGCCGGGGATGCGCAGGCCGTCCGCCTCCGCATGCAGGCGCACCGGGCCGCTGGCCTGCTGACCGGCGAACCGGGCAGTCAAGTGGTTCACCCCGGCGCCGGCGGCGGTCAGCTCGTCCAGCACCAGGCTGCCCTGCCCGGCCGGTGCGGTCGGCGTGCCGGTCAGGTGCGCGTCGAGCGCCACTGCCTTCCAGGCAACGCCCGGCACCGGCTGCATCGCCGGCGCGTGCAGCGCCAGCTGCACGTCGAAGCGGGGCTGCAGCAGATCGAGGGTGCCATGCGCGCCCAGCGTCAGCACGCCGCCGGCCGCAGCTCCCGCGGTGCCGGCGAGGGACAGCGCGGCCGCGTCGCGCGGACCGTCGAGGTCGAGCGACAGGTGCAGCGGGTCGAGCAATGGCAGGTGCCCGAGCGCGGTCACGATCCCGCCGGCGGGATCGTCCAGCTTCAGGTGCAGGCCGAGCCGGCCGGGGGTGACGACCGTCGCCAGGTCGACGGCGCCGGGATGGTCGAGCCGGCGCAGGCGCAGGCCGAGATCGGTGTCCGGCAGGGTGGCGAGCGTCACCCCGCTCAGCAGCGGGGCGAGGTCGGCGATGCTCGCATGGCCGTCGATCGCGGCGCTGACCGCGGTGCCGGCGACGGGTGCCGCGACGTCGAGACGCCCCACGCGCAGCGCGTCGACCAGCACGCCGAGATGCAGCCCGCTCTTCGCACCCGGCTTCGGCGGCGGCGCCGGCTTGGCGTGGGGATCGGGCACCGGCAGGCGCGCCACGCTGATCCGGGCCACGCTGGCCAGCTCGACATGCGCGGTCCGGCCCAGCAGGCGCAGCGGCGACCAGTCGAGCACCAGCCGGTCCAGGGTGAGCCAGGTGCCGCGCGTATCGCGCACCTCGACGCGCCGCACCGTCAGCGCGTCGGGGAAGCGGCCGCCGAGCCCTTGGAGCGCCACCAGGCCGCCGGTCAGGGTGCCCGCTTGGCCCTCGATCAGCCGTCGCCCGGGTCCGGTGTTGGCGCCGACCAGCACCACCGCCAGCACCAGCGCGACCAGCGCCACCGGCAGCCCGAGCAGCAGGCCCGCCACGGAGGCAGCGACCCGCCACGGGCTGCGGCGGCGTGGCGTCCCATCCGACCGAGCCATCAGAACGCCTCCCCCAGGCCGACATAGAGCTCGAAGCTGTCCCCGCCGGGCGGCTTGTTCAGCGGCACCGCGACGTCGAGCCTGATCGGCCCGATCGGGGTGTAGTAGCGCCCGCCGATCCCGGCGCCGACCCGCAGCGTGCCGTTACCGGGCACGCTGCTGGCCGAGACCTGCCCGGCATCGGCGAAGGCGGCGAAGCCGAAGCTCTTGCCGATCCGCTGCCGGAACTCGACCGTGGCGGCGTCCACGGAGGTGCCGCCTTCCGGATTGCCGTCGGCAAACAGCGGCCCGACCCCCTGGTACTTGTAGCCGCGCACGGTGCCGCTGCCGCCGGCATAGAGCCGCTGGTCGGGCGGCAGCTCGAAGGTAGTCGCACCCTGCACCGAGCCGACCACGGCACGCAGCGCGACCACGCTGCGCCCGGGGGCGGCGAGGCCGATCCGGTTGAGGTCGAGATAGGTCGTGGCGGTGCCCTGCAGGATGGCGAAGAAGCTGTCGCCGCCCTGGTTGTTGCCCGTCCCGTTGCCCGAGCCGGAGCCCAGGCTTTCGGTGGGCGTGGCGTCGAGCGAGATGCGCACCCCGTGGGTCGGGCTGTCGAGCGGGTTGACGAGCCCGGTGCCGTCGTAGCTGACGGTGAGCGGCACGAAGGCCAGGGTGTAGGACCGGGCGACGCCTTCCTGGATGATCCTTTCCTGTTCGGCGCCGATCCCGCCCGACACCGACCAGGCCTGCGACAGCTTGCGGTCGAGCAGGGCGCGCACCAGCAGCGCGGTCTGGTTGTAAGCCTGCAGGTCCTGCTTCAGCCCTTCGACGCGCAGGTCGAGCGACTGGTCGCGCCGATAGAAGTCGGGCTTCAGCAGGTCGGCATACACGTCGTAGCCGAGCCCGTTCACCGAGGTGCCGCCGAGCCCGGTCAGCAGCGCCACCAGCTCCAGCCGCTCCGCGTTGCCGAACAGGTTGTGGTGGGTCCAGGTGACGCCGGCGCTGCCGCCGAGGTCGGTGGAATAGCCCGCCTGCAGTGCCACCGTGTGCCGCGGCGCCTCGGTGAAGTCGAAGGCAAGCGGCAGCTCGCCATCCGGCGACAGCGCGGGCGCCGCGGAAACGCCGACGCCGGAGAACACGCCGGTCGAGGCCAGGTCCTGCCGCGCCGCCTCGATCCGGCTCGGCTGGTACAGCTGCCCCTGGTGCACCAGCAGGCGTCGGGCGACGTAGTCCGGGTTGACCTGCCGCAGCCCGGCCAGGGTGATGGCGCCGATGTCGACGCGCGGCCCCTCCTTGGCGGTGAACACGATGTCCAGGGTGCGGCTGGCCGGCCTGAGATAGGCGACCGGCGCCTGCACCGTGGCGAAGGCGTGGCCCTCCTCCTGAAGTGCCGTCTGCAGCCGCCCCTGTGCTGCCAGCACGTCGCTGGCGATCGCCGGCTGGCCAGGATGGAGGCCGAAGCGGGCCTGGTCGGTCGTGGACAGCGCCTCCCCCGGCGGCAGGGTCAGGGTCACCTGGCCCAGGTGGAACAGCGGTCCCTTGTCGACCGCGACGGTGACCGCCGCCGGCGTGCCGGCCGGCAGGGCGGACAGGATGTCGGGTAGCGCCGGGTCGTCCGATGGATGGCCGGCGACGGTGACGGCGATGCGGCCGGCATAGAAGCCGAAGCTTTCCAGCGCGGTGCGCAGCCGCGCCACGTCTGCGCGGGCCCGGCCGGCCAGCGCGAACGGGCTGACCGCGCGGGTCTTCTGCAGCGAGACCAGGCTGGACGACCCCTTCAGGGCGGCGTCCAGCGCCTTGTCGCCGGTCGGACGCAGCGTGGTCCGGTAGGACACCGGATCCGCGGCCCACGCGGCCGGCATCGGGGCCGCGAGCCCGACCAGTGCTGCGCACAGCACGCCGGCGCCGGCCGCCGCGGCAGCGGAACGGACTATGGACGGCATCTGCCCTCGGCAGGACCAGTCAGGGCAATCAGGGCGTCGTCCTCGTCCGCGCGGTCCGGTTCCGGAACCGGTGCCGTCCTGTAGCACCCGGGCCGATTGTCGTCCCGCCCCTAATCACGCTATGCCCGGCCGATGCAGGCAGCCCCTCGCAGCCTCGGCCCACGCACGGTCCCCGTGCTTCCGACCCGGCCGGGCCTGTCCCCGCTTCTCCGCGCCCGGCCCGGCCCTCCCCGCGGAGGGGACGCGGCGTCGGCCGAGCCCGACGAGCAGGCCCTGCCGCCGCCTCATCCCCTGCTCCGGCTGGTACGCAGCATGCGGGTGCTGCGCCGCGGCGTCGCGATCCTGGCCTGGACCGGGATCGCCTGCCCGATCCAGACGGTGCTGCTGATGCTGCCGGGCCACGGCAAGGTGTGGTTCGCGCGGTCATACTGGTCGGTGGTGTGCCGGCTGCTCGGCATGCAGGTCCGCACCGTCGGCCGTCCGGCGGCCCGGCCGCGGCCGCGGCGGCCGCTGATCTACGTGTGCAACCATTCCTCCTGGATCGACGTGCCGGTGCTGGGCGGCCGCCTGGAGGCCTGCTTCGTCGCCAAGGAGGAGGTGGGCGGCTGGCCGCTGGTCGGCACCGTGGCGCGGCTCGGCCGCACCCTGTTCGTCAGCCGGCAGCGCAAGGCCACCGGGCGCGAGCGCGACGACATGCGGCTGCGCCTCCAGGCCGGCGACGACCTGATCCTGTTCCCCGAAGGCACCAGCTCGGACGGCTCGCGCGTGCTGCCGTTCCATTCCTCCTTCTTCGCCGCCGCCAAGCCGAACGGCAGCCAGGACGAGGCCGATGCGGACGCGGTGCCGCTGATCCAGCCGGTGTCGATCGTCTACGACCGCCTCGGCGGCCTGCCGGTGTGCCGCTCGACCCGCACCGTGTTCGCCTGGTATGGCGACATGGACCTCGCCTCGCATTTCGGGAGGCTGGCCCGCTGGCGCGGCATGCGGGCGACGGTGCTGCTGCATCCGGTGCTCGACCCGGTCGCCTTCGGCTCGCGCAAGGCGCTGTCCCTGGCGGCCTGGGCCGCGATCGCCGAGGGTGCTGCCGCCATCCGCCAGAACCGGTTCGCGGACGGAACCGGGCGGAGCGTCGATGACGGGACGATGAACATCGCACCCCGGCCGGCCCCGCCGGTCCCGGCGACGGATTTTCCCCTTGACACCGGCGGCCGCTCCTTCGCCTGATCGTGCGGCGTCCCGGTGGCGGGACGATGCGGGAGTGCACCTCGATCGGCATCATGCCATGCGGTTCTGCCTGATGGGGCCCACGCCGCCTTGACCGCCAGCCGCCCGGACGCGATTGCTGCCGTGCTTCCGCGCGGACCCCTTCCGGCGGCTGCCGGAACCTCCGCCGCCTTGAACACCTTTTCTGCCGATCGCCTGCCCCCTGATCGCTCGCCTGCGAAGCGCCTGCACGTCATCACCTGGGGCTGCCAGATGAACGTGTACGACAGTGCCCGCATGACCGACGTGCTGCGTCCGCTCGGCTATGGGCCGGCGGACACGCCGGAGGAGGCCGACATGGTCATCCTCAACACCTGCCACATACGCGACCGCGCCGCGGAGAAAGTGTTCTCCGAGCTCGGCCGCCTCCGCGTGATCAAGCAGGCGCGCGCCGCGGACGGCCGCCCCACCGTTCTGGCGGTCGCCGGCTGCGTGGCGCAGGCCGAGGGACGCGAGATCCTGGCCCGGGCCCCGTTCGTGGACATCGTGCTGGGACCGCAGACCTACCACCGGCTGCCGGAGATGGTGGCGCGCGCGGCGCGTGCCGGCGGGGTGGTGATCGACACCGACTTCCCGGCGGAACAGAAGTTCGACTTCCTCCCGGACGCCGCCGGGCCGCAGCTGCCGGGAGGCGTGACCGCGTTCCTGACCGTGCAGGAAGGCTGCGACAAGTTCTGTTCGTTCTGCGTCGTGCCCTACACCCGCGGCGCCGAGGCCAGCCGCCCGGCCGCCTCGGTGCTGGCCGAGGCGCGACGCATGGTGGCGGGCGGGGTGCGCGAGATCACCCTGCTCGGGCAGAACGTCAACGCGTATCACGGCGACGGCCCGGACGGGCGGTCCTGGGGCCTCGCCCGGCTGATGCACGCCCTGGCCGACATCCCCGGCCTCGCCCGGCTGCGCTACACCACCTCGCATCCGCGCGACATGGACGACGCGCTGGTCGCGACGCATCGCGACCTGCCCCAGCTCATGCCGTTCCTGCACCTGCCGGTGCAGTCCGGCTCCGACCGCATGCTCAGGGCGATGAACCGCGGCCACACCGCGGACGAGTACTGCCGGCTGGTCGACCGGCTGCGTACCGCCAGGCCGGACCTCGCCCTGTCCTCGGACTTCATCGTCGGCCATCCGGGCGAGACCGACGCCGACTTCGCGGCGACGATGGCGCTGGTGGACGAGATCGGCTTCGCCCAGGCGTTCTCGTTCACCTACTCGGCCCGTCCCGGCACCCCGGCCGCCGGTGCCCCCGGCGCCGTGCCGCAGCCGGTCAGGGACGAGCGCCTGCAGCGGCTGCAGGCGCTGATCCGGACGCAGCAGGACCGCACCAATGCCGGCAGCGTCGGCCAGGCGATGCCGGTGCTGTTCACCGGGCACGGCCGACGCCCCGGGCAGCTGTCGGGACGCAGCCCCTACCTCCAGGCGGTGCACGCCGCGGCACCGGAAACCCTGATCGGCGCCGTGGCGATGGTGAAGATCGAGGCGATGCTCACCAACTCCCTGACTGCCACCCTGATCGACCCGATCGCCCCCCCGATCCTCCTGCCGGAGAGAGCCTGCGCTTGACCGAACTCGCCACCGCCGCCTTCCCCGCCCCCGGTCCCGCACCGGTTCCCCCCGATCACCGACCGGTCGTGCGAACGGTTGCGGAAGGCGAGGCAAGGGCGGCGACCATGCAGTTCAACGACAACGCGCTGCTGCAACTGCTGCTGGGCGACCACGACCGCCACCTGGTGCGCCTCGAGCAGGGGCTGGGCGTGCGCCTGGCCTGCCGCGGCAACCGGGTCAGCATCAGCGGCGATCCCGGCCGCGTGGCACTGGCTCGTTCCGCGCTGGCGGCGCTGTATCGACGGCTCGAGGAGGGCCGCCCGATCGACGCGGCCGAGGTGGACGCAGCGATCCGCATGTCGGACCTGCACAACACCGTGCTGGACCCCAAGCGCGAGGCGATCCGGGTGCCCGGCCGGAGCGGCACGCCGCGCCGCGAGGCGGAGGGCTTCCCCGGCCTGCCCGGTGCGGCCGGCACGCTGCTGCCGGATCCCGGCCCGCGACTGCCGTTCACCGACTGGCCCTCGATCCGCACCCGGCGCGGCGCGATCGAGCCGCGCTCGCCCGGCCAGGCCGCCTACATGGAGCTGCTGTCCGGTCACGAGATGGTGTTCGGCATCGGCCCCGCCGGCACCGGCAAGACCTACCTGGCGGTGGCGCAGGCGGTGGCGATGTTGCAGGCGGGCCGTGTCGACCGGATCGTGCTGTCGCGTCCGGCGGTGGAGGCGGGCGAGCGGCTGGGCTTCCTGCCCGGCGACCTCAAGGAGAAGATCGACCCCTACCTGCGCCCGCTCTACGACGCGCTGCACGACATGATGCCGGGCGACCAGGTGATCCGGCGCATGGCGTCCGGCGAAATCGAGGTGGCACCGCTCGCCTTCATGCGCGGCCGCACCCTGGCACATGCCTTCGTGATCCTGGACGAGGCGCAGAACACCACCGTCGCGCAGATGAAGATGTTCCTGACCCGGATGGGCTCCGGCACGCGCATGGCGATCAACGGCGACCTCAGCCAGGTCGACCTGCCGTCCGGCGTGTCGTCCGGCCTGCGCGACGCGGTGGAAACCCTGGAAGGCCTGCCCGGGATCGGCTTCACCCGGTTCGAGAGCCGGGACGTGGTGCGCCATCCGCTGGTCGCCCGGATCGTCGATGCCTATGATCAGCGTGCGGCGGCCGAGCGGGACACCACCCGGAACCGGACGCGCCGGGAGA
This sequence comes from uncultured Acetobacteraceae bacterium, assembly GCA_964247755.1. Taxonomy (GTDB): domain Bacteria; phylum Pseudomonadota; class Alphaproteobacteria; order Acetobacterales; family Acetobacteraceae; genus Lichenicola. The sequence goes on along the minus strand of CAXTVX010000016.1, from coordinate 30,455 downwards.
CCGATGGCGCCAGATAGGACCAAGCCGAAGAAGGACCGCCCCCGAAAACGGGACGCCCGTGCGGGCAAGGCGGTCGCGGGCGTGTCCCGGCATGCGGCCGAACGACGCCGCACCGAGGCGGCGGGCCAGGTCGAGGTGTTCGTGGTCGACCGGCGCTGGCGCCGGCTGGTGCCGCAGGTCGAGCGCCTGGCCCGGCTGGCGGCGATCGCCGGCGGCGGGGCCGGCTCGGTGGTGCTCGACAACGACCTGCGCGTGCGTCGCCTGAACGCGCGCCATCGCGGCCGCAACACGCCGACCAACGTCCTAACCTTCGCCACGCCGCCCGGCATCGCCGGCGGCGACATCGTGCTGGCGTTGGAAACGGTGCGACGGGAAGCGCTGGCGGCCGGGCGCCGGCCCCGCCACCATCTGGCGCACCTGGTGGTGCACGGGGCGCTGCACCTGCGCGGCCACCTGCATGGCGGCGCCGGCGAGGCACGGCGCATGGAGATGGAGGAAGCCCGCATCCTGCACGGCCTGCGGGTGCCGAACCCCTGGAAGCCGCGCCGCACCGTCGGAAGCGGTGCGAAGCCATGAGCGCGTCCGCACCACGGCCGGACGCTGACCGTCCGCGCAGGGGCCTGCTCGGCTGGTGGGGCCGCCGGCGCGGCGACCAGGACCTGCGCGCCCGCGTCGCCGCCCTGGTGCAGGAAGCCGCCGACGCGCCGCAGACCGAGGGCGAGACGCCGGAGCTCGACCGGCAGGAGCGGGTGCTGATCGCCAACGTGCTGCGGCTGCGCGGCACCACCGCCGACGACGTGATGGTGCCGCGCGCCGACATCGTCGCCATGCCGGTGAACCTCGGCTTCGAGGACGCGCTGGCCACCATGAAGCGGGAGAACCATTCCCGGCTGCCGGTCTACGGCGAGCAGCTCGACGACATCGTCGGCATGGTGCACGTCAAGGACCTGGTGGCCTATGCCGGACCCGGCGACAGCTTCCGGCTGCAGTCGATCCTGCGCCAGCCGCTGATGATCGCGCCGCAGATGCCGGTGCTGGACCTGCTGCTGCAGATGCGCCTGCGCCGCATCCACCTGGCGCTGGTGATCGACGAGTACGGCGGCATCGACGGGCTGGTGACGATCGAGGACCTGGTCGAGACCATCGTCGGCGACATCGCCGACGAGCACGACGAGCCGGACGTGCCGCTGCTGGTCGAGCGGCACGACGGCACGCTGGACATCGATGCGCGCATGCCGGTCGAGCAGTTCGAGCACAGGCTCGGCGCGGTGCTGACCGAGCAGGAGCGGGAGAGCGAGATCGAGACGGTGGGCGGGCTGGTGTTCCGGCTGGCCGGCCATGTGCCGACACGCGGCGAGGTGCTGAGCCACGACAGCGGCATCCAGTTCCGCGTGCTGGACGCCGACGCCCGGCACATCCGGCGCGTGCGGGTCCGTCCGGCGCCGAGGTCGGAGCCGGATCCGGAAGCCGCCCCGCAGCCCCGATCGCACGCCGGTTGAGGATCCACGTCCACACCGGCACCGGCCGCGAGCAGCCGATCACGCCCGGGCTGTGGGCCGAGGCGGCAGGGCGCGCTCCCGACACCGGCGACGGCCACGCCGTGAGCTTCGGCGCCACGACTGAGGCGCTGGCCGAGGCGCTCGCCGACTGCGAGATGGTGGTGTTCACCAACCACCTGCCGCGTCCCCTGCCGGCACCCGCGCCGCGGCTGCGCTACCTGTTCTGCACCTTTGCCGGCATCGACGGGCTGATGCCGCTCGACTGGCTGCCGGCGGGCGTGGGCCTGCTCAACAACCGTGGCACCCACACCGACAAGGCGGGCGAGTTCGCGATCATGAGCCTGCTCATGCTGGCGAGCCACATGCCGGGTTTCGTCGCCGACCAGCGCGCGCAGCGCTGGACCAGGCAGCACAGCACCGTGCTGGCCGGGCGACGGCTGACGGTGGTGGGCCTAGGCAGCCTAGGTGGGGAGGCAGCCAGGCGCGCGGCACAGTTCGGGCTGCGCGTGACCGGGGTGCGCGCCCATCCGGCGCCGCATCCGTCCTGCGAGCGGGTGGTCGGCACCGACGCGCTCGACGCGGTGCTGCCGGACACAGAGTTCCTGCTGCTGGCCTGCCCACTCACCGCGGCGACCCGGGACCTGCTGGACGCGCGCCGGATCGCGCTGCTGCCGCCGGGCGCGTTCGTGGTGAACATCGGTCGCGGCGCCCTGCTGGCGCAGGACGCGCTGTGCGACGCGCTGGAGGACGGACGGCTGGGTGGCGCGGTGCTGGACGTGTTCACCCCCGAACCGGTGCCGCCCGGCCACCGGCTCTGGACCACGCGCAACCTCCTGATGACGCCGCACGTGTCCTGCGACGACGGCGCGTCCTACCTGCCCCGCAGCCTGGACATCCTGATGCAGAACCTCCGGGCGATCCGCGACCACCGGACGCCGCCCAACCTGGTGGACCCGTCACACGGCTATTGAAGCCGGATCCTGGAAGGCTCGGTCGACTGCCGCCATCGCCGCCTGCCAGTCAGGATGCGGGCCGACACCGAAGCCCGCGGCGTATCAGCACCTACGGCGCGACAGGCTGGCATCGGCGTGGCGCCGACGCGTCATCCGACCGGCAGGAGAACCGAATGCCGGGAGGACCGCTCGCCGCGTTCCCTCACATCAGGCCGCGGCGCGACCTCGCCACGGCCTCCGCGGCAGACGGGACGCCGCGGAAATGATGCGCGGCCTCGTGCCGGAGCGCCGCCAGGCTGGGCAGGATGCTCCCGTGCATCGGGCGCAGCCGATCGTGGGTGGCAAAGAACGCCAGGTCCACACGGTTGGGCTGCAGGATCGCCGCGCCGACGAACACGCCGTCGATCTCGATCACCTGGCTTTCGAGCATCGTAGTCCATCCCTGGCGATGGAGCCTCATCCTCGCCGACGCCAAGGCTTATCGTGTCTCCAGCGGCCAAACAAGCATACAACTTCGTGTAATATGGATTACACTATCTTGATGGCTCAGGGGTTGCACCGCCGGCCTGTCAGGCAGCCACCCTGGAAGGCCGTCCCGACAGCAGGGCGATCAGCTCCGCCTCCACCGCCTCGGCCCGGTCGTTCGGAATCTGGCAGGTCCCGGCAGCCTCATGGCCACCGCCGCCATGGGCCAGGCAGACGGCACCGACATCCACAGGCGAGGACCGGTCGAGGATCGACTTGCCGATCGCGAACACCGTGTTCTGCTTCCTCAGGCCCCACAGCACGTGCGCCGAGATGTCGCAGCCCGGGAACAGCGCGTAGACCATGAAGCGGTTGCCGGCGTAGATCACCGCCTCGTCGCGCAGGTCGATCAGCGCCAGCCTGCCATGCACGGTGGTGCAGCGGCGGAGCTGCTCGGCGAACAGGTCGCGGTGGGCGGCGTACAGGTCGACGCGCTCCTTCACGTCCGGCAGCGCCAGCACCTCGTCGATGCCGGCGTCGCGGCAGCGCTCGATCAGCTGCATCATCAGGTCGTAGTTGGAGATGCGGAACTCGCGGAACCGGCCGAGCCCGGTGCGGGAGTCCATCAGGAAGTTGAGCAGCACCCAGCCCTGGGGATCGAGGATCTCCTCGCGGGTGAACTGCGCTGAATCGGCCTGGTCGACGGCTTCCATTAGGTCCGGGCGGACGCGCGGGAACGCGGCCGCGCCGCCGTAGTAGTCGTAGACCACGCGGGCCGCCGACGGTGCGGCAGGGTCGATGACGTGGTTGGGATACGAACGCCCATCCGTGCGCGACACCTCGCTGGCATGGTGGTCGAAGGCGAGGTGGCAGCCGGCGACATAAGGCAGGTTGGTGACGATGTCGCGCCCCGTGATCGGCACGATCCCGTCCTGCATGTCCTTGGGGTGGACGAACCTGATCTCGTCGATCAGGCCAAGCTCGCGCAGCAGCATGCCGCACACGAGGCCGTCGAAGTCGCTGCGAGTGACGAGGCGGTATGTCTGGGTCGCCATGACGGCCTACGGCTCCATTGAACGCCGCAACCGTGACAGGGGAACGTTAACATTGTCCTATCGCGCGATGGCAAGACCCAGCAGGCGGTCGAGACCGGACGCGCTGCCGAGCACCGCCGCCCGTTCCGGCAGGGTCAGCAGGGCGAGTGCCGCCTCCAGCGTCTCCGCCTCGCCGAGCTTGGCCAGGCCCAGCGCCAGCAGCGGGTCGAACGGGTCGCGCCCGGGCACGCGGGCGGGCGGCAGCATGGCGCGGTGCGCCGCCATCAGCACCGGATCGGCCAGCAGGCGGCGCAGGCTGTCACCGGGTGAGGCGTCCCGCCCGGCGGCCTGCAGTGCCGCCGCACGTGCCAGCACGGCGGGTGGCGCCGCCTCCTCGGGGATCCGCAGCAGGCCGAGCCGTCGCAAGGCCAGTCCGGCGCTGCGCCCGGCGGTCACCGACACCAGCGGCACCGCCAGCAGCAGCCCGAGCAGCACCGGCGACATCCAGGCGAACAGCGCCGGCGACACCGTCCAGGCGACCAGGGCCAGCAGGAGCCCGAACGCGGTGTAGCGCCAGTATCCGGCCCAGACCACGCCGAGCGGGATCGCCCCGTCGCCGCGACGCTGCGCGTTCCAGCCGGAGTCGCGCCCGGCCAGGATCGAGACCACGCCGCCGGTCTGCACCAGCATGGCGACCGGCGCGATCAGCCCGCCGATCACCGTCTCGACCAGCACCGACAGCAGCGCGCGCCCGGCCCCGCCGGCGCCGCGCCGATCCGGGGGGCTGAACAGCAGCGCCACGTAGGCGAGCAGCTTGGGTGCCAGCAGCACCCCCATGGTGCCGAGGAACACGCCGCGCGCCAGCACCGGGTCGACCTGCGGCCAGTGCGGGAACAGCAGCTTGGTGCCGCCGAAATACTCCGGCCGCACGAAGCGCTCCTGCAGCGACACCAGGATGCCGCACAGCAGGAACACCAGCCACAGCGGCGCGGTGACGTAGGAGCCGATCCCCATCAGCAGGTGCAGCCGGCTGACCCAGTGCAGCCCGCGCGCCGGCAGCACGCCGGCGTGCTGCAGGTTGCCCTGGCACCAGCGCCGGTCGCGTATCGCGATGTCGGTGAGCGAGGGCGGGCTTTCCTCGTACGAGCCGGGCAGCCCCGGCACCATGTGGATCGCCCAGCCGCCGCGACGCATCAGCGCCGCCTCGACAAAGTCGTGGCTGAGGATGTGCCCGCCGACCGGCCGCCTGCCCTCCAGCACCGGCAGCCCGGCCTGCTCGGCGAAGGCCCGGGTGCGGATGATGGCGTTGTGGCCCCAGTAGTTGCCCTCCGAGCCGTGCCACCAGGCGATGCCGGCGGCGATCAGCGGCCCGTACACCCGGCCGGCGAACTGCTGCATCCGGGCGAAGAGGGTGGAGCCGTTGACGATCACCGGCAGGGTCTGGATCAGGCCGACCCCGGGATGGCGCTCCATGGCGCTCGCGATGCGCACCAGCGTGGCGCCGTCCATCACGCTGTCGGCGTCCAGCGTGACCATCTGCGGATAGGCCCCGCCCCAGCGGCGCACCCATTCGGCCACGTTGCCGGCCTTGCGCTCGGTGTTCTTCGGCCGCCTGCGGTAGAAGATGCGGCCGTGCCCGCCGGTCGCGTCCCGCAGGGCCAGGAACGCCGCCTCCTCCTCGAGCCAGACGTCCGGGTCCGTGGTGTCGGACAGGATGAACAGGTCGAACCAAGACAGCCGGCCGGTGGCCTCCAGGCTCTCGTGGATGGCGGCAAGGCCGGCCATCACCCGCGACGGGCTTTCGTTGTAGGTCGGCAGCAGCAGCGCGGTGCGCGTGCCGAGCTCCGGCAGCGCCCCGTCGCGACTGATGCCGAGCCCGAGCCCGCCGCGCGCCAGCAGCGAGGCGAAGCCGCCCAGCGCCGAGGTGAAGGCGAGCGCGATCCAGGCGAACAGCACCACGAACAGCCCGAGCACCACCAGCCCGAGCGCGTTGGGACCGTTGCCGTTCAGCACGAAGTACATCTCGTAGCCGCCAGCCGCCGTCAGCAGCACCGCGCCGCCGATCACCAGCAGGCGACGCAGCGCCAGCCCCGCCGGCCGCGTGTCCGGCCGGCGCACCACCCCGGGTGCCTGCGACAGCGACTGCACCGGCATCGGCAGCGGCGCCTCTGGCGGCAGCGCGGGTGCTGCCGGCATCAGGGCGTCCAACGATACACCCACTGCTCCGACAGCGGGCCCGCCTCGCCCGCCAGCACGCAGTGCAGCTCCGCCAGCCGGGCCGCTCCCGGATGGAACTCGAAGGTGATGCGCCAGCCCTCGATGGACGGGTTCTGCACCACCACCACGTTGCGGATCGTGCCGGTGCTGGCGCCGAGATCGGCATGCAGCCTGGCATCCGCGCCCAGCGACTTCAGCGTGCCGCCGGCGAAGTCCAGCATCACGAAGCGGCCCTTGCCGTCGTCGGTGGCGCCGATCCGGGTCTGCGCGGTCCGCGCGAGCCCGGTGCTCCACGGGTTGTCCCAGCACCAGTGCATCCGGTAGGTGTGGGCGTATTCGCCCCCCGCCGCGAGCGGCGCCTTGGGCCGCCAGAACGCGACGATGTTGTCGTTGACCTCGTTCGGCGTCGGCAGCTCGACCAGGTCGACCGCTCCCTCGCCCCAGTCGCCGATCGGCTCGATCCACAGCGACGGCCGCTTCTCGTAGTTCAGCGCCAAGTCCTGGAAATCGGCGAAGGCGCGCTTGCGCTGCATCAGGCCGTACCCCTTGGGCGTGGTGTCGGCGAACGCGCTGACCTGCAGATCGACCGGATTGGCCAGCGGACGCCACAGCTGGTCGCCCTTGCCGGTCCACATCGACAGCCCCTCGCTGTCGTGTGCGGCAGGCCGTGCGTCATCGACGTGCTGGCGGTCGTTGGCATCGAAGAAGAACATGCCGGTGAGCGGTGCGATGCCGGAACTGGCGATGGAGCGCCTAGGATACAGCACGCTTTCCACGTCGAAGATGGTCTCGTCGCCGGGCCGTATGGTGAAGCGGTAGGCGCCGGCGACGCTGGGGCTGTCGAGCAGCGCGTGCACCACCATCGCGCTCATGCCGGGCGCCGGGCGCTCCAGCCAGAACGCCCGGAACAGCGCGAACTCCTCCTTCTGCTCGCCGGTGCCGTTGGCGAAGCCCCGCGCCGACAGGCCGTAATCCTGGCCGCGGGCGACGGCGCGGAAGTAGCTCGCACCCAGGAACACGCAGACCTCGTCGAAGTAGTCCGGGCGGTTGATCGGGTGGTGGATGCGGAAGCCCGCGAAGCCGAGGTTGTCCGGCACGCGCAGGTGCGCGTCCTCGTAGGTGAACAGGCCGGGGTCATAGCCGAGCCGGGCAGCCTGGCCGTCACGCACCTCGAAGATGTCGATCCGTGGCCGGTACAGGAAGCCGCGCGGCAGGAACTCGACCTGGAAGTTGAGCCCCTGGCCCCGCCACAGCGCACTCTCCTTGCGGAAGCGGATGCCGCGATACTGATCGAAGCTGAGCGCGTTGACCGGCCCGGGCAGCCTTTCCTCCGGTGCGGCATAGGGATGGGCCGACATCGCCTGGGCCAGCCGGCGCACGCTGGCGCCGTCGAACGGGCCAGGTGCCGCCACAGGCGCCGCCGCCGCCCGTGCCGGCGACCCCGGCGCGCCGAGCATCGCGGCCACCGACGCGGCGGCGCCGGCCTGAACCAGATCCCGTCGAGACAACCCCACCGTCCATCCTTTCCAGCCGCCCGGCGGCACTCATGGCGACGTCTTCCTGGGCCCGGGCTGTGTCATTTTCACGGCGACGCTGTGGATACGGAACGTTCCGCCAGCCGATACCAGGCACGGCTGAGGTTCCGGATGCCGGGTCCGCGTCGGGACCTCCATGGCCGAACCGGCGTCGCCTGGCGCATCGCCAAGCTCACCGCGATCGGGAACGACCTCCGCAGGGCCAGCACGAACCGCCGCCACGGAGAAGGCGTTCCGCCCTGTCGTCCTTGCTGTGCCAGAGGTCGGACTTGCCACGTCCCGTCATCGCCCGTCACCTGCTTCTCATCCTGCTGCCGCTGCTCTGCGCCTGCGCCGTGGAGGACTCCGAGCTCGCCGGACGCGCCCGGAAGACGCTGATCGGCCTGAGCGAGGTCGACCTGGAGTCCTGCCTCGGCGTGCCGGACCAGCACGCGAGCTTCGGCCGCACCGACGTGCTGACCTACTACGCCACCTCCAGCAGCTCGACGAGCTACGCGCTGCCGATCATCGGCGGGCTGGGCTTCTCGAACGGCGGCTACTGCCACGCCACGTTCCGCGTCGACGACGGACGCGTCAGCCGGCTGCTGTATTCGGGCGAGAAGAACGCGACCCTGGCGCCGGACGCATACTGCGCGCCGATCCTGCGCACCTGCCTGGCCTGGCTCGACCAGCACCCGGTGCAGGTCGGGGCCGCCGGCACGCCCGGCTACCGGGCCGGCAACGCCCGCCAGGCCACGGTGGCGCCGGGGAGCCCGAGCGGCACGCCGCAGCCGGGCGCATCCAACGCCGCCATGCCGGCCAACGTGCCGACCGCAACCCCGCGCTGAACACCGGGATGATGCGACCTGCCAGGCGATCCCCGACGCGAAGGTCCGGCCGGTGATCGCCGACCGCCGCGCCGGGATCCGTGTCCTGGTCCGCGAAAGCGTGCGGCCGCTGCTGGCGCTGTTCGCCTGGGACGTGGCGGTGGTTCTCGCCTTCCAGCTCGCGCACCGCCCCTGGATGGACCAGCCGGCGCTGCCGTTCTCGCTGATCGGCTCCGCCCTGGTGCTGTTCCTGAACGTACGCAACACCGCCGCGTACAACCGCTGGCAGGAAGCCCGCACGCTCTGGGGTGCGGTCACCAACAACGCCCGCAGCTTCGCGCGGCAGATGGACACGCTGCTCGGCGGCGCGCCGGCGCTGACGCGGGCGATGATCGGCTACGCCTACGCGCTCCGCGGCACCCTGGCCGGCGCGGACGTGGCCGAGGCGGTGCGGGCGCTGCTGACGCCGGAGCTGGCAGCCCGGGTGGAGGGGCGTCGCAACCGGCCCGCCGCGATCCTGTTCGAGATCGGCGTGGCGGTGCGGGTCCTGGCCGACGCCCGACGCGTCCACCCCGCCGCACAGGCCGGGATCGACCGCATCCTGTCGGACCTCGCCAACGCCCAGGGCGGGCTCGAGCGCATCCGCAACACCCCGCTGGCGGTGCAGTTCTCGATGCTGCCCTGGCTGCTGGTGCGGGCGTTCTGCCTCCTGCTGCCGTTGTCGATGGTGCAGGAGCTGGGCTGGATCACCCCGCTCGGCTCCACCGTGGTCGGCTTCCTGTTCGTGGCGCTGGACGAGATCGGCGCCGACCTGGAAGCGCCGTTCGCACCTGGCCCGCATGCGGTGCCGATGGCGGCGATCACCCGGACGATCGAGATCGACCTGCGGGAGGCGATCGGCGATCCCGCGCCGGAGCCGATGCAGCCGGTGCGCGGCGTGCTGGCATGAGGCCCGTGTTGCGAGGGTGGTCCCGGCCTGAGGTTTGTGCCGTCGCCGCATGAGCCGGTCGCCTCCGATCAGGCGCTCGGGAAGCTCAAGAAGGGGAACCGCCGGCATCGGCGCGAGGCGATCCACCACCGGATGACCAGCCGAAAGCGCCGTGCCGCCTTCGCCGGACAGCGCCCGCCTTGCGTGCCGGCGGACTGCTCCGACAGCCGGGTGGCTCGTCCGCAACGCCGGCAACGTGGTCGATCCCGCCGCCATGGGCAGCAGCGGATCGGCCTGCGGCGCGCCGGCAGGCCGGAGATCCTCCGCGCGCCACGGCCTCGATGACGGAAGCGCGGGGTGCCGCGAGCAGGCCGCCTGCCGGACACCGCCGGAAGCGGCGCCCGGGGTCGTGTCAGTAGTAGCGGTAGTAGTGGCGGTGGTAGCGGTCCCAGGCCCAGGCCCGGTGGTGCCAGTGGTGCCCGTGATAATAGTAGTGCGGCCCGGCCCAGCCCGGCGGGACCGGCTGGGCCTGAGCGAGCGGCACCGCCGCCAGGGTCGCGACGGCCGCCGCCGCGGCCAGGAAGCAGCGCCTGAGGCTTCGACGCGAGTTCATTCCGGTTCTCCTGTTGCGCCCGGCTGGTTCGGGGGATCCCGGGCGTCCCCTCACCCTGGTGCCCGTTCGCGGCACGATTCGGGCGGACGCTGTAACCAGGCGTGTCCGCCGGCCGCTGGACGGAGGCACGGACCGGTCTTCGGCAACCCTTCCCGATGGTGCGAGGGGGAGCCACCAAGGCGCCGCGCGCATGCCGCAACACCGATCGTCGCCGTTCTGCAGGGTCCCGTCACCGGCCCGACGCGACAGGACTTCCGGCTGTTCCCGCCACCCGGTCCGATGACGGCTGCCCCGGCACCAGGGCGGCGGCCACGTCGGCGACGTCGCGGCTGAGCATCTGCAGGGTGAAGCGGGCCAGCGGTCCGGCCTCGTCGCCCAGCCGGTCGAGCCCGTCCGACAGGGCCCGCGCCTCGGACACCGGGCGCTCGGCGTCATGCCCGCGCGACTGCGCTTCGTCGTCGAGTGCCGCCTGCAGCGACCGGAACGCGGCCGACAGGACCGTCGACACCTCGGCCAGAGCCGGCAGCGGCGGCTCGCCCGTCGCCGCGGCCTCGCCCAGGGCGCGCGCGACGAACAGGACGTCGCTCTGCAGGCGGCGCAGCATCGGCACCAGCCGTTCCATCAGCGGGTCGTGCCGCTCGACCACGGCGATGCGCTCGCGGTTGGCTTCCGCGATCGCCGTCACCAGAGCCCGCAGCGCGTCGTTGCTGCCGTCGTTGAGCCGCTCGACCTCGTCCATCGGCACATGCCGGGTCAGCACCGCCGCCTGGGTGGCGTCCACGGTGGCCAGCATGTCCGAGGCGGCCTCGAAGGCGAGCTGCCGCGCGCGGGTGCGGAACACGAGATAGGATACTGCCAGCGACACCACCGCTCCCACCAGGATCGCCAGCACGCGGTCCACCGGACGGCTGAACGGGCCGCCCTGCGCCGGGAACAGGAACACCACCACCAGGGTGACGCCGGCCAGGCGCAGGTTCGGCTTGAACGCGGCCAGCAGCGCCAGCGGCACCAGCAGGACGGCGAACACCGGCAGCTTGGGCAGGCCGGCCAGGAACAGGGCGATCGCGGCCGCCCCCGCGACGGCCCCGACCAGCGTGCCGATGATCTGGTCGCGGCCGGCCTCCAGGGTCGAGCTGATCCGGGCCTGGGTGACGATCACCGCCGTGATCAGCGCCCAGTACGGTTCGCGCAGGTGCAGCACCTGGGCGACCACGTCGGACAGGAACACCGAGACCAGGGTGCGGACCGCCTGCCGCAGCTCCGGCGTCAGGCGGAGGATGCGGCTGCCGATCGGGGCGAGGCGGCTGCCGGGCGTTTCGGATCCGCCCCGGACGACGCGGTCGGACATCGCGGTGCGTCAGCCCGGCGCCTTGCCGGCGGCCGGCGTGCCCGTGATCGGCAGCGGCACCCAGCGCATGCCGTCGCCGTTCTGCACCAGCATCACCACCGAGGGCCGGTGCTGCCGCCGCGCCTCGTCGATGCCGGTCTGCACCTGCGCCGGCGACGACACCTCGGACTGCTGCACCTCCACGATCACGTCGCCCGCCTTGATGCCGCGATCGGCGGCGGCGCCGCTTCCGGTCACGTCGGTCACCACGACCCCCTTCTGGGTGTCGGCGATCTGGTACTTCTGCCGCAGCAGGTCGTCGAGCGGCGCCAGCGTCATGCCGAGCCCGGCGAGGTCGACCAAGGCCGGGGCTGCCGGCTTCTTCGACGCAGGCGCCGCCGCCGGGGTCGCCGTGTCGTCGGGAAACGCCCGGATCGTCACCGGCAGCGTCAGGGCATGGCCCTCGCGCCACAGCACCACCGGCACCGTCTGGCCCACGGGAGTCTCGCCGACGACGCGTGGCAGGCTGCGCCCGTCCACCCCCTTGCCGCCGACCTGCTGGATCACGTCGCCGGTCTTCATCCCGGCCCTGGCGGCCGGCCCGTCCGCTTCCAGCCCGGCGAGCAGCGCACCCTTGGCCGCCTTGAGGCCCAGGCTGTCGGCGATGTCCTGGCTCACGTCCTGGATCCGCACCCCGATCCAGCCGCGGCTCGCCTTGCCGAACCGGCGCAGCTGCTCGATCACCGTGCGCGCCTCATTGGACGGGATCGAGAAGCCGATGCCGATCGAATCGCCGGACGGCGAGTAGATCGCGGTGTTGATGCCGATCACCCCCCCATCCATGTCGAACAGCGGCCCCCCCGAGTTGCCGCGGTTGATCGGCGCGTCGGTCTGGATGAACTCGTCGTAGGGCCCGTTGTCGAATGAGCGGCCGCGCGAGCTCACGATCCCGGCGGTGACGGTGCCGGACAGGCCGAACGGGTTGCCGATCGCCATCACCCAGTCGCCGACCCGCGCCTTGTCGCTGTCGCCGAACGCCACCGCCGGCAGCGGGTGCGCCGGCTCCACCTTGAGCAGGGCCAGGTCGGTCTTGTCGTCGTGGCCGAGCAGCTTCGCCTTGAGCACGGTGTCGTCCTGCAGCGTCACGGTGATGAGGTCGGCGCCCTTGATGACGTGGTTGTTGGTGACGATCAGGCCGGACGGGTCGATCACGAAGCCGGAGCCCAGGCTCTGCATCCGGCGCCCGGGCGCCGCCTTGCTCCCACCCTGGCTCCCGCCTTGGCCCCCGCCCTGGCCATCCTCCCCGCTGCCCCCCTGGCCGCCGCCATGATGGTTCATGAAGTCATGGAAGAACTTCTCGAACGGTGAGCCGGGCGGGAACGCGGGCACCGCCGGCCCCCCCTTGTCGCCGTTCTTGTTGTTGCCGTTCCTGCCCTTGTCCGGCGCCGCGGGCGCGCTCGGCAGGTCGCCCTCGTCGTCATCCTCGCTGTCGTCGCTGACGGTGCCGGTGGAGGAAATGTTGACCACCGACGGCAGCAGCCGGGCGGCGAGGTCGGCGAAGCTGTCCGGCGCGCCGCGCGCCAGGGCCGGCACGGGCGCCGCCGCCGGCAGCACCAGCCCGCCCCCGAACACCAGCATCGAGGCCAGCAGGCCCGAAGCCGGCAGGCGGCCCCGTGGACCGCGCCCGGGACGATCCGGACGGCCGCGCGAGCTGCCCGACGCGGCGCCTCCGCCGGATAAGGGAGTGAGGCGCATGGCTCGGTCTGTCTCCTGCGTGCGGCGGCGGTCTCCCGCGATCTGCTCACGCGTCCGGCCCTGCGGCAAGGGCCTGGGAGCGGGGCCCGGAGGCAAGGCAGCGGCGGCGCGTCAGGCGCGGGCGATCACCCAGTCCGCCACCGCCTCGCCCAGCAGGGCATAGCCCGGATCCGCCATGTGCGTCCCGTCCGGCGACAGGGTGTCGCGGGTGAAGGCGCGCCCGTCGCACCAGGCCCGCATCAGCGCGTATCGCCCGAACACCGCCACCCCGGCCTCGGCGCCGAGCCGGCACAGGGCGTCGCGATAGGCCGGGAACGCCGGAGCCTCCTCCAGCGCGCGGCTGTACTGCTGGTCCATCAGCACCAGGTCGGCACCGGTGCGGGCAAGCCGGGCGATGCCGTCCCGCGTCAGGCGCTCGAACAGGTCCAGCGGCACCGGCCTGGTCACGTCGTTGGAGCCGGTCTGCCACACCAGGAGGTCCGGCTCCGCCGCGACCACCGCGTCCAGCCGTCCGTCCATCTCGATCGCGCACTCGCCGCTGACGCCGTGGTTGGCCAGCGTGATGCCGCCGGGGAAGTACGGCAGCAGGGCACGGCGCAGCACCGCCGGGTAGCTGCACTCCGGACCGCTGGCGCCGTAGCCCTCGGTGGTGGAGGAGCCGAACGCCACCAGACGCAGGGCACGCCGGTCTGGCCCTGGGGGATGGAGACGGACAACGCTGGTTCGCGGCAGGGGGACCGGATCAGGGCTCATGACGCCTGATCCAGGGATCCCAACTTCCTGCCTGGTTCCGCATCGGCCACGACCGGCCTATCCGGCGGCGGCGGCGGTCTCGGCGGCACGCCGGGCGACGCGCTGCTTCGCGTCCCGCTTGCGCCGGTCGAGCCCGCTCGCCATCAAGTACAGCGTGCCCAGGCCGATCACGTTCACCGCGACCTGCATCAGCCAGCCGGTGCCGTAGGTCGTCATCAGCAGGCGTGCCAGCAGGTCCAGCACGGTGCCGACCGAGAACACCTCCAGCGAATGGCGCCCATACACTGCCAGCACCTGGCCGATCCGGCTGCCGGCCACGGTGCGGGCCAGCCGGCTGCTCTGCACCAGGTAGAAGATCGCCAGCACGTCGATCAGCCGCAGCGGCGACAGCGGGGTCTTCTGCGGCGGGTCGATCGGCAGCGGCGACAGGTCCGGCAGCCCCCACTGCGCCCAGGGAAAGGACTGCACCGCGCTGAAGCCGAGATAGAGCCAGCAGGCCGCCAGCACCCAGCGGTTCCGCGGGATGTCGCCGCCGGTGCGGCCGGTCTCGACCGCCGACCAGGCGCCGATGGTGAACAGGAACTGCCAGGCGAACGGATCGAAGTACCAGCCATCCGGATCGAGCCAGTTCGGCAGGTTCAGGCGCGGGTCGAGGTTGATCAGCAGCCACATCGCCGCACTCAGCCCGAGCGCCGCCCAGCGGTTGATCCGCAGGCCCAGGTAGATCACCGGGAACAGGACCAGCAGCACCATGTAGAGCGGCAGGATGTTGAGGTTGCCCGGCAGCGCCTGCAGCGACATCACCCGCCAGAACGAGCCCACCCCGTGCGCCAGCTCCGGCTCGAGGAAGTCGACCGGCACCGGATGGTAACGCCGCCATTCCCGGATCGCCACCACGGTGGTGACCAGCATCCCCATCTGGAACAGGTACAGCCGCAGCACCCGCTGCCCCAGCCGCAGCAGGCCGGTGCGTACGCCCTCGCGCTCGAAGGCGCGGCCATAGGCCAGCATGGAGGCATATCCCGCCAGCAGCACGAAGATCTCGGCCGCGTCGCAGAAGCCGAGGTTGCGTATGGTCAGGCGGTTCAGCAGGTTCTGCGGGATGTGGTCGCAGAACATCATGGTCAGCGCCACGCCGCGGAGCGCGTCGATCCGGTGATCGCGGCCCGGCCGTGGCGGCGCGGCCGCCAGGGGCGTTGCCAGGATCGGCTCGTTCATGTCCATTCCGCCCTCCTGTCCCGACCTGGCCCGTGAAGCCGAAGCGCGCCAGGCCGACGCAGGATGCCGCACGATTATGGCCAAGATGCGATTCGCCAGCGGCCGGAGGGTGCACTAAGAGCCCATTCGAGAATGGGGTGTGCCAGGTGGGAGTGACGCGCTGGCGCGGCACGGCCGACGTGTCTTCCGGGAACCGGAGCGGAGCGGCCTCCTGGCCGTGAGCCCAGGCCAATCGGAGAAAGGCGCGTCGGATCGCCGGCATAGCGCATTGTCAGATGGGCTCCAGCCCGGGTGCGACCGGCAGAAGGCAGGCACATGGCGGACACGAACGAGGCCCTGGAGCAGACGGTGCGGCAGGCGCTGCAGCTCATGCCCGCGCCGGGCGGCGACCGCGACCTTCTGGGCGCCGGGCTGGTGGAGAGCGTGACCGTGCGCGACGGGCTGGTGCAGGTGGCGATCCGTGCCGATCGCGCCAGCGCGGACGGGCTGGAGCCGGTGCGCGACCGGGCCGAGCGCGCGCTGCGCGCCCTGCCGGGCGTGCTGAACGCAACCGTGGTGCTGACCGCACACCGGCAGGCGGCCCCGGCTCCCGACCCCGCACCGGCACCCGCCGGCGGCGGCCACCGGCCGCTCGGGCTCGGCCGCGCGGAGCCGCCGGCGAAGCTGCTGGCCGAGGTGCGGGCGGTGGTCGCCGTGGCCTCCGGCAAGGGCGGCGTGGGCAAGTCGACCACCGCGGTCAACCTGGCGATCGGCCTGTCCCGGCTGGGGCTGTCGGTCGGGCTGCTCGACGCCGACATCCACGGCCCCAGCCTGCCGCGCATGCTGGGGCTCACCGCCCAGCCGGAGGTGCGCGACGGGCGCCTGGTTCCGCTCGAAGCCTGGGGCGTCAAGGCGATGTCGATCGGGCTGCTGGTCGAGGAGAACAAGGCGATGATCTGGCGCGGCCCGATGGTGATGGGCGCGCTGACCCAGCTGATGGGCGAGGTCGAGTGGGGGCCGCTCGACGTCCTGGTGGTGGACATGCCGCCCGGCACCGGCGACGCCCAGCTCACGCTGGCGCAGAAGGTGGCGCTGGCCGGTGCGGTGATCGTGTCCACGCCGCAAGACATCGCGCTGCTCGACGCCAGGCGCGGCGTCGCGATGTTCGAGAAGACCCGGGTGCCGGTGCTCGGCATCGTCGAGAACATGAGCGTGTTCTGCTGCCCCAATTGCGGCCACCGCACGCCCTTGTTCGGCCATGGCGGGGCGCGGGCGGAAGCGGACACGCTGGGGGTGCCGTTCCTGGGCGAGGTGCCGCTGCTGCTCGACATACGCGAAAGCGGCGACGCCGGAACGCCGATCCTGGCGCAGGCGCCGCACGGCGAGGCGGGACAGGCCTACGCCGCGATCGCTAGGCGGGTGGCCGAGGCGCTGCGGCCGCACCTGCGGCAGGACCGGGGCTACTGTCCCGAACCTGAAGTTCGTCGGACTTCAGATCCCCTTGGTGGGCACTGATCTTTCCAATAGGTCAGTGGCCTGCTAACCCCCAGGTTCGCCTGCGGATCCTGGATCGGCCACATGGTGGCGTCGTCCATCATCCACGGGCTGACCTATGGCGTAATCTTCCGGGTGTTGAGCCACCTGAGCCTGAGCGAGACGGTGTTGCTGGCGGTGCTGGTGAGCGGCGAATTGTACGTGTGGAACCAGGATCAAATATACCGATGCTGGTAGAATAAATTGGCAAGCTAGCAACAACTCAGATATCTGTTCCGGCTCCGTTACGTGATCTCTCTCCGGACCGCCTCCCATGAGCTACGTGAACTCTAGCCTAGATGACGACGAGCAAGTGACTTATCAGGGCAGCCTGTCCAAGGTCTGGTTCTATTCGTGGATGGTGATCGGATTGGTTGCTTGCGCGGTCTACGGAGCGGGTATCCTGGTCATCCTCTGGGTGTGTGCGAGATACTTCAGCACCGAAATTGCAGTCACGAACCGCCGTTTCATCTACAAGACGGGCCTTGTTGTTCGCCACGTCAATGAGATCTCTCTGAGGAAGGTCGAAGGCGTTTCTCTATCCCAAGGGATCCTCGGGCGCATCCTCGGCTACGGGACCGTCCAGGTGCGCGGCACGGGTGCCGATCGGGTCAATGTCAGGATGGCAAATGACCCGATGAGGCTGCGCCAGCAGGTGACACGGGCGGCCGACGATGTGGGGATGCTCACGAGCGGCCCCCTTCCTGCCAGGCGGCTGGAGGGGCGCCGCACGAACCGGTAATGCTCAATGGGGCAAGTTGCGTGGGCTGATAGGCACGTATCGCACCCCGTTTAGGAACTCACCGGTTCGCAGCAGCGAGGTTTCTTCCTTGACGTCCGCAACCTTGCGCTTGCGGGGCGCCATGCGTTGCTGCCGCCCGACGGACTGCATTCATGCCCTGTCTCCTGCCGCCGAACGCGGCTCCTTGAGGTCGAGGGGACAAGCCCGGCAGAGGCCATGTTCGGAGCCTGTCCGATCGGCCCCTCTCACGTCGACATCGCCGGGATCGACTAACGCACGTTGCTGACCCGAACGAGGCGGAAGCGGCCGACCTTCACGGTGTACAGCTCGCCTTTCCGCATGGTCGTGATTTTGCCCGAAACCGAGATCGGCCCCGTGTCCGCCCCGGTATCGATCTCTGGCAGGTCTGCAACAAGAAGCGCTGCAGATGCTTCACGCGATGAGATGGCAGCCGCGCCGACTATCGCCTGCGCCTCGAACGTGGAGAACCGGTTCGCGTCGTTGAACACCTGCATGGATCAGCCGACGGGGCAACTCACCATGCGATAAACCTGACCGAACCGGATCGCCAACTTGATGCCCATGATCCGAGCGTCGTGGGACGTGGCAGGCATCATGACCCGATACACAAACTGCGGCTTCGCGACCGCAGGCTGAAGACAGGCGACGAGGCTCAGGAAGACCAAGCCGACCACATTCTTCACAGCACGACACCGGCACCCGTGCCACCGGCAGGTTCCTCGAATGCTGGCTTCGTCAGGCCGATCAACTGTTCGACGTCCATGAGCCGCCATGTTCCGGATGATGGTCTTCTCGTGCATCCCGTCTGCCTTTCCGTCGGCTACCTGCTTGGAAGCTAACGGAACCGTTGTTCGGTCACGGGCTGCGCCGTCCGCCGCCTGAGCAGGAACCCGCGGCGGTGCCGCATCGGCCGCGCCGGCGCGAACAAGGCGAACACCGCGATCCCGACATAGCCTGCCAGCGGCACCGCGAAGCCGGCGCTGATGCCGGAGCGGTCCGATACCAGCCCCACCAGCGGCGGCAGCAGCGCGCCGCCGACGATCGCGCTGCACAGCAGGCCGGATACCGACGCCGCCGGCGCGGGCGAGCGCTCCAGGGTCAGGGTGAACAGGGTCGGGAACATCACCGAGTTGAAGAAGCCGAGCGACAGGGCGGCGCAGGCCGCGGGCGGGCCCGCCGCCTGCGACACCACGAGGCACAGCATGACATTGATGATCGCGAACACACCCAGCACCCGCCCGGCGCTGACGACGCGCAGCAGGAGGCTGCCGGCGAACCGGCCCAGCATCGCCCCGCCCCAGAACACCGCGCCCAGCAGGGTGGCGGCACGGGCCGGGGACACGCCCAGGATCGCGGGCTGCGACAGGAAGTTGACCATGATGGTCGACACGCCGACCTCCGAGCCGACGTACACGAACACCGCGAACGCCCCGAACAGCCCCCAGCCGGAGCGGAACGCCGCAACCAGGCTGCCGCCGGTCATCGCCGGCAGCGGATCCGCCGCGATCAGGCGGCGGCGCACCGACCAGGCCAGCAGCGCCAGGCCCGCCACCAGCAGCGCGATCAGCTCGAACTGGCGGTCGATGTTGTGCAGCGAGACCAGCCGCGCGGCTCCGGCGGAGTCGATGCTGGGATCCGGGGTGGTGCCCGAGCCGAACAGGCCGCCCCTGAGCAGCAGGCGCCCGGCGACCACCGGCCCCAGCACGGTGCCGAGCGAGTTGAACGCCTGCGCCAGGGTCAGCCGCACATGCGCCCGCGACGGCTCGCCGTGCGCCGCCACCAGCGGGTTCGCCGCCACCTGCAGCAGGGTGATGCCGGACGCGATCACGAACAGCGCCACGAGGATCGCGCCGTAGCTCTGCGTGCGCGTGCCCAGCAGCACCACCAGGCAGCCCGCCACGGTGACGCCCAGCGCCAGCTCGATCGCCCGCGGCGCGCCGATCCGCGCCATCAGCGCCGCTGCCGGCAGCGACACCGCCCCGTAGGCCGCGAAGAACGCGAACTGGGTGAGCATCTGTGCCGCAAAGCTCAGGTGGAAGATGGCGCGCACCGCCGGCGCCAGCCCGTCGATCACCGAGGACACGAAGCCCCAGACCAGGAACAGCGCGGTGATGGCAGCAAACGGCACCGGCCGCGGGTCGTCCACGGCGCGATCGGGGACAACGGGACCGGGCAACGGAACCGCCATCGGACCCGCTCAGGGGTGCGGCGAGCAGTCGGTGCGGCCGGTGCCGACGCAGTCCTGCTGGGCGACGTAGCGCTGGACCACCGGGAACAGCATCACGCCGGCGTAGATCAGCAGCAGGATCAGCGCCAGCACGACGAACGGCATCAGGCTCGGCAGCGGGCTCGGCCCACGCGGCGGCTCAGGCATGACGGGCACTCCTTGCCAGATGGCGATCCGCTCGCGGACCGGTCCGTACGATGGCGCCGGGCCGGAAGCGATGCAAGCCGGCCGTGAACAACGTTCACGGGCAGGACGGGCATCGCCGAGCTCAATCGAGCAGCCAGCGCAGCGAGTGGCGCAGCGCGGCGGTGCCGTCCTGCTCGAACCACGCCCCGTGCGCGAACACCACGCGCTCGGGCCGCAGGTCCACCAGGCGCTGGGCGGCGCGGGCGGCGGAAGCGCGCCGCAGCTTGATCACCGCGCGCAGGTAGGCAACCGGCATGCCGTCCGGCGCCACCACACCGAGCAGTCGTGCGACCGGACGAAGTGCTGCCGGCAGCTTCCCGGCTTCCAGGTTCAGCACCAGGTCGGTCAGCACCAGGGTGCGTGATGGCCCGTGGAACAGCGCCACCTCCAGGAAACCGAGACCGCCCGGCACCGTCACCAGCGTGATCCCGTCCCATTCCGGCGGCGGCACGTCGCCGAGGTCGTTGTCGAGCCGCACGCCGCTGCGGCGCACGGCGCCACGCTCGCGCAGGCCGGGTGCGGCCCAGGTCACCGCGTCCGGACAGGCGTCCTGCCAGGCCTGGAGGAACACCCAGTGCGCGACGTTGGGGGCGACCAGATGGCGGATGCGGCCCAGGGTCTCGAGCTGGGCCTTGAGCGGATAGCTGAACCGCGTCGGCGAGTGCAGCACGAGGTCGCCGCCGGGCAGGCGGATCACGGTCATGCGAACCGGCAGGGCGCTGCCGAGCGGGCCCGGCATCAGGCTGTCGACCACGAACACGTCGTCCGCGACCGGCTTCGGGGTGTCGACCGGCGGATAGCCGACCTGCTCGGCCGAGGGCGGATGGAGGTCCAGCACCCGTCCGACCGGACCGGAGCCCTGTCCCGGCCCGCTCGCCGGGCTGGCGCTGCTGAACGCCGTCACCAGCAGCTCCGACACGCCCATGGCCAACAGCAGCGCACGGCTGCCTGCGGGCTGCCGCCGCATCAGAAGCGCAGCGCCGCACAACGCGGCCCCGCCGGCGGCGTCGAGCAGGAGATGGGTGCGCATGCCCATCACCGGCCGCAGCCCGGCCTCGTAGTCGGTGAGCGCCGCATAGGAGCCGTGGACGGCGGACGCGGTACCGACCACGCGTCGCACCGGCCGGGGCAGCGTGGTCGAAACGGCGAGGCTGCCGAGCAGCGAGGCCACCGCGTAGTCGATCGCACCATGCAGCCGGGTCGGGATCTTC
Organism: uncultured Acetobacteraceae bacterium; assembly: GCA_964247755.1. GTDB lineage: Bacteria > Pseudomonadota > Alphaproteobacteria > Acetobacterales > Acetobacteraceae > Lichenicola. The sequence goes on along the minus strand of CAXTVX010000016.1, from coordinate 9,453 downwards.
ATCTGGCACCTCGGGAAACCGCTGAGCCACGCAACGGCGCAGCACGGCGATGGATGCGTCGGCGGTCGACACGGAAAAGGCTCCGGAAGCTTTCGCCGCCGGAGCCTTTCGGTGCCGTCCTGCCGTCACGGGCGGCGGATCGTATCCGCCGCCCGATGTCGCTCAGAAGTTCAGCAGCAGCTGCGGGATGTCCACCGAGCCGAGGCCGGTGGCGAGGTCGTAGCCGACGCCGGCATTGAAGGCGGTCGACTGCGTGGTGGTGCTGGTCGACGAGATGCCGATGCCCTTGGTGGACAGGCCGTTGGTGTAGCAGTTCGGAGTGCCGGCCTTGCAGGCCACCGAGTTGTCGCCGACCGCGATGTCGTGGAACACGCAGAGCGGGTTGGCTGGGAAGCTGGTGGTCTGGCACTGGTTCACCAGCAGCGCGTTCTTGTACTGGATGTTGGCGATCTGGTACAGAACCGGCGCCATGTTGCCGACCTTGCCGTAGAGCTCCGCGACCAGGGCCGCGATGCCGGCGAAGTCGGGTGCCGCGAACGACGTGCCGCCGAAGGCGGAGCCGAGGAAGTCGTCCGGGTTGGTGAAGTCGCACGGCACGCCGCCTTCGGCGGTGTTGGACATGCACTCCAGGTAGAAGTGGTTCCACTGCCCGTTGGCGGCGAACAGCGAGATGTCGGGCAGGTCGCGCACGCCGTCGTTCGGCACGCCCGGCACGCTGGTCAGCTGCCAGGACGGCTTGGCGAACAGCAGGCTCTGGCCGCCGCTGCCGCCGACCACGTTCTGGTAGGTGGTCGAGGTCTTGGGGTTGTTGCAGTTCTGCAGCGCGCCCGCGGCGCCGGCGCCGGCCCAGTTCACGTAGGAACCGCAGCTGTTGTCCCAGGGAATCTCCGGCACGTAGCTCTTGACCGAGCCGCCGCTGGTGCTGTTGGTGCTGCTCCAGAAGGTGGTGTTCAGCCCGACCACGGTGTCGCCGAAATCGGTGCCGCCGACCGCGGTGTCATAGATGTTGGAAGCCAGGCCGTTGACGTTGATGCCGCTGGTGGCGAGCGTGGCGCCGGTGTCGGCGATGTCGGCCGCACCGTCGCCGGTGGACACGAAGATCGAGATGCCCTCGGCGGCACCCTCCTCGACCAGGTTCGACCATTCGGTGAGGAACACGATGCCGTTGCCGACCTCGGAGCCGCCATAGGAGACCGAGATCGCCACCGCCGGGGTGCCGCCCTCGACCAGGTTCTGCAGCGCGGTCATCACGCCGAACCCGGTCTCGCTGGAGGAGCAGGACGCCTCGATCACCGCGGCATCCGGCGCCACGGCACCCGACCATTCGGCATCGAGCGCCGCCTCGCCCTCGTCGCCGGTGAAGCCCGGATCGATGCAGCCGCCCGGATGGGTGATGCTGAGCGTGCCGGCGAACCCGGACAGGCCGAACTGCGAGCGGAAGTTCTGCACGTCGGCCGGATTGATGTCGGTCTGCTCGGCGACCGCGAGCGTCACGCCCTTGCCGGTCACCTTGCCGACCACGCTGGAGCCGTTGAACAGCCCGTTCTCGTCGTAGATGGTGTGGAAGTCGCTCGGCGTCACCGCGTAGAAGGTCGTGCCATCCACCGCCATGGTGTAGCTGGTGCCGACCTTGTGCACCTTGGCGGCCGCGATCGCGGCTGCGGACGGCTTGCGGCTGGCCATCAGCATCGGGCGCGGGAAGAAGTTGCCGAGCACGGCACCGGCCACCACCGGGCTGAGCGCGGACGGGATGGACTGCTCGCCGGACTCGGCGAAATGCTGCTGCCCGGCCCGGGTGTAGCTGTGCAACGTGGTGTGGAAGGCGGCGCCGACGCTGGAAGCGGTGCCGGAGAAGTCGATCGACATGCCGGTGGGCGACACCTTGTTCACCACCAACCCATGCGACTGCAGCCACTTCACGGTGGTGGCGATGTCGGCGGCGTCCGGACCGTACTGGTCACGCAGCTCGGCCGGGGTGAGCCAGCGGTGGTAGGCCGACGACCCCTTGGTGGTCTGCGCCAGCACCAGGGCGTCGAGGGCCGCCTGCCGGGCCGCCGGCCGCTTCAGCGCCAGCTGCAGGTGCTCCAGCGCATGCGCGGAGGCGAGCGGGCCGGCATCGGTGGCGGAGGCGAGCGCGCCCGGCACCGAACGGGACAGGGTGGTCAGCGACGCTTCGGAGACCGGTGCGGTGACCAGGGCGCTACCGGCGGCCTGCGCACCGGCGGCGGCAAGGCAGGCGAGTGCGCCGAGCCCGGCCCGGTGCACGATTCTTCTGGATGACAAGCGTGATCCTCCTCGCGATGCGCGACCTTGATGCCTAGTTTCCAGGCAGAAGCTACAGCCAGGCGTCCAGTAGGCGGACGATGCTCAACTTCTGGACAGACATTAACGACCTGCAACGGATCGGCAAGACTGCTTCGTGGGATTCCAGCCAATAAAGACGCGTCCGCGCTCCCGACCGATCCGCCCGGGGCCTCGCTTCTATTCCCGGATCCGGCCGGCCAGTTCCGGCATCGTCTCGACCAGCTCGCGCAGCTCGCGCCCGCCCAGCCCGAAGGTGGCCGGATCGAGCGTTTCCCGCCCGGCCAGGGCCGCACGCAGCAGCGCGGTGGCCGGGCCGGACAGGGTGGCCGCGTTCATCACGTAGTCGGCGAACGCGTCGTGCACGTCCGGGACCCAGGCCTGCACCACGCCCAGGATCGCGTCGGCGAAAGCCCTTATTTCCGCCTGGGCGTGCGGGTCGGCGCGCAGGGACAGGAACCGGAGCAGGTTCCACAGGTCCACCTTCCAGTAGAACTGGGTGTAGATCCCGACCGGCAGGTTGATCCGGGCCAGCTCACGGGCGACGCCGGCCCGCTCCGGATCGTGCGCCTCGCCTTCGGCCTCGTTCAGCATCCACAGGTAGTTGTCGTAGCAGCGCGCCGCGTCGTCGCGCAGCATCTCCACCACGCGCGCCGCCTGCTCCGGCGCCATCGCCGCCCCCCGCCCCTGCCGGTTGGAGTCCGACTGCGCCGCGACCGCCTCGGCCGGGGGGATGTAGAACTCGCGCTCCAGCACCGAGTAGCGGGCGGAGTACTCGTTGATGGAGGCGGTGCGGTGGCGGAACCACTGCCGGGTGACGAAGATCGGCGCGCGCACGTGCAGCTTGATCTCGGCCAGCTCGAACGGCGTAGTGTGCCGGTGTCGCATCAGGTAGCGGATCAGGCCGCGGTCGCTCTGCACCGCCCGCGTGCCGCGGCCGTAGGATACCCGGGCGCCCTGCACCACCGCGGCGTCGTCGCCCATGTAGTCGACGACGCGCACGAAGCCCTTGTCCAGCACCGGGATCGGCTGGAACAGCAGCGCTTCCAGCCCGGGTGCCGTGGCGCGACGGGTGGTCGCGGCGGCTTCCCGCGCGTCGGCGATCTCGGCCTGCTGGGCCTCGGTCAGGAGGGAGGCCGGAGCGGGGGACAGGTTCTGCATCGGCTTCCTCGGGCACGCGCGGGATGGCACGTCCGGGGTTAGCATTCCGGGACCCGGTCCTGCCAGCATCCCGCACCTGGACGCCGGGCCTGGGTTGCCCTATATACGGCGATGCAAGAGGGCAACCTCGGCTACGGCGATAAACGGTACGTGGAATAAACGTTGTGGACCCGGGGGCAGTGCCCGGCGTCTCCACCATCCCGGCGACGGGGCGTTATGGGGACGAAACAGGCTCGACACGCGTGGTAAAGACCTACCTTTTGCTCGGCATGATACCGCCGTTATCGGGTCATATCACAAGTGCCAATGACAATCATGGGGCGCTCGCTGTCGCTGCATAAGTGACAAGCGCGGTTCGGGGGGGCACCGGGCAACAGAAGCCCCCCCACTCATCCATCGGCGCCTGTGCACGGCCGCTCGCGCGTTGGCGACTTGCACCGCACCATCGATTGTCGCATGGCTGCGCCGTATCGAGACCCGCTCCCGGTGTCCGGGGTGCCGCGTCACACACGAGGAGCCCAGCATGGCCGAGGACGATCGCGGCGGCGCCGGCGAGGATGGCGGCATGGCGGACAGCCTGCTGCCCTATGACCGCTGGATCGAGCAGGCCTATCGCGAAGTGATGATCAGGGCGCTCGAGCATGCCGCCGCCGACGGGCTGCCAGGCGGCCACCATTTCTACGTCACCTTCCGCACCGACGACCCGTTGACCGTGATCCCGAAGCGGATGCTGGCGCAGTATCCCGCCGAGATGACGATCGTGCTGCAGCACCAGTTCTGGGACCTCAAGGTCGACGAGGAGGCGCAGCTGCTGACGGTGGGGCTGTCGTTCGGCTCCGTGCCCACCTCGCTCGCGGTGCCGCTGCGCGCCATCACCGGCTTCGCCGACCCGCATGTGCGCCTGGCGTTGCGCTTCACCCCGACCTCGATCGAGGCGGCCGAGCCGGCGCCGGAGCCTGCGACCCAGCTCGCGGTGTTGCCGGAGCCGGAACCGCAGGACGGTCCGGCCCCCGACCCGACGCCGCAGGTCGTGAGCCTCGACGCGTTCCGCAAGCGAAGCCCCAACCAGAGCTGAGCTCTACCGCCGCCTCGATCCGGATCTCCGCCATGAACGCCCTGCTGCCTGCCGCCCGCCCACCGGTCCGGCCCTTCGCCTACAGCCCGATGTTCCCGCTGGGCGAGGACGCGACACCCTGGCGCAGGCTCGACATCGACGGGGTCTCGGTGTCGGCCTGCGACGGCAGGACGGTGCTGCGGGTGCGGCCCGAGGCGCTGACCGAGCTCGCCGCGACCGCCTTCCGCGAGGTGTCGCACCTGCTCCGGCCCGGCCACCTCCAGCAGCTGTCGCGCATCCTGTCCGATCCGGAAGCCTCGGCCAACGACCGCTTCGTGGCGCTGGACCTGCTCAAGAACGCGTCCATTGCCGCCGGCGGGGTGCTGCCGATGTGCCAGGACACCGGCACCGCCCTGGTGTTCGGCAAGAAGGGCCAGCGGGTCTGGATCGACGGCGACGAGGAAGAGGCGCTGTCGCTCGGCGTCCACCGCACCTACACCGAGACCAACCTGCGCTATTCGCAGATGGCGCCGGTGACCACCTTCGAGGAGGTCAACACCGGCACCAACCTGCCGGTGCAGTTCGACATCGCGGCGGCTCCCGGCGAGCACCACGCCGACGAGATGCACCTGATGTTCATCGCCAAGGGCGGCGGCTCGGCCAACAAGACCTTCCTGTTCCAGGAAACCCGTGCCCTGCTGTCCAGCCCCGAGCACCTGCTGGAATGGCTGGGAACCCGGATCCGCACGCTCGGTACGTCCGCCTGCCCGCCCTACCACCTGGCGATCGTGATCGGCGGCACCTCTGCCGAGCTGACGCTCAAGACGGTGAAGCTCGCCTCCACCCGCTATCTCGACAGCCTGCCGACCGAGGGCAGCCCGCTCGGCCACGCCTTCCGCGACGTCGCGCTGGAACGGGACGTCCACAAGCTCACCCATTCACTCGGCATCGGGGCACAGTTCGGCGGCAAGTACTTCTGCCATGACGTGCGCGTGGTGCGCCTGCCGCGACACGGTGCCTCCCTGCCGGTGGGGATCGGCGTGTCGTGCTCCGCCGACCGGCAGATCAAGGCCAGGATCACGCCCGAAGGCATCTTCCTCGAGCAGCTGGAGACCGACCCGGCACGCTACCTGCCGGAAGCCACCGACGAGGCGCTGGGCGGCGAGGTGATCGCCATCGACCTCCACCGGCCGATGTGGGAGATCCGGCAGACGCTGTCGCAGCATCCGGTGAGGACGCGGGTGTCGCTGACCGGGACCATCGTGGTGGCGCGCGACATCGCCCACGCCAAGTTCAAGGAGCGGCTCGACCGCGGCGAGGGTCTGCCGGACTACCTCCGGAACCATCCGGTGTACTACGCAGGCCCCGCCAAGACCCCGGACGGGATGCCGACCGGCTCGTTCGGCCCCACCACCGCCGGCCGCATGGACAGCTACGTCGACATGCTGCAGCAGGCGGGCGGGTCGTTCGTGATGCTGGCCAAGGGCAACCGGTCCCGCGCGGTGAAGGAGGCCTGTCACAAGCATGGCGGCTTCTATCTCGGCTCGGTCGGCGGCCCGGCGGCCCGGCTGGCGCAGGACTGCATACGCAAGGTCGAGCTGCTGGAATATCCCGAGCTCGGCATGGAAGCGGTGTGGCGGATCGAGGTGGAGAACTTCCCCGCCTTCATCGTCATCGACGACAAGGGCCACGACTTCTACGACGGCCTCACCTGAACAGGACGGCGTCCGATCCCATGCGCTTCACCGTCGACCGGCTCGACCACCTCGTGATCACCTGCAAGGACGTGGAGAAGACCTCGTCCTGGTACCAGCGCGTGCTCGGCATGGAGCACGAGGAGTACGGCCGCAACCGCCGCTGCGCGCTCAAGTACGGCGGCCAGAAGATCAACCTGCGGCCCTACGGCGCCGAAGGCTGGACCACCGCCGAGGATGCGCTGCCGGGCAGCCAGGACCTGTGCTTCGTTACAGCGGTGGCAAGTGACGACGTGGTCGAGCACCTCGGCCAGTGCGGCGTGACCGTGACGGAAGGCCCGGTGACGCGCCTCGGCGCGCTGGGGCCGATCACCTCGGTGTACTGCCTCGACCCGGACGGCAACCTGATCGAGATCGCGTCCTACCAGGGCTGAGCGCCCGCCTCCGGGTGCGGAGCCGGCTCAGGCCGCCCTGATGGAAGCGATGAACCGGGTCACCTCCGCGGACAGGTTCTCCGCCTGACGAGACAGGTCACCGGCGGCACCCAGCACCTCGGTCGCGGCGGTGCCGGTGTCATTGGCGGCCCGGCTGACGCCCGAGATGTTGCTGGTCACCAGCTGCGTGCTGGCAGCGGTCTGCTGGACGTTGCGTGCGATCTCCGAGGTGGCCGCGCCCTGCTGCTCCACGGCAGCCGCGATCGAGTTGGTGATGGCACCCACCTCCTCGATCAGCCCGCCGATCTCGTGGATCGCCTCCACCGCACCGCTGCTCGCCTGCTGCACCTGCGCGATCTGCGCCGCGATCTCGTCGGTGGCGCGCGCCGTCTGCTGCGCCAGGCTCTTCACCTCCGACGCCACCACCGCGAAGCCCTTGCCCGCATCCCCCGCCCGCGCCGCCTCGATGGTCGCGTTCAGCGCCAGCAGGTTGGTCTGGCTGGCGATGCTGGTGATCAGCTCGACCACCTTGCCGATCCGTGCCGCACTCTCCGACAGCGCCCGCACCGTGTCGTCGGTGCGACGCACGCTGCCCACCGCCCGGCCGGTCAGGTTGGCCGAGGAGACCACCTGGCGGTTGATCTCGGTGATCGAGGCGGCGAGCTGGCTGGACGCAGCAGCGACCGTCTGCACGCCGCTGCTGGATTCGGCCGCGGCCTGTGCCACGGCAACCGCCTGCGTATCGGTGTGGGTGGCGTTCTCGGTCATGGAGGAGGCGGTAGCCTCCATCTCGGTCGAGGCGGCGGCAAGCACCGAGACGGTGCGGCCGATCTGCTGCTCGAAGGCGCCGACCAGGCTCTCGATCCGCGCGTTGCGCTTCTCGCGCGCCACGTGCTCGGCGTCCTTCTCGGCCCGGAGCCGGTCGGCCTTCTCCATGTTGTCCTTGAACACCTGCAGCGCCGCCGCCATCCTGCCGACCTCGTCTCCGCGTCCGGCACAGGGAATGATCGTCCCCATGTCGTGGCCGGCGAGGCGGCGCATGGCCGAGGTCATCGCCACCAGCGGCACCGCGATGTTGCGGACCAGGCTCCAGCCCGCGACGACGCACACGAGCGCGGCCAGGCCGATCGCGACCAGGATCCAACGCCGCGCAGAGGCATGCACCTTGCTTTCATGCCGTGACGCGGCAGCAGCGGCAGCGGTGTTCTGCGCCATCTCGGCGTGGAGCGCGCTCCGGAACAGCGTGAAGCCGCTCCGCATGTCGCCTAGATAAAGGCCGATGGCGCCATCCACGTCGCTTGCATGCAGGGCGCTGAAGTACTTTCCGTCCTGCTCCACGTAGCCGGTCCAGGCGTGCCGCAGTCCGGCCACTTGCCGGCGGTCCTCGTCCTGGCGGAGCAGCCCTTCATAAGCGGTGAATGCCTTGTTCGCCGCGTCACCGACGCGAGCCAGCGTCGCCTCGTCGCTTCGCCGTGCGTCCGGATCGGGTGCCAGCGCCGCGTCGGCTTCCAGCTGCCGGTAGCGCATCGTCTGGTAGGCGATGTCGTCCAGGCTCTGGGTCCTCGGCAGGGCAACGCTGCGGATGACGGCGGAAGTGTGGTCCATGGCGCCGAGCCGCTGCAGGGCGAACAGGCCCAGGCCGATGGTGCAGACCAGCGCAGCCGCAAAGCCGCCGACGATCTTGGTGCGGATGGCGAGGTTCGACAGCATGCTGATCTCCGGCGCGATGGACCGGGAACAGTGATGGCTGCGACAGGTAAAGAAAGGCTTTACCCGGCAGCAGACGGCGGGAACGCCCGGTTCAGGACCAGGGCGTCGCCCGCTCCCGGCCCAGGGCGCGGTCGAGGTAGCTGGCGGCGCTGATCAGGGCCAGGTGGGTGAGCGCCTGCGGGTAGTTGCCCTGGTGCTGCCCGGTCGGCGACAGCTCCTCGGCATACAGCCCAAGCGGGTTGGCATAGCCGAGCAGCTTCTCGAACAGCAGCCGCGCCTCGACCACCCGCCCCATGCGCGCCAGACACTCGACGTACCAGAACGAGCAGGCCAGGAACGAGCCTTCCTCGCCCTTGAGCCCGTCCAGCACCCGGTCGTCGGCGGTGCGGCGGAACACCAGCGCGTCCTCCACCAGCGTGCGCTGCACCAGCGCCATGGTGCCAATCCAGCGCGGGTCGCAGGGCGAGATGAACCGGACCAGCGGCATCAGCAGCATGGAGCCGTCCGGCGCCGCGGCGCCGGGATAGGACACGAAGCTGCCAAGGTCCTCGCGCCAGAACTCCTCGTGGATGGAGGCGTGGATCTCCAGGCGCAGCGCGTTCCAGTCGGGAAGCGGCGCCGGCAACGAGCGCTTCTGCGCCAGCCGGATGGCACGGTCCACCGCCACCCAGCACATCACCCGCGAGTGCAGGAACGGCCGCATCTCGCCGCGCCCTTCCCAGATCCCGGCATCCGGCCGACGCCAGTTGGCCCCGAGCCAGGCAACCATGCCGACGATGCCGCGCCAGTCCTCGTAGGAGGACGACCGGCCGTACTTGTTGGCGAGATACACGGAGTCCATCAGCTCGCCATAGATGTCGAGCTGGAACTGCCGCGCCGCCGCGTTGCCGATCAGCACCGGACGGGACTGCCGGTGTCCCTCCCAGTGGCCGAGCGTTTGTTCCGGCAGATCGCTTTCGCCGCGAAGCGAATAGGCGACGTGCAGCTGCTCGTCCTTGCCGCATTGCCGGGCGCGCGCGCCGATCCAGTCGACGAACGCTTCCGCCTCGTCGATCAGGCCGAGGCGGATGAACGCGTACATCGCGAACGACGCGTCGCG